>DATJMA010000079.1:0-68591 GCA_035509055.1 Bryobacteraceae bacterium | reverse complement strand
TTTTCATTGATGTCTCCATCCGGGAATGCCCCGGCGGGCCATTCCCTTTCACTCGCCCATGATTTTAATAATGACGCGTTTGTTGCGCTGCCCGTCGAATTCGGCGTAGTAGACCTGCTGCCACGGCCCGAAATCGAGTTTACCTTCGGTAACCGGCACGACCACTTCGTGGTGTACCAGCAGGCTCTTCAGGTGCGAATCGCCGTTGGTCTCGCCGGTGCGGTGATGGCGCTAATCCTTGCGGAAAGGCGCGAGCTTCTCGAGCCATTCGTCGATATCGGCGATGAGGCCGTCCTCCGCGTCGTTGACCCACACGCCCGCGGTGATATGCATGGCGGATACCAGAATCATCCCCTCCGCGATGCCGCTCTTGCGCAGTGCGGTTTCCACCTGAGGGGTAATATTCAAATACTCCCTATGCTTTGTGGTCTTGAATGTGAGATATTCCGTATAGAACCTCATAGCCTCGATCTTACAATTCTTACGATGGACCGAACCTCCGGGCGCATCCTGATTGTTGACGACGAACCACCACTATTGCGCATGATGAGTCTCTATCTGGGCCGTCATGGATACACCGTGACGACCTCGGACGCTAGCGACAAGGCTTGGGCGCTGGTGGAGGCGGACCCGTCGGCCTTCGACGTCGCGGTGTTGGATGGCAGCATGGAGGGAATGACCACGGAAGAACTGGCAGGGAGGATGCTCGACGCCAACCCGGCGATTTGTGTTCTATGCGCCAGCGGGTATCCTGTAGACATCAGCGCGCTTTCGGCCAAAGCTCCCGGACGGGTGGCCTTTCTCTTGAAGCCGTTCACGCCGCAGTCGTTGACATCGGCGGTAGGAGGCCTGGTTGCCGCGCAAGAAAAAGGGATTTGACCTGGGCAAGGAAGTGAAGGCGATCGCCCGCGAGCGCGTGGGCCGCATTCCCGCCGGCCAAACCATGGAGCCGAAATCGCGAAGGAAAAAGCCCAAGCACAAGGTGGCGCCAGGGTCGGAAGAAGAGTTGTGACGGGACGGAAACCGTCCAGGATTCACTGGCGGCCGATGAAAACAAAGTGGTTCCCGTCTTTCTCCGGACGGTTTCCGTCCAGGATTGCCCGCTGAAGCGAAGTTGACGGGGCTGGTGGGCGGAAGCTACAGTAGAAAAGTACACCTTCCAACGGCCTCAGCCAGTCCCCATCGTCTAGCCCGGCCTAGGACATCGCCCTTTCACGGCGGTAACGGGGGTTCGAATCCCCCTGGGGACGCCATCATTCTGGTGCACAATGGTGCTATGAGGACGGCCAACAAAACCGTTCGTCAGAGCATCAGCCTTCCCGCCACCGTAGCCGCTCGAGTTCGCTCCACTGGCCAAGACCCGCCGCCTCAGCGCAAACCGTTTAATCGTCGAACTGATCGAGGATGGGATGGAGGCGCAAGCCCGCAAACAACAGCAGTTCTTCGAGTTGGCCGAGCGTTTCCGCGGTGCTACTGACCCGGAAGAAGCGAATCGGCTTGGCGACGAACTGGGACGGATGGTTTTCGGCGGCTGATGCCCAAAATCGAGAGATGGGATAACCTGCCTGTCGCGGCGCGCGCGCATCTGATAACCGAATGCGCGACCGCTCCATCGGCCTTGAAGATTTGAATCAGTTGCGCGTTTTGGGTGGAATCCAAGCCGGAAGTGCCGGAAGGCGATTGGTACAAGGATTTTGGTTCCTTCAAGATCTGCGGGCAGGGGCGCTTTCCAAAAACGTTCCTCCTTCGGGGGCAGGCCGCAAAGGGCGACTCGATTTAGCTAGAACGGAGATGGTGACGAACGTCATCCAATCGTTTCAGGCAGTCGATGAGTTGGTTCCAACTCGACAATGATCAGGGACGCCGGTTCTTGCCAGAAAGCCCCCCTGGCCGGCAGCGGTCAGAAGAGGCAAACCTCGAAGCGTGTCATCCAGCTCCGCATCTTTCGAGGAGTGGCAGACTGACTCAACCTTCCGGCCGCGACTCAGGCGCCAACGCTCGACGAACTCGCCGCCAATATACCAGACGCGGTTTCCCTCACACTATTTGATATCCACGCCGGCGCCCCCGGCGGCTATTTTGCCCTCCATGGCTTCCTGGGCGGCGCCGCGCGCCAAATAGTGTCCGGGTGGCGCCTTGATGGTGACCGCGGTGGTAAAGCCGGTCTTGGTGAAGCGGTTGAATGTGGCATCGCGGAAAGCGATCTGCAATTCGCTCTTCCTTCCCGCCACGACGTTCCCCTGACCGTCGAGGAGGGCCGCCACAATCGTCAGCTTCTGAATTCGCCGGCCGTTCCACTGACGGAAATGCATACGGCTGAAGTCCAGATGGATGATCATCGTGATGCCTGGTGGTCCCGCCCACTGCTGCCAATTGAACGAAATCGGGACATCCGCCAGGGTATTCGAGGCCAGGACTTCCTGGTCTAGCTTGTCGGAAACCGAATACGCGGCGGGCGCCTCCAGCTTAGATGCCACGTACCCCAGGCGGCTTTGTATCGAGTACTTGTTTCCGTCGGTTAGTTGCACCTTGAGCCTGTGAAACTTACCATCGGGCTCTGCCCGGGGCGTAAAACCGGTAAGGTACACGGTCTCGGGAGCCGCGGCCAGCTGGCGAAGTCCCTGTGTCAGATCGTTGCCGTGAAGGTATTCTCCACCCGTCCCCGAAGCCAGGATAGCGGCCCCGTCATACGCCATACTGCCCGCGAACCCGAAAGTCAGCCCCTTCGCGTCCAGCGCGTTGATCACCACACCCGCGGCCCGCGCCTTGTCAATCAGGCGGTCCAACTTGACTTCCTGCTCCCCGGCAAGGAACCCGGAGGACGTCAACAAGATGAGTCGCTGTCCCGGCAGCTTGGCCATCCCGTCCACCAGCGCCTCGACCACCCGCAGTGTGACATCGGTGTCGGTCCGCGTGCGTATCCAGACCTCCTCCGCCTTTCCCATCACCTCTCCTTCATGGCACGGGTTGTTGTAGCAGGCCTGACATTCGGCTAGTTTTGACTGCATCAAGACGTTGCCTGGGTCCAGGCCGTTCGCGATCTGATAAGCTTCGTAGGGCCGGATCACGGGGCAGCGCGTGGGATTGGCGGCCGCTTTCTCAGGAAGCGCCCTCAATCGCTCGAGTTCGCCGATCAGCGCGGGCAATTCCCCCGTGAAGGCGTAATCCTGGGTGTGTGACGTGGTGATTACCGCGACGCGATCGCCGGGCGTCAGGCCGGTCTTGACGAACTGCGCCGCCGCTTCCGTGACTGGTCTGAAGGCTTCCGGCGCCAGATGCACATCGTCAAAGCATAGCGCCAGGTAGCGGAACCCGGTTTCGGTCTTCGGCGGCGCGGCGCCGCCGGGAATCTTCGGCCCCGCGCCGGCGGCGCCGTCCACCCGCGGGGAGAAATTCTCGACTGAAAACGACGTGATCTCCTGTCTCTTGCCCTCGTCGAAGATCTTGAAATCCTCCCGCGTGAGCCCGGGGACTGCCTGGTGCCGCGCGTCGCGCACAACGATGGGAATCTCCACAACGCGAACTTCCGTGCGCAGCGTGGGTCGCGAGGGCGGAACATACGGGCCTGTCTGCGAGTGAATTTCGTCCGGCGGGATGGATTGAGCCGCGGCCACCGTTAGCCCAGCCAGTATGGCTGCGAGAGCCGGAAACCGTCTCACGGCGCACCCCCCGCGGTCGCCGACCGCCACGGTTGCCGATAGCCGCTCCGACGATCCTGCCCGAGGCTGCGGAAGATGTTCCCGGCCTGCTCCTGCCCGGCCCCAAGTTCTTCGAGTTGTACCGCGGCCCGAAGTGCGCACCGGCGGACCAAGCCTGGTGCGCGGGTCGTTCGGCACGCTCATCCCTGCTTCACGCGCTCCGCTCTCGATCTGCAGTCTTTCGGCGTGGTTGACCTGAAATCGCCTCGTTTCAGGGGCCCGGCCCGGAGGGAACGACATACCCACATAGTCTCATTCCTTGCCACTACCAGCTTGAGAAAATTTGGCCCCGCCGAGAGCTTGCCGGGGCATCCTGACCGAAGATTGGCGGTTTCGGCCGATTGAATTTGGCCGTAATGATCGCGCGCGTGCGCGAGTGCCATGCTGGAGAGGCGTTTTCTGGCGGCCGGCACCGATTCGTGACGGACGCGCGTGCGCGAGGCGCGCGGATGCCCAGATCCGAAGCGCTTTCCCTTCAGCTTGAGATTCTTCTCGCCGGTTTTAGTTTGCCGCCGCTACGCGGCGCGGCAGCCGCATAAAGCCGCGGCGCTTACTTGCCACCGGCGAACGCCAGCCGCCGACCCCGTTTCGATCCTCAAGGTATTGACCGGGGCACGCTGACGCAATTTACCGTCAGGCAGGCCGTTACATCGGGGGACAGGACCCGGCTCCCGAAAACCCGAATCAACCCTTCGACCGCGCATATATAAGCGGTTGAGGAACTGCGTTTGCTGATTCGAAAGGAGAAAGTGATGAATCCACCGCTCAACTTAAGCGGTTTGAGCAGTAGCGCCAAGAGCTCCGGATTAAAATGGACGATATATGAAGCCGCTACTCTCGTTTGGCCTTGGTCTTTTGGTTTGCCTGTGCGCCGGTGCGCAGTCCACACCCGCGCTCGTTGTCGACGCCGCGGCCAACAGTCACCCCATCAGCCCTTATATCTACGGGATTAACGAATGGTCCGATAATGGACTGCTCGGAATGATGCGGGTACCGCTGCTGCGGTGGGGCGGCGATGATGCTACCAGCTTCAATTGGCAGAATAGTGTCAAGAACAATACGGGCGACAATCCGTGGTGTTTTGAGAATTACTCCGTCAGCCCCGGGTTCGACGGGTTTCAAAAGGCCAACCTGGCTGCTGGTACGGTCAGCATGGCAACGGTATCGCTCATGGACTGGCTGCCGAAGTCTGGTGGCGAGTGCAGTTTCAGCGTCAAGAAATACGGCGCGCAGAAAGCCACCAACCCCGACAACAGCGATTGCGGCAACGGCGTCCTCCTGAACGGCAATCAGATTCAAAACGATCCCAACGACGCTTACATCCCCGTGACACCGGCTTTCTCCCAGCAGTGGCTGAGCCAGCTTTTGTCCAGTTACGGCCCAGGCAACACCGGCGGCGTGCGCATTTGGGAAATGGATAACGAGCCGGAATGGTGGTACAGCGTACATATCGACGTTTACCCGCAGGCCGCCACTTATGACGACATGATGGCGCGGAATCTCAAGTGGGCCCAGGCGGTGAAGGCGATCGACCCTACCGCTTTAGTAAGCGGCCCCGTGCCCGCCGGCTGGAGCGGAATGCTGTTTTCAAGACTGGATTTCGATGACGGCTGGAGCAAATCTCCCTACCAATACTGGGACAATCCGCTCGATTACCAGGCGCACGGCAGCACTTACTGGATTCCCTATTACTTACAGCAAATGCAGAAATTCGAGCAGCAGAACGGCTACCGCCTGCTCGACATCGTGGATGTTCACGGCTACATCACACCCAGCGGCCTGAGCGGGAGCGCCGGCGACGCCACGATGGAGACGCTGCGCATGACCTCGACGCGCGCGCTGTGGGACCCGAACTACCTGGTGCCAGGCGGCGGCTATGAGGATGCCACCGGTGCGGAGGTAGCGCCGGAACTGGTGCCGCGAATGCGCCAATGGGTATCCGATAACTACCCCGGAACCAAGACGGCCATCACCGAATACAACTGGGGCGCGCCGGACACGATTACGGGCGCGGTCGCGCAGGCCGACATTCTCGGCATCTTCGGCCGCGAGCAGCTCGATTATGGAACGGTTTGGACCACTCTTTCCCCCACCAGTCCCGCGGCTTTCGCCTTTAAGATGTATCTGAACTATGATGGCAACGGCAGCCACTTCGGAGATACCAGCGTTTCCGCTACATCCGACAATCCAGACCAGCTTTCCATCTTCGCCGCCAAGCGCTACGATTCGGTCCTCACGATTGCCGTTCTCAATAAGACCAGCAGCGCCATAACCGACTCCATCGCCCTGGCCAACTTCACTCCCGCCGGTACTGCCCAAGTGTGGCAGTACAGCGGCGCCAACCTGAGCGCCATCGTGCGCCAGCCGGACATCGGCGCGAACTCGAGCGGCCTAAGCACGACATTCCCGGCGCAGTCCATCACCCTGCTGGCGATCCCGCAAGCCCAAAGCGCCATGGCCGTGCCGCAGCCGGCAATCAGCGCCGTCACCAACGGCGCATCCTACGACGCCAAAGCCGTTTCCCCGGGCGGGATCGTCGCCGTCTGGGGCACGGGTCTCGGCCCGTCCGCGGGCGCCTACCTCACGCTCGACTCCAACAGTCTGGTGGAAACGTCGATTGGCGGCACCCAAGTCCTGATCAACGGAAATCCCGCGCCGCTCATCTATGCCGGCGCCGGCCAGGTCAACGCCGTTGTGCCGTACGAAGTGGCTTCCTCGACCACGGCAAACGTGGTCGTGGTCTACCAGGGGAACGCATCTGCGCCGTTCCCCATGCCCGTCGCCGCCACCCGGCCGGGCATTTTCACTCATAGCGGCAGCGGTACGGGGCAAGGGGCAATCCTGAATCAGGACCAGACGGTCAACACCGCAACAAACCCCGCCGCGCGAGGCAGCTGGATTTCCATCTATGCTACCGGCGAGGGTATTACCACGCCGCCGGGTGTCGATGGCCGCGTGTCGGCGTATCAAGGAGCGCCGTTGCCCAAAGCGCAGGCCGGATGTTCCGCCACTATCGGAGGACAGACAGCCAACATCAATTACTGCGGTGAGGCCCCGGACTTCATCGCCGGCGTCCTGCAAATGAACGTGCAGGTACCCGACTCGATTACCCCCGGCAGTTCCGTGCCTTTGACGATCACCGTGGGTGGCATCACGAGCCAGGCCAACGTCACCCTCGCAGTTCAATAGGCGTCCGGCGGGCCAGTGAATTCGGAGGTCCGTGCCGGCACCGAAGTTGATGGTGTCCCACGGGCGCGATCAAGCGACCCTACTCCGCAATCCTGACACCGCGATTCATGTCCGGCGCGGGCTCAGTGCTTGCCGCTGTCCCATTGCGCCAGGGAACTCGGGTCGGCCACCAACCTGATGAAGAGCCCGCCCACCACGGAACGGGCCTGAAAACCTTCCTGCCGCCCGCTCACCGTGTCGAACCAGTCGGTTAATGGGACGCGGCTGGCGCTCTCGTTGGCCCACTTGTAGAGCGGTCCAACCAAGGCTTCGAAGCCGGACTGTGAATCGGCCAGCGTCGCGGACCACAACGTCCAATCGAGTTTGGTATACGTCTTGCGGTTGTCGAGAGGCAGGCCGTACTGATTTTGGCGGCCCTGATACGAAGCCACTTCATCGCGAGCCAAAGATGCGGGGAACAGGTGGAGGTCGAGAATGCGATCCCACACCAGGTTGTACTTCTGGCTCCATGTCCCGGGGCGGTCGAACGCCAGACGGGACTGCCGGTTCTCCACAGCCATTTGCATCCAGCGGCCGGCGAATTTTTCGGCTTGCGCGCGAAAGACCTTGGCGTCTTCGTCGTGGTGGGTGCGCCGGCAAAGCAGGCTGTACGCCGCCAGTCCCTCAATGGCTTTGATCGACAGGTTGGCGTTGTGCGCCAGATGGCCTGCGAAATCGTCCGTGCAAAGTTGATTCTCGGGGTCGAAGCCTTTTTCGTTCAGGTAGTGGGCCCACTTCTCCAGGAGCGCCCAGTATTTCTCGGCATACTCGGCATTGCCCTCGATTTTCGCGACCGCGGAGACCAGCAACAGGAGATTCGCCGTCTCTTCCACGGGCATCTGGTCTTCTTCGGTTTGTTCGCCGCCACCGTAAACCTGGCCGTCGGCCAGAGGGTATGTGCCTAAGTCGTGCGGCGCGAAGGGAAACTTCCAGCGGCCCGAGCGCGCATATTCCAGAACCGGCGTCAGCGATGCCTTCAGGAGGGTTGCCGAGAACAGCATCAACTGCGGCGCCTGCGGATAAATGACGTCCACGGTGCCGATACATCCGTTACTGAAGTTCTCTTTGGGAAAGAGGTACGGCGTCCCGTCAATATCCGCCGTCAATTTCTGCGCCGCCAGAGATTGCCGGTACGCAAGGGAAATCAGGACCGCGTACTTGTCGCCACCCACGCGCCGCGCATCGTCGATCAGTTGGCGATCGAACTTCTCCGCGCGCGACTGAAGAGAGCCGTACCCGGCGAGGGAGGCGCGGATCAGATCGTCGGCCCCGGCCCCATTCCGGCGCCACCATGGCCGCAGTTTCCGGTAGAGATACTCGACCGAGTACAGATCGTCGTACGCGATCAACAGGTAGCGGCTGGCCGTAGCCGTGCCCACCGAACCGAGATCGAACGTCCAAACCAGCGCCGGCGCGTTCTGGGACGCGGGGCGCGGGACTGCCAGGTCGTCATTGGCGGGCGCGGCACCGGAAGAAATAAAGGTCGACTCGGCCGCGCGAGCGCCGGACAGCGCCGCGCGGCCGTTCTCGCTTTGCGGCGCGGCCAGGTAGAGGAAACCCCAATCGATGCGGACGTCGTCGCCCCAGCGTTTCAGAACCTTTTGCTCCTGCGACCCGGCGCGCAACACTTCGTTGCCGTCTTCGCGATATCGCCCCATGGTCACTTCCTGCGCAGGATCGTTCACCGCCAGCGAGGCACCTGCATCGAAGAACAGCGCGACCTGGTGTTGCGCGGAGTCGGTGGAATTTACGTCCCAGGTAATATAGGTAACCGGCCGGGAGAGCACCTCGAGGTCGTCAGGCAGCATGGGCGTAAGGAATGTCAGACGAACCTTGACTCCCGCGCCGGCGAACTCATAAATCGTACGCGTCGGCAGAACGCGCACTGCCGTCTGTGGGAGCGGAGCCGCCTCGGAACGCCGGCCCATCAGCCGGTAAGTTTTGCCGTCGATACGGATCAGGCTGTTCAGGGGCTGTGGCTTACCGGTCCAGTGCGTGGTGACGGAATCGGCGAGGTGATCGGTGGTAGACCACACGCTGAAATACGGATCGCACGCGACGAGGGGCACAGCCGGCGGCCGAAAGCCTTGAAACGCTCCATCTTGCGCCATCAAAGGAAGGGCGAGCAAGGCAAGAATGACTGGCAAATTGCGCATAATTTCTCCGCGGGAAAACGCCATCTGGATCGACCGACGATTGTCTCACGATTCCGAACCGCGCTCTCGTCGGCTTGAAGCGCCAGAGCAGCAGCCGCAATTTGGCGCCGGGCCGGCACGGGCGCCCAAAAGTCACATCCGCGGCACCCGCGGAGACTCGAACCAATGGCGCGGATCAGCGGAAACGATCCAGGCTGAAACCGGCGGGCTTGAGGGTCCAGGATCTCAGAAAGAGCAGGCGAGCCGCGCCTCCCGTAGCGAACACTTCCAGGCCGGTGTTCTCCGGCGGGGCATCGGTGGTCGTGAAAATCGCGGCTTCGCCGTCATTGGCGTAGACCTCGACGGCTCGCTTATCGAGAAATCCACGCAGCCGGATGGCCTTGCCGAGGGATACGGAGGCGCGGGCATCGCCAGCCGAAAGGACGCCGTTTTCGGGATTGAAGGCGATCTCCAGACCGGCGGTACCAGCCGGGCCGGAGCGAACCTTGAGCCCCATCGAAGTTGCGCTATCGGCGGTGAATTCGGCCTCGAATTCCAGGCAGTCACCCGAGATTTTATGGCTCATCGAGACGGATTGGTTCTTCAGCGCCATGGCCGGAATATCGACGGCGTCGCGCCGCAAGCTTTCGAATTCGGGAGCGGGCGTCTGCCTTAGGTAGCCGTCGGTCCCGATGGAAAGGATTCGCGGCAAAGTCATGACGTTGTTCCACCCGCGGTCCGGGTTTGTGCCGGTCCGGCCCCATAGCCATAAAATGCAGCGGCCCTGGTTGTCGAACGAAATGTTGCTGGCGTAGGACCGGCCGGGATCGAGAGTTCCGTGGGTTTGCGGAAGGAACTTGGCCCGCGCCAGATCCAGGTCGCCGACAAAATACTCGCAGGGTTTTTGCGGGGACATCAGCAGTACCCATTTCGTACCGAGCCGGAACAGGTTGGGACACTCGATGTTGTAAACGTCGCGGTCGCGGTACTCGAATACCGGCCCACGATATTTCCACCGGGTGAGGTCCGGGCCGGCGGCTTCATAGAGTTGGACCGCGGCACGGCCGCCACTCGGCTGCAAATTCCCTCCGCAGACCATGTACGCTGAACCCGCCTCGCGGAAGAGGAATGGATCCCGCCACTCGTTCACTTGCACGGTCCCGTGGATCTGGAGCGTCAGAATAGGGTTCGCCGGATATTTTTTCCACTCAATCAACTCGTCATCTTCCGGCAGCGCCAGCCACTGTTCGGGCGGACGTTCGCCGATGCTGGTGTAGAACAGCAACGGGCGGCCGTCCGGGCCGGCGATGGCCCCGCCGGAAAAGACGTGTTCCTCGCCTTTTTCCCGGGAAGGCCACAAAGCGATGGGCAGGTGCTCCCAATTGACCAGATCGCGGCTGCGGGCATGTCCCCAATGCATGTGGCCCCAAATCGCCGCGTATGGATTGTGCTGGTAGAAGAGGTGATGCCAGCCCTTGTGCCAAACGGTGCCGTTCGGGTCGTTGTTCCAATATGCGGGTGGGTGGAAATGGTATACCGGCCGGGATGGATCGGATTCGGCTTTCGGAATGGCCGCGCGCACCGATTTCATGGCCTCGAGAATCGCGGGATTTTCCGGGCTGGCCCGGAGCGTGCCGGCCGCGGCCATGGCGGCACACATCTTCGCAACCTGCCGGCGGCTCAGTAGATTGTGGTTCATCCATCGCTCTCCATGAATCGCAACTCCCGATGAAGCGACAATATAGCATTCATCGGCGCGGTACTCGTTCCTGGGCCATGATACTCCTCGCACTGGCAATTTCAAGCGATCCGTTTCGGCAGTTTCGGCAGACTGCGACCGGCGAGTTGCGCCAGTTTTACGCAGCAGCGGGCCGTGCCATCGCCGCCTGCCAGTTGGCGGCGGACCCGGGTGTGCTTCCGCCGGGGGGAGATGAAGGTTTCAGACTGTGCCGAGATGAGCGGCGAGGGCCTCTACCGGTGCAGGGGACGGGCGGGGCCGCGCCGTGGCAGCGCGGGATCAGAACTGCGCGCGCGAGACTCGTGAAAGAAGGATTTTCAGGACGCTCAGGGGACCGCGCCAGCGCACACGCCCCCGCCAGATTCCTCCGTAGACCCAAGGCAGTAGTTGGCAGGGATCTTCGACCGCCTCATAGGCCTGAAGGCGGGGCGTCTGCTGGTAGCAGGAGCGGGCTACGTAGAGCAGCATATTCTGCGAATACCATGGTTCGACGCCGGCGTTGTCCCGAATGCGGGACCGGATGGGGTCGAGCGCCAGGTAATCGTGTTCCGCGAACAATTTCCGCCAGAACTCCGGAAACTGCGGATTCCGGTGGCGGGTTCCCGGTTGGCCCGGTATTGCGGCGGAGAACAATACCGCGGGTGCCGCGGCTGTCAGCCCGGCAATCAGGGAGCGGGAAGACCGGTACGGCAGGTGCTCGGCCACTTCCAGGCAGAGCGCCAGATGGTATCGGCCGGGAACCTGGAACGGGCGGCTCAAGTCGGTTTCGAGGAAGCACTGGCGCGGAATCAGCAGGTCGCGACGGTCGACATAGGCGCCATCCAAACCGCACACCGGCCGTATTCCGAGGTCCATCGCGGTCCGGAGCCAGGCGCCGCGGCCGCAACCGATATCGATCAAGCTGCGGGGCGACAGCAGATCGAAAACCATCGGCAGCACGGCCTGGGCGGATCGCAGCGCGCCCGCTTCCATGTCATCGAAGAACCTCTTGTCGTAAGAATGCAGAGCTGCAATCGCCATTCAAGCCTCCCGCATGTCGCGTATGAGCAAACCGAGAGCGACGCCCGCCGCGTCGGAAACCACGTCGTGATATTCGAAAAAGTTGCCGTAGATACGGGTTTGCAGCCATTCCAGAAGGGCGCCGAAGGCGACCAGGAGCAAACCTGTGAGGTAGAGAGCGGGGCCGCGCCTCCGGCCCACCGCAAGCATCAGGAATGCAGCGCCGAACGCCAGCAGATGGACGAGGTCATGCGGATAGCCCCGGAGCGTCAGACGGCCCTTCCACGGCTGCGGCAGCAGCGCAAAAAAGGTCAACGTCCCCAAAACGGCGATCCGCAGAGGGAATTTCCAAAACGCGGCGGTCATCGGTGCAATGCCTCCGGCTCGCGGTCTCCGGCGCCGGCGGGAATCGCAATCCCGACGGCATGGCCATATTCCGCCCGGCCAAAGTGCGCCACGCGGAAGCCGGCAGCCGCCAGCGTCTCGGTGATTTCAGCGCGGGTGAAGCGATGCACGTAGTTGGGGCCAAGATCATCCCCCGGTTCCAGCACTTCCGCGCCCGAAAGGCGGCGGATCGCGTTGCCGATCGTTTTGGCGATGGTGAGTCTGCGGCGGCCGCCCTCGAGCGGGTAGAACGACACCAGAACGGGCGCCTCCGGAGCGAGCGCTTTTCGCAATTCGCTGAGAAACTGAATGCGGCGCCGGCGCCCGCGAATCAGCATGAAGGAGCCCCAACCTACGATGGCGCCGTCGTACTTGCGGGTCAGGACCGGGCAGGCGTCGCGCCCACAGACAGCGACCAGCGGTCCATACCCGAGCGACGCCAGGAGGGTGTTCGCCTCGGCCGCAAGGTTCGGATTGCATTCGAAGCCATCTACCATGTACCCCATTCCGCACAGCGCCAGGACTTCGCGGCCGCTGCCGGCAGCGGTCACGACGAGCCGCCGGCATTGGGAGAAATGACGATCGAGGGCATCCAGCTCCCAATGGAACAGACCGCTGCGCTGATAGGAATCGTCGCGGTACATGTTTTGGCGGTCGTAGTACTGCGCGTCCAGATTGTGCAGGTCGCGATGGCGCAATACCCCCAGCCAAAAGCCGACGAAAAGAGCGTGCGTCAGAGCCAGGAATGCGTTCAGCAGCCGCATCGATAACACGTAGCAGCGGAGACGCAGCGATGGCCGGGATTCAACGGACATAATGCTTCCAGGCAACCGCGCTGTACTCGCCCAGCAGCCTTACCGGCCGGAAAATACGATTCAGGAAGGCCAGCCGGGGCGGCAAATCGATCCACTCGACGGCCGACGGGTGAGGCGGGCGGATGGCGGAATAGAAGAGAATGCGGAGGCGATCGGCCCAATGCTCGCGGCACCGCATCATGAACATATACCGGACGGCGCGGCGCTGGTAGTGGGTGGCGGTGCTGGCGGGAACGAACCATTCCTCGCGTACCGATTCCGCCAGGGCGCGCGCGCCAGGGTCGACATCCAGCCTGGGGCGGACGGGTTCGGGCAGTTCTACACCCGGAAGAGACGCGACAAGATGCAGACCCACGCGGAGAAGGCGGGCGACGCGGTAGCGGTCGGCGCGCTCGAAGGTGGCCTGCCAGTCCAGTTCGCTATGACGGCGGACGATCTCGGCGATGGAGGCAACCCACTCGATCCGTTCCCAGCGATGCTTGGCTCCGTGGACACAGAGGTACAAAACGAGATCCTCCGGCGCCAAGGAAGGCACGGCCATACCTAATAAGGGGATGGAAATGGCCCGTTGCCAAAACGCCGATATGGGAAGTCGGACCGATGCATTCCGTTCGCAGAGGCGCCAATGCAGCTCCACCACGTGGCCATTTGCGTCGCTGCGAAACGGCATGGCGCATTCGTTATTCAGGTACACTTCCTCCTGCTTGGCGCTCAGGCGGAGCATCGCGCGGTACCCCAGGCTGCCGAGCACGCGCTGTGCGATATGGAAGTGGCTGTCGGGAACGAGAATGTCCAAATCGCAAAATGAACGGTAAGAGAGGTCGCCATAGGCCAACATGCCGACCACCGGACCTTTGCAGGGAATGGCGGGGATTCCTTTGCATGCGAATTCCTGCAGGATGCGCACCAGTTCCCGGGTAAGCGCCAACGTCTGCCCGACCGACTCGCGCGCCGCGCTGTGCAGGGCATCGCGCGACGTGGATGGCACGAACTGCAGGCACGATTCCGACTTCAGCCCAGCGTAGAGCAGGGTGAGCAAGCGATGCCGGTTCGCCATGCTGAGCAGGAAGCGCCAGTCCATCGGAAGCGCCAGCAGGCCGCGCATGGCCGACGACTGCTGCGGCGAGCGGGTTCGGCGCGCGCAGAGCAGCAGAAGTTCGATTTCGGGTTTGAGCGGCGGATTGAAGGCGCTCACTGGCCGCTCCCTTCGGATTCGGCAAGGAATTGCGCCGAGTGTTCGGCAATCGTGTCGATGAGGAAAGGGATCTCCGGCAGGTTGTGGAAGGTTCGCACGCGGAACGCCGGCAGCACGCCGGCCAGCTGGCTGCACATCTTCAAATGCGGCGCATCTCCGGCCACGCCCCACCGGGTGGGTACGGAATGGCGAATCATTTCGACGACGGTTTCCACGGGAGAGAGACGGCGTACCGCGGGCGGAGCCCCGCGGTCAAGGATGTAGACGGCGCGGAGCCCGGCGGGCTGGGCGTGAAATCCGGTGGTAATGGCGTGCGCCCGTTTGGTCTGCGACTGGTGCATGATGCGCAGCGACGACCGGCTGTACCCCAGCTCGGCGGCGACAGCCGGATAGAGCTTGAGGCTGGGAAACGCCGGCATCACGGTGGGCGGGCAGTGGTGCAGATCGATGGCGGCGTTATCGTCGGCGGCAACCGGGTATCCGCGCGCGTGGAACCCCGCGGCCAGGGTGGATTTGCCGGCGCCCACCGGGCCCAAAAAGCCGATGGCGGAACTGCCGATTTGTACGATACTGGCGTGCAGAACGAATAGGCCGCGCTGATGCAGAAGGGCTGCGAACACCATTCCCTGGACATACAGCCGAAGCAGGGGCAGATCCACATTTTGCTCGGGAACGATGGTCACGGACCGGCCATGCCGGACTACGAAACGCCCGGCTCCCGGATAGCGGAAGTCAACCTCCACCGGCGAACCCGCGTCCCAGAGAATCGAACGCGATCCGGTGACGGGTTGTGGCGGCGAAAGACGGACCTCCACGTCGCCTCCGCGGTCCGCCGGAGCGAATTCCGGCAGCGGAATTTCAGAGCCGATGCCCAAATTGTAAGCCGAATAGTAAAGCATGTCGTATCTGGAGCGAGGGAGAATGGGCTGCCGGCACACTGGTGTACCGACAGCCCCGAAAGTGCATCAGCCGCTGATGGTCGCGTTCTCTAAGGTAAAACCATCGTTGCCGCCGAAGTTTTTGATCTTCTGCAGCGTGAGGCTTTCCACGTTGCCGAGAACGCTCAGTTGGGGCTGACTCCACTCTTTCTTATTTGTAGATTCAGTCATACTTCCTTCTCCTTTCTGCCGACCGACAGGGTTCCCCGGAGGGCGGCTGTTTAAGCTTCAATCCGTGCGTTTCGCAGCCACAGGGCCAGATTTACCGCGGCAAAAAGCTGGAGGCACTCTCCCTGTCCGCGGGACTGGCTGTTGGCATACTGCTCATAGGCTGCACGCATCGCGCGGGCGTCGACGTAGGGTTCCAGTTCCGGGGCGCCGCCGAGCGCCACGGATTCGAGCCGCTCTCTTTCGAAGTCCAGAAGACGGCGGTAGAAGTTCGGCCCTAAGTTGCCCTTGCGGGGACGCCATTGGATTTGCTCGGGCAAGATACCTGCCATTGCGCGCCGCTGCACCCAGCGATTCCACCCCCGAGCCAGTTTCTGCTCTGCCGGCAAGGCGAGACAGAATTCCATGAGCCGGCGGTCGAAGAAGGGATAGCGCGCCTCGATGGCAAAAGCTGCACTGGCCTTATCGGCCAACTCCAGAGTGTAAGCGTACAGAGCTTGATTGAGACTGAGCCAGTGGTTCTGCCGCGCGGTACGGGTGATCGCCCAGCGCAACTGCGAGCCCAACAGGTCGTGCGCTCGCTCCACGATGTGGGTGCGGCGTTTCAGTTCGGAGCTGATGAAAATGTTTTCCGAGCGGGCCTCGCGTTTCCGGCCGCGGAGCCAGTGCGCGGTGAGATGGACCCACCTCGGAGCCAGGGGCTTGATGCAATATTCTTTGAAGATCCGCCGGGGCCGTATGCCGGCAAGGTGGTTCTCGGAGAGCATGCGGATTTCGTTGCGCAGCGCGCTCCAGCGGAGTGTACGGGCCATCTCCGCCAGGCGCTCGAAACCGTGGGAAACCGTAGCGTCGCCGTCGAATCCATCGAGGAAAACACGCACTCCCCGCTCGTGGGCCGATTGATACATTGCCCAGTGCAAATAGAGGTTGGGCGCGTAGTTGGCGTGATCCAGGTGAAAGTGGACGCGGTCGATCTGTCTCATCGGACTCAGACGATCGGCTTCGATGAAAGCCGGCTGAAAGCCGCCGGTATCGAGCACGGCCTGGATGTAAGGGCGCTCGTCGATGAGGCGGAGGTCGGATTCCGGCAAACCGGGAAAGATGAGGGAGAAGGTGTGCAGCGGTCCGGTTGCGGAATTGATGTTACGCGCCGCGCAGGCGATGGAAGAAGAGTCGAGACCGCCGCTCAGCGCCGCGCCGATGGGATATTTGCTCCGGGTCCGGCAGCGCACCGCCTCCAGGAAATGGTGCCGGAAACCTTCCACGTAATCGCTGTCGGAGGCGAGGCGCAATTCCCGGGTGGGATCGAGAGCCCAGTATGGGCGCACTTCAAACCCGTCTCTGGTGACGCGGAGGGAATGAGCGCCGGGCAGGCGGAAGATATCGCGATAAAACGTGCCGGCGCGGTCTTCGAAGAGTGTGGTGAGATATTCCGCCACCCGCACTTCGTTCAGGCGCCGCGGAACGTCCCGGAGCGCGAACAAGGCTTTCACCTCGGACGCCAGGGAGAAGGCATTTGGCGAGAGATAATAGTAAAGCCCTTTGACACCCATGGGATCGCAGGCGCAGAAGAGCTCTTTTCGCCGCCCATCCCAGATGGCGAAAGCGAAATCTCCCATAAGGTGGACGGGACACTCTTCTCCCCACTTACGATACGCCGCGAGAATGATCCGGCTGTCGGTGGCGCAGCCAGGGTCGGGATGATCCAACGAGAGGCTCGCCAGGAGCTCTTCGCGGTTGTCGATGCGAGCATCCGCGGTGATGGCATACCGTTCGGAATCGGCCGTCAGAGGCAGACGCTCCAGCACCGATTCTTCGGTCGTCCACAGCATGGAATGGCCGAGACCTACCGGTCCGCACAGCCATGACGCCTCGCCATCGCCGCCGCGGTGCCGGAGCCGCGCCAGCATATCGGAGAGATCGGCGGCGGCCGCCGGACTTCCGTCGCGATGGAACCTTCCGCAAATGGCGCTCATGCGATCAAGTGCTCCAAGTCCGGCAGGACGCGGTATTGAGCCACCACCGATTCCGGCCCGCCGACCACAATCCTTCCCTGGTACTCCAGCCAGGCATGCGCGGCGAACACCCGCGCCTCCGGCCGGCGCACGCCGATCCGCATGCGCACGTCGTAACCATGCCTGCGCAGCAACGCCTCCATCACCAACGCCCTGGCCAGACAAGTGGCCGGCAGCGGGGTCAGCTTGGACGCGACGGCGGCGCATCGCAGCACTCGAGACATTGGCACACGTTGGTTTTCGGGGAGTTCGACGGCGGCCGAAAACGCGCGCCAGAGCCGCCGCCGAAGAGTGGGCAGAGACATCCGGTGCAGCGCCAGAGTGGTCAGCGTGAAGGCCCCCAACGCCTGCAGGCAGACGCGAATTTCGGCCACGGGACGGCGTCGGAACCAATGAATCATCCGCGCAACCTCACCAGGCCGTGTTCGGCCATTTGTTCTACGAGCGCCGATACCTCAGTCCGGCAGCGTTCCGGAGGGACCTCGTATTCGGCCATCAGGCGATCGCAGAGGGCAGCAAAGGTGGATGGCGTCTGCAAATACCGCCAGATTGCGGTGCCTACGGTATTGAGAGCGAAATACTGGCCCGATTCGAAGTCGAGAATAACGGTTTCGTCACCAATCTCGCACGAGGTGGCTCGAGAGGTGGATTCAACTACGGTTTGCGGCGCTTGTTCTAACATGGGAAATCACTCCTAACGAAAGTCAACAAGTAAACGCGAGCAAATTCCTGGATCTTTCGACGATGTGTGTGTTAACATCCACTTTGGTTTTGGGGCTCCTGTAGCCGCTGCTCCTGCTGCTTTCTTCCAACTGGCTTTCGCCGCTCCCCCCAACTTGTTCCGATATGGCACGATCAATCATCCATCGCCCGAGGTATGCCTGAACCAGCATGCATAATTTAAATCGAGTCATGAGCTTGAAAACCCAGCCAATCGCGCTCGTGCTGGTGGGAATTTTGGCTTCTATTCCCGCCCTGGCACAAAAGGACGTCAGCCAGTACGGCGCCACTGGAAACGGCTCCAGTGACGATACAGCCGCCTTGCAACAAGCAATCAATTCGACGCCCGCCGGCGCTACGCTGACGTTTGGCGGGCCCACGCAGGTGTATCTGATCAGTTCCCGCCTGACACTTCAACCGGGGCGTACCTATTCGGGCCAAGGCACGATTCGGATGAATTCTTCGGCCACCCCCCACATCGCCGTGGCGAAACTTAGTTATGGAGCGGCTACGCAAGTAACGATCAGCGGAATAACGTTCGATGCCAACGGAGTCGGCGGCGGACTGCAGCTCGCGGTGGACGGAGCAGGGGCAATACCGGCCAGCTCGATTGTGATCAACCAGGTTACGATTCGAAATACCACGACTTCGCCCGCCGGCCCATGGGACGCTGCTATTTACGACCCCGTCGGCTTGACGAGCTCGCAAATCACCAACAGCCAGGTCATTAATTGCGGGCTGGGAATGTACCTCACGGATCTGAATTCGGTTACGATTTCGGGAAACAGCTTTCAGAGCGTCGATTACGGCGACGCGATTTCGGTGACGTTCAGCGCGGCGCCCTTCATATACGGACAGAAGATTCAGATCACGCAAAACGTGGGACAGCATTTGGGACGAATGGCGGTAGAGCTGTGGCCGAGCGGCGGGAACGTTGCCCAATCGTCGGCAGTCACGGGAATAGCGGTTACGAGCAATACGTTTTCGGACTGGGACACGGGCTACACACCAGACACCTTCGGGATTTCGGTGATGGCCGGGACTGCCAATGTGATCCAAAACAATAAGCTCTCCGGGCCAAGCTCCGGCTTTGGCATCGAACTCGGCGCCGCGCAATCGACCGCCTCGCAGAATACGGTTCAGGGTTTCGGTACGGGCATCATTCTGGAAGGCAGCCCCAATTCCACCATCACCGGCAATCTGTTGTCGCAGCAGGCATTCGACGGCGTGGAGTTTTCGAATGCGCCGGGATCGCTGAGCGACGTAAATGTAACGAACAACAGCATCATGAATGCGCAAACCTTCGGCATTTACGCGAACACGCAGGCTTGGGGCGGCTCCGTCGTCAGCGGAAACATGATTTCCCGCACCGCAGGTTTTTATTCCGCGGACAACACGCAGTTCTTTACCGGCATCGCCACGACACCGCCGGATGCGCCCGTGAAAGTGATATCGAACGTGATCGTCCAGGCGGCCGCCACCGGACCAGCGAACTTCGGATTCATCGGGATCCGCCTCAACGGCGGCTCCGCCGCGAACGCGTTGTCTACGTATCAGCAGAACACAGTCCTTTCTTACCTGATGCTCAACCAGAGCATGGGAATTTTCGGAAATTCGGCCGGCTCGGCGGATAAGGTATACCTGACACAAAATGCATTTGACGGCCTGTTTTCGGTCTCGGGAGGAGCTCCTTCCAGCAATGCGATCATCAGTGGGAACCAAATGTATAACTGCGCGCAGGTCGGGCCGATCCAGTTGGTGCCCTGACCACGGCGGCCCGCGAAGCGCGGTTGTAGATATCCATTAATTGCCTGTAATTCGATTCCGGGGTATAACGCTCGCGGTATAACCGCCGCGCCCGGAGGCCCATCTCGCCCACCTGCCCGCGGTTGCTCCAGGCCCAGGTGAGCGAACGAGCCAGGTCTTGGGCATCGCCGGAGAGAAAATGCAGGCCGGTGGATTCATGGTCTATCAATTCGACCAGTGACCCGATCCGGCTGGCTACGACCGGCAACCCGCTGGCCTGTGCTTCAATGATCGTCAACGGGAGTCCTTCATACCAAATGGAAGGAAACACCAGAAGGTAAGCGCGTTTCATGCACGCGGCCACGCGGTCCGGCGCCAGAGCGCCCAGCCATTCGATGCGTGAATCGCCGGCGGCAGCCGCGGCAACCGTACTGGCCAAGGGTCCGTCACCGGCAATCTTGAGGGGCATGGGAATTGCCAGCCGGCGCCATGCCGCCAGCAGCGTCGCAATACCCTTTTCGGGGCTGAGGCGGCCCACATAGAGAGCGAAGTCTTCGCGCCGGCAGCACGGTCCGGCATCTTCGGTCACGAAATTTGGCTTCACCACGATTTTCCCGGGCGGCAATCCGCCGCGCACGAACTGATCGCGCGCAAACCTGGTGACAGTTACATACACATCCACCATGCGGGTCCAGGTGCGCAGCAGACGATGGCTGCCGAGCATCAAGGCGGTGACAGCCGACGCCGGTCGGCTGGCGCGATAGCAGCCGTGCACGACCGCCCGCCACGGGAACACGGAGGGCAGGCAAGCTTCGCATACTCTACCGCCGCGCAGAAATGTGGCCGCCGGACACAGTAAACGATAGTTGTGAAGGGTCGCGACCACCGGAATGGCTTTGGCCTTGACCGCGAACAAGGCGGAAGGCGACATGAGTGGAAAGGTATTGTGAAAGTGACAGATGTCCGGCCGCTCCCGCTCGAGAATTCCCGACAGCCGGGAGTACGCCTCGCGATTCCAGATCGTTTTGGCCGCGGCTTCAGCGGGCGACATGTCGTCGATCTGCCGGTTGTACGCCCGGTACTCGACGACTTCGTGGCCGTACCGGCGCAAGAGCGCGGATTCGGCCTCGAATACCCGGTCCTCACCGCCAGGCTGTTTGTAGAACGTATGTGCCAGCAGGATACGCATGTTGCTTTCGGATTTGTAAACAAAGGGGCGCCGCGGCCAACCCGGTCAGAAGATAGAAGGGAACCGCTCCAAAGGGTGTTTCAAAGGCGTTGCCGAAGAAAGCTCCGGAAAGAAAGGTGATCCACACAACGGGGCCGAATGTCAGGCCGGAACGTCGCCAGGCAGCCCAGAGCGTGCGGCCCAGGGAAAACTGGAGAGTGAAAAACACTAACACCCCAACCCAGCCCCCATAACCCAGGGCATAGAAGAAGACGCTATGCGGAGTGCGCAGGTCGCGCTCGCGGTAGCCCACCAGGTCGGCCAGCGGGAATCCGTAGGCCTCGCCGAACAGGGCGGTCGCGGTATCGCGGTGGACATCGTCCCAGATTTTCTGCCACCAGACGAGACGCCAGGTAGCGGTGCCGGCATCCGATCGGGCATTTTCCGTATATTCTGCGGCGAGTTCGGGATCAGCCGGCGCCACAACCCGCCCGATAATGTCGCGGCTCGAGATTTCTCCACCGCGGGTACCGGGAGCCGGCATGCGAAAATCGGTAAGCAGGCCGGCAATCAGCAGCGCCGCCAGCACCGCCATGCCCGCAAAGATGCGATCGAAGCGGCGAGCGAGAAGGCCCCACAAAGCTACGCCGAGAATGAAACCGAGAAACTCGGCCCGAACCTGAAGGCCCAGCATCACCAGCAGATTCATCAGAAGCAGGTGCCAGACGCGCGACAGTTTCGGCTCCAGGCAAATCAAACCAAGGATCACGATGGAAGAACCGGCGGGTTGGCCAAACAGCGGAACATCCGTTGTACCAGGCACGGCGACCAGAAAGCGGTTCAGCACGACGATAAACAAAATGCCGTAAATGCCGTTGCTCCATGCCACGAAGCGGATGACCTTGCGCAGCAGCCGGGGATCGGCGCTGCCCAACCAGAGGCCAATGAAGAAGCAGATGGGGTAGTAACTGAAAGCAAAGTCCTGCAGGGTGAGCAGAACGGCATTTCCTTTGCCGAATCCGCGTATCAACTCGAAGAGCCCGTACGCCAGGAAGCAGGCGAAAGCCAGAGAGAACCCGCTCAGGCGAGTCGGCTGCCGCAGGCTGGCAAGCCAGTTTTCCAGGACCTCATGGGACCGGAACAGCAAGAATGCCCCGATGGCAATCTCGCCGACGAAGAGGTTCGCCGCGGGAATTCCAAAGTGCGCGAACGAGCGCGTCAGGGTGAGATAGCCGGCCACAAGGAGGAGCAGGAGCTTAGACCACCGCGTCATAGAAACTCCTCCATGCGGATACGAAATTTTCGCGCCCGTACTGCATCACGGTTTCGCGCGCGCGCACACCCATTTGCCGGCGCTCACCGGCCGGCATGGCCGAGAACCGCCGGATGGCCCGCGCGACGCTGGCGGAAACCCGATCGATTGCCAGGCCGTTTTCGCCGTCGCGCAGAAACTCCTCCACGCCGTTGACCCTGGTGACCAGAAGCGGCAGGCCCGCCGCGGCAGCTTCCAAAGCGACCAGGGGAAATACTTCGTAGCAGGACGGCAGGATGAAGGCGTCGGCGGCCCAGTAATGGGGGCGCAAATCACGCTGCATTCCGGCGAACCGGACCCGGCCGGCGACTCCCGCTGTCCGGGCGCGCGCGCGATATTCCGCAATCGAACTTCGCTCGCCGCCCACCACCACGAGTTTCAACCAATCATCGCCGGTTTCTTTCATGGCCTCGAAAACCAGCGGCAGTCCTTTGCGTTCAAAGTGACCCAGCGCGACAAAAACCAGCACGAGATGCTCGGGGGAATATCCATGCGACTGCCTGAGTTGGCGTCTTTCCTCGGGGCCCGGCGGCTGGAGACGGTCCACATCCACCGAATTCGGAAGGACGCGGATCTTCGCTTGCGTGACGGGATACGTCTGGCTAAGTTCCGCCACCAGGCCCCGGGAGGGCGCGATTACGTGCCGCACGCGGCGATAGATGGCCGGTTCCATGAGAGCCGCGGCGCGGTGCGCCAGGCCTCGCAGAAAGCCCCGCAGGCCGCGAGCCTTGGTCTCCCGCCAATGCCGCGCCAGGTACATCCGATGGCAAAAATGGGCGTACGAGATATCGCCGAAAGAAAGATTCGACTCCACCATTTGCACCAGATCGAATCGCGTCCCGCGCAGACGCTGAATGGCATAGGCTACCGGCGCGGCCAAATGAAAAAGCGCGAACAGCAGCACGTACGGCCGGAGCGGCAGCGGAATCCGCACCCACCGGATTTTCTCGGGACTGGGGTTTTGAAACTCCACGGCGAATACCGTGAAGTTGTGCCGGTCGCACAATCCGGACAACATCCTCAAGTGACAACTGCCCACGGGATTGGTGGGAACCACGCGGTAATCGAAAACGGCGATATTCATGCTAAAGCACGTCCGGGCTCAGCCGGATCGGACGCCGGAAGCCGGTAAACATTCGGACCAGCGTACGTTTCAGCGCTCCGGAGGAAATGGCCAGATTCAACCAGGGCCGGCGCCACCGGCGCGGCATCAGGGTGGCCGTGCCGAACAAAAGCGGCAACAGCAGTTTTTGACGGGTACCGTAGAGATCGTCAAGCAGGATCGCGCGGACCGCCGCATAGCTGCGGCGATACAAGCGGCTCCGCGGCTCTCCTTCCAAAAGGTGCGCGATCAGAAGTTCGAGAGAGATGTGCAGGTTCGCCTCGACGTCCAAGGAGTCCGGGGACGCCATCTGGCTCAGGCGTTCGTTGACGCCTTCGACCACCTGTGTCATCAGGCGGGCGCCTTTGCGGGCCGCGGCGGCATCCACGCCCAGCCGGCCGCCCATATTCGAGCCGTGAATCCGATAGGTGGAGAGCTCGTCGGCAATGTACGTAATCTTAGTAAGTAGAGGAAAGAGAGTAAAAAGAAATCCTTCGGCGCCCTCGATGAAGCGCCCTTGCGCGATGGGGAATCCGATTTCCGCTAACTCGCGGCGGAACACCAGGCCGCTCGACGGCATATAACGCCATCGACCTCCGCGCTGGAGAACGCGGTCGGCGATCCAGCCTTCTTCGAAGGATCCAAGGATCGGGATGCGGTGCAAGGTTGTCCCATTGGCATCAATCAAGGTCATGGCGTGAACCAGCAGCCCGGCATCGTCGCGCTTCTGGAACTGCGCCACCACGCGGGCCAGTTTCTCCGCCCGGAATGTGTCGTCGGCATCGAGGATGCACAAAATGTGGCCTTTGCTGGCGGCGAAAGCGCTATTGAGAGCCGAAGCTTGTCCGCCGTTCGCCTGCTGGATCAATTGGATCCTGCGGTCCTGGCCGGCATAGCGGGAAACCACGCCGCAGGAATCGTCGGTAGACCCGTCGTCGCACACAATCAGCTCCCAATAGGGATAGGTTTGCCGAAGGACGCTGCCGATGGCTTCCGGCAAATACCGTTCATAGTTGTAATTCGGGAGGAGTATGGAGACGAGAGGGGACGGCGGCAGGTCCGGAAGGGGCATCGGCTGCCTCTGGCGCCGTACGGAGGCGGTTCGCGGACTCATGCCGATTGCTCCATATCAGAGAGTCGTAAAGAACTCGCGACCGCATGACGCCGGGCGGTCCCACGCGCCAGAACCACGATGGCGGCGAGCGCAATAAACAGCTCGGCACAGACTACGGAGCATGCCATTCCCATCTGGCGCCAGGTTGGCGCGAGGACGCACGCCAGGCAGAGATTCAGGACACCGGCTCCGCAAATCATGCGATTCAGGATGGAATCCATTCCCAGCGGAGCCATCCATTGCGTCGATAAGACGGTATTCATGCCGATCAAGAAGGGTAAGACCGCGAGGAAGCGCAAAACCGGAATCGCCGGCGCAAATGCCCGGCCTAACAGGATGTGAACCAGCAGCGGCGCCGCGAAAAACACGCACAGGCTGAGCAGCAGCCCGCCGGCCCCTACCAGCAGCGCATTGAGGCGGAGCAGCCGGCCGCCTTCTTTCGGATTGTGTACGGCCAGGTGACTCAGGCGCGGATAGAGCGCCTGGTTGAGCGGATTCAGCAGGCCCATGAACGCCTTGCTGATCTTCTCCGCACCGGCGAAATACCCCACGGCGGTTGCCGGCGCGAACAGCCCGAGCAGGAATGCATTGCCCGAGGTGTACAACATGGCCGAACTGCGGAACAGAAACATCGACCAGCCCGTCCGCAGCGCGGAGAGAACCAGCGCCGGATTGGGACGCTGGAAGGAGACTTCGCGGTAAGTCAGAACGATTCCTACGCCGCTGGAGAGCACGCAAGCGGCAGCCTGCAACGCCAGCACTTTCCAGGCGTCGGCGGGGTGGTGAATCAGGAAGAACACGCCGACGGCGGCGGCGCACTTACTGGCCACGTCGAGGCTTGCGACCACCTGCATACGCTCGCGCCCCTGGAAGTACCACAGGGGGCTCAACCCCAAGGCAATTCCCGCGAGCACGCCCGCCCACAGCACGCGAGGGTTTGCCCTCAGCACGGGAACCGCGAATTGGAGCACCGCAGCCAAGACTACGCTCGCGCCCGCCAGCAACATTTTGGCCGCCGTCACGCCGGCCACCAGATCGCCGATGCGGCCGGGCGAATCGCTGTGGCGGGCAATTTCCCGGGTTCCCGAGAGGTTGAAGCCGTATTCCACCACGAGGTTCAAATAGCTGCCGAAGCCTTGGGCCATGGCCACCAGACCCCAACCCGCGGCCCCCAAAGTGCGTACCAGATAGGGGACCGTCACCAGCGGAACGACATAATTCACCAGATAGGCGCCATAGAGAGACACCACATTGGCGACCAACTTCTTACGCAGGAATGTTCTGATTTGAACGAGCATCTTAGGCGGTTTTGACAGCCGGCAATTGACCGTTGCGCCGCAACTCGCCGACGATGAAACGGTACGTTTCCGCCAGGCCGTCCTCCAGCGAGATGGAAGGCTCCCAGCCGAGCACTTCGCGCAAACGCCGGTTGTCGCTGTTGCGGCCGCGAACCCCTTGCGGCTTGCTCGAGTCATAACGCTTGTGAATGGTCTTGCCGGCGATGCCGGCCACGAGGTCCACCAATCCGTTGATGCTGACAAGCCGGTCGGTACCCAGATTCAGCGGTTCGTGGTAGTCGCTGCGCATCAGGCGGTAAATTCCCTGCACACAGTCATCGATGTAACAATAGGAGCGGGTTTGGCGGCCGTCGCCCCAGACCTCGATGGCATCTCCATCGGCGGCCAACGCCACTTTGCGGCAGATGGCCGCGGGGCTTTTTTCGCGTCCGCCATCATAACTGCCAAGCGGGCCGAAGATATTGTGAAACCGCACGATGCGAGTATCGAGCCCGAAATCCTCGCGATAGTGCCGGCAGGTCCGCTCCATATAAAGCTTTTCCCAGCCGTAGCCGTCCTCGGCATCGGCGGGGTAGGCATCTTCTTCGCGGAGGGGAGTGGCGGCGGTTTCTTTCTGCCGGTACCCGGGATACACGCAGGCGCTGGAAGTGTACAAGAACCGCTCGACTCCATTGAGGCGGGAAGCCTCGATGGTCTGCATATTGATCAAGGTGTTATCGCGAACGATGCTCGCCTTGTGCGTCTCGATGAACCCGATTCCGCCCATTTCGGCGGCCAAGGCATAAACCTCGTTTACGTCGCGGGTAGCCCGGACACAGTTTTCCCACCGGCGCAGATCCATGAGTTCGAACTCCTGGGCGTCGGTTGCGTCGAATTCCGGGCGTTTGAGATCGACTCCGCGGACCCAATATCCGCGGTTGACGAGATCTCTGACGAGGTGATGGCCGATAAACCCGCCGGCGCCAGTAACTAACACTCGCTTCCGTATCACGTAATCCTCCTAAGTTCTTTCTGCTGTATTACTGCTCAAAACGCTGGCTGCCCATTGCGCCGCCCACAAAGGCAGAAAACGGGGGGTAACCAACAAATACCGCCTCCACAAACGCTCGGGCTCCATTGCCAGACGGAACAACCATTCCAAGCCCCGCCTCTGCATCCACCCGGGGGCCTGGCGGACGCGTCCGGCGTGGAAATCGAATGCGGCGCCCACACCGGCGAAGATCAATCCGGGCAATAACTCGCGATGTTCGTCCATCCATCGTTCCTGCTTGGGGGTGCTGATGCCGACGAAGACCAGATCGGCGTCCGACTGGCGAATGAGGTCGACGACGGCCTGGTCCTCTTCGGCTGTAAGCGGCCGAAATGGAGGAGCGAAGGCTCCCACGATATCCAGCGCGGGGAACCGCTCCGCGAGACGCCGCCTCAACTCCGCCAGGCTTTCGCCGGTACCGCCATACAGAAAAATGCGATGGCCGAGGGTCTGGGCGCTCTCGCAGAGCCGGGTCATGGCGACTGGACCGTAGACCCTCGATTGATTCCGGAAGCCAAACGAGCGCAGCGCCCACACCACCGGCATCCCGTCTGGCGCCACCACGTCCGCGGCGTTCAAAATCCGCCGCACTTCGGGATTGTCTCTGGCCGAGATCAGACCGTGCACGGAAAGAAAGCACAGGTACCTGGCAACCGGCCCACCGTCTTGTACACGGCGGGCCGCAATCCACGCGGCGCAACAACTTACTAACTGATCATAGTCAGTCGTGCTGACGCCGACATCCAGGATTCTCTGCTTGATCAGCTGCGTGGCGGGCATAAATCAATAAGCTCCACGGCCGGACAAAACCACAATCGGCGTTATTAAGAGAATGGACAGGTCAACGCGAAGCGACCAGTTCCGGACATACTCGAGATCGAGCTCCACCATCTGGTCAAACGGCACTTCGCTGCGTCCCCGCACCTGCCATAAGCCAGTGATCCCCGGCCTCACGTGCGAACGCTCGCGGGCCCATTTGGCAAACTCCCGGCTCATGCCGTCGGGATCGAGATCCTCCGCCGGCAGAGGGCGCGGCCCCACCAGACTCATATCGCCCGCCAAAACATTGAACAGTTGCGGCAACTCATCCAAACTGAGGCGGCGCAACACGCGGCCGACCGGCGTCACCCTGGGATCCCGCCGCATCTTGAACAGATGGCCCGAGCGTTCGTTCGCCTGCGCCAGTTCGCCGCGGCTCGGCCCGCGGACGTACATGGTGCGAAACTTCCAGAAGATGAAGTGGCGGCCGCCCCTGCCGACGCGCCGCGAACGGTACAATACCGGGCCGTCGCTGGTCATGCGAATCACGACGGCGATAAACAGGATCAGCGGGGCGAGCATCGTGATCAGCCCCAGCGACAGGACCATATCGCTCGACCGTTTCAACAGGTCACGCCATTGCGTGGATGGCGGCGCCTCTAGGTCGATGAGATGCAGGCCATATTCGTTCTGATACCGCACTTGTAACTGGGCATCGCGAGTGCGGAGGGGCTGGGTCACGACAACACCCATCCTCCTGGTTACTTCGCCACAGTAATCGGCTTCGGGCTCGGTGAGGGTGTCGCAGGCGACAATGATGCGATCGAGGCTTTCGCGGTTGATTACTTCGGCCAGCTCGTGGGTAGTGCCCAGGACCGGTAAGGGAAAGGTCGCGCCGCCGGTAGCGGCCGCGCTGGCAGGCAGGATCAGCCCGCACAAGGAGGCGCCGGGATCGGTAGACCGGCGGATGGCCTTGATTACGTCCTGGGCCAGCCGTCCGGCGCCCAAGATGGCGATGCGTTTGTGATCGGGCCAACGGCGCTCCATTTCCCGGGCGGCGGCCGAGACGCTCAGGTAAGACAGCGCGAGCAGCACGAAGCTGACGGGCGCGAACAGCAATACAAAAGAACGGGACAAGCCGGCGCCGAGTTGACGGGAAAAGAACGTGAGTATGATAAGCAGCGAACTGACCAGGGTGGCCGACTCGGCAACCCGCAACAGACCGGCAACCAAGGACGGGTCCTGGGGGGTGCGGTAAATCTTGCGCCATAAAGCCGCCAGAATCCAGAGCAGCAGCAACGCGCTGAGCCGCGGCGCCACGCTGTTCATGTCCTGCGGGGCGATGACGATGGACATGTATGGGTTCAGCAGCAACCGGATTTCGCCGGTCAAATACCACGCCGCCGAAAGCGCACCCAGGTCAAAAATGAGGTGAAGCGCCCTATATTGGATACTCCGTATGGGACCGGTATCGACGCGAAGCAGTTTCGGATAACTCACATTGTCCTCCTGTCTATGAGTTATGTAGCGAAGTAAGAGTAATGTTTCTTATCGTCCGGGTATACGCCGTACCCGTTCTTTTTGGGATCCCAGTCATTGAGAACAGTTCCCAAAACCGGAATCCCATCCTGATAAAGCCGCTGCTCGGCCGCCGCGGCGCTTTCGCGCCTCACCTTAGCCGCGCGCAGCACCAGGATGACTCCATCGCTCAACCGGCCCAGAATACGGGCGTCGGGCAGATGCAGCAACGGCGCGGTATCGATGATCACGGAGTCGAACTTAGTGCGGAAGTGATCCACCAACCCTTCCATGCGCGCAGAGTAAAACGGGTCTGAAGTGTGGAGGGCCGCTCTGCCGCTGGGAAGCAGAAAGAGGTTGGGAACCATGGTGGGCTGGACAAAGCCCTCCGGAACCAGGTTCTCTCCCAAGGACTGCCGCAGAAGCAACTCACTGAGGCCCCGGCTATTGTCACACCCGAAGACTTTGTGGAGGCGGCCTCTCCGCCGGTCGCCATCGATCAACAGAACCCGTCCCGCCGCCCCGGCAAGCGCGATTGCCATATTGCTGGCGACGGTAGTCTTGCCCTCTCCAGGGCTCACGCTGGAGATGACCAACACTCGCGGCCTTTCCCCGCCCTGCCTGGACAATAGCAGGGACGCGCTGGTCGAACGGAATGACTCCGCGACCATACAGGGTCCGGTATGCCAGGCAATCGTCTCCAACTGCTGCTGGTCCGCCGAATTGGTCGGGTCGCCCGCGCGCGTCTGCCGCGTGGCGGTGGGAATCACGCCCAACTCGGGCGAATGGAGATATCGCTGGGTTTCGCCAGGCTTGGTGATGTGGCTGCTGGCGGAGGCCCGGGCCAACACCCACAGAATGCCGATGCTAAAGAAGCCGAGCGACGTCAGGATTGTCGCCAGCGGCTTGTTGGGCCGCGAAGGAAAAAGAGGGGGTTCGGCAGGGTCGACCACGCGAAGATTGCTCGGCTGCATCGCCGCGGTTACACTGTAGCCCTTCACTTTCTCGAGCATCTGGGCGTAGATGGCCCGGTTCGTATCGACCTCGTTTTTGAGGGCCGAATACTCCACCATCTTCGCGGTATTGCCGGCGGCGGCCTTGAACTGTGTATCGAATTGCGATTGCAAAAGAGCTTCCCGCCTCTCGGCGGCCCGGTAGTCGCTTTCCACCCGCTGCATGCTGGTTTGCCGCTGGCGCGCCAGGGCTTTCTGGATGGCGGCAATTTCCGCTTTGAGCGGCGGGATCTTATAGTAGCTGGGCGTGTAAGTAGCTTCTAATTCGGCTAACTGCTTGTTCAGCCCCATTAACTGCAGCTCATATTGATCCGCCTGATTATCCGGCAGGACGCCATCGGCGGTACTCTGCAGGCCGCGGGCGTTGTCGTAGAGCGACTCCTTGGAGATACGATCCGCCTCCGCCCTGACCAGTTCGTCCTGCACGTCGCGAAATCTGCTGGTCGCCGCCGTATCGTCGGCCCCGTCGATCAAGAGGTTGGAACTCATCGTGAACTTGCGGAGCGCGTCCTCGGACGATCGCAACTTGGCGGCCAGGTCCGCAAGCTCCTGCGACAGCCAGGCCGACGTGGTCTGGGTGGATTCGAGGCGCGATTTCAAATCCTGCTGAATGAACTCCTGGGCCAGTCCATTGGCAATGGCGGCCGCGCGCTTGGGATCGGGCGATTCGGAAATCAGTTCCAGAATGCGGTCGCCGTCATTGGTTCGCACGCGGACGGCGCCGGCGATCTCGCGGGGCGTGACCGGCGGCTTCCAGGCTGCGCTTTTATTGAGATTCGCCGCGGTGCGCTCGAACAGAGGCGTACTCTTCAGGATGCGCGCCTCGGTATTGACATAACTCTGCGAGGAATTGTCGCGCTGGGCGGAGGGATCAAACTCGCGTTGGTTTAAAAGGTCCTCGTTGATTCCCCGCACCTCGAGAAAGAGGTGCGACTGGTAGATGTATGGCTGACGCCACACCAACAAAGCCCCCAACAACGCGCCGGCAAGAGCAAACAGAGCGATGGTCCCCTTGTGGCTGGCCAGTGTGCGCAGATAGGATACGGGTTGTCCGGCTTCGCCGGGCATATAAATGGTCGAAAGAGGTGTAGTAAGCGTGGTTGAATCTGAAAGCCTTCTCCAGGGAAGAGAATTGTCTTCGGAAGTAACTGAGTATCTCATTTGACCCTCAAAATATAAGTCCGGAACTACATCGCCCGGCGCAGCGGGCGGCCGCTCAAATGCCCCGCCAGATAATAATTCCTGAAACGGTAGCGATCGCGGCTTCAGCCGTGCGGCTAATGATCTTTTTAGACTTGCTATCGGGGACGAAGAGGATATCGTCGGGATAAATCGCGACATCCTCGGCCTTGCCCGCGAGAATTCGTTTCAGGTTGACCGGGATCTGTTTGCGGGTGAGATCCGCATCGCTGGTGCGGCGGAGAATCCGCGCGCTCTTGGGGGCCGCATCGGGCGCGAACCCTTCGGCCAGCGACAGCGCTTCCAGCGCGGAGACGCCCCGTTTTCCGGACAGAGTGAATCCGCCGGGTTTCCTCACATTGCCGATGACGTACATCACCTTGCCGGGCGCGACGAAGACTTCATCATGCGGCCGTACCGGGATGTTGACGCCGGGCAACCGCAGATCGACCAAGTCATGCACGGAGACCTCCGCCGTGCTGCGGCCGGTCGCCGGATCAACGACGGTGTTGGGCAGGTTGAGCGGTCCCTCATCCTTCTGCCGAGTGATGATGACGGTGTCGCCGGCATCCTGTTTCAAACCGCCGGCCCCCGCAAGCACGTCGAACAGCGTTTTGGAACCCTCTATTTGTTGCGTCCCGGGTCCATTTACAGCGCCCAACACCGAAACCGGCTCGCTCCTGCTGTCCAGCAAGCTGACCGATACGTGCGGATCCTTCACCTGGGAGTGCAGACGATTCTCAAGTTCATGCCTCGCCTGCGTCAAAGTCAACCCTCCGAGGCGAACGGTCCCGGCGAGCGGGACGTCGACGGTTCCGTCCGAGTCCAGACGATAGGATTTAGCCTGAATCTCGGGCAATTCCAATACCTGAATCGCGATCTGGTCATTGGGCCCAAGGACATAGCTGGGACTTACATTTGCCGCGCTGGCAGTTGGTTGAACGCCGGCCGGCTGCGCGTCTTTCTGTTGCGCCAGGCCAAGCCCGGCCGAAGCTACACATACAGCGGAAAACAGTAAGATCCTTTGCATAGTCATGCGACACTTTCCTTTTCCGGAACCTTGGCGGCGCCACCTGAGCGCCTATGACGCGACGGCGCGGGTCGTTTCGGGGCAGCGCGACACGCTCCGCGGAGCGATCCATTCGCTGCTCAGAACCACCGAAACCGAGCGCTGGAGCAGACTGATCGATACCACCAGACGCTCCCGCTTGTGACCCACGACTACGCCGTACGCCCCCGCGAGCGGCCCCTGTTCGATACGCACCTTTTCACCCACTGTATAGGGTTCATCGGGGTTGACCAGCAAGCCTGCCTGAACTACCAGCTTGAGCGACTCCAGTTCCACGGCATCCACGGGGATGGGCGTCTTGCCTACGCCCACGATGTGCACCACACCGGGCAACATGAGGACCGGCAAGCGGTTGGTCACTTCGAAGCGCGAAAAAAGATAGCCTGGAAAAAGCACAGCCTCGCGGCTCTTGCCGGAGTTAGTCTGCAACTGGTATTCCGGAAGGAATACTTCGTAGCCTCTTCCGCGGAGACCTTGCGCAGTAACTTTTTCCCGGTTACTCTTGACTCTAATAGCAAACCATTCCAGGGTCTTCATTTGTGGTTTTGCGGCGTCACTGGCAACGGGGAGTGATTACTGTGCCTTTTGGCAGGCTACCGCCCTTTTCAGAGCTAATCAGGAGCTGATCTCAAGTTCCGCGGCGAGTACGGCCGGGGACTTCATGTCCACCAGAATGCCTCACCTCACGGCAGCTGTCAATTGCACGCCGCGGCGCGTTGAGAGGCCTCGCACATTGTTATTGCATGTAAATCCGTACATGCAGCGGGTTAGTCTCAACGGGCAGAGCGGGCAGGCACGGTCCAGCCCGAGGGGAGCTTGGGTATCTTAGCGCACCGCCGCCGCGTCTAAGTTCTAAATTAGCCAGCCGGCGCCTGTATTTTAATAGAACCGATATCCAGGCTTCAGCTCACAGCGATAGACTTTGGTGTGGTCCTTATTCACTGTCAGCCGACAGTCGGCCCAGTCCAGAAGAAGGAGCGGACCCAGCGGAAACACGATGGTGTTGCGATCCAGTTCCGCGCGAATGCTCACGCCCTCGGCCGCCGCCGGCAGCGTGAAGGTCAACACCCTGCCGAATTTCAGCGGGTAAGTCTCTTGAGTGAGGTCGGTGACCATGGGCCGAAAAACCTCGGCGGCCAGCAGAAATGTCGCCGTGTCGGACCAGGCGAGCGCCGAAACATGCAGCGTCTGGCCGGGGGAATTGAAGTTGGCATTCTCAATTCTCGTGAAGGGACACGGGCCGGCGATGCACGACACTCGCGCGTTGCGAAACTCATTGCCCCATCCAGCATCCAGGGTGGCAGTCCCGACTGCCGCCGCCCAGCGTCCGTCCGGTGAACATGGGTGATGTTCTTTACAGGGACGATTCCCGCTGTTCGCCACGTCGAAGGTTTTCACGGCGCTCCCGATATCGATCATCGTGGTGGCACCCACGGAATACCTGACGATGACGTTGCTGATCGCTATGGCCGGGCTGGACGGAGGTGGCTGGGGGAGCGGAGTCAGACGTGCTATGCACAGTTTGTTCCGAGCGAGGTCGTGGAGCTCGAGCGTCCGGTAGCCGGGATGACGGAAAGTAAGCGAAAGCGTTGTGCCGCGGCGGACAAATTGCCGAAGAGGAACTGGTACCGTGAAAAATCCCGAGGCGTCGGAGCGTACAGTTGTTCCCGGCGATTCCGCCACCGTGACCTCAACGTTCGCCAGCGGCAGTTCGCGAGTGGGCACGGGATCGGCCATCATCACCGCGCCGCGAATCGCCGTGGGGCGCACAGCGAGAAGGTGCGCCAACGAAACCACGCCTGTAACGGCCAGACCAATCAGAACAGCTTGCACTAAGATTCTCGTCCCACCCACGGCAATTTGTTCCAGCGCAAGTCACGAGCCAACGTCCGGCAACCGTGTGTTCGGATACACACGCCGGGCGCTTCTCCTGCGGACCGCCGCGCTGTGCATGCTGGGTCTTTCGCCGGCACTTGCCGCCGGTGGGAAGGCTGCGATTTCGGAAGAAGACGACCGGTTTCTGGACGACATGGAACGGGCGGAGTATCTCTACTTCTGGGAACAAAGCAGCCCGCAGACCGGTCTTACGCGCGACCGCTTCAACGTGCGGGGAAGCGACCACGGGCACGTGTCGAGTATTGCCGCGACCGGTTTTGGACTCACAGCCCTGTGCATCGCGGAAAGGCGACGCTATCTGCCGCACGCGCAGGTGCGTGATCGCGTCCTCGAAACCCTGCGCTTTCTTTGGAAAAAACTTCCGAATCATCGCGGCTTCTTCTATCACTTCGCGGATATCAATACCGGGGAACGGCAATGGGATTCGGAAGTTTCTTCGGTGGATACCGCGATCCTGCTGTGCGGAGTGCGAACCGCAACCCAATGCTTCGATCACGAAGAGATCAACAATTTGGCCGAGGATATCTACAACCGGGTGGATTGGGCATGGCTTTCGGAAGACACCGCGCTGCTGCCCCATGGCTGGATGCCCGAATCGGGCTTCCTGCCCTACCGATGGGACGGGTATAGCGAACTGATGATGATGTATCTGCTGGGGTTGGGGTCGCCGACTCACCCTTTGGCTGCCGCGACCTGGGACGCTTGGAAGCGCACTACGTTCGATTACGAAGGAATGCGCTACATCGGCGCGTTCGCGCCGTTGTTCGTACACCAATACTCGCAGGCGTGGTTCGATTTCCGGGGACAGCGCGACCACTATGCGGATTATTTTCAAAACTCGATCGTCGCAACGGAAGTTCACAGGCGGTTCTGCTTGGAATTATCCAAACAATTCCCCGACTACAGCGAGGATTTGTGGGGCATCACGGCTTCCGATTCGGAGCACGGATACGTGGCGCGGGGCGGACCTCCGGCGGTGGGTCCGATCGACGGCACCGTGGTACCGAGCGCCTCGGGTGGGTCGTTGCCGTTTCTACCGCAAGAGTGCCTGCGCGTCCTTCGCGCCATGAAGGCGCGTTATCCCGGCGCCTGGAGCCGGTACGGTTTCGTGAACGCGTTTAATCCACTCAAAAAATGGTATGACACCGATGTCGTGGGTATTGACACCGGGATCACCATGCTGATGGCGGAGAATCTGCGCAGCGGTTTCGTGTGGCAGATGTTCATGAAGAATCCGGAAGCCCGCCGCGGTATGGAGCGCGCGGGATTCAAGCCTTACTCTTCCCGATAGACCCTCCGGTCGGGTAAGAAATGCTCACGTTGGCAATCGCGCCTTCAGTCTTTTCAATAGGGGACTCCCCTGAGCGGGTATTAGCATACAACGGCGAAAAACTTGTAACGCATGAAGTCGCCGCATGGACAGGGAATCTTCAAGACTCACCTTTTGGGCGAGTTGGCGGGAGCGAATCCGGGCGCTCCGTCATGTGCCCTCGCTGGTCAGGATTGTTTGGCAATCCGGCCCGCTGGTGGTGGGCGGAGTTCTCAGCTGCCGGACCGTAGCCGCGCTGATTCCCGTAAGCATGCTGGCAGTGTCGAAGAGGATTCTCGACGGCGTGCAAGTTCACAGTGCCGGACAGCCGCTACCGGCCCATTTCTGGTGGCTGGTGGGAGCGGAGTGCGCTTTGGCGGCTATCGCCGGGGTGACTTCGCGCGCCATCGGCTTCTGCGATTCGCTGCTCGCCGACCGGTTTACGCGCCATGTGAGCCTGCTGGTGATGGAGCACGCCTCGCGCCTCGACCTGGCGTCGTACGAGGATCCGCATTTTCACGACACTCTCGAGAGGGCCCGCGTGCAAGCGACGGACCGCATTGCGATGATCCAGGCAATCGGGTCGGTCGGGCAGCAAATCGTTGCGGCGGTCAGCCTCTCATTGGGAATTCTCTGGTTCTCTCCGTGGCTCCTGGCGGTTCTGGTGGCCGCCGTTACTCCCGCGTTTGTGGGCGAAAGCCATTTCGCGTTTCTGGGGTATGCGCAGAACATCCGCCAGACGCCTGTCAAGAGGCAGTTGGACTACCTGCGGGTCGTGGGGGCGAGCAAGGAATCGGCGAAGGAACTGCGGCTCTTCGGGCTGAGCGGATTTCTGTCCGGCGAATACGCGCGCTTGTCGAACCTGATTTACGACCAGAATGTGCATCTCGCGCGCAAGCGAATGTGGGCCGGCGCCGTGTTGTCGCTCCTCAGCACAGCCGGCTACTACGGCGCCTATGCTTACGTCATCTATCGAACCGTCACCGGCGCGCTGACTTGGGGAAGCCTTCAATTTTTGGCCGGGGCGATCGCCGGAACCAGCACAAACATCCAAAGCATGTTCTCGACTTTCGCCAGCATCGCCGACCAATCGTTGTTTCTCACCGATCTCGTGGAGTTTCTGGCCGTGAGGCCGAAGATCGGTTCCAAGCCGGATGCGCTTCCGGCGCCGCGTCCGATTCGCGACGGTTTTCTTTTTGAACGGGTGTCGTTCTCCTATCCCGGCAATCCGCGGCCGGTGCTCAAAGCACTCGATCTGCGCATCGAAACGGGAGAGCGCATTGCCCTCATCGGAGAGAACGGCGAAGGCAAAACCACCCTGGTGAAACTCCTCACGCGCCTTTACGACCCCACCGGCGGCAGGATTCTGCTGGATGGCGTGGATTTGCGGGATTACAGCATGGAAGACCTGCAGAGCCAGATCGGCGTGATCTTTCAGGATTTCATGCGCTACGAGATGACGGCGCGGGAGAACATCGCCGTGGGGCGCATCGAATCCGCGGAAGATGCCGCCATACAAGGAGCGGCGCACAAGAGCCTGGCCGACCAGGTGATCGACAAGCTGCCCAAGCGGTATGAACAATTGCTCGGCTTGCGATTCGAGGGCGGAGTCGACCTTTCCGGCGGTGAATGGCAAAAGGTGGCGTTGGCGCGCGCTTATGTGAGGGATGCGCAGGTGGTGGTGCTCGACGAGCCCACCGCAAGCCTGGACGCGCGCTCGGAATACGAAGTATTCCAGCGCTTCGCGGAATTGACGGAGGGGAAAACGGCGGTGCTGATCTCGCACCGCTTTTCGACGGTGCGGATGGCCGGGCGAATTATCGTGCTGGAAAACGGCAGAATCGCCGAACAGGGCAGCCATCGTCAACTGCTCACCCTGGGCGGTCGATATTCGAACATGTTTGAAATGCAGGCGGCGGGATACCGATGACACAGGATAGACCCATCACGGTCGAGGCCTGGCTCCAGGAACCGTGGCGGATTGCGGGCGGGGCCTTGGGCCGTGAATACGGCGATTGCAAACAGCGGGCGCGCCAACGCTCGAAGCCTCCAGATCGCCGACGCCGCGTCCAGGAGTTGTTTGCCCGCGCGGTGTCGCAGCAGGACCAGGAGAACGCCGCCTGGGTACTCGATAACTTCCGGCTGATTGCCGGCGCGGAAAGAGCCGTCCGCGAATTCTCCGGTGCGCTGCCGGATTACCCGGTCGTGATCGACGCGCAGGGTCGCGAGACCGCGCGCGTCTGCGTGGTCGCACGCGGTTACCTGGCCACCAGTTCCTACACGTTTCGCGAAGAGGACCTGGCGGGGTTCATCGACGGTTATCAATGCGTCGCGGGTTTCACCATGAGCGAAATCTGGGCGCTCGAACTGGCGATCCAGATGGAATTGATCGACCGGCTGACGGAATCGGCACCGGGCGATTGGCCCTCGATTCTAACGTGTCTCCGCAAGGTCGCCGAAACGGTGTGGAAGGACGTTTTCGAAATCGCGAGTTCGGTGAACCGGGTGCTGATGCGCGAACAGTCGGGCGTCTTTCCGCGCATGGACGCCGAGAGCCGCGATCGCTATCGAAGGGTGGTAGGGGAATTGGCCCGCCGAAGCGGGATGACCGAAACTGAGATAGCCGAGTCGGCCTTGGAACTCTCGCAGAAGGCGCCGGCCGGCGATCGCCGGCATCATATCGGGTATTACCTGGTGGATAGCGGACGCCCGGTGCTGGAGGAAGTCATCGGGTACCGCCCGCCTTGGAGGACCCGCCTGCAAAGGCTCATCCTGCGATACCCGACGGTATTCTATCTGACGGGAATCGAGCTGCTCACCATTCTGACCGTCTGTGCAATCCTTTCCCGTGCGGGGTCTTTGACGCCGGCGTACGCCGCGCTCTTATTCCTGGCGCTGCCGGCAACCCAGGCCGCCGCCGACTTCATGAACAATCTCACGGCTTTCCTGCTCCCGCCGCGGGTACTGTCGAAACTGGATTTCTCCGAGGGCATTCCCGATGACTGCGTGACCATGGTGGCGGTTCCGGCGCTCCTGTTGAATGAGGCGCAGGTGCGCGATCTCGCGCTCGACCTGGAAATTCGCTTCCTGGCGAACCGCGATCCCAACCTCTACTTCGCCCTTTTGACCGATCCGCCCGATTCCGATCGCGCGCAGGACGAGCGGGACGCGCTCGTGGGCCTTTGTGCGCGCCTCATCGAAGCCCTCAACCAGCGCTATTGCTCGGAGGGACGGTCGCCCTTCTTCCTGTTCCATCGCCAGCGAATTTACAACCAGCAGGAAGGGTGCTGGATGGCATGGGAGCGCAAGCGCGGCAAACTACTGGATCTCAACCAACTGCTTCGGGGGCGATTCGATGCGTTTCCGGTCAAAGTGGGCGATCTCGCGCCGCTGCCCAAAGTCCGGTATGTGATTACGCTGGACACGGACACTCAGCTTCCGCGGGATTCCGCGGCGAGACTGGCCGGGGCCATTGCCCACCCGCTGAACCGCGCCCTGATCGATCCGGCGCGGCGAGTCGTGGTGGAGGGTTACGGCATCCTCCAGCCGCGCATCGGCATCAGCGTGCAATCGGCGGCGCGCAGCCGGCTGGCTGCCCTTTATTCGGGCCAAACCGGATTCGACATTTATACGCACGCGGTTTCGGACGTGTATCAGGATCTGTTCGGCGAAGGAATTTTCACCGGTAAAGGAATTTACGACGTGGACGCACTGAGTGAGGTGCTGGACCACCGCTTCCCCGATAACGCTCTGCTCAGCCACGATCTGATTGAGGGCGCCTATGCGCGCGCGGCCCTGGCCAGCGATATCGAGCTGATTGACGATTATCCTTCGCACTTCAGCGCCTATAGCCGGCGGAAGCATCGTTGGGTGCGGGGCGACTGGCAGATCATGCGCTGGACCAGCGCTCGCGTTCGCGATTACTCCGGGCGCCTGATTGCGAATCCTATCGCGCTGATCTCGCAGTGGAAGATTCTCGACAACCTGCGGCGGAGTCTGCTGGAGCCCGCGCTGCTTCTGCTCCTGGTGAGCGGATGGCTGTGGCTCCCAGGCAAGCCCGCGTTCTGGACCGCCGTGACCATCGCGATGTGGTGCGTGCCCATGCTCTCCGGTCTGTTCTTCGCGCTGCTCAACGTCCCGGGCAAATGGCGCGCCGTGCCGGCCTGGCTCGGGGAGTCGGCCCGTTCTTTGCTGGACAACGCGCTCCTGACGGCATCCAGCCTGATTTTCCTGCTGCACCAGGCGCTGGTTTCGATGGACGCGATCGTGCGCGCGGTGCTGCGCGTGCTCGTCACGCGCCAAAAAATGCTGGAGTGGGAAACGGCGGCGGAAGCGGCGGCGGCCGCCGGTCTGAAGGCCACCGTGGACGTCTATCTGGAGTGGACGCCGGCGATTTCGATGGCGCTGGCGATGTTGATCTGGCTGGTGCGGCCGCAGGCCTTGGCCAGCGCCGCGCCGCTGCTGGCTCTTTGGGCGTTTTCCTATGTATTTTCGGCCTGGCTGAACCGGCGCCCGCGCGCCGGCCATAGCAAATTGAGTGTGGCCGACGTTCACCTGCTGAGGGAATCGGCGGACCGCATCTGGCGCTTCTTCCACGATTGGAGCACGGCTTCGACAAACTGGCTCATTCCCGACTCGGTGCGCGAGGATGGCGGCGCGGAACTGCGGGTTTCGCCCACCAATCTCGGAATGCTGCTCGACGCGCGCATCGCCGCCGTGCACCTCGGGATCGTTCCTCTAGCCGAGTTTGTGTTCGAGACGCAGCAAACGCTGGAACGCATCGAGCAAATGCCAAAACATCGCGGCCATCCGCTGAATTGGGTCGCCCTCCAGACTCTCAAGCCTCTCGCGCCGCTGTTCGTATCGACCGTGGACAGCGGAAACCTCGCCGCGAGCCTGTGGACTCTCAGGCAGGCGGCGCTGGCCTTTGCCGCGGAGCTGCCGGTAAAGCGCGGATTGACAAAAGAGCTCGCCGCCGCGCTGCGGCAGATCGCGGACATATCGGACCGGCTGGTCCGAGACATGGATTTTCGTTTTCTTTACCATCCCCGCAAGAAATCGCTTTCGGTGGGTTACGACGTCGGCAGCGGAAAACTCGAAGCCGCCAGCTACAACCTATTGGCTTCCGAAGCACGCATGGCGGGCTTTGTGGCGATCGCCAAGGGCGACATTCCGCAAGAGGCATGGTTCCAGTTGGGCCGCGCCCACACCCTGGCGTGCGGCGAACCCGTGCTGCTTTCCTGGAGCGGAACCATGTTCGAATACCTCATGCCGTCTCTATGGATGCGGAATTACCGCGACACCATCGTGGACCGAAGCATGCGCGCGGCCGTATGCTCACAGCGCGAATATGGACGGCGCCGGGGTGTGCCCTGGGGGGTTTCCGAATCCGCCTGTGTTTCGCCTTCGAGCGGGACGTACGGCTATCGGGCCTTTGGCGTGCCGGAACTCGCCATGCGGCGCAGGGAGTCGCGGAACCTGGTGATCTCGCCGTACTCCACATTTCTCGCGGCCACGGTGGATCCCGCCGCCGCGGTGGCCAATCTGCGCCAGATGCAGGAATATGGCTGGCTGGGCCGCTATGGCTTCTACGAAGCGATCGCTTATTCACAATCCGGCGCGGAACCCTTGTGCATGTGGATGGCACATCACCAGGGCATGAGCCTGCTGGCAATTACGAATTTATTGTTCGACAACCCGCTGCGGCAATATTTTCACGCGGAGCCGCAGGTGGTGGCAACTGAATTGCTACTTCACGAACGCGTTCCAGCGGGTGCGCTCGCGGACCTGGAGCACGTGGAACTCCCGGCCGAGGGCGCGTACCCTATACCGGCGTGACAGATGCCTTATCAGCGGATCGAAGATTACGGAATTATCGGTAATTTGCGTACAGCGGCTCTCATCGGGAAGAACGGATCTCTCGATTGGTTTTGCTATCCCCGCTTCGATTCGCCTAGCGTCTTCGCCGCAATTCTCGACGATAAAAAGGGTGGCTATTTTCAAATCTCGCCGGTTCCGGATAGTGTGACACATAAACAGCTCTATTGGCCGGACACCAACATTCTCGTGACGCGATTTCTTTCACCGGACGGCGTCGGGGAAACACTCGATTTCATGCCGATGGGCGCTGGCGGGGAGTGTTCGAAGGATGGCTGCCTGATCCGGCGCGTGCGCGTCCTGCGCGGCACGATGCGGTTCCGTCTGGAATGCCATCCCGCGTTCAACTATGCGAGGGGCGCGCACGTGACGCGCCTGGTGAAGGACGGGGCGCATTTCAACGGGCCGGAGTGCCGGCTGGGATTGCGCGCCGGCATCCGCCTGCGGCATTCCGGCACCGGTGTGGCGGGCGAATTCTCGTTGAACGAGGGACACGGCCGGAGCTTTCAGTTGTACGACCTCGATGAGAAAGGACAGCGGGAGGATGCGGGCCTGTCGGAGCAGAAGAGCGAGCAACTGTTCAACGAGACGGTAGCCTACTGGCGTCAATGGGTGGCAAAGGGCACATATCGCGGACGCTGGCGGGAGACGATCACGCGTTCGGCGCTCGCGTTGAAGTTACTCACGTATGAACCGACGGGCGCCATTGTCGCCGCCCCTACTTGCGGTCTGCCCGAGAGTTTAGGGGGGGAGCGCAACTGGGACTACCGCTACACCTGGATTCGCGACGCGGCGTTCACCATCTATGGTCTGATGCGCCTCGGCCACACCAGCGAAGCCATGCAGTTCGCAGGCTTTCTCGAGGAGCGATGCAAAGAATTGAAACGTGGGCGGTCGCTGCAGACCGTCTACGGCATCGACGGGCGCAGAGAATTAAAGGAAGAGACTCTCGATCATCTGGAAGGGTATGAAGGATCGCGGCCAGTCCGCATCGGGAATGCCGCCTATCGCCAGCTCCAGTTAGATATCTACGGCGAGCTCATGGATTCCATCTATCTCTACAATAAGTACGGCACGCCAATCTCATACGAACTCTGGTCCTATCTCCGCACGATGACTAATTGGGTTTGCAATAACTGGCGGCGTAAAGACGATGCGATCTGGGAAGTGCGCGGCGGGACGCGGGACTTTGTGTACTCCAAGGTGATGTGCTGGGTCGCGGTGGACCGGGCGCTGCGTCTGGCTTCCAAACGATCGCTTCCCGCGGACTGGCGCCGGTGGATGCGTGTACGCGATGAGATTTATGAGGCCGTGATGAAGCGCGGCTGGAGTAAAAAGCGACGGGCCTTCATTCAAAGCTATGACCGCGATGCCTTGGACGCGTCTCTGCTCCTCATGCCACTGGTGTTCTTTATCTCGCCCAACGATCCACGAATGGTCGAGACTCTGGATGCCGTCAACACAGCCCCGCGAAACGGCGGGCTGGTATCCGACGGGCTGGTCTACCGTTACGACGTGGACAAGACGCCGGATGGCCTGAAGGGCACCGAGGGGACGTTCAATATCTGCACCTTCTGGCTCGTGGAAGCGCTGACGCGCGCGAGCCGGGACGACCCCGCGCGCTTGCAGGATGCCCGCCTTCTGTTTGAGCAGATGCTTGGATATGGCAATCATCTGGGTCTTTACAGCGAGCAGTTGGGAGTAGGCGGCAGGGCGTTGGGCAACTTTCCGCAAGCTCTAACCCACCTGTCCCTCATCAGCGCCGCCTTCAATCTCGACCGCTACCTGGATCAAAAGGCGATCCCGAAGTAGCGCCAGGCCTTCCTCCCGACAGCCCGGTTACTTGAACTGTCTCTTATACAGAACCTTAATACTGAAGAGGCCGAATTGATCGCGAGTCGCGGTGGCCGACCATTGACGGCTGATGAGATATTGCCCGCTGACCGCTTCCTCCCCCGCGCCCTGGACGGGAGTCGAATAATTCAAAGTGATGCGCGACGTCACCTGCTGCTGCACGCTGAGCTGAGCTTGCGGCAAGTCCTGGCCGTTGGCGAACGTGGGATCGATCTTGAACTGCGTAATGCCGAAAACCCGCTGCAACTGATTGGCGATGGGATCCGCCAGGGCTTGGCCCACCACCGCCGATTCCCCCATCTCCGCAAAACTCTGTGCCGGCGGCGTGGGCTGGTTGGCGAGAATATTCGGGTCGGACGTTGGAGTCTGTCCGGCTGCCAGCAGTCCTACAATCTCCTGAAATTGAATCGGCGGGTCCGAGGTGTAGGAGAGCTTCATGTTGTCGATGGGACCGGTCACGTGTAAAGTCACATCCACGCCTTGCGCCTGGGTTTCCAGGCTAAGATCCAGAATCGGGTCGATGCGGATTGGGTTATAGAACGTAATGGTGCCGGTGTTCACCGTGTAGGTCGAACTCAGGAACACTAACTTGCCCTCGCTGATGACGATTCGGCCGGTGACGCCCGGTTGCGACGCGGTTCCCTGAATGTGCAGATTGGCATCCACTTGCAGGCTCTGCGCCACCGAGGCTCGCACCGAAGTACTCGAAGAAGTCCCCACCACCACGTCCAGTCTCATGTTGTCCAACAGCTGCGATGGCGTGGCTGACGACTGGACGGCTGGCGCCGCCCGGGATAGAATCGCGCCGAGGTCGCTCTTGGGCGCGTAGGTGATCTGCTGGATGACGGCCGAGCCGGACAGCACGCTCGAATCCATGCGTCCACTGAGATGGAGATCCGCGTCGGCAGTAGCACTAACGCCCTCCTGCGGACGGATTCGGACCCTGGTGGCATTCACGCGCAGCGCCATTCGCGCGCCTCCGCTGAACGCCATGAATCCGCTCAGGACCACCTTGCCGCCGCCGACTTCGCCGGTGAGATTCCGAAAAGACGCGCTGGTACCGTTAAAGTCCACTTCGCCGTTAGCGTTCGAGAGGCCGGTGATCACGTCCGGAAGATGCACCGATGCCTTCTGTACCTGGAGTTTGCCGTTAATCAGGGGACTGGAAAAGGTGCCCCGAAAGGTGGCGTCGGCGGTGATTTGACCAGACGACAGGATGTCGCGGTCGAACTCCTCCAACAGGCTCAGATCCGTGCGCGCGGTCAGGGAGGCCTGCATCGTCTGCGCGGTGAGCGAGACGGATCCGTGCGCCTGAACATCCGTCTCCGGGCCCGTCAGGTGCAAGCTCTCGATATGAGCGACTCCGTTCTCCATCGAAAGAACCACCGGCCCCTGATTCTGCACCGCAACCTTCTGGGCATGCACCCCGGGCGTCATCGCCGACAACTGCACGCGCGGAATCTGTAGCCGGCCATTGATTTCGCTGGGCCGCAGCGCGGGGCCGTTTAGAATGAGGTCGGCATCGGCCGCGGCATCGAAGCCGGCTGGGGCGACGGCGGATGGACCCAGGAGCGGCTCCAAGCCCTTCCAGTTGAGATTGCGAACCGTCATTTGCGCTGCCAGTGGATAATCCGCGGTAAGGCGCGCGCCGCCTGCCCCGTGAATGGAAGCTCCGGCCAGGGTCGAATCGAGATGGAACGTGACCTGGTTTCCGGTGGTGCTGGCCGACAGAGTGAGATCGCCCAGGTTCTTACCCTGCATTGCCAGGCCCTTCCCGCTGAAGTCGAGATTCAAACTGCGCGGTGAGATGTGAGCCGGCCCGGCGATGGCCGCCGAAGCATTCGCCGTAAACTGCAGAACGCCGGCGAGACCGGGCCGTTCCGACTGGACATACCGCAGGTGCGCGAGATCCAGGTGCCCGTTCGTAACGCGCGCCTGCAGATCTCCCGCTTCCAGGTTGTCCGCCTGGTGATCGTAGTGAGCAGTAAGATCCAGCGTCGAGGCGCCGGCGCGAACTTCGAGGACAGGCACATCGATACTGGTAGCGAGATAATCGACCCGGGTGTGAACGGTGTCGATGGGTTCGCCGTCGAACTGGGCGCGGCTGATGGTAGCGTCCAGGCTCCCCTGCGGATGCGCGACGGTGCCGGCGACATGAACTGCCGCGGCGAGCGACCCCTTGGCCGGTATGTCCGCGCGCCCCAACAAAGCGAGAACACGGTCGATGGCCAAGCCGGCAATGTTGGCGTCGGCGGTAGTCGGGTATCCGGAGGCGAGTGTGGTGCTGCCGCTCACCTGAATCCTGGCAGCGGCGAAATCGGAATTCACATGGTATGTCACGGCCTGTCGGCTGGTGCGTGCGGTCGCCGTGAAATCGCCATAATTCCGTCCGCCGATGCGGATGGCGTGGCCGGACGCGTCCAGCGTCACATGGTTGGGTGCAAAGTTGGAATGATCCAGTTGTCCGGTCAAGTCGGCGTTAGCCTGCAGCGTGCCGCCGGAGTTGGGCTCGCGATTTTCGAGCGTCCGCAGCTTTGACAAGTCCACCTGGTTGGTAGCCAGGTGCGCGTGAATTTGGCCGCGGTCGAAACTGTCGCGCGGGTGATGAAATTCGGCGGTCAGAGCGGCGCGCGATGGGCCATTGGTTATCTCGGCGTTGGTTACAGTGACGAGCCTGTCCGCCATGTGAACTTGGGCCTGTAAGCTGTCGAAGGGCTCGCCGTCGAGGGTGCCATTCGCAACGGCGAGGTTCGCGTCACCGCGCGGATTACCCATGGTCCCGGTAATATTCACGCCGGCGGTGAGTGCCCCGGAATAGCCCTGCGGCGGTGTTCCCGCCAAGGCGAGCACATCCGCCAGATCGGCATTCCGGACCGATGCCGTCGCCGCCACCGGCTGGTTTGGCGTAGGTGTCCAGTCTCGCATTCCCAGCGATGCGCTGAGCTGCGCCTGCATATTCCCGCGCCTGAGTAAGCCGTTCGCCAGCGCGGCGCCCGAGCGCGAGACCGACACGTCGCCTTGCATCGAGTCGAATGGCCTCCCTTCGGCTGTGAATTGGCCGATCGCGAAATGGCCGGTAACTCGAGGCGAGGCGAGTTGCCCGCTGACCGCGCCCGCAAACTCCGCCGGCGTGCCGAGTGTCACCGGCAGTTTGCCGCCAATCAGAGGCGAGAAATCGGCAAGGTTCATCGTCGTAAATACCACGTTCAACCGGTTCCCGAGAGATCCGGCAAGGCCGAGGCGAGAATGCGGCAATACCACATACGAGTCGTTCACCGAAAGATTATCGGTATCGCCGCGATAGCTGGCTAAGATCCGGCCGGCAAGCGGGATGCCTCGCCCCGGCGCGATCGACAGCCGGGCGCTGGCCATGAGGCTTTTGGCGCCTGGAACCTTGAGATCGCCGGTAAGTGAAAGCGGGCCCGACACCTCGCCTCCATATCCGAGGCTCTTGTGGCCCAGATCTCGCATCGCCGTTTCCAGATCGAGATGCGCCAGTTGCACGTTGACGCTGTATTGCGCCGAGTTCTCGAGAGATGCCTGGCCGGCGATTTGCGCGCCGAACGCATCGATCCGCAAGGCCGTCAGAGAAATGCGGTGGGGGCTCATTTCCGCCAAGCCATTGGCGTCGAGCGCTCCCTGGGGGTGCACATCCAGCCGCGCCAGCCGGCTCAGTTCGGGCAGCGCGAGGTGAATCTCGAACTGCATCGCACCTTGGCCGGTGGGATCCTGCAGTTTTCCGGAAGCATTTATACTGCTTCCGCCGTAAGCTACTCGCGACTCGCCCAAATCGATTTGGTTGGCGGCCATGGTAACGTTAAGGTCCACATCCGCGGCCGAAGGCATTCCCGGTTCCAGCGCGAGACGCAAGTTCCCGAGATTTTCCAGGTCAGCCAGCGCCACTTGCCCCTGGATGTGCGCGGAAGTCTTCATGGACTGCCAGTTGTCGAGGGATGCATCGAGACTCAGCCGGGAGTGGTCCGTTTGGATTCGCCCGTTCTGCAAAGCGATGCTGCCGGAGCCGATGGCCACCGGCAGGTCGAGTTGGAACTTCACCGGCGTATTGCGGCCGGAGACTGCGTACAACGGCGCCATGGAGATCTCGCCCTTGTAACTCCGCTTCAAAGCGTCATACCAAAGCTGCACGCGCAACGATTCGGCGCGCAGATCGAAATTCTGTTTTTGCGAATTGAAGGTCAGCGAGCCGTTGGACAGGTCGAAGTGGCCCACTGCCAGGTCGACCACCGTCTGTAGCGGCGACTCTTTGGAGGGCGTGGCTGATTTCGGCGTGGGGACGTTGCTGGTTCCATCGGCGGCAACTGTGACGTTCAGTTGCGGCCGTTCAATGCCCAGATAACGAATGTCGAGAAGATGATGAATACTGGTAGGCAGCCCCAGCCGGACCTCCACTCGCGCGGCGCTCAAGTAAGGCGGCGCACCCGCCGTCTCGTTCCCGTGAATCACGAAGTTGGTTACGACGGCGGTCAGGCCCCTCCAATCGAAAGCGAAAGAACCTATGCCGACCCGTCCACCGGTGCCCTCCTCGGTGGCAGAGACGATCTTCTCCCGCACATAGTTGCGGAACCACTGGGTGCGAACCACCAGGATGCCGGTGACGACGGCAAGCGCCATGAAAACCACCAGCCCCAGCGCCGCATTGCGCAGTATTCTCACCGGCCTGCTCATTGGAAAGCCCCCTCGCGGTAGACGATTCGGTCGCGCTTGCGCGCCTCCGCGAGCCACGCATCGAAGTTCTGGTTCAACTGTTCCCCTTCGAGCGAAGTGCGGATTTTCGGCTCCAGCGCCTCATAGCTTTTCAGCCGAGGGAACTGGCGCTCCAGATCCGCGCGGTGCTGCTGGTAATAACTCTTCACCTGGTCGTCGGTCACCATGACTCCGGGGCGGAATCGCTGCGCGATGAAATCAATCACGTCCAACTGCCACTCCAGTTGCATTCGCAATTGGGCATCCGTTAGCCCATATCGCGCAAGTTCCTCCTTGAGCCGCGCCTCCGAGCCGCCGAACCGGTCGTCAAGAAGCTTTTTCATCATCCCGTCCACCTGCGAGGCAGTCGATCTGGAATACCCGCCTTTTTCCATTTCTTCGCGAATCACGGTCTGGTCGATGAGGCGCTCGGCTGCTTTGCGTCTCGCCGACACGCTGAGATCGAGCGGCGCACGGTTCAGAAATTCCGTCACGCGCAAATCGCGGTCGATGTCGCTCGCCTTGATGACTCGTTTGTCCACGATCACCGCAACCCGGTCGATTACCACGCTTTCGCCGTGGGTGGCTGGCAGCATCAGCAGGACCGCAATCGATGGCACAAGCATATTAGAATGTCTGTCCTATCGAAAAGAAAAACTGCAAATGGGACAGCGTCTGGGGCACGCCGACACACGGCCCGGAAGTATAGGCTTGGCCGGGATTGCACTGCAGTAATTGTTGCGTGGTGCCCTTGAACCCGACAAACGAAGGCGGATTCAGTGCGTATGCCAGATCCAGACGCAACGGCCCCACCGGCGTTTTGTAGCGCACGCCGAACCCGACCGCCTGCGCGCTGTAGTCGAAATCCTTTGGGTTGGCTTGATGATAGCCGAACGACATGTCGCCCAGCGTAGCGAACACGTTGCCCATGTCCTCGAAAACGACGCCACCGATGTTAGCGCCGATCAACGGAAAGCGCAGTTCCACATTGTTATAAAAAAGAGCGTTGCCGCCGAGCGGCAAACCCGTGGGGGGGGACGACTTTCCCCCGGCCACCAGCGGCGCTCCGGTATCGCGCGGACCGGCTTGATCGAAGGCAAATGCCCGCAAAGTATCGGGTCCGCCGCCGAAGAACCGCTCCGCGAGCGGTATGTCTTCCGCCGCGGAAATTCCGGCCGGCACGTTGAACGGCGTAATGACGCCGAACTGAGTCTGGCGGGCCAGCACCAGGTTCTTCGTCAAAGAATGGTACGTGGCGTTGCGCACCAGGATTCGGCCGAAGGATCGCTGCGAGCCGAAGACGCTCGAGGCCAGCCCAAAATCCAGCGTGTTGTAGATGCCGTGGTGAGGATCGGCGGCATTGTCGCGGCGATCTTGCACCAGGCTCCCACCCAGTATTCCGATGCGAACCGACTGGTCCAATTGCGGCACCAGTAAAACGGGGATCACGACATTCGTCACGCTGACGCGGCGGTAGGCAAAGCGGAATTGCCCGCGGATCGCCTTCGAAAACTGTTGCGAGACCTGAACCGACACCTCTTCCCGTTGGGACGCGAATGTCACGACGTTGAACGAGTTATCGTACAGCAGCGTGAAGGTGATGCTTCGCGACTTATCGCCTAAGAATCGAGGTATCTCATAAGTCAACGAGCCACGCTGTTCCAGGAAAGAATACAGGAAGTGGAGCCCGACGGTTTGTCCCAATCCCAGAAAGTTGATGCGATTCACATCCAGGGAGGCGAGCGGGCTCCCGCTCGTGGATCCGCCGGGCGACGACAGGCTGTTGCCGTAATATGGATTGCCGTAGCGTCCGGCTTGCAGGCCCAAGCCTACCGCCAAAGTGTAGCGGTTGGCCTCTTCGATATTGAAAAGAATGTTCTTGTGATCGGTATCGCCATCCGGATTTTGAATCGCCGTGTCCACCCGCGAAAAGACCCCCAGATCATAAAGGTTCTTCTGAATGTCCGTCTCCTCCACCGGCGAGAGGGGATCTCCGGGGTGAAGCGTCATATATTTGTCGACCAAACTCGGGCGGGTTCGGGTAATTCCCGTGGTAATCACGCGGCGGACATATTGCCGGCTCCCCTCGGTCACGGTATAAGTCACATTCATCCGGTACGGCGTAGGCGCTGGTGTCGCCGACGCCTTGAAAGTGGCGTCCGGATAGCCGCGTTCATAGTAGTAAGTCAGCACAAAAGCCCGGTCGCCGGCCAGGTTCATGTTGGAGAATGGCTCGCCGGCAACCGAGGTGAGGTGATCGCGAATTTCTTTGGCGCCGATCTGGTGAAATCCCTGCAACACCAGGTCGCCCACCATCCACTGATGTCCCGAATCTATGTTTACCGTGACGGCTATGTCACCGGTCTTAGCTCGATAGTTACGATCTACGGTACACGTCACTTTCACGTCGCGGAAGCCGTTAGAACGAAAGAGGTCGGCGATACTGGCCTCGTCCTTTCGCTGAAATGCCTCGCTGTAGCGCCCCCGCCGCATGGTGAAGGACGCAGGCTGAATGTACATTCGCTCGCGAATGGTGTCTTCGCTAAAGTAGCGATTCCCGGCAATGGAGACTTTGGCTACTTTGTAGCGCTGCCCGCGCGAAATCACGTACTGGATGGTCTCCAGATCGTCTTTGACCGGCTGCACCCGATAATCGATGTCGACGTCGTAATAGCCTTTGTCCTGAAAATAGTCCATCAGGTTGCGCCGGCCTTCAGCCAGTAAGTCGTCATCGACGTCGTGTTCCTCGAATACCGGAACGTATTTCTTCAGCACCCGCCTGGATACGCTAGTCTCGAGCGCCGCCACCTTCACGCGCGGGCCGGGATCGATGGCGAGGGTTGGGCGCATTCGCCCCGTCGCTGCATCGACCTCGGTGTTGGTCAATTGGACGTCGGCTTTCAGCCGGTCCTTTTTCTCGTATGCCATCAACACGCCCTGCACGCCCGCATCGGTGCGGCGCGCGGTGACCTGGCGCCACCAATGAACGATCGGCACCCGCCACCCGGTCGCCTTGAGAATCGTCTGCTCCGGCAGTACGGTGCCGCCCTGAATGATCGGCTTTTCAAAACGCGCGCGCTTCTTCCCGGCAATCTGGAAGGTCAGGAAGATTTGTTGGGCGGAATCGTCGCGGGTCACCACCGGCGTTACCGTGTCCTCATACATGCCATTTTTTCTTAACAGGTCCTCAACAGATTGTTTCGCCTTCGCCAGATCGTCACTGCGAAAAGGCGCGCCCAAAGTCAACTCGGCCACGCTTGCGATTTGGGTGCGATTGGGCGGGTGCGGAATGAGCCCGGTTACCTTCAGACCTCCGAAGAACGACGTCAACTGCGTCACAAAATGGAGTTTCACTCCCCCACCGGAGGCCTCCGCTTCCACCACGATGTCTTCGAACCGCCCGCTGGCGAAGAGCCGGTCGATGGCGGTGGCGACGTCTTCGGCATGAAGCGGGTCGCCTTTCTGGAAGGGGAGAGCTCGGGCGAGGTCTGACGGATCGAGTGGCTGAACGGGCGAAAACTCAATGTCCGTGATCGGCCGGTTTTCAAAAGAAGCTACCTGCGCGGCCGCCGGAGCAATCAGCAGCAGGAACCAGCACGAGAGCTTCACGGGCATCGAATCGAGCGCAGCAACTGGCAGGCCGATGTGAGTTCTACACTATTGGGGCATTGGCCCACGAAATGCCGATTCGACGGCGAAGGTGCGCGTGCCTCGGAAATTTCTTGTGTTATCGTGGCGCGATTGGAGGGGCTTACTCGCAAGCAGCGCGGCGTGCTGGAGCAGACACAACGCTCCCCGGATGGGAGCGGCACTCGCCTATTACACCTTGCTCTCGTTGCTGCCTCTACTGCTGGTGGCGATCTCGGTAGTGGGCCTGGTGTTCGGAGCCAGCGGAGCCGAAGGACGCGTCATGCACCAGGTGCAATTTCTACTGGGAGAGCAGCGCGCCAGTATCATCGACGCCCTCTTGCGCGGCGCCCAGAGCCGGACCGATGGCGTGCTGGCCACAGTCGCCGGCCTGCTCATCCTGACGTTTGGAGCGACGGGTGTGCTGGTGGAGCTCCGGGGCGCTCTGAACACGATTTGGGAAGTCCCGGTTCCACAACAGAGCACGCTCCAGGAATTCAGCGCGATCGTGAGAGAGCGTCTCTGGTCACTGGCGCTGGTATTCGGGATCATCCTGATCGTCACCGCATCCCTGTTGTTCGGCACATCCATCTCCGCGCTGGGCACGGTGGCCTCCCTTCTCCCGGCGCACGAGGTGATTCTCCACCTGCTCAATGCCGGCGCCTCCTTTATCGCGATAACCATCGTTTTCGGGGCAATTTATAAGTTCGTTCCGCAGGTGCCCCTGACGTGGCCGGACGTCATCCTGGGAGCGTCCGTCTCGTCGGTTCTTTTCACTCTAGGCAATATCCTGCTGGGGCTCTACCTGGGGAAAGTCTCCTTTTCCTCCACCTATGGAGCCGCCTCTTCTACCGTCGTTTTGGCGGTATGGGTTTACTATTCGAGTCAGATCTTTTTTCTAGGCGCCGAATTTACCCGGGCCTTCGCCGCGCATTTTGGATCGGCACGCCGCCGAAAACGAAATGCCGGCGCTACTACCCACCCAGGCGTCACCGGTCTGCGCCCATCCGCGTGAGCGATCGTACGGTTTCCGGCCACAACCTGTGTGATCGCGCCATGTGGAAGTCTGCATGCCACTTTACCGGCATGGACACCGCAACGCATCGGTTCGAGGTCGTGAAACCGCCGGCCCCCGGTCCTCGCCGGAGGCTCGCCTGGTTGCCCGACGAAATGAAGAGCCCCTGGCGCATCGCATTATTCCTGTTCCTGTCCGCTTTGATTGTGGCCGCCGGGCAATATTTGCGCCTGGCGCGGATGGCGGACCGGCGCTTGGCCGATGGACCGTTCTCGATGTCCCACGAAATTTTCTCCGCTCCCGAAACCATCTCCGCCGGAGATACCCTTACGCCCGCCGATCTCGTGACCAGACTGGAAGCGGCAGGATACTCGCGCGATCCGGAAAATCCGGCGGGCTGGTTTACAGTGGAACCGGGTGCGGTCCGGATTACCGCCAGCGCGTCCTCCGATCCTGCCAAAGTAGACGTGCGTTTTGCCGCGGGCCGGATCTCGGGTATCACATCCATACCGGGAAATGTGGCGCTCGCGAATTATCGCCTGGATTCCGAACTGCTCACCGATCTTTCCGCACATGAAAAACGGCGCCTGGTTCATTTCAACGAAATTCCCCCCTCCCTGATCCATGCAGTCACCTCCACAGAGGACAAGCGTTTTTTCCAACATGGCGGCTTCGATTACCGGCGTGTTGTGAAGGCCGCGCTGGTCGATTTCCGGGACGGGCGAAAGCAGCAGGGCGCGTCCACGCTTACCATGCAGCTCGCCCGGGCTCTGTGGCTGCATCCGCAGAAGAGTTGGCGCCGAAAAGCGGAGGAAATCCTGATCACGCTGCATCTGGAACACGTGATGGACAAACAGCAGATTTTCGAGGACTACGCCAACGAAATCTATATGGGGCGGCGCGGACCATACAGCATCAATGGCTTTGGAGAAGCTGCCCGGGTGTACTTCGGGAAAGAACTGTGGCAGATCGACACTCCGCAGGCGGCGCTTTTGGCGGGGCTGATCCAGCGGCCCAGCTATTACAATCCCTTCCGCTATCCCGGCCGCGCCATTGCCCGCCGCAACCTGGTGCTGGCCCTCATGAAACGGAATCGCGAGCTGAGCGAGGCGGACTATCAAGCCGCCATCGCCACTCCATTGAAACTCGCGGCGCAGACGTCCGATGACTCGGAGGATTCCTACTTCCTCTCGATGGTGAACGACGAATTGCAAACCGACCTTGGGGAATCCGCCGGCCAAAGCCGCACCATCGTGACTACGCTCGATCCCGGCCTGCAAAGAGCTGCCGAATCGGCGGTGCGCTCCGGTATGGAAAATGTGGATCGCCAGCTTCGGGTCAATGGCGGGCACGATGATCGGGGAGCGCGGCCACAGGTTGCGCTGGTAGCGCTCGATCCGCACACCGGCGAAATCAAAGCCCTGGTCGGCGGCCGAAACTATAGTGCCAGTCAATTGAACCACGCACTGGCATCCCGCCAACCGGGCTCGGCTTTCAAACCGCTGGTCTATGCGGCGGCGATCCAAACCGGGCTCGGCGTCGGACCCAAGATCTTCACGCCGGCGAGCCTCGTGAGCGACGAGGCGACCACTTTTACCTTTGGCGACGAAACCTACCAACCGAAAGACTTCGACGGCGATTACCAGGGCGACGTGACCTTGCGCACCGCGCTGGCGGAATCTCTTAACGTCGCCGCCGTAAGTCTGGCGCAGCAGGTGGGGTATGACCGGATCGTGAGGCTCGCGCAACTGGCGGGCTTGCATGGGGTGCAGCCGACTCCTTCGCTGGCGCTGGGGTCATATGAAGTAACCCCGCTCGACCTCGCCGGCGCGTACACCGTTTTTGCCAACCACGGCGTCTGGGTGAAACCCACGACCATCGAGTCGGTGCGCGCGGCCGACGGCTCAACCTTGATCGACCACCAACCGGTCACCCGGCAGGCCATGGATCCGCGCGTAGCATATATTACCCTCAACATGATGCAGGAAGTCCTGCGCAGCGGCACCGGCGCCTCCGCGCGCTCGCAAGGCTTCTGGTTGCCCGCCGCGGGCAAGACAGGAACATCGCGCGATGGCTGGTTCGCGGGATTCACCAGCGAACTTCTCTGCGTAGTATGGGTGGGTTTCGATGACGACCGGGATTTGAAGCTCGAAGGCGCGCGCTCCGCCCTGCCCATCTGGACGGATTTCATGCGGCAGGCGGCGCAGCTTTCGCCTTACCGGGCCGCCCACGATTTTCGGGCGCCTTCCGGCGTTGTCTCCGTGCAGATTTGCTCCGACAGCGGCCAATTGGCCAGTCCCCTCTGCCCGAACACGCGCAATGAAGTATTTATTGCCGGCACCGAGCCGACCACCGTTTGCACGGAGCATTCAGCCCTCGGGGCCAACACCAACGACGTGCCGAAACAGTGAGTGTGATCTATCTTCCGAAATCCAGGCCGATTAGTTGGGCTTGGCACGGGGACTGCAGACTTCGGAACATGATCCGAAAACTGAAATCCGGGCAATATCGACTCTACTCGAGGAAGCTCAATCCGAAAACGGGAAAGCCTCGTAATCTCGGCACATTTCCCAGCCGCGAAGCCGCGGAGAAACATGAAAGGGCCGTGCAGTTCTTCAAGCACAGCCACTGAGAGCGCCTAAAACTGCTTTCACTCCTTGGGTTCATCCGGCGGGTGTTCGGTGTACTCCGGCGGAACATCATCGACTTTGCGCTCATGCGTCCGGATGGGCCCCGCTTCCGGCTCGGGCGCATTCTCCACCCCACTGATCACCGCGGCTTCGAAATACTGGCCTTCGGCCGCCAATTCACGCACGCTCTCCGACGCCTCATCCGGAATATCGGACAGGCCCTGAAGATCGCCCGACTCCTCGATCCACGGTTTCTCTTTCCCCGCCGCTTTAGGGACCGGTGTTTCCGCGGGTCCCAGTGCCGGCGGCGTCTTCGCTTGTCGTTTCTTGCGAGCCATAACGGTTGACCTCCCGATTCCGTAGGGGAGTGCAAGCCGGCAGCCACATGCCGGCGGGCGGTGGGCGCAATTGTGACCTCAGTCACTGCCTGGCATTGAAACCCCGGTCAAAATCGAACTAGACAAGAAAAGGAGATTCCATGACAAGCAACACCACCCTGGCCGAACTGGCTGCCACTTCGCTATCCGCCGTCCGCGTTCTGGAGGAGCATGGGTTCGACTATTGCTGCGGCGGCCAGCAGCCATTCGAGCAGGCGTGTCTCGCCAAGGGGCTTCAGCCGGAATCGATTTTGCGCGAAATCGGGCAAGCTGCCTCCGCCAGCGCCGGCAGCCGCGATTGGCAGGCTGCGCCGCTCGAAGAGTTGGTGCAGCACATCATAGACACTCATCACGCCTATCTCAAGCTGGACTTGCCGGTGCTGCAATCCCGCCTGGAAAAAGTTGCCGCCGTTCACGGCAGCCGCGACCCCGAAAGGCTCCCGCGGCTGGCCAATGTGTTTACGGCATTGCGCAGCGAGTTGGAAATGCATCTCCGCAAAGAAGAAGCTATCCTGTTTCCGTTTATCGTCCAGTACAGCCGCGCCGAACTCCGGAATCAGCCCGTGCCGCGCGCTCCTTTCGGCTCCATTGCCAATCCTATCGCCATGATGGAGCGCGAACACTCCGGCGCCGGCGAGGCTCTCGAGGAAATCCGCAGCCTCACCAATAACTTTGACCCTCCCTGGTACGCGTGCCACACGGTCCGCGCGCTCTACGAAGGGCTCAAGGTGCTGGAAGCCGACCTGCACGTCCACATTCATCTCGAAAACAACATCCTGTTCCCGCGCGCCGTTGCATGCGAAAATCGCTAGCGCCGAAGGCGACTGGAAAATCATGCCGGTCACGTCGGAGTCGCGGCGTTACCCTAAAGCACCCCGGTGTGATACCAATAAACCGATGCGCTTCGGCCCGATCCTGAAACGCTCGTTCTACGAGCGCCCCACCGTCGATGTCGCACGCGACCTGCTAGGGAAAATCCTGGTCCACGGTCCGGCCGCGGGTATGATCGTCGAAACCGAAGCCTATCCCGGCGGCGACGATTTCGCCTCCCATTCCGCCCGCGGTATCACGCCGCGCACCCGCGTCATCTTCGGCCCGCCGGGGCATGCATACGTTTATTTCATTTACGGGATGTACCAGTGCTTCAATATAGTCTGCGAACCTGACGGCCGCGCGGGTGGTGTCCTGGTCCGCGCGCTCGAGCCGCTTGCCGGCATCGAAATCATGCGCAGCCGCCGCCCCGGCGCGCGCAAAATCGAGGACCTGGCATCGGGACCGGGCAAGCTGACCCTGGCCCTGGCCATCACCCTCCAGCACAACGGCGCCGATGTCACCCGCGGCAGCCTCGCGGTGCGCGAACCGCTCGAAGCGCGCCGGTTTGAGGTCCGGACCACCCCGCGAATCGGCATCAGCCAGTGCGTCGATGCCCCGCTCCGGTTTTTGATCGCCGGAAACCGAAGCGCCAGTAAATCCCCCAGGCTTAGCGAAATTTAATTCGCGTACGATGAAACCCGTACGCTGCCCGTTCGTCTGAAGTTTTGTTCCGCGTCACCGCGACCGGCTCCATTGGCGAGGTGAGAGCCCGCCCGCGACTATTCCTCGCTGCGGAGGTTTGGTGTATTCATATGGCGCACAGCGGAACGAAACAGCCCCAGGCGCGAATCAGCGGCCAGATCATCATCGATGAACTGGTGAGAAACATGGAATTGGGGCAACTCGAGCTCGGCTACAGCATCTTGTTGCCCTGTCTCTTCAGTATCTATCTCCATCCCGACGACTACGACCGCCTCGTCGGCGTTCAGGACCTCATAAGAGAAGATGCCCGGCGGGCCCTCACCGCCCGCATGGCGGAATGGAACAAGAAAGGCATCGTCCTTCGCCGCGGCGCCACGCGGAAAGAGTATAAAATCGCACAAAATACCTGGTGGATCGAATTCTTCCGCGACGGCGAAAGCGCCGTGCCCCCGGGCGACGTCGAAATCCACTCGGAGCTAAACGACGTCGTCCAGCCGGGGTACCGCGGCACCAGGACCACTCTGATCGATCGCCAGCCCTCAGTGACTTCGGCCCGCGTGGTCCATGATCGCGAAAGCACGCGCCGCCGGTCCGATCGCGTCTACGCCGAAATCCACTACAGCGACGATTCCGGGGCCCAAACCTATTTCGTCACCCAGAACGAGATCAGCGTAGGCCGCGGCGGCGAAGGACTCTGGGTCGATCTGCCGCTCTATTCCGGCGATCAGGTTTCGCGCGAACACCTCCGCCTCCGCCGCGACCCCGCCACCGGCGCATTCGCCATCAAGGATCAGAGCCGCAACGGCACCTGGCTCAACGGCCGCCGCCTCCCCAACGGCGCCGAGGCCACCCTGCCCGACCGCGCCGAAATCCGCGTGGCCGAAGTCATCACCCTCAGCTTCGAGGCGCGCAAATGAAGTGGCTTTACGATCTCCACATTCCATTTGTGATTGCCTTTCTGGCTTTCGTCCTGATCTTCATCCTGGCGCACGTTCGCGAGGGGCGATCATGACTCCGCTTGCCGGCGCGGCCACCGATACCGGCATGCTGCGCGACCACAACGAAGATCGCTACTGGATGGATTCCGATCGCGGCGTCTTCCTGGTAGTGGATGGAGTGGGCGGGCAGGCCGCCGGCGAACTGGCCGCCCAGACCGCCGTAGAAACCATCCGCGAAGCCATGCGGTGGACCGATGCGCCACCCGAAGAGCGCGTGAAGGCCGCCATCACCGCCGCCAACAACCGCATTTTCCGCCGCGCGCAGCAGGACGACGAGCATCGCGGCATGTCCTGCGTTCTGACCCTCGCGCTGGTGGAAGACAGTGTCATCACCATCGGTCATGTGGGCGATTCGCGGCTCTATCTCTTGTGGGACGGCGCCATTCGCAAACTGACCTCCGACCATTCTCCCGTCGGCGAGGACGAAGACGCCGGCGCCCTCAGTGAAGAGCAAGCCATGCTCCATCCACGCCGCCACGAGGTTTTCCGCGATGTCGGCTCGCGCCTCCGCGACGTGGAGGACGAGGGTTTTATCGAAATCCGCCAGGCCCGCTTCCGCGACGATGCCGCCCTCCTGCTTTGCAGCGACGGCCTGACCGACCATCTCACGGCCGCGGCCATCCGCGCCATCACCGGGCGCTACGCGGGCGACCCGGCCCGCATAGCCGCCGAACTGGTGGAGGCCGCCAACGATGCCGGCGGCCGCGACAACATTACCGCGCTTTTCGTGGCCGGCGCAAAATTTCGCGGGCGCGGCGGCGCCACCCGGCCGCTCTTCGCTCCCACCACGCGCCCCCGCTCGCGCTCCAGCCGCTTCGGAGGCCGGCTGGCGTTCCTTGTGTACGGCGTCCTCATCGGAATCCTGCTGTTGGCGGTGCTTCGCAAATGACTGCCCCTACTCAAATCGGCCGCTACCGCATCGTCCGCCAGATCGGCCGGAGTATGACGGATGTCTATCTCGCCATCGATACCGTGCGCAATCGCAAGGCCGCCCTGAAACTGGTGCCCGTTGGAAGCGACACCCATTCGCGGCTGGTGATGGAAGCCGAGCGGCGCGGCGCCGCCATTCAACGCGAACTGCGCGGACTCGACCCGCGCGTCGTGGAAATCTACGAGACCGGCGATTTCGACGGCTACTTTTTCGTCGCCATGCAATACGTGGAGGGCCGCGACCTCGACAACGTCCTCAACGACGAACACACCATCGAGAGCCTCCGCGCCGCCGCCATCGCGCTCGAAATCTGCGAGCAGCTCTCTAAGTTCCACACCTGGCGCTCGGCCGTGGTGCACGGCGATATCAAGCCGTCCAACATTCACCTCGGCCCCAACGACACCGTCCGTCTGCTCGATTTCGGTATCGCCAAAACCCTCCGCGACGATTGCGACGCCACCGTGGCACACTTCGGAAGCCCGAGCTATTGCTCCCCCGAACGGCTCGCGCGCTCCGAAGTCGACGAGCAGTCGGACCTTTGGGCCGTGGGCGCGACGCTGTACCAGATGCTCTCCGGCTTCCCGCCGTATCAGGCGGAGAATACCCGCAAGCTCGAAAGCCTGATCCGCTCCAAGCGCCCGCCGCGCGCGCTGCCGGCGAGTTGTCCGGCGCCGTTGCGCGCCATCGCCATGAAAGCCCTGGCGCCCGATGCCGCGCGGCGATACCGTTCCGCGCGGGATTTTCAGGCCGATCTACAGGCGTTCCTGGAGAACAAGCCGGTGCGCGCGGAACTCGAGCGGCGCCACGGGTGGAATGCCGCCGCCACGGTGGCGCGCATTCGTCGCTTTACGCGGACGGTCGTGCGGTTCCACCGGCATATTCAGGTGGCCACCGGCGCGAGCTGGTTCCTTCTAGGTATGGCGCTGTGGATCGGCGGCACGCTGACCTGGAATTGGATCCACGAACCGCCTCTCACGCTGCAATTACCCTCGATCCAACCGCCCGCCGCGCCCCTGGTGCTGGAGAAACTCCCCGGCTTCGCGCCCGACCCGCCGCCTGCGCCGGTTCGCAAACCCAAGCCCCGGAGGTATCGCCGATGGCGCTGAAATGTAGGGCAACCAATCCCGGCTGCCGCCGGCTTTCAGCCGACGAAGGGTTCCCACCATGCCGGTAACTAAAAGCTGGTCCGCCCGGCCCGCGATCGTCGCCATCAATGCATCACCCGTCCCCAAGACCGGCGTCCTCTGGCTGATCCTGGCATCCCTCTTCGTCGCCACCAGCCTGGCGATGGTCTTCGCCGCCAAATCACAGGATTTCGCCGGCGTCGAACAAAAGCTGGCCCAGGGCGCGCTGGTAAATCTGAACGCCGTCGAAAGCCCCGCCGACCTGGCGCCCGTCTTGAAATCGCGCGAGGACGCCGCCGGCCCCGCCTTCGACGTTATCGCGCGCGACCGCCCGCTCCGCAATACCGGCGTTCTCGCGCGAATCCTGCCGCTGGCCAAGCTGAAGCCGCTCCTCATCGTCCGCACTCCACGCCAGTTCCGCCGGGAATTCCTGAAGTGGGTAGTCCTGTATTTCGCCGGCTTTTATCTCGTCGCCATTGCCTGGCGCCTCACCCGCTTCCGCGGCGATCGCGTCTTCCTCCCTGCCCTCCATCTGCTCAGCGGCATCGGGCTCACGCTCATGCTCAGCCTCCGCGACCCCTTGCGCGACACCCTCGAATTCCACAAATTCGCCTTGGGCGTTTTTCTCGGCTGCCTGCTGCTGATTCTGCCCGCCCTCAAGCCGTTCCATTACCTCCGCCTCTCCGACTGGTGCTACACGCCGCTATTCCTCGCACTCGCGCTCTTCGCCCTTCTCCTGAAGTTCGGCCGCGGACCCGCCGGCAACGACGCCAAAGTGAATCTCGGCCCGTTCCAACCCGTCGAACTCATCAAAATCTTCCTGGTGCTGTTTCTCGCCGGCTATTTCACGCGCAATTGGGAGCGCCTGCGCGATCTCCGCGAAAGGCGCATCTTACCGAAACTCTTCCGGCGCGCCGGGCTGCCGCGCCTGGAGCACGTCCTGCCCGTCGCCATCGCCACCGCCTGGGCGCTCGCGCTCTTCTTCGTCCTGAAAGACATGGGTCCAGCCCTGGTGACGTTCTTCGTCTTCCTTTCGATGTTCGGAGCCGCGCGCGGGCGTCCCGGCCTGGTCCTCGTCGGCGTCATCTTGATGGTGGGCGGCGTCTTCGTTGGCTATCGCATCGGCCAGCCCAAGACCGTCGTTCAGCGCATCGACATGTGGCTCTCTCCGTGGGACAACGAAGTTCACGGCGGCGACCAGTTGGCGCACGCGCTGTGGGCCTTCTCCACCGGCGGACCATGGGGCTCGGGCCCTGGCTGGGGCGACCCCGGCATGATCCCCGCCGGCAACACCGACCTCGTGCTCCCCGCCATCGGCGAAGAATGGGGCTTTGCCGGCGTCGCCACCGTGCTCCTGCTGGCCGGATTCCTGGTGGCCCGCGGCCTTCGCGCTGCGCGGCGCGCTCCTACCCACTTCGGTTTCTTCCTCGCGCTCGGGTTGTCGAGCCTCATCGCCTTCGAAATGCTGCTCATCAGCTCCGGCGTGCTCGGCGTACTGCCGCTTTCGGGGGTCGTCTCCCCATTTCTTAGCTCGGGCAATACCGCCATGCTCGCGAACTTCCTGATCTTTGCCCTGCTCTTATCGGTTTCCGCCGAAAGCGATCCCGATCCCAAGCCCCTGCTCGAAACCCGTTCCCTGCGATGGGCTTTAGCCGCCGCCGCATGCGTGCTACTGGCCGCCGCCGCACGGTATCAAGTCGTCAAAGACGCCGACTACCTCGCCCGCGACTCCCACACCTTCGACAAGGACGGAGTCAAACGCCCGCAGCACAATCCGCGCATGAATTCCCTCGCGCACGAGATCCCGCGCGGCACCATCTACGATCGCAATGGCGTCCCGCTTGCCACCTCCGACTGGAGCGAGCTCGAACGCCACGCCTCCGATTACCAGGCGCTCGGCATCGATATCGAACAAGCCTGCTCCCGTTTCGACAACCGCCATTATCCCTTCGGTTCGGCCGCCGCCCATTTGATCGGGGATCTCCGCACGGGCGAGAATTTCCACGCCACCAACGCCTCCCTGGTGGAGCACGATTCCAATCGCAAATTACAAGGGTACGAATATGCGGAGCTGGCCCCGCTGGTGCGCTACCGCCATCAGCCCGGTAATCAGGGCATCGCGCGCCTGCTGGCTCGCGACCGCAACGTTCACCTCACGGTTGACATCCGCCTGCAAATGCGCGCCCGCGAGATCCTCGACCAGCACCTGCAGCAGGCCGGCGTACAATATGGATCCGTGGTCGTGCTGGATGCCGCCACCGGCGGCGTGCTGGCGCTGGTGAGCTCGCCCGCGCCCGATCCCCACACCGCCCACACACCGGAAGAACTGCTCGACCGCGCCCGCTACGGAGAATATCCGCCCGGCTCGACGTTCAAGCTGGTCACCGCCATTGCCGCGCTGCGGCTCGACCCCGAGTTGAAGCATCGCAGGTTTCTCTGCCATCGCCTGCCCGATGGCCGCGCCGGCAACACGATTCCGGGCTGGAATCGCCCCATCAAAGACGATATCGGCGACTCCGCCCACGGCACGCTCGACATGTCGCAGGCTATTACCGTCTCTTGCAACGCTTACTTCGCACAATTGGGCGTGCATGATGTGGGATCTCAAGCGCTCGCCGATACCGCCGCGCAATTCGGCATTTCCACTGGCGATCCCGCCGAGCTCAAGCACGATCTCCCGTTCGCCTCATACGGCCAGGGCGCGGTGCTCGTCTCGCCGTTCAAGATGGCGCGCGTGGCGGCAGCCATCGCCGCGGACGGCAAAATGCCCGAAGGCCGCTGGATCTCCGACGACAGCAACACCCGCACCGAGGCGTCCGTGGATGTGCTGCCCGCCGATCAGGCCCGGTTCCTTGCCAACGCCATGCGCCGCGTGGTGCTGGAAGGAACGGCATCTCACGTAATGGCGGGCACGATTGTGAGCATGGCGGGAAAGACCGGCACGGCGCAGCTCGGGGAAGGCATGCCGCACGCGTGGTTCACGGGTTTCGCACCCTACGATGGCGGCGCGCCCCGGCTGGCGTTCGCGGTGCTGGTAGAGCACGGCGGATATGGCGGCCGCACCGCGGCCCCCATCGCACGCGCAGTAATGGAGGCAGCCCACGATCTCGGCCTGCTGCCATGAGGTGAATCGATGAACATGGGACAATTTCTCGAGAAGTTTGGCCGGACGATGTTCGAGCGCCCGCTCGCCACCTCGCCCGACCCCGACGAGCCGCCGGAACTGGCGGAAATCCGCCTGGCGATTCTCGACCAGGTTCGCGAAAAGAGCTACAGCGGAGGCGGGCGGAAGGTTTTCCCGTTCGACCTCATCCGCGTCGGCCTGCGCGGCGTCGACCAGAGCCGTGCCGCCCTCTTCACTGGCCAGTTCTTCCGTAAATACCTCGAACAGGAAGTGCAGGGGGCGCTCCGCGCGGCCGGCTGCCGCTATCCCGAGAACCTCCGCGTCGACGTTTCGGCCGCTATCGGCTTGCCGCAGCGCGATGAACCATGGCTGGTAGTGGAAGCCGTCCCGGCCGCCGCCAACGCCGCGGAGAAGACCAGCGCCCGCCTCCTCGTGCAAGAGGGCTCGGCCAACGCCGCCGAACTGCGCCTCGATAAAGCCCGCATCAACGTGGGCCGCGTGGTGGACGTTTACCGGGATGCCGGCCTCTACCGCCGCAACGACCTCACCTTCGCCGCCGATACCGAAATCAATCGCACCGTTTCCCGGGAGCATGCCCACATCACCCACGATCGCGTCAGCGGTGAATATCGCCTCTTCAACGATCGCTGGTACGCGCGTGGCGCCGAGTGCGGCACCTGGATCGTGCGCGACGGCATGAGCCAGGAAGTCCACCGCAACGCTCGCGGCACCAGGCTCGAACCGGGCGATGAGATCCATTTCGGAAAAGCCGTGGTAGTTTTCGAAACATGACTTGCAGGGCGCCGCAGATTTTGCCGCCGCCGGCGCGTGGCCTCCGGATTGCATCGAATCAGTCGCGGCCATGCCCGAAAAAATCGAAAACCATCTCGACCTCTCGCCGGGCGAAATCAAGGAGGCGCAGCATCGCAGTTCGGTCACTCCCCATGTGGTTCACGAGGCAGTGCGGCGGGAAGGTGAACAGGAACTCCATCGCAGCATCTCCGCCTTAGCCTGGTCGGGTCTGGCGGCAGGGCTCTCGATGGGTTTCTCGCTAATCACCGAGGGTCTGCTCCGCCACGCGCTCCCCGACGCCCCTTGGCGGCCCGCGGTGACTAAACTCGGATACAGCTCCGGTTTCCTGCTGGTGATTCTGGGGCGGCAGCAGTTATTTACGGAAAATACACTCACCCCCATGTTGCCGCTCTTCCACAAGCGCGATGCGGCTACCGCCAAACTCGTCGGCCGGCTATGGGGAGTGGTATTAACAGCCAATCTCGTCGGCGCGCTCATCGTGGCCCTCACGCTGGCAAGAACCGGCGTGTTCCCGCCGGAGATCCGTTCGGTATTCGCGGAAATCGGACTCGAATCCATGTCCCAAACCTTCGGGCAGGTGGTGCTGCGAGGCGTCTTCGCCGGATGGCTCATCGCCATGCTCGTGTGGATGCTGCCCTTCGCGGAAACCGCTCGCTTCTTCGTCATCGTGATGATGACGTGGCTCATAGGATTCGGAGCCTTCTCGCACGTTGTGGCCGGAGCGGTCGATGTGCTCTTCCTTGCCGGCACCGGCGGCGCGACATGGCAGGCCGCGGTTGGCGGTTATATCCTACCGGCCCTGATCGGCAATATTCTGGGTGGAGTCGCGCTAGTCGCCGTGGTCAACCATGCCCAGGTGGTGTCGTAAGCCAGGCCCCAGTGGAACGCTACTTGCACTCCGAAACCGGAATGGAGGCAGCCAGCATGTCGACCCGTAAAATTCTCGGAGCCTTTGCCCTGGGCAGCATCTTACTGGGGGTGATGGTGATGAATATGCACGATATCGTGCGCTACGTCCGCATCACCAGGATGTAACGAAACTAAAGCGTGACGCTCTTTTTTCCACTAAGCCCATAGTGAATGGTGTAGGTGGTCTGATTCTTGCCGGCATCCTGGTGCTGGCCGATGCCAATCACGTCGATCTCATTACCCGAACGCTTGAAGAACAGCGTGCATCCGCCGGCGTTCTTGCCGATCTTGCCCGCCGAAGCGTGCAGGCATCCCACCGACCCTGTGGCTTTCCCGCGTCCCAGCACTGCGTCGTTCAGCGCCTGATTGATGTTGCTGTGACCGTTCTGCGGAAGATGCGCCTTGATCTTGTTAATCAGTTCAGCCTGATCCGCCACCGGCGAACCGCCGAATTTGAAAACTTCCTTGGGAGCCTTGGCGAGTTCGGCCAAGGCAATCTTGGTTTCATTGATCAGTTGCCCCGCCGCCGCTCGCACTTCGGCATAGTCCTTGTGGATCGGCGGGATGTTGCCGATTTGCAGTCGCGCATTGCCGATTCGCCGTTTGAGCACATCCACCTGGCCGACGATCTTCTTTCCGGCTTCCGAATCGCCGGCTTTTGCCTTGTCGATGGCATCCGTGACTTGCTTTACCATCGCTTCCAGCGCCTTCACATCGTCTTCGGTAATCGCATGGGACAGGTCGTTGATGGCGGTATTGCCCTCTTTCTGATACTGCGCCACTTCGGTCTTGGTCTTGGTGAACTCCGGACCGTCGAGCGGGAGTTTGCCGGCCGATTGTTTCAGGGTTTCCAGTTCTTTTAGCAACTCCATGCCGCGCGCGTTTATCTTCTTGGCGAGGTTGATTTCTTTATAATTTTCGAGTCCTTTTCGCACGGCATTCACTGCCGCCTCCAGGCTCTGTACATGGTTTGTCGAGAACGTATTCTTGACGGTTTCCGGTGACATGATCGTTTCTCCTCCAGTGGCCCGCTTCCGGGGCGCTACCTCTATATAAGGAATTCAGCGCGGCAGGATACGGGGGTGCCATCTCGCCTCGCGCCTGCACCCTTTCGCCCCTCCCCCGCATCCATTGAATGCGTAATCTTGACTAAAAAGTACGGATTAGCTAATGTGGTATCAGCCCAATAGCTTAGGAGTCTATCCCGGTGAGTGATTCCACCCAAACCATTGAAACTTTTGCGAATCAGGAATATAAGTGGGGATTCGTCACGGACATCGATGCCGATACCATCCCCCGCGGTCTGAGCGAAGACGTAATCCGCCTGATTTCGGCCAAAAAGCAGGAACCGGAATGGCTCCTCGAATGGCGCCTCAAGGCGTATCGCCACTGGCTGACCCTTAAGGAGCCTACCTGGGCCAACGTCCACTACCCGCGCATCGATTACAACGACATTATTTATTACGCAGCGCCCAAGACCAAAATCGACGCTCCCAAGAGCCTTGACGAGGTCGATCCCGAGCTCTTGAAAACCTACGCCAAGCTCGGCATTCCCCTCCAGGAACAGGCGGTCCTGGCCGGCGTCGCCGTGGACGCGGTCTTCGATTCCGTCTCCGTGGCCACCACTTTCAAAGAAAAGCTGAAAGACCTCGGTATCATCTTCTGCTCCTTCTCCGAAGCGGTCCGCGAACACCCTGATCTCGTCCGCCAGTATCTCGGCTCGGTGGTCCCGACCAGCGACAATTTCTTTGCCGCCCTCAACTCCGCGGTTTTCAGCGACGGATCGTTCTGCTACGTTCCCAAAGGCGTCCGCTGCCCCATGGAGCTTTCCACCTACTTCCGCATCAACGCCAAAGATACCGGCCAGTTCGAGCGCACCCTGATCGTGGCCGACGAAGGCGCCTATGTCAGCTATCTCGAGGGCTGTACCGCGCCCATGCGCGACACCAATCAATTGCACGCCGCCGTGGTGGAACTCGTGGCGCTCGATAACGCCCAGATCAAGTATTCCACTGTGCAGAACTGGTACCCCGGCGACAAGGACGGCAAAGGCGGAATTTACAATTTCGTCACCAAGCGCGGCGCCTGCCGCGGCGTGAATTCCAAAATCTCGTGGACCCAGGTGGAGACCGGCTCCGCCATCACCTGGAAGTACCCGAGCTGCCTGCTGATCGGCGACAATTCGGTGGGCGAATTCTACTCCGTAGCGCTCACCAACAACTGGCAGCAGGCCGATACCGGCACGAAGATGATCCACATCGGGAAGAACACCACTTCCACCATCGTGTCGAAGGGAATTTCGGCGGGTCACGGCCAGAACACTTATCGCGGCGGCGTGAAGATTCTGAAATCCGCCACCGGCGCGCGCAATTACTCGCAGTGCGATTCCATGCTGCTCGGCGATAAGTGCGGCGCGCACACGTTCCCGTATCTCGAAGTGAAAAACACCTCCTCGCAGGTGGAGCACGAAGCGTCCACCTCGAAGATCGGCGAGGACCAGATTTTCTATTGCAAGCAGCGCGGCATCTCCACCGAAGACGCCGTCTCTATGATCGTACACGGCTTCTGCAAGGAAGTTTTCAAGGAGCTGCCCATGGAGTTCGCGGTGGAAGCGCAAAAGCTGCTGGGCGTGAGTTTGGAAGGAAGCGTCGGATAACAAGCGAATGTCACTACTCGAAATCAAAGATCTGCACGCCACGGTTGGCGATCGCGAAATTCTCAAGGGCATCGATCTCTCGGTGAATGCCGGCGAAGTGCAAGCCATCATGGGCCCCAACGGGTCTGGCAAGAGCACGCTCGCGCAGGTGCTCGCCGGCCGGGAGTTGTACACTGTCACCGGCGGCTCGGTGGCCTACCAGGGACAAGACCTGCTGGAGCTCTCTCCCGAAGACCGCGCCCGCGCGGGAATTTTCCTGGCGTTCCAATACCCCGTGGAAATCCCCGGCGTCAGCAACATGTATTTCCTGAAAGCGGCGCTGAACACCATCCGCAAGAGCCAGGGCCTGGAAGAACTCGACGCGTTCGATTTCCTCACCCTCGTCCGCGACAAAATGGCGCTCATGAACATGGACCAATCGCTGCTCAACCGCCCGGTGAATACGGGTTTTTCGGGGGGCGAAAAGAAGCGCAACGAGATTTTCCAGATGGCGGTGCTCGAGCCGAAGCTGGCGGTCCTCGATGAGACCGATTCCGGCCTCGATATCGACGCGCTCAAGCTCGTCGCCCACGGCGTCAACACGCTGCGGTCGCCCGAGCGCTCGATGATCGTCGTCACCCACTACCAACGCCTGCTCGAGTACATTGTCCCGGACTACGTCCATGTGCTCGCCGGGGGCCGCATCGTGAAATCGGGTGGCAAGGAACTGGCGCTGCAGCTCGAGAAGGAAGGCTACGCCGGTCTCGGCATCGAAGACGAAGACGAGGTCGCCGCGGTATGACGGGCGTTTCGGAGCAACTCGGCGAGTGGCTGGCGGCGTTCACCGCGCAGCCGTCCGCTGAAAGTTGGCTGCAGGAAATCCGTGAGGCGGCGTTTCAGCGTTTTGCCGGG
>DATJMA010000078.1:0-18251 GCA_035509055.1 Bryobacteraceae bacterium | reverse complement strand
TCCAGGAGTTAGTTCCGTTATCGACGTACATTTCGCCGAATAAGCCGCCGCCCATTCCCGATGTGCCGTGCATCGCCTGCATGATTCCGAATTCGTAGTCGAAGACCGCGTTGTAATCGGGCCATGCCGGACCCTCCTCGGTGCGAAGTTCCCACAAGCCCTGAAGCATCGGACCGGCGAAGATCGACTCAAACGTCCGCGGTTCCCCCCCCGTTCCCGTGAACGAACAACTCCCCGAGGTGGAAGTGATTCCGAAGTTTCCGTACTCGTACGGGATGCCGCGGTCGAAATTCACCCCGTGCGTGTTGGCCGTGCTGATGCTGCCGGTCGCGCTCAGGTTGGGCGTGCACCCCGCCGGGTCTCCGGAACCCCCGCTCTGCAGGCAGAGATTGGTCTTGACCATGGTGGTCCAGACCGTGTTCCCGCGAGCCAGCAGAGCAGTGGCTGTGGCGCTGTTGCCGATCGATTTAAAGAAATTCGCCAGCCGCGAGATGGCCATCAGGTTATTGCCCAGGGTTCTTTGACTCGTGTAGGGCGCGCCGTAATTGGAAATCATGTTGTTGCCGCTTACGGTGTTGAGATATGTATCGGCGTACGCGTCGACAATGAAATCTTTGATGGTTTCGTCGCCGGACAGCAGATAAAAATCCATGATGCCGTAAATATGGGCGTGCTCCATGTCGTCGGCCACCCAGTTCTTCATGCCGAGTTGGGCATTGGCATTCTGATTGCCATCAGTGACGATGGGATAGTTGTAATACTCGGTATTGCTTCCCGGCTCCGCCGCCCAACTGAATCCGTCCGACCGCGGGAGGCCGGTTTCGGCGATCAATTTGTAAAAATGCGCGGCATTCAGATACTCGCCGGTGTGGCCGCGGCGGAGGAAATTCAGCGTCTGCGAAAGCCGCAGCTCCGATTGATTGGACGATCCTCCTGCCGACCACACATAGAACTTATAGGCCGTGAGCGGCCAGTAATAAGTATTCGAGACGCCGAGATCCTGGTAATTCGCCGGACTTACATTGCTGCTGGAAAGTGTCGGCGTATAGGCGCTCATGGCGCCGGTGTAGTAGGTGGTTTCCTGTGTCGGGTCCACCAGCGGGTAATAGAAGACGCCCGCCGAGTTGTACCACGACAACGGCGCCCGCGCGATCAGGTAATGTTGTTCCTTCAGGAACTCGTTTGCGGGGCTCGCCAGCGCCGACGCATGAAAATTCAAATAAACGTCATGAATCGAGTACTCCGGGTACGGCATGTAATACGGCACGTTCGGCGTCAGCGTGCTGGTGCTGGTGGTGTTATTCTCCGCCGCCCACATCCCGATGCGAACGTCGCTGCCTCCGCCCCGGAACTCCAGCGATTCGTTGCCGTATCCGGCCATCTGGTAATGCCCGATTTCGACTCCCGCGCCGCTGGCATTGCCGATGTCCGCCCAGCCCGCCGGGTACTGTGAAAAGGTCCCGGTCGCCTGTGTGGACGCGGTTCCACTAATCTGGTTCATCACGGCATAGCCTTGCAAAGGCGAATACTTTACGCAGCGGTTATAAGATGGCATCGCCGGGCAGTTGGAATTGATATAATCTCCGCCCCATTGCATCCAATCGAATTCGGATCCGTAGACATATGCGTAATCGCTGCTGCCGGGCGTCAGCGTGCCGGTGCAGGTACCGCCGGGACAAGTCTGCGCTCCGATGTTGTAAGTGACGGGCCCGGACATGTTCGGAGTAATCCGCATCTCGAACCCCTGAATGCCTTTGTACGCCGTGGCGAACACGGCGCCGGAGCCGAAATCGGCATTTCGCAGAGCGACGGTAGCCTTTACCTTGGAAGAACCCTGGTAGAAATACAGCCGCGACGTGGTGTGCATGTACACGTTCCCGTTGCCGTCATTCAAATCAGCCTGGCAGTTCAGGACCGCGATCGCCGGACCGTTCTCTTCGATCGTGCAGCTGGAATTGGCGCTATCGTTGGCCGTCGAGTAAACCGTGGTGCAGGCTGTCCCGCCTGCCGTGGGGGAACATGTAACGTTTGCCGGGTAGGCCGCCGTCGGCGTCGGCCCGAGTACCACCAGACCCTGCGAAGAACCCGAGGCTACCACGGTCGTGGCGCCGATCTGCATCTGATCGATCACGTCGAAGTTCGATTTTCTGACCGTGAAGCAGATTGCCGTTCCGCTTCCGCACGTCCCGCCGTTGGTGCTGACCGTAATGGAAGCGCCGTTGTCGGTGGCCAGGTTGCTGCCGCCGAAGTTACCGCTGCCGGAATCCGTCAGAGTGAGCGTTGCGGTTCCACCGGCGTTCAGTGCTGGTACGATGGCGCGGATCTTGACCCATTTAATGTTGCCGTCCGGCCAGGTGCTTTCCACCGTGAATTGTGCCGCGGATGCCCCCGTGAGGCCCAAAACACTCGTGCTGCTGATGTTGGCCGAATCCGGCAATGGCACCCCCACGGTAACTGGTTCGTTAGTGCGGGCCACGCCGGGCATGCTGCCCGGATACAGCGCTTCTTGCACCGTCAGGGGAACACTGATTGCCGCTTGCGCCTGCCAAGCCCAACATCCGCCGAGGAGCGCGAGGAATGTCTTCACCAGTGTTTGAGATTTCAAGCCTGATACCGCGGGGTTTCTCATACAGTAAGATAGCCTAAGCCTTATAGGGAACAATAAAATGGTAGCGTGCCATTGTGTCATCGCACACCCTGACAATAGGCAAGCGGCGCCACCTAACCAAGGTTAGGGCCAGGCCGAAGTTTGGCTGGACCGGCGAGCCGCGAACGCGCGCGAATTAAATGATCGGGATTGCGGGGAAGCTCCCAGTTGCTTCCCGCCCGCCACTCACCTCAAACACCCCAAACCGAGCACCGCGTTGACCACGATCTGCACATCGATCGCGTTTACCACCCCGTCGTTGTTTATATCGTTTCCAGCCGCGCTGGCTCCCAGCGCCTCGTTCACCATCTGTTGAATGTCCGCGACCCCCACGGTTCCATCTCCGCTGACCGTGCATACTGGCGGCGGCGAGACCGTGAAGTCGGCGATGGTATCGTCGGAACTGTCGTATCCGCCGAAGGTCTGGTATTCGTATGCGCCCAGATCGAACATCGAACCCGCACTCCAGTTCGCCGTGGCTGGCCCTGTTTCCTGGCTTGCCGCCAGCGCGCCGTTCAAGTACAACTGGCTGCCGGTTGCCGACCAGAGTATAGTAACCTGCATCGACACCCCGGCGCCGAACAGCGCGTCCTCCGTCCCCGTTGGCACATAGTAGATGTTCGTGTTGCCTCCCGCCTGCCATGTGAACTCCAGGTACGACGGTGCGGAGAACGCTTCCGTCATGAAACTGAACTGATGCGTCCCACTGCCGTCCACCACGTCAAAAGCGTACCGCTGTCCGCCCGCGGGCGTGTTCTGCCGCTGCGCAAAGCTGTACTTAGAGGTCAGTGTGAAGCTGATCTGCCCCGCCGCCGCATTGAACACCGTTCCCACCCCGTTACCCGTAAAGTGGTAATAGGCGTTGCCGGTGTTCCCGCAGCAACTCTGGAACGACACCCCGTCGCCGCTATTGGCGAACGTCACCGTTCCGCCGTTGTTCACCACCGCGCCGCCGAATCCCGCCGGTCCCACGGTCGGCGTGACCGTCGCGCCGTTTTGCACCCCGCTCACCTCGCCCGCGATGCCCCGCACCGATAGCAGTTCCCCCGATCCGCCCATTGGCGGTCCGATAAACACGTTCGCCGCCACCATCACGCCGCCGTAACTCGCGGTGATCGTCACCTGCGTGCTGCTCGTTACGCCGGAAGTGGTAATCGGAAACGCCAGCGATACCGTCGATCCTGCCGCTACCGTCACCGAGGCCGGCACTTGCGCCACCGCCGTGTTGCTGCTGCTCAGCAGAACCGTGGCGCCATTGCCGGGCGCTGTTCCGCTCAAAGTCACGGTGTTCTGAGTGGTCGAGTTGCCGCCGAGTATCGACGATGCCGATAGCGTCAGAGCCGTCGCCACCGGTCCGGCGAGCGTGTTGCCTACCATCACCGTAATCGGACTGGAGGTTGCCGTCGCGCCGCCATTGGCGGTCACGGTTGCAGTCAGGGTATGGCTGCCATTGCTCACCGAGGTAGTGTTCCAGTTGATGGTGTAGGGAGACGCAGTCACCGCACTACCCAGGTCGCTGCCATCCAGCTTGAACTGCACGCTCGCCACTCCCGCGCCGGCGCCGGCCGATGCCGTCACCGCTATCGTCCCGCTCACCGTCGCCCCTGCTGTCGGTGCGGTCAGCGAAACCGTGGGCGGCGACACGCCATTGTTCACCGTCACCGTAACCGGACTGGAGGTTGCCGTCGCGCCGCCGTTGGCGGTGACCACCGCGGTCAGCGTGTGGCTGCCATTGCTCGCCGCAGTGGTATTCCAGTTGATGCTATAAGGTGACGAAGTTACCGCGCTCCCCAGGTTGCTGCCGTCCAATTTGAACTGCACGCTAGCCACGCCGGCGCCGGCGCTGGCCGATGCCGTCACCGCTACCGTCCCGCTCACCGTCGCTCCTGCTGTGGGTGCCGTCAGCGAAACCGTGGGCGCTGAGGCATTGTTCACCGTCACCGTAACCGGGCTGGAGGTTGCCGTCGCGCCCCCGTTGGCGGTCGCGATCGCGGTCAGCGTGTGGCTGCCGTTGCTGGCTGTAGTAGTGTTCCAATTGATGCTGTAGGGAGACACCGTTATGGCACCACCCAGGTTGGCGCCGTCGAGTTGGAACTGCACGCTGGCCACGCCCGCGCCGGCGCTGGCCGATGCTGTCACGGTTGTGGTCCCGCTCACCGTTGCCCCAGCCGCGGGTGCGGTCACCGAAACCGTGGGCGATGAGGCATTGCTCACCGTCACCGTAATCGGACTGCTGGTCGCCGTGGCGCCGCCGTTGGCTGTGACGATCGCCGTCAAAGTGTGGCTGCCGTTGCTCGCCGCGGTGGTGTTCCAGTTGATGCTGTAAGGCACTGAGGTCACCGCGCTGCCCAGGTTGGCGCCGTCGAGTTGGAACTGCACGCTGGCCACTCCCGCGCCGGCACTGGCCGAAGCCGTCACCGTTGTGGTCCCGCTTACCGTCGCCCCAGCCGTCGGCGCGGTCAAAGAAACCGTCGGTAAGTTACTCACCGTCACCGAAATCGCGGCGCTGGTCGCCGTGGCGCCGCCGTTGGCCGTCGCGATCGCCGTCAAAGTGTGGCTGCCGTTGCTTGCCGTGGCAGTGTTCCAGTTGATGCTGTAAGGCACCCCGGTCACCGCACTGCCCAGGTTGTTGCCGTCCAGTTGGAACTGCACGCTGGCTATCCCCGGGCCGGCACTGGCCGATGCCGTCACCGCGATCGTCCCGTTCACCGTCGCCCCAGCCGTGGGCGCGGTAATCGAAACCGTCGGCAGGTTGCTCACGGTCACCGAAACCGGACTGCTGGTCCCGGTCGCACCCCCGATTGCGGTCGCGATGGCTGTCAGGGTGTGGCTGCCGTTGCCAACCGTGTTGGTGTTCCAATTCACGCTATAGGGCGACGAAGTCACCGCAGTGCCCAGGTTGTTGCCATCCAGTTGAAACTGCACGCTGGCTATCCCCGAACCGGAACTGGCCGATGCCGTGACCGTGATGGTGCCGTTCACCGTCGTTCCCGCCGCGGGCGCCGTAATGGAAACCGCCGGTGGATTGCTGACCGTCACCGAAACCGCACTGCTGGTCGCCGTGGCGCCGCCGTTGGCCGTGGCGATCGCCGTCAATGTGTGGCTGCCGTTGCTCGCCGTATTGGTGTTCCAGTTGATGCTGTAGGGCGATACGGTTACCGCGCTGCCCAGGTTGTTGCCGTCCAGTTGGAACTGCACGCTGGCCACTCCCGCGGCGGCGGTGGCCGAAGCGGTGACCGTTATGGTGCCGTTCACCGTCGCGCCTGTTGTTGGCGCGGTAATGGAAACTGCCGGTAGGTTATTCACCGTTACTGTAACCGGACTGCTGGTCGCCGTCGCGCCTCCGTTGGCGGTCACGATCGCGGTCAGCGTGTGGCTGGCATTGCTTGCCGCGGTGGTGTTCCAGTTGATGCTGTAGGGCGATACCGTTACCGCGCTTCCCAGGTTGCTGCCGTCCAGTTGGAACTGTACGCTGGCCACGCCCGCGCCGGCGGTGGCCGAAGCTGTCACCGCAATAGTTCCGCCCACGGTCGACCCCGCAGCCGGCGCCGTTAGAGTAACCGTTGGCGCGGCCACGTTGTTCACCGTCACCGTCACGGAACTGCTGGTTACGGTAGCGCCGCTGTTGGGGGTCACAATTGCGGTCAGGGTATGGCTGCCGTTGCTTACCTTGGTGGTGTCCCAGTTGGTGCTGTAGGGCGATGCCGTCACCGCGCTGCCCAGGTTGCCGCCGTCCAGTTGGAACTGCACGCTGGCCACGCCCCCGCTGGCGCTGGCCGAAGCCGTCACCGTTGTGGTCCCGCTCACCGTTGCCCCCGACGTCGGCGCGGTAATCGAAACCATCGGTGCGTTATTCACCGTCACCGAGACAGCGCTGCTGGTTGCGGTCGCGCCCCCAATTGCAGTCACGATCGCGGTCAGGGTGTGGCTGCCGTTGAGCACCGTAGTGGTGTTCCAGTTGATGCTGTAAGGCGATGACGTCACCGCGCTGCCCAGATTGCTGCCGTCCAGTTGGAACTGCACGCTGGCCACGCCCGAGCCGGAGTTGGCCGACGCGGTCACCGTGGTAGTCCCGCTTACCGTCGCGCCGGAAGTTGGCGCCGTAATCGAGACTGTCGGTGGATTGTTTACCGTCACCGAAATCGGGCTGCTGGTGGCCGTCGCTCCCCCGTTCGCGGTCGCGATTGCGGTCAGCGTATGGCTGCCGTTGCTGGCCGCGTTCGTGTTCCAGTTGATGCTGTAGGGCGATACCGTTACCGCGCTGCCCAGATTGCTGCCGTCCAGTTGGAACTGCACGCTGGCTATGCCCGAGCCGGAGCTGGCAGATGCCGTCACCGCGATGGTCCCGTTCACGGTCGCCCCCGTGGCGGGGGCGGTCAGAGAAACCGTCGGGGGGTTGCTCACCGTTACCGAAACCGGACTGCTGGTTGCCGTGCCACCCCCGTTGGCGGTTGCGATCGCGGTCAGGGTGTGGCTGCCGTTGCTCACCGTGTTGGTGTTCCAGTTGATGCTATACGGAGACGCCGTTACCAAACTGCCCAGGTTGTTGCCGTCCAGTTGGAACTGCACGCTGGCTATGCCCGAGCCGGAGCTGGCCGATGCCGTCACCGCGATGGTCCCGTTCACGGTCCCCGCCGCCGGCGCGGTCAGAGAAACCGTCGGTGGATTGGTCACCGTCACCGCAATCACACTGCTGGTTGCCGTGGCGCCCCCGTTGGCGGTTACGGTCGCGGTCAGGGTGTGGCTGCCATTGCTCACCGTGTTGGTGTTCCAGTTGATGCTGTAAGGCGAGGCGGTTACCGCCGTGCCCAGGTTGCTGCCGTCCAGTTGGAACTGTACGCTGGCCACTCCTAGTGCCGCGGTCGCCGACGCCGTCACCGCTACCGTCCCGCTCACCGTCGCCTGATTCGCCGGCGCGATTAGCGCGACCGCCACGGCTGGCCCCACCGTGAAGTCGGCCACGGTGTCGTCGCAGCTGTCGTATCCGCCGGTGTCGGACCCCATGTAGAAATACTCGTAGGCACCGAGGTCGAATATCGAGGACGAGTTCCAATTCGCCGCCGTGGCCGCGGTTGCCTCATTGCTCGCCTGACTACCGTTCAGGTATAACTGGGCTCCGCTCGCAGTCCACAGGATGGTCACCTGCATGGATACCCCGGCCCCGAACAGCGTGTCCTCGGTCCCCACCGGCACGTAATAGAAGTTTGTATTTCCTCCCACCACCCACACGAATTCGAGATACGACGGCGACGCAGCTGCCTCCGTCATAAAACCGAACTGATGCACCCCACTCCCATCGACTACATCGAAAGCGTATCGTTGCCCGCCCGGAGGCATACTCTGCCGCTGCGCGAAACTATACTTCGAGGTCAGCGTGAAGGTGACCTGGCCTGTCGCCGTCCCAAATACCGTCCCCACACCCGTGCCCGTGAAGCTGTAATAGGCATTGCCAGGGTTACCGCAACAACTCTGGAACGAGACCCCGTCGCCGTTATTCGAGAAGGTCACCGAGCCGCCGGTGTTCACCACCGTGCCGTAAAACCCGCTTGGCCCCTGTGACGGCGTCACCGTAGCTCCGTTCTGCACTCCGCTCACTTCGCCGGCGATGCCTCGCAGCGACAGCGCCTCTGGTCCGGATCCGCTCGCGGAAGGATTTACCGTCAGCGTCGCGGTAACCGTCCTTCCCCCGTAACTGGCCGAGATCGTGACCATGGTCGCGCTCGTCACGCTGGTAGTGGTGATGGTGAACGCGGGCGAGACCGTGTATCCTCCGGTCACGGTAACCGATGCCGGCACCACCGCCGCGGCGTTATCGCTGCTCAGAGCGACTACGGCGCCGAGGGCTGGTGCGGGTCCATTCAAGGAAACCGTGTTCAGGGTTACCGGAACACCGCCCGTGACCGACGCTGAGCTCAGCGAAAGTGAAGAGATCGCGAGACCCGCGCATGACGCCGCGGTTTGCGGCGAGACGTTGCCCGCCGCATCGAATGCTGCCACCGCATAGCAGTGGTAGGAGAAGGCCGCCAGTCCCGTATCCCGAAAGCCCAGGGTGGAAGTGACCGTCGCCGCGAGCACGTTGTCGCGGTAGACGTGATAGCCAACCACCCCGACCGTGTCCGCCGATGCGCCCCAGGAAAGGTCGATCTCCGTGGACGAGGCTGACATTGCCGTCAAACTGGGCGGTGTTGTAGGCGGCGTGGTGTCGGCGACCGATGGACCGGGCAGGAGGCTCCAACTCGAACCTTTCCACTGCGCCACGAAGACCTGCCGGGTGGCGCCGGCATTCACTTCCCCCCACGCCGCCACCGGCTCGCCGTTCCACACTCCGATACTCACCCTCTGCGCGCTGCCGTTAACGGGATCGGCATTCAGCGCGCCGCCGAAATTGCTCCAGGAGCCCCCGCTGTAGCCGGCCAGGAACACCTGCGCCTTGTCCCCCGACGCTACCTGCTCCACCCAACCGAGATAGAGGATGCTGTTGACGCTGTCCGCCGCCAGGCTCGGGTGGAATGCCCATCCGGCCGCTGCCCCGCGATTCAAGGCTCCGGATCCCACCAGCGCCCAACTGCTGCCGTTCCACGCCTTGACGTACAACTGGTTGTTCCCGGTCTGCGTCCTCTCGACCCATGCGACATAATACATTCCGTTCAGGTACGCGATCGAGGGATCATAGGCCCAGCCGTTCGCGGTGCTCATGTTGAGCGAGCCCCCGAGGAGGACCCACTGGCTGCCATTCCACTGAGAGACGTAGATCTGCGGGTTGGTGTCGTGGTCGTAACCGTCTCCCGGATTGGCCGTGTGAACGTACTCCGACCATGCCGCTACCGGGTTCGAGCCATTGCTGGCCAGGGATACGGATAACACGGTGTCGCCCGCGCCAGTGCCATTGACGACGCTAAGATCCTGGTTCAGCGCGCCGCCTTTCACGGCCCAAGCCGACCCATTCCACGCCATTACCCAAGCCAGCGTCCGCTGCGGATAGACGTTTTCATCCACCTGTAGCATCGCGACGTGCGGCACGCTGCCTACCCCGATAATCTGGGATTGGCCCTGAAACAACGTTCCTGTGCCGACCAGCCCAACCGCGCCCCCGTTCCAGGTAGAGTTTCCGTCCCAGCTACTGCTGTAGACGGCGGCGGTTTGGCCGGTGTTGGCGGTCTGATAGTAAGAGACCCACGGGGTCCCGCCAACCAGGCCGAGTGAAGGAGCGTGGGCTTCGAATATGTCGCTGCTGATCGCGTCGAAAGACGTTCCCAGGGGCACCCAGTTGCCGCTCGAGTACTGGCTGACATAAATATGCGGCCAGGCGTCGTCCGTGGGGTCGAACGGCGATCCGGTTTCCGACCATCCGACGTACAGGGAACTGCCGGAACTGACCAGGGCCGGGTCTTTCCCCCAACCCGTGTTGTAGCGATTCAAAGCGCCGGCAGGAGGAGTGGCGGTAGAGGCTTGGGTCCCCGCGTTGGGTCCGCCACCGGCATATCGGAACAACCAGGTCTCGATACCGTAAGTATTCCAGGCACCGCCATAGTATCCGCCGCCCACGCCCACCTGCGCCATCACGAAGACATTGTGGTCGGAATCGTAGCTCATCTTGGCATACACCGCCGTGGTGGAGGCGGTGGGCGCCGAATTCACCTGCGTCCAGGTGGTGGTCGAAGGGTTGTACACCCAGGTGTCGTTGAGGACGCCCGAGGCGTTCAACCCGCCGTAGAGCAGAAAGACGTTGTTGGTGGAATCGTAAGCAAACGCGTGCGAAGTACGTCCCGGCGGCTTCACGCCGCCGGCAGGACTGATCTCAGACCAGGTGTTGGTCGCGTAGTCGTAAACATACAGATCGTTATTGTAAGCGCTGGAATTCTCAGACTGCCCGCCGAACAGATAGATCTTCTGCTCCGCTGTGCTATAGGCTAAGCCGGGTAGCGCGAGCGACGGGTCGGGGACAGTGCCCCCTGGAGACATCTGCTGCCAGGTGTTGGATACCGGGTTGTAAGCCCAGGTCCCCACGAAAGAAGCGCCGCCTTCAAAAACAAAAACATTGTGGGCGATATCGAAAGTACCCCCCGGCAGAAGGACGCCGGCCGGAGGCTTGGGCGACGTATGCTTGTCCCGGCCCGATTGTCCCAGCACGTCATACCACCAGTCGTGGTTGATGTCTTCGGGTTGGTTCGATCCGCTGGTGCAGCAGTGGTAGACAATCATGCCGCTCGTCGGATCGAAGCCGAAATAGCCCTGGGATTCGCCGCCTTCAGGAATTGACTCGGTGTGGAAATTTCCCCCCATGTCGATGATGGACCAGGCGTTGGTGTCGAAGTTGTAGCCAACTATGCTCTCGTTCGGCTCGGAATTCCGCTGGTGATACTGCGAGAGCATGATGGACTGCTTGAGTGGCGGCACATAGATCAGTTGCTCCCAACCATTGGCCTCGACGGGCAGTCCGTGGGTGAGAACCTGAGTCCAGGTACCGGGCGGGATCGCAACACCCGAGTCGGCCTGAAATGCCTGGAGCGGACAGAGCGGCGCTGTCAGAGCAATGCAAAGCATCAGAAGGCGCTTTACATCTGAAATCTTTTCTTGGTTGGGCGTGCGAATACTGGCTGGTTCGGTTCCGCTAGTCATTGATCGCGTCAATGCATAGCAGGAATGTGACCATGTCACGGCTTGGCTGGGAGAAACGCTTCCCTTGCGGCGCGCGATAACTGTCAAGCTCAAGTCTTGTTATGCGACTTGGGCTTGTAAGAAACGGCGGCGGATTTCAGCTTTGCCGTGGCCTTGCGAATTTTATCGGTCGTCCAGGTCCGTACAACCTTTGGATGGCGTCCCTTGTCCATACCAGCCTCACACTATCATGCATCGGGACCGGCGGACCGGAAGAATCGGGCGGACCTTACCAAAAGGTCCGCCCTCTTTCTTCGTTACATTACTTCTTGAATTTGTTTCGGATAACCAACCCGGCGCCGGCCAGCAAGGCCAGCGCATTCATGCCTGTGGCGGGGTTGACCTCGGGTGTCCGGCACGGATGATCTGAATTGCAAACCGGACCCGATAGGGAAATTCCCACGGCCAGAAAAGCCACAGACGCGAGGCGCAAAATTGTCTTCACGGTTTCCTCCTGAAATCTTGCAATGAATATTTGGCGAGGGAATTGGTTCCCCCGGGACCCTGTCCCGCCCACGAGAGCTGAATTGGCTAAACGTACGGCAAGTCACATTCCATTCTTGATAGCCATTTGGAGTCAGTTGGTTGCCATTGAAATGGAGGAAACCGTTTTTCCTGGAATGCGACTTACTACCAAAGATTCCAATTTTGAGTCGCAAGCACCAGCACGGCTATCAGGGCGTTCGTCGTGGCGTGAGCTACCGCCGCGTCCCCCAGACTTCCCCGACGGCGCGCCACCCAGGCGTATAGCATCCCGGCGATCGCCCCTGCGATCCACCGCTGGCCATGCAGAATCCCAAACAGGAGCGAGGATACCAGGAACGGGATCCAGTAAAACCGCTTGAGATCCACCGATTCGAAATCCGCCGACGCCAACCGCCGTAACAGGTATCCCCGGAATGCCAGTTCTTCCGCGATCGGAACGGTCAACACCGCGCCAATCACCCGCGACAGGATCCATCCCACGCGGACCGGCGCGGACGATATGGTCAGCGCCATCGGCATGGCGAGCGGAGTTGCGTGAGGGAATAACAGACGCTCGGCGGCAATCCAGATCGCAAAAACCAACAGGCCCACCACCGGCGCTTCCCAGCCGATTCGCCAGGAGACTCCGGCATATTGCCGCCGGTAAAACAGGATCGCCGCGCCCGCGGCTACCACCCGCAACCCGTAGGCCCACTCGAAGGTTCCGGTCATCGCCGACGATAAGATGCCCGCCGCAAGTATGGCGAGAAATGGGACCAGGTAAGCCGCAGTCCCATCGTTCTTCGCCACCACCACCGAAACGGCTTCCCGCCGTCCAGCCGCAAACCAGGCCAGGCGCTGAGAAACCGTCATAAACGCCAGCGCCATGCACAGAAACGCAATCCACCCGGCCTGCGAATGAAATCCGCCGAGCGCGATCGTGTGCGCTCCCGCGTTGCCGATCAGAATCAAAGCCGAGATCCGGACCACATTCAGAACCCACATGGCCACCATTCCGGCGGGAATCAGGATCAGCGCCCGCGGGAAACGGAATTCCCGCCGGAAAAGCCACAGCCACGCGGCGCCGAAGAGCACCATCAGGGCGATTCCTTCATACCCGGAGCAAGCGGCGGAAATGGTGACGATGAACGATCGCGTTCCGATCGAGTACGAATGCGCGTCGGATACGATGTCGGACCGGAGCCAGCGCAGGACCGTCCGGACCGCCAGGAACGTCAGGGTCATCCACGGCTTCCAGATCCAGCGCGAGTAGGCCACCAGCAGAAATGCCGCGGAAGCGGTCGAGAAGCCGTATACCGGCGCCAAACGGGCCCGGCGAAGCAGGTCCAGCCAAAAGCTGGCCGGCAACAAAATGAAGGATCCGGAAACCACGGTCGCCAGCCCGCCGGCCATGCACGCGAGAGCCAGCCAGCCCGCGCTGGAAGCCGTTGTCTGCGGATTGAAGAGTCGCAGGGCGGCGAAGGAGAAAGCCGGCAGCGCGCAGAGATGCGCCAGCAGCGCCAAAAGCGAGATCCGCCTTTCGCGCAGGATCAGCGCCTGGCCGCGCGCGATCAGTCCGCCAAAGACGACCGTCAAGGTCAGTCCCAGCAGCAGAATCCTGGCGCCGACCGGACCCCAATCGGCCAACCACCCGCCGAAACCCGTGCTTACGTGCAGATCGGCGGTATCGACCGGTATGGAGAGTGCGACAAACTCGCCCAGCAGAAGAATTAAGGTGAGGATTAGTCGGGCAATCAATCCGAACGAGGAAGGTGCAGTCGCGGAGAAATCGGCTTTGCGTCGAATTGTGAGAGCCGGAGTGCTCCGGCCCTCACCAATTCCCAAACTACTTCTTGAAGCCAGCACGGACCACAATGGCCGCACCCGCCAGCAAAGCGAGCACGTTCATCCCAGAGCCGGGATCAATCTCGGGTATCGGCCGAATACTGGCCGAAGCCAAAGCGGCTATACCGAGGGTCAACAATGCAACAGAAGCGAGGCGCAACATAGTTCTCCTAGACCAACAATTTGCAATTTGAAACGAACAGCGTCCCACCCCATGGGAAACTGCCCATAGAACGACCTGGGCGTCGATTCTCAAGCACGCCACATACCATTACAATCCTGCTGCAAAATAGGGATCGATTCCATCTTTCGATACGCCACCCCGGGAAACACTTTGGCCATTAATGCGTAATTGTCGCCTTCCATTCGCTCGCCTACCGCCGGATATGGGGGCTCACCAACAGCACCGGCGAATATCCGGCCTCAATTGACCCTGCGACCGCCACACGATTGCCCAGTATGTCCCGCTGAATGACCATTCGCAGGTCCTCAGGAATCTGGAATGGCACGGCATTATTCGGGTTCCACACAATGATCCCGCGGCTGTCATCGGCCAGCGTCAAGTCGATCCGCCACGTCCCCGAATCATCGATGGAAGCCCCGGTGAGCGACGCGCCCTTCAGCCAGCCCAGCAGAATCCCGAACGCGCGCCCGGCTTCCGTCAGTACCCGCGGGTCGTTCTCTTCCGTGCCGACGCAAAACGTCGTAGCCTTGCCCCACGCGTACCAGTTGAAACGGACCGACCCGAACGCGAGGTGCACCAGATATTTCCGCACCAGGTATGCCGCCGCCAAAGCCTCGGGTTGAGTCGTGTCGTCGCCGGCCGCGCCTTCCGTCGCCCACACCGGCATGGAACCGACTCCATTCGCCGCCATCACCAGGCTCACGTTCGCCAGATCGGCGGCGGCCGCTTCCGGCGGCGTCTCGTAGAAGTGGTAGGCGATCATATCCACGTTCTGTGCGATGCCGGCCTGCAGCATCTGCTCCAGATATCCGGGCGCCGCCGACGGCGCCGCCGAGAGCACCGTATTGCCGGGATCGGCCGACTTCAGAATTGCATACGCTTCCGCCGTGAGTTCGGCCAGCTCCGCTACCGTTCCCGTGTAATAAGTGGGTATGTTGGGCTCGTTCCAGATTTCGTAATATCGGATGCGGCCTTTATACCGTTCCGCCACCGCCGTGATATAGTCGCGCCAGTTTTGATTGTCGGTAGGCGGAGCCGGGGCGCCCGCGCCGATGTAATTGACCTCATCCGGATTGCTCGATGCCCAAGCCGGCGTCTGTCCGAGCGTCAGCAGGATGTCCTTTACGCCGTGCTGCTCCGCCGCCGCCACCCAGAGGTCCAGCGGCTGCCAGTTCCACACGCCTTGTACGGGCTCGAGCGAAGTCCAAGATGTTCCGGTATCCCACAGCCTCAGCGTGCCGAATTTAGTGGGCGGCCAGGGCACCCCTCCGGATACCGGCGTTCCGGTCGAATCCGTAAATTGCACATCGTCTACCCAGAACGTCCCCGGCTGCGTGGCATGAAACATCAGCAGAATGCTGCCCGTATCGCTCACCATTCCTTGCGCTGTGAACTGCTGCCACGCGGCGGACAGTTTCGCCGTCGTCTCGGCGTAATAAGTGTAGGGCGAGTTGGAATCCTGCAAGACCATGTCGATCTGCAACCCTTGGTCGCCGCGCATCCAGGCGGAAAACGTGTAAACCTGCCCCGGAATCACAGTCAGAGGCTGGACCAACTGCACCGCGGTGTTTGCCGGCACGCTCGCCACGGCGACTTTCTGAGCGGCAGTGCCGCTATGTGGATTTACAGTGTCCTCGGAATAAGTCACGGTGGGATTGGGAACGCCCCACGAGGAGTTGTCGTTCCAGTTCACCGCGATGCTGCCCGAAATCGGATTGTTCACTCCGGCCGATACGTACGGCGGCTCGAGCCCGCTATTCAGAAGCTGGCTCTGGAGAAAATTCTCCACGTGCATGCCGAAAAACGAGCTCGCAATGGGGCCGATTCGAGGCGTCGGTGCGAAGGTCCCTGGCGTGAAACTCAGCCCGAAATCGTCCGCCCACAGAGTGCCGGGAGCGTCAATTGCGACCATCAGGTATGCCGTTTCGTTGGTTGTGATATAGCCCGTTGCGATAACCTGCTGCCAGTTCGCGCTGAGCTCCACCGAGCTTTGAAGGTAAGTGGCATACGGGGAGACGCCCTGCTGGATAACCAGCGATACTTCGAGACCGGCATCGCCGCGCAGCCACACCGACGCGGTATAAATGCTCCCCGCCTGTAGCTGAAACGGCTGAAGAAACTGCGCGCGGCCGGATCCGACGCCGGTTACCACGATTTTCTGGCACGCCGATCCGCTGTGCGGATTATTGGTTTCTTCGGAGTATTGCACCGCCGCATTGGCCCACCCCGAGTTATCCTGCCATCCGGCGGCAATATTGCCCGAGATGCCGCTGCCATCCGCATTCACGGCCGCGTACGGCGGTTCCATGCCGGGGTTCGTCAACGCGACCGAAGTATCGCCGTAAGCCGCGACGGCAATGATCGCCGCCAATGCCAAGCCTTGCCAGACGCCGCGAGCCATTCCCTCACTTCCCGCCGAGCGTGTATTGCAAGTCCCGCTCCGTCGAATGCTTTCCTTGCGTGACCGTCGCCCGCACTTCGTAACTGCCCGGCTGAGTCGTGAGTTCCAGCACCATCGGGATACCGTCCGGGCTGTTCCGCGACCGGACCTCGGGCCGCAGCGTCGCGACCGTCCGGCCGTCCTTGAGCAAGCGCAGGCGCAGCACCGGCGTAGCCGTGTTTCCCGCCTCCGGATAGACCATGAAATACACGTACGGCGGCGTTCCCGCGAACAGCTGATTCGTCACGAACGGCAAAACACGCTTAGAGCCGTATTCGAACGGGTCCGCCGGATCCCGCTCCGTCGTCAGATCCTCGAGCTTGCGTACGATCGCCAGGTCGCTCAGTCCAACTCCACCATCCGGGCGATTGTCGATTTCGACCGTGCCAGTACTGGCCCGGTTGCCTTCGTGGTCCACCACCGCGGTCTCCACCGTGTAGCGTCCGGGCGGCAGATCCACGGCCTGCTGCCAGGTCATGAATTCGTCGCGCACTTTCGCGAACGACTCGTCGGACACGTCCGAAGGAACATCTTTATTCACTCGATCCACCACGATGCCATCCTGATTCTTCACCAGGGCCAGCAGCGAAACATGCAGCCGGTGCCTCTGCCCGTTCTCGGAAGTCGCGGTAAGCTCGTCGATCGGCATTTCGAACGCGATGGAGTACTGCGTCTTGCCGCCCGAATCGCGGAAGCGATACACGCGCGACAGAAACCCGAACGCGTGCGGCCGCGGCTGGGTATCGAGCGCGCGCAGTCCGGCCATCTCTTCCGGCGTGAGCGGATGCCCGTTGTCCGGCACTGCGAAATACCCGTTGCGCGTCTCCACGCGCAATCCGGCGCGCGCCAGCTTCACTGCAATCTTGCGGAAATGTCCGTCGTCCCGCTCCGCTTTCGGCGGATAGGAGATCTCGTAATGCGTGTCGACTTCCTCCATCACATGCGATAGCAGTTGGTCCACGTTATTCGTATTGGCGATCAGGAATCCGCCGGTGCGTTCCGCCAGTTCGCGGAGGGCCTCCTGCGGGTTGGCGCTCGACACCGCGAACCGTACGTAGTCGTCCTCATGCGCCTGTTCCATGGTGCGCGCCGCCAGGCTGGGGCCATTAGGTCCGGCGACGGCGGTGTTGCCTTGTGGCGTGTAGCCCTGTTGGCTCGTCTGACCCTGCTGGGCGCTCAACGACGCGGAGTAGGTCAGCATTGACGAGGAGAGCGCCGTCGGATCGTAGAAACACTGGCCGGGCGCGGTCATCCCATGGACATCCACGGCATAGAACGTCACGCCGCCATCGATCGCCGCACGAATCATGGAATCCCAATACTCCAACTGGTCCGGCGGACGCGTGAGCCCATTGCTGAGTAGGACCACCGTCTTATGAAACGGCAGGGGAGCGAGCTGCCGGAGCTCGCCTTTCAAGGCGTCGATCTCGCGCAGGGCTTGGATCGCCGCGAAGGTCATGTCGTGCTGCGAGCCGAGCGGATCGCTGCCGCTTCCCCTGCTGCCGAGGCTGCTCATCCCCAGCTGTGTGCTTAAGCCGTTCAACATCGCCGCCGAAGCTATATTAATCGCCGGAAGCTGATTGATGCTCGCCAGTTGCACCGCCTTCAGTAAACGATCCCGATCATTCGAATACGGAAAGATGGGCCGCATGCCGGTGGAATCCAGCGTAAAGATCCCGATGAACGTGTTGGGCCGAAGTTCGTTGTCCACGAACTTACGGGCCGATTCGAACGCCAGGGCGCGCGTGCAATCGTTGAGGTCGTTCAGGACCAAACTCACTACATTCACGGTGCGCAGAGGATTTACCAGAGGACGCGCCGCCGGCGCCGGAGCGTCGACCTCGGTGGTTTTCGCCTCCGCCGCTTCTTTTTCATCTTCCACCCGCACTTCGCTGCCCGCCACCAGCCGGAACGAGCGGACATCCTGCCGCACGCCGTCCTCATAGACCGATATTTCCTCGGGCTTGAGATTGGTGACCAGCTTACCGTGCGCATCGCGGACCACCACATCC
>DATJMA010000077.1:0-13642 GCA_035509055.1 Bryobacteraceae bacterium | reverse complement strand
CGGCGGCATCCAAGGGGAAGGCGGCCTGCTGGCATTGCCGCTGGGCGGTTCGGCGCAGAACCTCAAGCCGGCGTTGCTGGCCCCGGCTGGGGCAACCGCGATTATGCACGCGAGATTTTCGCCCGACGGGCATTGGATCGTATACAGTCAGGACGGTTTGTACGTGCAGCCTTTTCCCGGCCCTGGTTTGCGGAGGCAAATCGGACCCGACGGCACCCCTTTCTGGCGCGGCGATGGCCGGGAGATCATTGAGAGGGCACGCGACGGCTTTACGTCCATCACCGTGAGCTGGGCGCAAGGCGAGCCTCGATTCGGCACACCCACGGTGCTTTTTTCTCCGAAAGGCATGCCGCCTGCGGCCGGCGGCGTCGCCTCCGCAATTTCGTGGGTCGTTTCGCGCGACGGCTCACGGATCTATTGGTTGCGAGGCGAAGAGCAGCCTGGCTGGCCGCCGGGTGTGATCGACGTGCGGACTAACGCCGTCAGGTAGACCGGTAGTTTTCGGCGCCGGAAATGATACGATTGGCCTGATCGGAGACATGGCCGCACCGTCCCAGATCGCCCACTACCAGATCGCCTCCAAACTCGGTGAGGGCGGGATGGGCGCAGTCTATCGTGCGATCGATACCAAGCTCCATCGCGATGTGGCCATCAAAATCCTGCCGGCGGCGTTCGCGGCGGACTCCTCGCGGATGGCCCGCTTCGAGCGCGAAGCTCAGGTGCTGGCGTCGCTCAATCATCGCAACATCGCGGCTATATACGGAATCGAACAGGGCGCCATCGTGATGGAACTGATCGAAGGCGCCGACCTTGCCGGACCTCTCCCGCTCGATACCGTAATGGATTACGCACGCCAGATTGCCGCCGGCCTGGAAGCCGCCCACGAAAAGGGCATCGTGCATCGCGATTTGAAGCCGGCCAACATCAAGGTCACTCCCGGCGGCCAGATCAAGATTCTGGACTTCGGGTTGGCGAAGGCATCGGAAGCTGCGCCGCAGGCAGGTAACCCCAGCATTTCACCGACGCTCCCGCTGGGGATGACGGAGGCGGGTGTCATTCTCGGCACCGCCGCTTACATGTCTCCCGAGCAGGCTCGCGGCAAACCGGTCGATCAGCGCGCCGACATCTGGGCCTTCGGCGTTGTCCTGTATGAGATGGTCACAGGCAAGCGGCTGTTCGAAGGCGAGGATCTCGCCGAAACGCTGGCGGCGGTGGTGAAGACCGATCCCGATCTGACGGCCGTTCCCGAACCTATTCGGCGCGCACTCCGGCGATGCCTGCAGAAAGATCCGAACAAGCGCCTACGCCATATCAGTTCGGTGGAACTGCTGCTCGAAGAGCCGGGCGCGCCGTCGGCGCCTGCGATTCCTCTCACTCGAACGGCGGGTATTTCCTGGCTCGCAGCGGTGCTGTTCGTTGCCGCGGCGGCCGGATGGTTCTTGTACTTGCGCCGCCCGGAACTCGCCAAGCCGGACCTAGTGCGCTTCGAGGTTCCCGTGCCGCCGGATATCAGTCTGCCCTTGCAAATCAAAATGTCTCCCGACGGAAGAATGGTGGCTTTCGCGGCGCACGGCGGTGGAGATACGCGTTCGCGAATCTGGATTCGCCGCCTGGATTCCCTCGATCTGCGCCCGCTACCGGGAACGGAAGGCGCTGCCGGCGGGCCGATCTGGTTGCCGGGGAGCCGGATGCTGGTCTTTGGATCGGACGGCAAGGTTCGGAAGATCGATGTGATGGGCGGCCCGCCGCAAGCCATCTGCGATTCCGGCGGCACGGGAGGTGGCTTCCTCACTTCCGAGAATCGAGTCGTCTTCGGCACGGTCAGAATGGGAATCGAAGAGTGTCCCGTGGAGGGCGGTGAGGCAATGCCCGTAACCGCATTCGAGCCGGGAAGCCACGATGAATTTCAAGGCTTTCCCACCTTGCTGCCCGGCGGGCGGCACTTCCTGTTCTGGAGAGAGGCCGGTCCGCAGTCGGGCATCTACGCGGGATCTTTGGATGCGAATCCCGAGGAACAGACGCGCCGGCGCGTGCTGCCCGATCCATCCGCTCCCGTGTATGTGCCTGGGCCGAATCGCCGCATGGGCACGCTGCTCTTTGACCGGGAACGGACGCTGATGGCGCAAACCTTCGATCCCGAGAGATTGGAGCTGAAGGGAGAGGCGGTGGCCTTGGGAGAAGATCTGGCAGGCCAGGCCGATTTCTCGGCATCCGATGACGGCAGGCTGGTCTATGTGGCAGCGCCGGCGGGTCAAAGGCAGTTTGCCTGGTTCGATCTCGAAGGAAAATTCCTGGGCAACGTAGGCCCACCTCAAAATGCCTATGCCGAAGGGCGAATCTCGCCCGACGGAACCCGGCTGGCGGCATCCCGCTATGAGCGGGCCGGCAGATCGGACATTTTCGTGTTGAATCTGGCGCGGGACTCAGAAACACGGTTGACTTCCGGCCCGGCCGGCAACGGGTTTCCGGTATGGTCGCCCGACGGGACGCAAATCGCCTTTTTATCGAACCGCGACGGTGGGGCCAATCTCTATGTGCGGGCAGCGGACGGGTCGGGAAGCGACCGGCTTTTGCTGAAGAATGGGGACCGGAAGTTTCCACAGGATTGGTCTCCCGACGGGAGGTTCCTGTTGTTCGAAGTGCAGTCGCCGAAAGGCAGCGAGCTATGGACGTTAGACTTGGCCGCCCCCGGTGGCCAACCAAAGGCGAGCCCGTGGCTTCAGAACACCGGGCATCAGGGCGCTGCACGCTTCTCGCCGGTCGGACGGTATGTGGCGTATGAATCCACTGAATCGGGCGTGAGCGAAGTTTATGTGAAGCCGTTTGCCCCGAATGCGCGGGCAGCCGATGCAGCTAGCGCGAAGGTATCGTTGCACGGCGGATCTTCACCGGCCTGGCGCGCCGACGGGAAGCAGCTTCTGTACCTGACACCAGGAAGCCCCGGCAATCTGAAGGTGTGGGCCGCCGACGTGACTCTGAAGCCATCGTTCGCGGCAGGCATCCCGCGGGCGTTGGGCGAGATTCCTGCCGAAGGAGTCACGTTCGCGCCGGATGCAAAACGGTTGCTGGTCCAGCAGCCGGTGCGGTCGCAGAAGCCCTCAATCATGGTGGTCTTGAATTGGCAGTCGGTGTTGCACAAGTAATCGGATAAACTGAGCAGAACCCCTTCTATGCCGCTGTCACCGGGGGAACGAATCGGACCGTACCAAATCGCCGAACGCATCGGCGCCGGCGGCATGGGCGAAGTGTATCGCGCCGCCGATACCAGGATGGGGCGCGACGTCGCCATCAAAGTCTCCGCCAAACGCTTCAGCGACCGCTTCTCGCGCGAGGTGCATGCGGTGGCGGCGCTGAATCATCCGAACGTTTGCATCCTGCACGACGTGGGCGAGAACTACCTGGTCATGGAGTTGATCGAAGGACCGACGCTAGCCGAGCGGATTGAGCGCGGGCCGATCCCCATTGAGGAGGCGCTTGGCATCGCGAAGCAGATCGCGGCCGCGCTCGAGGCAGCGCACGAGAAGGGCATCGTCCACCGCGACCTGAAACCCGGCAACATCAAGATCAAGCCGGACGGCACGGTGAAGGTTCTTGATTTCGGATTGGCGAAGGTCTCCGAGGCGGCGGCCGCGGCCAGTTCCGAGAACTCGCCGACCATCAGCATGGCGGCTACGCAAGCCGGCATCATTCTGGGCACGGCCGCGTACATGTCGCCGGAACAGGCGCGCGGCCGGCCGGTCGACAAGCGCGCCGACATCTGGGCGTTTGGCGTGGTGCTATACGAGATGCTCACCGGCAAGCGGCTGTTCGAGGGCGAGGATCTCACGGAGACGCTGGCGGCGGTAGTGAAGGACCGGCCGGACCTGAGCGAGGTTCCCGCGCCGGCGCGGCGGCTGATCGAGCGGTGCCTGGAAAAGGACCCGAAGAAGCGCTTGCGCGACATCGGCGACTTGGAGCTGCTGCTCGGGGACGGTTCCCCGCCGCCCGTAGCACGGCGGTCCACGCTGTTGCCTTGGCTGGCGGGCGCGCTGGCAGTGGCGCTGGGCGTGGCCCTCTGGGCGCCGTGGCGAGTGGAAAAGCAGGTTGGATATCCGCTGAGACGACTGGATGTCGATCTGGGCGAGGACGTCTCGCTACCTGCCCCTGGGCCGAGCGGAAGCGCGATCGCCATTTCCCCCGATGGTACCCGCCTGGTTTACGTTTCCGGAACGCCAACCAGGCTGTTCACACGGCGCCTCGACCAAACACACGCCACCGAACTCCCGGGAACCCAGGGTGGGAACTACCCTTTCTTCTCGCCGGATGGCCAGTGGATCGGATTCGCGACGGGGGACAGGCTGGAGAAGATCTCCGTGGAGGGCGGCGCGGTAGTTCCGTTCGGGAACACCCCCAACTTTGGTGGCGCTAGCTGGGTTGAAGACGGCAGCATCATCGCGAGCGACGTGATCGGGAAGGGCCTGGTGCGGTACGCCGCGGCTGGAGGACCGCCGCAACCCCTCCCGGGGTTTAGCCCGAAAGACGCAGCCCTCGCGCCGCAGATTCTGCCGGGAGGCAAAGCGGTGCTATTTACGGATGCACAGATGTCCGCCGACGTAGATCAGTACACCATCGGGGTTCTGACCCTGGCGGACGGCCACAGGAAGATCGTGGCGCGAGGCGGCGTTTCGGCCCGTTACGTGGGTCCTCCCGGGCGTCCGGGCCATTTGATCTACGTGAATAAGACGGCCCTGTTCGCCGTGCCCTTCGATCCGGACAAGCTGGAAACGCGCGGATCACCCGTGCCGGTCCTCGATGGCGTGGCCATCGGTCGTGTCACCGGGATGGCTCAATTCGATTGCTCTCCCGGCGCCGACGGGCACGGCATTCTGGTGTATCGCAAGGCAGGCGCCAATTCCAGCGACCTGTGGACGCTCGATTGGATTGATGAAGGGGGGAAGACGGAACCGTTGCCCGTCAAACCCGGCGCCTTTCGGAGTCCGAGGGTTTCCCCGGACGGCGAGCGGGTGGCGCTGATGGTCACCGAGGGAGGACATACCGACATTTGGGTCTATGACCCGCGACGCGACGCGATGACGCGCCGGACCTTCGGAGACGGTTATTACGGATCCCCAATCTGGAGCCCGGACGGCCGGTACATCGTTTATGAGTCCCTGAGCAACGGCATCTTTCAGGCACGCGCGGATGGCTCCGCCCAGCCGCAAGTGCTAATGGAGAGCAGCGCACGCCGTCTCCCCTTTTCCTTCACGGCGGATGGCAAGCGGCTGGCTTATGAAGAGTCTGACGAGGGAAGGTGGCAAATCTGGACCGTACCGCTGGAGGAGGAAGAAGGCTGGTTGAAGGCTGGTAAACCCGAGCCGTTTTTCACGAGCAGTTCCAACGATGAGCGGCCGTCGTTCTCGCCCGACGGGCGCTGGCTAGCCTATGACTCCGACGAATCGGGGAAGCGTGAAGTATACGTGCGCGCGTTTCCTCCATCTGCCGGTCCAGGCGGAAAGTGGCAGATTTCAAACAGCGATGGACAGTCACCCGGGTGGTCGCGCAACGGGCACGATCTGCTTTACCGCTCCGGCCTGCAGATCATGGCTGTGAGCTACACGGTGCAAGGAGGAACTTTCGAGGCCGAAAAGCCCCGCGTGTGGATCGCGAAGATGGGGACGGCTGTAAATGGTGGTGACCTCGCGCCGGACGGCAAGCGCATATTGGTGGTCACTCAGGGAGAATCCGCGGAAGGGGCCAAACCGGAACACGAAGTGGTGTTCCTCGAAAACTTCTTCGACTACCTCCGCCAGCGCGCGCCGATAGGGAAGTGAAGCGATGCCGTTGATTCCCGGAATCCGCCTGGGGCCCTACGAGATTGTCGCGCCAATTGGGGCGGGCATGGGGGAAGGCTTCAAGGCGCGTGACACACGGCTCGAGCGCCCCTCGGTGTCGCCCGATGGCAAACAGATCGCGTTTTCCAATGGCGCTGACGAATCGGAAATTGCCCAAATCTCGTTCGCTGACGGATCGGTACACACGATGCACAGCGGACCCGTCGATTGGCATCCGGCGTGGGCGCCCTCGGGCACTCATTTCCTGTATACGGCGATCTTTGGAACAGTGGAGCAGATCATGGACCAGGAGGCGTCCGGTGAGGGCTTCTCGCGCAGCTTGATCGAGTCTTCGGATTACGCCCGCTGGTCGCCCGATGGCTCCCGATTGGCGTTCGAAAGGGGAGGAGGCGGCTGGTGATAGCGAACGCTTCCGGAGGCAACTCGGTGGTGTTGGGCCCGGCCGGCCGCACGTACGGAGTTGCCTGGTCACCGGATGGACAGTGGATCGCGTATGTCCACTCCGATAACGGCGGCAACAAGGTGGAGAAAATTCGCGCCACGCCGGGCGCGAGTCCCATGATTCTGGCCGACGCCGAAAGGGGCGCAGGTCGGCTGGTCGGCGGCGGCAAATTCCATACTCTTTCTTGCCGAGGATGGCCTGGATCTGATCTCGCCGGACGGAACATCGAGGCGCAAGCTGACCTCGCGCCAATTCGAGTCCTGGGATCTCTCGCGGGACGGCAGCCAGGTTTACGGCATCTTCCACAATTCCGCGGGGACGGGCGCGGAGTGGCAGCTCTATTCGGTAAACGTGGCAAGCGGGGTGGAGAAACTTCAAACGGCAGTGGACTTCCCATCGGCTACCACCGGGTTGAACGGACTCAGCGTCCACCCGGACGGCAAAAGCGCCCTCACGGCGATCGATCGCGAGCCGCTTCAGATTTGGATGCTGGAGGGCTTCAAACAGGGGCCGAAGAACTGGTTTGCGCGCCTGCGGCGCAAATGAAGCCGGGCCGGGGACATCGCGTGTTCTTGACGGCCCGTAGTGATATCATTCCTGCAATTGCGCACCATGAGTCCGCAACACACGATCGCGCACTACCGCATTACTGCAAAGCTGGGTGAAGGCGGAATGGGTGAGGTCTGGCGGGCGACGGATACCAAACTGGGGCGGGAAGTGGCCATCAAGATCCTTCCTGCGGCTTTCGCCGATGACCTGGACCGAATGGCCCGTTTCGAGCGGGAAGCGCATGTGCTGGCGTCGTTGAATCATCCGAACATCGCGACGATTTACGGCGTCGAGCAGGGCGCGATCGTAATGGAGCTGGTGGACGGCGAGAATCTGAAAGGCCCGGTCCCGCTCGATACAGCGCTGAATTATGCGCGGCAAATCGCTGTGGCCCTGGAGGCGGCGCATGAGAAGGGTGTGGTACATCGCGATTTGAAGCCTGCCAACGTGAAGGTCACTCCGGCCGGCGTTGTAAAGGTGCTCGACTTCGGACTGGCCAAGGCGACCGATGCGCCGGTTTCCGCCAACGCCACTCAATCGCCAACTCTGTCGCTGTCGATGACGCAGGGAGGCGTGATTCTAGGCACTGCCGGCTATATGTCGCCGGAGCAGGCGCGTGGCAAGCCGACCGACCGCCGGGCGGATATCTGGGCCTTCGGCGCCGTGTTGTATGAAATGCTCGCCGGCCGGAGAGCGTTCGACGGCGAAACGGTGACCGATGTCATCGCGGCCGTGATCAATCGGGAACCCGATTGGAGCGCGCTCCCGCCTTCGACACCACTGCACATCCTCCGGTTGATCGAGCGTTGTTTACGAAAGGACGTGCGGACGCGTCTGCAAGCCATCGGCGAAGCGCGCATCGCGCTGGACGAGCCGCCGGCGCCGGCTGCGGACGTCGCGCCGCGCTTGCAGCGCACTCCGTGGATAATCGCGGCGGCCGGCGTTGTGGTTGCCGCCGGCGGCGTGGCCTGGGGCATTCTGCAGCGGCCGCAACTACCGGCGTCCACGCCCGTGCAATGGGCTATGGCGCCAGGAGTTTTTCGGAATCTCGCTCTGTCACACGACGGAACTCGTCTGCTCTTCGTCCAGGATCGCGGCCCCACCACGTCTCGCCTTATGATGCGGGTGCTTCGCGATTCCGACGCGAAGCCTGTTCCCGGCGGCGACAGCGTCGGCGCCGCGGAGTTCTCACCCGACATGCGATGGCTGGTGGTGGAAGGATCAGACGCAAAGGTCAAGAAGATCCCTGCCGGCGGCGGCGACGCCGTTGCGCTGGCGGAACCTATTGGGCGGTTGGGGGCAAGTTGGGGCGCCGACAACACGATTGTCTACGTGGGCGAGCATGGTTTGATGCGTGTTTCGAGCAGAGGCGGCAACGCGCAGGCTCTGACCAAGGTAGATGACGGAAAAGGAGAGACGGCGCACCGTACGCCGCACTTCCTGCCGGGCGCCCGGGCGCTGCTCTTCACCGTCTCCCACGGCGCCGCCGACCAGATCGCCGCGCTCGATCTGAAGACAGGCAAGTGGCACGTCGTGGTAGATGACGGCTTCGTACGGCGGTCCACCCTCTATGCGGCGCCTTTCGATCTCAACCGCCTGGCCGTTACCGGTCCGGAGGCCCCGCTCCTCACGGGCCTGGCCTCGTCGGCCGGGTATCAAGCGGACTATTCCGTCTCCGATAACGGGTTGTTGGTTTACCTGATTGACGGAGGCTCGACGGGCGCCACCACATTGGGATGGATGGATCGCACGGGCCACATTGAGCCAGTGTCGGACGATCAGTTCTGGGGTAGCGGAAGACTGTCACCCGATGGGCGTTTGGTGGCAATCGACATTGGCCCCGCCGGCATTGCGTCCCCGAGCACGCAAAGCACGATCTGGGTTTTTGACATCGAGCGCCACACCAAAGTACGACTGGCTGAGGCTGGCTTTCGTCCCGGACCCATCTGGACTCCCGATGGCCGGCACATCACTTTTGCTACCGGCGCAAATGGCAAAGTCACGATGTGGTGGGTGCCGGCCGATGGTAGCGCCAGGCCGGAATCGATTCTCACCTTCGATGGGTCGGGATATGCCACTTCCTGGTCGCCGGATGGCAAGACGCTGTTCTACAACAGCAGGGTGGGCAAACAGTCTGCCATCTGGATGGCGCCATTCTCCGGCGGCAAAGCAGGCACGCCGCAACGATTGCACGACGTCACCGCCAGCGAAGAGGACGCCAACCTCTCGCCTGACGGCCATTGGCTGGCCTATGCATCGGATGCGTCTGGACCATCCGGGGTATATGTCGAACCCTTTCCGCCGCACGGTGGCAGGGAGTTAGTGTCCACAGTCCGGGCGGCGCTTCCAAGGTGGTCGCTCGACGGAAAGCAGCTCTACTATGTCACTTCCGAGGGGTGGGTGGGGGTGGATATCGCGCCTGGCCCGCAACCCCGCCTCGGCGTTCCACGGCTGCTGACGCAAACAAGCCTCGGCACGACATTCGATCCCGCGCCCGACGGCAAGCATTTCCTGGTGGAGTTGGCTCACGGGCCACCCCAACGGGTGATCAGCGGGATTACGGATTGGTTCAGCGAGCTACGGCAGAAGGCTCCGTTAAGGTAGGGGCCGCTTTGAGCGGATCGGACCCTCGTACGGGTGGACTCACCTATTCGTCGTCCGCACGGAGTACAATCGTTTCGAACCAATGGCCTTGAATCCCGGAACCCGCCTGGGGCCCTACGAAATTGTCGCGCCCATCGGCGCGGGCGGCATGGGGGAAGTCTTCAAGGCGCGCGACACGCGGCTCGGCCGCATCGTCGCCATCAAGATTTCGCAGGCGCGATTCTCGGAGCGATTCGAACGCGAGGCGCGCGCCGTGGCGGCGCTGAATCATCCCAATATCTGCCAGGTCTATGACGTGGGGACATCGCCGGAAGCTCCGGGCTACCTGGTGATGGAGTTTGTGGATGGCTCGCCGATTGCGCCCGTTGACAGCACACGCAAACTGCTCGATCTGGCCGTACAGATCGCCGATGGTTTGACCGCGGCGCATGCCGCCGGGATCGTGCATCGCGATCTCAAGCCGGACAACATCCTCGTGACGCGCGAAGGCCGCGTGAAGATTCTCGACTTCGGCCTGGCCAAGACCGCGGCGGCTTCCGCGGGCGCGGACAATACGGCGACCATGGCCATTACCGATCCCGGGACGACGGTCGGCACGGTCAACTATATGTCGCCCGAGCAAGCGCGAGGCTTGGATCTCACGCCGCAATCGGACCAGTTTTCGTTCGGCCTGGTGTTGTACGAACTGGCGAGCGGCAACCGGCCATTCCGCCGCGGGAGCGCGCCGGAAACGATGGCCGCCATCATCCGCGAGGAAGCCCCGCCGCTCCCGGCCTCACTCCCCGCGCCGCTGCGCTGGGTGATCGAGCGCCTGCTCGCCAAAGACACCGCGGAGCGGTACGATTCGACGCGCGATCTCTATCGCGAGCTCAAGCAAATCCGGGACCGGCTCTCGGAAAGCGTCAGCGTGGTCCAGGCGGCGCCCGCCGTTCCACCGAAGCGAAACCGGTTGCTCGTTCCCGTACTGATTGGCGCCGCTGGTTTAATCGCCGGTGCCGCCGGCGCAATGCTGCTGCCGCAATCTTCCCCCGGGCCCGATCTGGAGAACTACAAGTACACCCCCATCACGCAAGACGGGACTGAACACCGTTCTGTCCAGTGGTCACCCGACGGAAAGAGCCTCGCCTACACGCAGCGGGTCAACGGAAGGATGCAAGTCTTCACGCGCCTCCTTGACGGCTCAGATGGGGTACAACTTTCCAAGGCCGGCCACGATTGCACCGGGCCATTCTGGTCGCCTGACAGCGCGACTGTCTACTACGTCTCCGGCGGCAGTTTATGGTCCATACCGGCTGCCGGCGGCGCCGCGCAAATGGTGTTCGAAGGTGTCGATTTCGCGGCGCTTCATCCAGATGGCAGGACTGTCGCGTTGCAACATGGCGGTAAGATCTGGATCCGATCCCTCAACGGCGGTGAAGAACGGGAGTTCTGGCCGGGGCCCACCAACTTCAGCTTCGGTTTCCGTTTCTCTCCTGATGGCTCCAAACTGGCTGCCGCTGACGCGAGCGGACTCTGGGTCTTGCCGTACCCCTCCGGTAAGGCTCGCAAATTCGAAGCCGTTGGCATTTTCACGTTGCCAAGCTGGTTCCCGGACAGCCGGCATCTGGTGGTGCCCTCACACAGCGCTGATCCCCGCAAGAACATGCTTTCCATCCTGAACGTAGTCGACGGAAACCGCCGAACGATCGCCTCCGATCCCGTCGGAATGAACTATCCCGCCGTCTCACCGGATGGAAAGCGCATCGCCTACGGGAATGGCAAGGTCGGATGGGATGTGATCGAGGTATCGATACCGGACGGCGAAATTCGCACCTTGGTCTCGGGCGTCGGCTCGTGGTGGCCCGATTGGGCTCCCTCGGGCACTCATTTTATCTATTCGGTCCCTCTTCGCAGAAGAATTGAGGACCGTCAGGCGGGCGAGGAAGGATTTTCACGCCAATTGGTGCAGGGCGCCACCGAGGATCCGCGTTGGTCACCGGATGGCAAGCGTATCGCCTTCGACAACCAGGCCGGCCTCACGATGGTGAACGCCTCGGGAGGGGGGCAGGTCGTACTGAACGCCGGCGACTCGCACAGCGGAATCTCGTGGTCGGCGGATGGCCTGTGGATCTCCTACTTGCGCTCTGCCCGCGGGAAAACCGAGGTTGTTAAGGTGCGCGCCACGCCCGGCGGGGATACCGTCGCATTGACCGAGGTAAGCCCCCAAGCCAATCTCCGTCTGGGAACAAGTTGGTCGCCGGCGGGGGATTGGATCGCATACCCGACCGCGGAGGGCATCGATCTGATCTCACCGGATGGAAAATCCACGCGCACGCTGTCGAAGCGCGCCTTCGCCACATTTGGATTCTCGCGCGACGGCGGTCAGATTTACGGCATCTTCCGGAACACCTCGGGCCAAGACGCGCAGTGGCAGCTTTTTTCCGTCAATGTGAAGACCGGCGCCGAGAGATTTCTCGCGCCAGTGGATCTTCCCGCCTCCGCCGACAGCCTCGCGGGATTCAGTATCCATCCCGATGGCAAACGGTTTCTTACTTCGTTCTCCAAGTTTCCGTTCGACATCTGGCTGCTGGAGGGCTTTCCGGCGCCCCGTTCGCCGACGCTGCTGGAGCGGCTGCTGCATCGTTGATCGTGCCAGCGCAGAACCGAAAAGGTAGTAATGCGCTTGGAACGTCCTGGATTCTCTGGCCTCGTAATGGCGTATTCGCGGCACGATCTCGCACTGGATTGGAAGCGGATCGGCGACTCGGAGAAGGCCGCATCTGGGTTTAGTAATGATTAAGTCAGGTCGCTGCATGTGACGTCGCCGTCACATCTGCCTTGTAACGCCCGATGGTTCGACGTTCCGAAGTGCCTGCGCTAACCTTCACGTGGTAGTCGGGTACTAGGAGGAGTCGACCCTCGAAATGCCCGGCCGCGACGACTGGTCGTCAGGCAGGACGTTGCCGTCGGATATTTGAGCGAAACCGAGATGCTGATTCCCGCGGTTTCGCTCTTCTTGATTAATTGCTGCATGAACCAAAGCGCCCGAGGAGCGGAGTTCTTCCCAACAGAAATATCTAGGCTCTCCGTTCCGCCCAGATGAACCAGGGGACCGCTGTGACTCCGTTCCCTAAGAACGCGTTTCGTTGCTGCGATTAGCGGATGGGCTTTTTCGATTCTGAAAATCTCCGGGTCGATCTCGGCAGGAGCCGGGAGTTGCTTGGGTGCAGGCCTGACCTCGCTCTTGACGGCGACGTTGTGGCTAAGTCCCGAGCGCGCCCACTGCGCAAGCATGCGGGCCTTAATTTCCGCACACCTGCGATCAAGTTCTTCGTTGCGCATCCCCAGATTGTAACCACACGCATGAATCGTCACGAGTCGGGCTCGACTGGAATTAGAAGATGCTGTTGCACGGAACTGCGCAAGGCCAACTGCGAGATGTATCTTTGGATTTTCGATGGTGACGGGCGTAACCGGCAGGGTCACCATCGCCGGCTTTGATGCGGGCGCCATCTTCCGTTTGTCAACCTCAGTTGTCAAGTGGCTCGCTTAGGCCATCTCTCCTGGGCTGAGGCGATTAGCGGGCGTCGCGTCAAGTCTTGTCAAGTGGCTGTCAAGCAGTTTTTCGGGCCTGTCCGTGCGTGAATTGCGCACTATTTCCACCCGCGGCCCGCGCCCACGGTCAGGTCCCACGAATCGGCCGCGTGGGAGCACTCCGGCGCGCGTCATCCGACACCGCAAGCACTCCCAGGCATCCGCGCATACTGCGCCCTTTTGGCCAACCGCCCTGCCTGGACGCACGCATGTGTTTCGAGCGCGTCGAACGTGGGAAATGCTCGCGAACAGGCGTGGCACCTGAAAAGCTTTACGACGGTTGGGACGTCGTCGCGGCTCTCTACAGTTGGCGCTACTCCTGCTCCAGGTCCAACTGTTCGTAGTGGCGGACAAACAGGTTTAGCGGCACCCCGACGAACCTCGCGAGCGCTATCAAGGAGGTAGTCGAGAGGCACTCGACCAGCCGCGCTTTTGCCGGATCGATTCTGAGATTCTTGCAAGTTCATTCAGCGATATGGTGCTCAACCGAGCGCTCAAGGGAACTGCTTGGTGTGGTGTCCGGATGGTTGCGCCGGCGGTTTGCGATTGCATCTCGCGTGCAACCCAACGCGCACCGACCTGGCCGCGGGGCGAAGCCACCATTCCAGATCCGATCATGTTGCCGCGTAGGATCATTTCACGC
>DATJMA010000076.1:0-8475 GCA_035509055.1 Bryobacteraceae bacterium | reverse complement strand
CTTGGCGGTTTGTTCTTAGCGGCGGAAGTGGTCGTAGCCGCGAAATCCGGGCCGCACGCCAAAGCGCACCGCGGGAGAGACATGCACAACGGGAGGCGCCCAGTATCCGGCGATCCAAACGCCGTCCGGGGCATAATAGCCGTCAGTCCAGGTGTATCCGGGGCCGGGGCAAGCCGGCCGAACCACTGCCACCGGGGCGGGAACGCCGATACCGACTCCAATTCCAAACCGCACATGCGGGGCGGCGAACAGCCCGCCTGCCAGAAGCATCATCGTCGCGATTGCCTTTTTCATCTTCTTGCCCTCCTTACGCCCATGCTAAAAAGCAAGCCCCATGCCAAAGCCAAATCTTTTGAAACTGAGCACTTTGCGGATCCTTTCCCAGATCGGTTGGTGGTTCTGCGCCGCCGGAGTGGTGGGCTTCAGCCAGTTCACGAATCTGCCGGTTGAAATACTCGCCCGAGCGCCTGGCGAATGTCGGGCTGGCCGCTGGACCAGTTCCAAACCGTCCAGGGAGCATTCCGCGCAAACTCAGATAATACTGGCGATGCGCCAGGGTGGCGACCACGGAATTGGTGAAGTAATCGCACTGAAGCGGCGGGCCGTCGCGAAGACCTTCCAAATCGAGCCACGCTTGCGAAAACTGGTGCCGGGTGGGTCTTCCCGGGGAAGTTGCCGGGCTCCGGCGACGTACTACAATGAACGATGCATTGCAAATCTCAAAACGGTTTTCGCGGATTATGTTTTTAACCGTCAGCCGGCGTCCCGGACTGCTGACTGCGCTGCTAGTGGTCCTGACCGCCTGTCCGAGCCTGTTTGGAGGAAAGGAGTTTCTGGCCGGCCCTGGGGAAAGGGCCGCTCCAGACCAGTTGCTGGTCGGGCTCGAACCGGGCGCCGACGTCAACCGGATCATCCCGTCAATCGAACCGCGGGCAGTTGCCCGGCTGATCAGCCGCGAGCGGAACACCTATCTGCTGCGCCTTCCTCCGGGGATGCAGGCGAGCGTGTCCAGGCGACTGGCTGCCCACCCGCTGGTGAGATACGTGGAGCCGAATCGGATTCGAAACATCGCAGCGTTACCACCGAGCGACCCATTGATCACCCAGCAGTGGGCATTGACTGCCATACAGACCGTGCAAGCCTGGAGCTATTTTCCGGACCAGTACCTGACTTCGGCCACCGCCGGCACGAACCGGGTAAAAGTGGCCGCTCTCGATACCGGGGTGGATTGCACCCATCCGGATTTTATGAACGCGGGCGGCACCTCCACGGACTCGGCGAAGGGCGGCCAACTTTCCTGGGCCACCAGCGAAGCACTGGTGGCAACCACCATAAGCTCGCCGGCCTGTCCCTGGCAGGACGACAATGGACATGGCACGCTTACCGCCGGCGCCCTGGCCGCGGCCACGAATAATGGCGCGGGGATTGCGTCGCTGGGTTTTCCCGCGCAACTCGTGGTCATGAAGGTGATTTCATCGAGTGGTCAAGCGCTCGACGACGTCGTGGCGCAAGGGATCGACGCGGCTATCAGTGAGGGAGCATCGGTTATCTCCGTGAGCCTGGCGGGCGCGGGTTATTCACAGACTCTACAGAACGCGATGGACTCCGCCTGGCAACATAACGTATTGGTAGTTGCCGCCGCCGGCAATAATCAGGGGACAACGCTGATCTATCCAGGCGACGGGAACCACGTGCTCACTGTGGCTGCTACCGGCACCAACAATGCGGCCGCGAGTTTCTCGAACTACGGGAACTGGGTGAAGATCGCAGCTCCGGGCCTTAACATTGAATCCACGTTGCCCACATATGCCAACCCGTTTGGCGGCACAAACTACGGCTCTAATTCAGGAACGTCATTCGCCACGTCCTATGTGGCCGCCCTTGCGGGATTGTTGTTTGCGGAAGATCCCAATCTCTCGGCCGCGGCTGTCGCGCAGAGAATCCAACAAACCGCGCAAACGCCGAATGCCGGCTGGGACCAGCACATTGGTTATGGCGTCATCAATGCCGGCGCGGCTTTGGCCGGCGTGTCCGCGGCTGCCAGCCAGGGAAGTCTCACAGGCCAAGTGGTGGATGGTTCCAACGTTCCCATTGGAGGTGCGGTGGTAACAGTCGGAAACCAATCCTTTACCACGCTGGTCGATCCTACCACGGGAACGGCAACCGGGCTCTTCCGGATCGCGAACCTGAGTCCGGGCACGTACTCGATTGGCGTCACAGCATCCGGCCACACCGCCGTTACGGTCCAGGCCGCTGTCGTGGCAGGTGCAGACACCATGCTCACTATTCCCATGGATGAAACGCTCGGCGAAGTTACCGGCAGCGTGACATACAACGGCGGCGGCGTCGAAGGCGCGGTAGTCGAGGCGGTCTCGGGAAATCCCGGTTTAATTCAGGAGACGGCGATAAGCGATACGTCGGGCAGTTACCATTTATACCTCCCGGCGGGCACGTATACCTTGCTGGCCTCCGCTCCCAACTACGTCAACACGTCGTCGGCGAGCCAAAACGTGGGCACCGGCAAGACAACGGTGAACCTGGCCCTCGCCGCCTTGGGGACGTTCACCGGGAACGTAGTTGACGAGAACGGAGTGGGTATCGCCGGGGCCCACATTCACTTTGTCTGCGCTTCCGGATGTGCCGTTCCTGGCTTCAGCGGAGGCGCGTTCACCGCTGCGGGTGGAAAGTACTCCACGTATGGACTGCCATCCGGTACTTACAATCTCACGGCTTCGGCGTCGGGATTTAACGCCGTCAACGTAAGTGGGGGCAGTATAACCACGAATGTTGCCACGTTGGTCAACTTTCAGTTCTCCACCGGAATCTCGTTGACATCCGGGCTGCTCGGCTATTGGCCGTTCGACGAGGATTCGGGAAGCGTGGCCCACGATCAATCCGGCAACGGGTACAATGCCAGCCTATCCCAGAGTTCCTGGACGGTGGGGCTTTTCGGCTACGCCGTGAACTTCAACGGTGTCAGCAGTCAGGGGGTGACATCCTCGATTCCGTTCGGAAGCTCGTTTTCTATTTCCGCATGGGTGAACCCGACGGTCACGAGCCAAACCGCCTACGCGGCGGTCGCCCAGGCCGAATCGCTCACCGGGTTGTTCTTAGGGGTGGATTCCAGCGGAACGCAATATAAATTTGTTGTCGATAGCGGAGCAGGTTCCACCGGCAGTTGCGCATTCATGGGTGTTGTTTCGGGATGCGCGCAGGGCGGGACTATCAGCTCCGGTTGGCATCTCGCGACCGGCACATACGACGGTACGACAGGCAATTTATATGTGGATGGCGTGTTGGTAGCCAGCGACACATTCACGGCTCCAGGAAGTGCCAGCCTGGCACTCTCGATAGCGAGGAATTACGTCTCCGGCGCCGTCTGGAACGGCATTCTGGACGACCTGAGGCTTTATAGCCGGGCACTGACCGCGGAGGAAGTATCGAATCTGTATGTGCTCGGGACCACGCAGACTCTCCAGCTAACCAAGACCGCGGACGCGGCGGCGGTAGCGGCGGGCAGTCCGATCGGCTTTACGTTGGCGGTGACGAATGGAGGCGCACAAACCGCTACTGCGGCCACGCTGACCGACGCCTTGCCGGCCGGCAACGGGATTAGTTGGAGCATCAACCCGGCCTACAGCGGTCCGGGAAGCTGTGCGATCGCGAATGGGACGCTGAGCTGTAACCTGGGTAACCTGGGAGCTGCCGCGACCGCAACCGTACACGTGAATAGCGCGACTTCGAGCGGAAGTTGCGGAATCTACCCGAATCACGCGTCGGTAAGCGCGCTCAACGCGATCCAGGCTCAGGCAAGCGCCACATGCTCGGTTCAATGCGCGGCTTGCGCCGCCACGGGAGACGGGGTGCCCAGCGTCAGCGACGTGCAGAGGATGATCAATGAGACTTTGGGCGTTGCCGCAGCTGACAATGATTTGAATAAGGACGGTATTCTAAGTGTTGTTGATATCCAAATTGTAATCAATTCTACACTCGGACTCGGCTGTACTTACTAAATCTTCCAGACCTGTGGCGGCGCTATCGGGAAGGGCTGACATAAGCGGCATCGATCTCTACGGCGACTGACCGCTCGAGCAATGTCACCGAGAGAACCAGGCGCCAGGCGTGCTTGACCCGAATGAGGATGCCCTCAACTCCGGCTAGAGATCCGCCGTTGATTTTAACGGTCTGACCTATTTTCAGGAAAGGCCATGGCTCGGCGGGGGCACGGGAGTTCACTACAGTGCGAATGGCTTCGATTTCCGTTTCCTCGATGGGAGCCGGCACGCGACCGACGCTCACGATGTCCACCACGCCGCCGGTGGTCAGCACGAGATTTCTCTCCTCCAAAGGGATGTGGCAGAAGACATATCCCGGGAACAGCGGCAAATCCAGCGTTTTGATCCGGTCCGACCATCGCCTTCGGGCCCGGTAGGTGGGCAAGAATCTCTCTACGCCTTTGTTCTCCAAGACAGTGCTAACATTGGCTTCGTAATTGGAACGAACGCGCACAGCGTACCATTGTTTCGGGTACACCTTCATTTCTCCATAGGAGGATTGGTTTTGCTCTTGCCAGGCAAATTCTTCCGGTGCTTGCGCCACAGTATCAGTATAGGATACCGTGGCGGACCCATGAAGTACACAGGCGAAGGCGATAAATGTGTTTTGCCCGCCTCAGGTAGGATTAAGAGCGGCGGGTCGCGTGCTACGGCTAACGACCCGCGGGCTCTAATGCGATATTTACAACGTTACTGTGCCAGCCTGTGCCGTCCGGAGAATCGCCAGATAAGGACAGTGGGAAGTCGCCACTCTCCCACTGACCGGTCGGCAGGGTCAGGGCGATCCGGAACATTCCAGACTGCGAGGCCACCGCGGCTATGGTATCAGGTGTAACCTGAACAGAGCCGATTTGTATCGTGACATTGGCCAGATTGCCGATTCCGGTGGCATAGACGAAAATTTGGTCGCCCTGGATTGCGGGCTGACCGCTTACATGACGGTTCCGGATCATCGCCAAACCGTTGTTGGCTTTCAGAACTACGAAGCCTTGGCCCTGGCCCGTGCCGTCTAGTGAGAAGATACCGGGGGAAGCGTATCGGACAGTGGTTGATAGCGGATTGCTCACACCAAGACCGGTCTCGACCCCGATTTGTAACTCGCTTCCAGGGATGCTGTCCGGGCACAATATCGTCAACATCGTATCCGATGTGGCCAGGACTTGGATCGGCGCTCCGTTGCCCCAGACCTTCGTTGCCAAGCCGTCATTCAGCCATCGGCCCTCAATGGTCGCCAGGGAACCCGGGCTGCACGCTGCCTCGTGCGCATGACTGGCTGCGTTGACAATCCGCGCGACCACTGGCGTCCCGTCCTCCACTTCGATCGGCACCGTCGCAGTGGCGGTTTCGCCTTGGGTGTTCCTGGTAGCGAAACTGATCGTGTAGCTTCCGATTTGGGTACTCGCCGGGAGCCAGCGAAATTCCCCGGCAGCGGAATCGAACGTGGCGCCCACTGGGAGCCGGCCTGCAGACAATGCGGCCTCCGGGTCGGCCGCCGATACCTGGAAGCGGAGTTCGCTGCCCGGTTTGGCGTATTGCCGGCCTGGTACGCGCAACGCTTTGGGCCCGCCGGGAGTGACCGAGAGCGTGGCCTGGACCGTTGCCGATTCCACACTGGCTGCAACCACGATTCCATCACCCGGGCTGATCGCATCGACCTGGAATTCGACCGCCGCCTGGCCTGGGCGGGTCCGGATAGTCGACGGCAATTGGACGGACGCATTGGAACTCGACAAGCGCACTTCGGCCGCCGCGCCGTTGCGGACATCTTCCAGTGTGAGCCGGCATTTCCCCCGTGTGCCCGGTGTCAGAACGATGGGAGTGCAGGAGAGCGTTCCGGTTCCGGCAGAGGGCGACCCGGCGACGGCGATCGTCGTCGATGAGGTGCTCCCGTTAAACATCGCCATCACCATGGCAGTGCCGGAGGCCGAGGATAGCGAAGTCGCGCCGAAATCGCTGCTCGTCCTGCCTGCGCTAACCGTTACCGTGGCTGGAATCGTCACACCCGGGTTGTTGCTGGACAGATGGACATCAAAGGTGCCCGCTGGTTTCGATACGGTCACGATGCAGGACGTGCGGGAGCCGGCCGTCAGGTTGGTGGAACGGCAGCGAAGGGAAGAAACGATGGGAGCAGACCACAGTGTGAGGCTGGCACTCTGTGAAGACGACCCCAGCGTGGCTTGCACTGCCGCCGTACTGTCGGAGGTGACGTTCCCAACGGAAACTGTAAAACTGGCGGCGGAATTCCCTGCGGCTACGGCTATGCTGGCCGGGACAGTGATTGCATTCGAGCTGGCGGTCAGGCTGATTACGGCCTGAGAGGTCGCCGCCTGTGACAACTGCACCGTGCAGGTGGTGGTTGCTCCAGACATGACCCCACTGGGGCTGCAGGCGAGCGCGGTAATTACCGGCGAGACACTCAGAGAGATGCTGGCCGATTGGCTCGAGCCGTTATACGAAGCCGTTACGGCCACGCTTTGGTTTGAAGTGAATGACCCCGCTTGCAATGTGACCGTCGCGGAATTCGACCCTGCTCCAATCGTTACTGATGGGGCAACCGTGACCAGGCTGCTGCTGGTAGAGAGGAGCACGTTGGCGCCGCCTGCCGGGGCATTCTTGCTCAGAGTCACCGCGCAGGTGGTTGCCGCCGCCGGGGAAAGCACGCTTGGGTTGCAGACTAGCGAGGAGATAACGGCCGGAGATACCAGCGCGATGGTCGCAGTGGCGGAGTTGTTGTTGTAAGCCGCCGTGAGGGCAGCGCTCTGATCGTTGGAAACGGCGGCAGTGCTGGCGGTAAAGGAAGCGGTCATAAACGCCGCCGGCACCGTGACCGATGATGGCACGGTCAGCGCCGGGTTGTTGTTGGTAAGTGTAATGACCGCACCGCCGGCAGGCGCGGGCTGCGTTAGCGACACGGTGCAGGAGGCGGACGAGTTCGACCCTAAGCTGGCGGGGCTGCACAACAGCGAAGAGACGACCACGGCGACGGTCAGGTTGACGGTGGCACCGGCTGAACTGCCGTTGTAGTTGGCGGTGATCGTGGCGGCGGAACTGCCGGTGAACGCCCCGGTGCCGGCGACGAAAGACGTTGAGCTTGCCGCCGCCGCCACGGTTATCGATAACGGGACGGTCAGGAGCGAACTGGAGTTGGAAAGCGTGACGACGGCGCCACCGGCAGGCGCCCCCTGCGACAACGTGACGGTGCACGTAGTGGAGGCATTCGGTCCGAGGCTGGTGGAACTGCACGCTAGCGACGAGACAACGATGGAAGCCGCTAGCGTGACGGTGGTTTTCGCGGAGGTGCCGCTATAGCTTGCGGTTATAGTCGTGCTCGAGTTCGTGGCGATAGCGGCTGTTGTGACGCTAAAGGTCGCCGACGTGGCTGAAGCGGCAACCGTCGCGGTCGCCGGAACCGTCAACGCTGGATTCGTGTTCGCAAGGGCAATAGTGGCTCCGCCGGCGGGTGCTGCCTGGGACAAGTTCACGGTGCAAATGCCGGACGAATTGGCCGCAAGGGTGGTAGGAGCGCAGGAAAGCGAAGACACGGATGCGGGAACTGCCAGGGTTATGGTGATAGTGACGGGACTATCGGTGTAGTTGGCCGTAATGACGGCACTCGAGTTGGCGGCGAACGCTGCTGTCGCGATGGTGAAGGTGGTGGTTGTGGCAACGGCGGGCACGGTGACGGACGCCGGAAGTGTGATGACCGGATTGTTGCTGGACAGAGTGACGGACGTGCCGCCGGCCGGAGCCGGTTGGGGCAGAGTCAAAGTGCAGGAAGCGGAAGCGTTCGGTCCGAGGGTCGATGGATTGCATACGATTGTGGGAGTTGCCAGGCCAATAATGACGGCCGCCAGGCTCACGCTGGTATTAACCGACCCACTGTTGTAGGTCGCTGTGATGACCGCGGTGGCGTCGTTGTGTACGGTCGCAGTCGTGACGCTGAAGGTCGCGGTCGTAGCAGCGGAGGCGACGGTGACCGAGGCTGGCACGGTAAGGACGGAATTGCTATTGGACAAGGCGACTGTTGCCCCACCGGTAGCGGCTGGCTGGGTCAGGGTAACCGTGCAGGAGGCGGAAGAGTTCGACCCAATGCTGTTAGGGCTGCACGCCAGCGAAGAGACGAGCACGGGAGCTACGAGGCTTATGGCGGCGTTGGCGGAACTGCTGTTATAGGTGGCCGTGACGGTCGCGCTGGAGTTGCTGGTGATCGTCGTCGTCGATACCGAGAATGTGCCCGTGGTGGCTGTGGCCGCCACCGTCATCGAGGCCGGGACGGTGAGGGTCGCATTGCTGTTCGTCAGGGTGACGCTGGCGCCTCCGGTGGGAGCGGGCTGGGTCAGCGTCACGGTGCAGGTGCTCGAAGAGTTCTGCCCCAGACTGCTCGGACTGCAGGATAGGCTGGAAACTAGTACAGCTGCGG
>DATJMA010000075.1:0-77964 GCA_035509055.1 Bryobacteraceae bacterium | reverse complement strand
GACGCACGTCTTCGTCTCCGCAACTCCGCGGTCGCCAGCTTGTGGCACTTGAGGCAAAGCGTGCGCATATTGGCAAGATCGCACTCGCCGCCGCCTTCGACGACCGGCACGATATGGTCGGCGTCCCATAGATTCCGCCGTCCGCCCCAGTCCTTTTCGAACTGGCGGCGGGCGCGGTAATCGAGCTTGCGCTTGTCGCGCCGCAGGGCTTCGGTGTCGGCGCCGCATTGCGCGCACACCCCGCGGTCGCGCGCGAAAACCTGCTCGCGCAGGTATCCGGGATCGGTGCGCAGGCGCCATTCGTGGACGCAGGCGGCGCTGCAAAACGTGAACCGGCCCTTGGGGACTTCCGCGCCGCACCAGCGGCACAGACCCTTCCGGCGCCGTGCCACCCATCCACCGGGCTTGGCGCGGCGAGTGCTCACACCCGCAGCTCGTATCCCAATCCGCGCATGCCCTGGATCATGGCATCGCGAATCCGGGCCACTTCTTCCGACGATAGCGTCCGCTCCGGCGAACCGACCGTCACGCGGAACGAAACGCTCTTCGAACCCTCCGGCAATGGTGGACCGGCATACTCGCGCACATATTCGATGGAATCGAGCAGAGGGCCGGAGAAAGACGCCGCCTGGCTCCGCAACGTGCCGGCGTGCGCGCGCAGCGGCGCGATCACCGAAAGATGGAATTCGCTCGAGGGATATCGCCGGATGGGCGTGAACTTTACTTCGGCGCGCGCAAGCGATTCGATGACGCGCAGATCGAGATCGAGCAGCGCGGCGCGCCCGGATTCCACCAGCTTGGGATGCAATTCGAAGAACCGGCCCACCACATGCCCGCGCCAGCGCAGATCGGCCGAGCGCGCCGGATGTTCGAACGGGCGGGCGGCGCCGGGAACGGTTTCCGCGCCCGGAAGCAAGCACTCGGCAGCGCGCTTGATCTCCAGGATGCCGGCGCGCCCATCGCCCGATCGCGCGTAGATCGCCGCGGCGAGATGCGGAATTTCGTCCGGCAGTCCTTCGCGGCGCTTGTGAATCTCCAGCCCGATCTCGAACAGCCGGAAACTCTCGCGGTGCTTGGCGTTTTCGAGCACATTATGCAGAATTCCCGGCAGCAGCGACGTGCGCATCAGCGCCTGATCGGAGGCGATGGGGTTGGCCACACGCACGTGCTCCGCGGGATCGAGCCCGAACGCGCGTACCGCTTCTTCGCTCAGAAAAGAATAGTTGTAGACTTCGGTGAAGCCCTGATCGACGAAGATATCGCGGACTTCGTGGTGGAACTGGCGCGTGGGGTTCGTCGGCGGCACGCTCGCAGGCACCAGCGGAGCGCGGGGCTCGATGGTCGCGTACCCCACCATGCGCCCCACTTCTTCCACCAGGTCGTCTTTGACGGAAATGTCCTTGGTCGCGCGCCAGGAAGGCACGCCGACCCGGAACAAGCCCGGCTCCGGCTCGCTCACCTGAAATTCCAGCCGGGTGAGGATCTCCCGCACTTCGCCGGCATCAATCGAGCGGCCCAATTTGCGCTCCAGCCAGGCGAGCGGCAGATCGATGGGCGCGGGCGGTGCGATTTCGCGCCGGCTTTCCGCCACACCTCCCACGAGCCGGATGCCCGGCGAGATTTCTGCCAGAAGTTCGATGGCGCGGGCGAGTCCGCGCACGGTGTTGACCGGGTCCTGCGCCTTTTCGAAACGCATCGACGCGTCGGTGCGCAGTTTGATGGCGGCCGACGTCTTGCGGATGCTCGATGCCTGGAAGTTCGCGCTCTCCAGAACCACGCGCGTGGTCTTCTCGGCAATGGAACTCGGGGCGCCGCCGATCACGCCCGCCAGTCCGATGGCGCCCGCGGCATCGGCGATCACCAGGTTCGCCGGATCGAGCGTGTACGTCTCGTCGTTCAGCGCCTGGAACACCTCGCCTGGTTTGGCGCGGCGCACGAAAATGGTGTCGCCCCGGATCAGGTCGGCATCGAAGGCATGCATGGGCTGCGCCAGTTCCGCCATGACGAAGTTGGTCATGTCGACGATGTTGTTGATGGAATTCAGCCCGATCGCCGACAACCGCGCCTGGAGCCAGTATGGCGACGGCTGCACGGTCACGTTTTCGAAAACCAGCGCGCAATACCGCGGGCAGAGATTGAAATCCTCGATGGCGATTTTGATTGCCGCAGGACCCGAGGGAAGCAGATCGAGTTTCACGGGATCGCGCAGTTGCAGGCCGACAATTGCCGCCACTTCGCGCGCCATGCCGAAATGGCCCCACAAATCGGGCCGATGCGTGATCGACTTGTTATCAATTTCGATGATGCTGTCGGCCTCCAGGAGATCGAGCGTGCCGCCGGGCTCGCCGGTGAGTTCGATGATTCCCGACTGATCCTTATTGATGCCCAATTCCGCGGGGCTGGCGAGCATGCCATCGCTCTCCACGCCGTGGATGTTCTTCTGGCCGATGTCCACCCACGCGGTGACCATGCCCGCACGGCAGTTGGGCGCGCCGCAGACCACGCTCTTGCGGCCGGCGGGACCGGCATCCACTACCGCGGCGACGAGATGCGTGCCCGCGACCGGTTCCACCGATTCCACGCGCGCCAGCGTGACGCGCGCCAGCAGTTCGCACGCGGGCTCCACGCCCTCGCACTCGGCTGTCTTCATGGTGATCAGCCGTTCCAGCGGACCCGGAGCCTGGGCCAGCCCGGGGACCAAATCGCGAATCCAGTTGTACGAGAACTTCAAAATTGCTCCAGAAAACGAAGATCGCCGCCTTGCAGATGGCGTATGTCGTCGATGCCGTAGCGCATCATAGCCAGGCGCGTGAGCCCCAGCCCGAAGGCGAAACCGCCCCAGATTTCGGGATCGATGCCGCTCATGCGCAGCACGTTGGGATTTACCAGCCCGCAAGGTAGCAGTTCCACCCAGCCGCTCTGTTTGCATACCGGGCAGCCCGGCCCGCCGCAGATCAGGCATTGGATGTCGAGCTCGAATCCAGGCTCCACGAAGGGGAAATAGCCGGGACGCAGCCGCACCGTCACATCCCGGCGGAAGATGGAACTGAGCAGCGTCTTCATGAAGTAGAGCAAGTGCGCCACCGAGACGTCTCGGTCCACCATCATGCCTTCCAGTTGATAAAAGGTGTGCTCATGCGAGGCATCGACGCTTTCATTGCGGAATGTGCGGCCCGGCGCGATCATGCGCAGCGGCGGACCGAGCCGCTCCATGCCTCGCACCTGCACGGGCGAGGTGTGGGTGCGCAGGAGATTGCCGCCATCCAGCCAAAACGTGTCCTGCATATCGCGCGCCGGATGGTCGGCCGGGATGTTGAGAGCGTCGAAATTGTGATATTCGTCTTCCACTTCGGGGCCGTCGAGCACGGCGAACCCCAGCGAGCGGAACAACTCTTCGAGCTCGCGCTGGATGCGCGTAACGGGGTGCAGGTGCCCGCGCCGCACGCCCGGCGCCGGCACGGTGACGTCGATCCATTCGGCGTCAATGCGGGCTTGCAGCGCTTCTTCGGCGAGAATCTGCTTGCGTGCGGCGAGCGCCTGTTCGATATTCTGCCGGGCCGTATTGAGCAGCCTGCCGAAGCTCGCGCGCTCGTCGGGCGGGAGTTTGCCCATCTCCTTGCCGGCCTGCGCCAGCGGCGCTTTGCGGCCGAGCACGTCCACGCGTACGGCCTCCAGTTCCTCTTCGGAGCGTGCCGCGGCGATGCGTTCGAGAGACCGGGCCTCCAACTCTTTTGGATCCAGCATGTGGTGTGTGAAGAACTTATTTTAGCAGGCGCGTTCCGCTCCGCCCTCTATCGCGTGGTGGTGGTCCGGTGGCGTTAGTTACCCGGAAAATTCCAAATTAACGGTGGGGAGCGGCGGGCGCGAGCGGTTCAATGCACCATCGGCAGGCCATACTGTTCGGCGGCAAATGAAATCCAATCGCTGAGAGTCCACTCTTCCCGCTGATATCGCGTCTCGCCGCCGCAGTATATCCGCCGCTCGCGTATTTCGGCCCGGAACTGTTCCATGAGCTTCTTCCCGTACGTCTGAGCCGTGTCATCTTTGCCCGGATTGGTCATGTGAATACGGATCTTTCCGCGGGGAAGCTCCGCAAAGTACCCATTTTACGACGTTTCGCGCATGTCCAGATTGGCGCGGGGTGCGCAACATAGAAGTGGAGGCCGGTCCAGATCCGGCGGAAATGCAACGAAAGACCGCTCTGCCTGTTGTTTCCGAACCCTGGCGCCGCCGCGACACGTCCGCGTGGCTCGAAAACGGCCGGAATCTTGGGCCCTGAATACTCGGTGCTCAAATCGGGTCGTGAGATTTCCACTTCCATGCCGCGCACGGCGCGTGCCTCGAAGAGCGCGGCCTTCGGTGAGTTGGAGCGGAAATATGGCGGGCGTGCAGCCGGCCTCCGGCAGGGGAAGCGACGACGCGGCCAAACGGTACATCGAGACAACCGGCGATCATTTCGCCGGCGGCCGGTCCGGATCTTTCGCTGCGGGAGTGGCCTCTTCCTTGTCATCGACGGGCTTGGAGGGATGGAGCTTACTCATCTCTTTGGCGCCGGTCCTGGGATCCATCGGCGTAACCTTAATCGCCGACCCCATGGGTGCGGCCGTCCATTTGAAGTAATACGTTTTGCCCGCCTCGGCTTCAAACCGGGCGCGCTCGTTTTCTTTCTGCAAGGCTTGATTGAGCGCCGCCCCCGCGGACATGATGATGCTTCCGTAGTACATCTTGTTCAATCCGGAGATCAGAACGGTCCCCGGCGGCACTTCCATAAACGCGTATTCGCTATTGAGCAGCCTGGCAAGATGGGTGCCGTTGACATAGAGATCGTCGTGTGAGGCCGAACCGGTAAATCGATACACACGGTAGATGCAGACGATGGCTTTGCCGCTGGATGGCGCGGGCAGTACCACGGGAGTTTTGGCATCCTGCGCGAAAGAGGCGGGGCCGGTGAATATGGCACCGAATACGAGCAGAAAGCCTGCGGGCGAGCTGACGGCTTTCCGGTGGCAAAACGCTGTAAGACCGCTGAAGACGCCTTGACGCATGAGATCTTTCCTTTCCTTAGCCACGGTGTGGACCAGCGATCCGGCCCCGGGATTTCCATGGCGAACTTCCCGGCGGGGTGCGAACCGGTTCCAGGCCCACACTAAAGAAGCGGCAAAGAGGAGCGAAGTGACTCATCCGGAAGCCGGCGCTCCATCCGATGGCCGCGCCGGCGAGCGTGGAAAGCAACCGCGCGACGCATTAGCAGTCGTATGCCGGCGAGCGATATACTTTCCAGTCATGAGAATGCTCGCCCTGCTGACCCTTTCCGCCGCCGCGCTCTGCGCCCAGCCCGAAATTGCTTACGATTTCTCCAATCCGCTCAAGCTTCCCGCGGACATGAATCTCGGCGAAGCTGCCGGAATCGCGCTCAATTCCAAGGGCCACATTTTCGTCTACAATCGCGGTGCTCATACCAGCCTTTTCGAGTTCGACCAGAACGGCAAGCTCCTGCGCGAGATCGGCAAGGACTTGTATGGCTTTTCGTTCGCGCACGCCGTGAAGATCGATAAGGACGACAACATCTGGTGTGTCGACGAAGGATCGAACATGGTGATGGAGTTTAACCCCGAGGGCCACATCGTCATGACTATCGGGCGGAAGGCCGAACCTTCGGAAGCACCGCCGGCAGGCCGCGAAATTCCACCCGCCCGCGACAATGCCTTCAACCGCCCAACCGATATTGCCTGGGACGCGGCGGGCAACAGCTATATCTCCGATGGCTACAACAACTCCCGCGTCGCTAAGGTGGACGCCAACGGAAATTGGGTGAAATCGTGGGGCAAGCGTGGGCCGGAGCCCGGCAATTTCCATACGCCGCACACCATCGCCACCGACGACAGAGGCAACGTCTACGTGGGCGATCGGGAAAACAACCGCATCCAGGTTTTTTCCGGGGATGGCGAATATCTCCGGCAAATCGCCGGTATCGGCGCGCCGTGGGCCATCTGCATCACGCCCGGCCCAAAACAGGTCCTCTACAGTTCAGACTCGCGCCCCGGACGAATTTACAAGCTCGATCTCAACGGCACCATTCTGGGCGTTTTCGGTAAGGCGGGAAAGAAGCCGGGCCAGTTCGGATGGATTCACGAGATGGCCTGCCCCAGCGAGAACACCCTCTATGTGTCGGAGATTCTCAACTGGCGCGTCCAAAAACTCGTGCTGCACCCGGCGAAGTGAAGCGGCAGCCACGCACGGCTGGGCTACAACGCCTCTTATTGGTGGACCGCGTGCGAGAGCCCGCCCTGAAAGTAAACAAACGTCAACAGTCCCATCGCAAACGCGCTCACCGCGAAGAAAACGCTCAGCGCCGCGGCCTTTGAGAACACTATGGATTTTCTTTCCATGCTTATTGGATGAGCGGTTGCCGTCCCAGGTCGCGCGGGGGAGGGGTGTTCACCGGCGCACAATGGCGGCCTTCGGCACGTCTACACCGGCAGCCAGCGTGCCTTCCGTGTCCACCAGCCGAATTTCGCGCGACTTGGCGCCGGACACCACGATAGCCGGCGCGCGCGACTCGCGGATCGTCGCGCCTTCCACATTCTTTAATGCCAGTCGCATGGGAACCGTCACCCCCGATAGCTGAAGGTCCGAAACATCCTCGATCTCCATGCCCGTCTTCCAGGTGGGAGATTCCGGCTTCTCCCATCGAACCTCGACATCTTTCATGCTGAAATTGCGGGCGTCGCGGACGGTGAGCGCGGTGTGCGTATTCTCGTACGGGGCTTGCGGATCGTGCGAGACGAACAGGCGAATGTGATCGAGATGAATGCCGTCGAGCCAACTATCCGGGTGGCCGTTGATGGCAGACGTTCCCGTGCCGTGAGCGATGAGGTTGCGGATGGAAACATTGCGGATGATGCCGGCGGGCGGCTCGTTCTCGCGTTTGGCGCCATCCACCTCGCTGCGGCGCTTGATATTGAAATGGATCGGGTCGCCATCGCCCCACCAGAACCAGTCGAAGCGGCGGGTCTCGATGGTGACGTTGGAGATCACCACGTCCTCGACAATGCCTCCATCGAACACCATAAACGCCAGGCCGCGATTGGAATTGGTGATCACCACGTTGTCGATGGCCACGCGCCGGACGGCGTTCGAGTTGCCGTCGCAGAATTTGATGGCGCTCGAAGACGAGGACAGCCGGCAGTTGGTCACCGTCACGTTTTCCACGGGCAGATCCGGCCCCCAGATTTTGGACGAATAGAATACCAGTGCGTCGTCGCCGGTTTCGATGGTGGAATTGGAAATGTGTACGTCCTGGCAGCCGTCGGGGTCGATGCCGTCGGCCCATACGGCCGTTTTCTGATCCGAGAAAATGTATACGCCGTCGATGGTCAGGTGCTTACACGCATACGGATTGATGGTCCAACTGCGCGATCGCACAAATTTGAGCCCGCTGATGCGAACATCGTTGGAGCGCAGCAGGAGCACCAGCCGCGGATAGACCGCGCCCGTCTTCATGCCCACGGGAAACGAGCGCAGGAGCGGCTTGCCGGTGGCTTCCATCAGTAGCTGGTTGGGGCGGATGTAGTAATCCACGAAATCGTTGGGGCGCCACTCGTAGGAAGCCTGCCCGTCGATGGTACCGCGGCCCTCGATGGCGATGTCGTGCGCGTCCTCGGCATAAAGCAGCGCCGCCTTCATGCCTTTGTCGAATTCTTTTCCGTCGAGCGACGCGAACAGCGTCGCGCCGGCCTCCACGTAGAGCCGCACGCCCGATCGCAAATGGAGTTGCCCGGACGTGTATTCGCCGGGGGGAATGTAGACCGTGCCGCCTCCGGCCCGCCCGCAGGCGTCGATCGCCTGTTGCAGGGCGGGGCGGGCGTTGTCGGGCTTGCGCCCCGTGGCGCCGTAGTCCCGCACGTTGAAAACCGGCTGGGCGCCGAGCGCGGCCGCGCAGGCGACGATTGCGAAGCAGAGTTTCATGCCATCATTCTGCACGAAATCGGAGCCGATGTCCCGCCGGCGGTGAGATCAGGTCGAGCCACGCGGGCGCGGCTGCCGGCGCGAACCGGAGTCACCTCGCTCGGGGCCCATCACAGCGTTTTCAAATACGCCACGCTCGGGACTGTGAGATCCCAGCTCATCTCGACGAAGTAGTTCTTCACGCCGCCGGTCCTGGCCGCCGCGAAAATGCGCGGCCAATCGAGGGAGTCCTTGCCAATGGCGGCAATCGAATCCCCCACCATGCCCTGCAAATGCATGGAAAGGAATCGCCCCGGATATTTGGTGAAGTACGTCACGGGATCGCCGATGGCCGTCATCGACGAGATCTGGAATTGCATCTTCACCAGCTTGGGATCGAGCAGTTCCAGCAGCACTTCGTAGGTCAACCGTCCGTCGTCAAGCTTCGACATTTCGAAGTTTTCGTCGTGCAGGAATTGCTGCATGCCGGCCTTGGCCGCCCGCTCGCCGATTTGGTTGTATTCGTCCGCGGCGCGCTTCACCGCGTCGATGGTGGTGACGCCGCTTCGCATCTGCCCGCCCAGCGACGCCGTCCCCATTTGAGTCATGCCGATGCCGGCGGCCCAGTCTATGCTCTGCTGCTGTTTGTTCCGCAGTTCGCCCAACGAGAAATGCGAACTGGGGCACCTCAGACCGTGGCTCTCGATGATCTTCCGCGTCTCTTTCGCGTTGGTGAGCCCGGCGAACTCCGAATACCCCGGCGAGCATAGTTCGATGATTCCAACGCCGAGGCCGGCAAGGTCCTGGCACACTCCGGCGAGATCCCCGCCGCGGATTCTCTGGCGGAAGGGATAGGTCTGGCTGCCGATCGGCAGTCCCAGTGGATTAGCGCGAAGGCCCGCGGCAGCCGCGGCCGACACCGCGAGAAAGTCTCTTCTGGAGAATCCTGGCATGGTTATTGACCGCCTCTCCCCCGCCCGCGTCCCTGGGGACGCGGATTGCGCGCCTGTGCGAGGAGTTCGTCAAACTCCGTTTTGGTCATCTTGAGCTTCTCGGGGTGGGCGTCGATCCATTTCTCGAAAGCGTCCAGCTTGGCCGCGCCCCAACCGCCCTCGAATTCCGCCCCGTTCTTACCTTCCTTATTCAGTTCGAAATTAAAAGCGTCCTGCAAATTGGTGAACTCCGCCTTGGCGATAGCCTGCGCCGCCACGACGGCCGGAATGAAGATCACACCATCCGCCTTCGCCAGCACTAGATCGCCCGGCAGCACCACCGCGCGGCCGATGCGCACGGGAACGTTAATGCCCGTCAATTGCATCTGGGCCCAAGCCGAAGGGTCATAGCCGCGATAGAAGCCGTTCAGGTTGGCAATTTCGCGATTCTCCTCCGCATCGCGGATTCCGGCGTCGAAGACAAATCCCGAATGGGTGTGCGCGGCGATTCCGCTGCCCAGGTTCGAGCCGATGAGCGTGCCCTCGACGATCTTCCCGTAGCCATCGGCCACCATGGTGTCACCCATCTTCAGTTCGTTGATCACCCAGCTGTTGGTGCCGCTCACCCGGCCTTCGGCTTTGCCTTCCGCGGCCACCGCATTGCGCATGTCCGGACGCTGCGGCATGAATTGCGCCGTGAGCGCCCGGCCGGCGAACGGCTTATCGGGATGCAGCGCCTGCCATCCGCCTTCGAACTGGTTGACATAGCCCTGTTCGCGCAAGTACTCCCAAACGTCCTCAATGGAGACGTCGAGTGCGCGCTCGAGCAGGTTGTCGGCCACCTTCGGCCGTCCGTCGGGGAAACGCTCGCCCTTCCATTCGGAAGTGTAGAAAAGGATCTGTTCCCGAGTCTGCTTGATCTGGGCGCGCACGGCGGTTGCCCCGAAGATTACGGAAACAATCAAAATTCTGGAAACGATGCTGTTCATTGAATTGCCTTTGAGGCGTGCAGCCAAATCTTATCGCATCTCATCCCCTGCGGCGGACAATTGTGGCGGTGCCCGAGCCCCAATTGGACGGCCGGCAAAATTAGCCGTTTCGCCGCCGGAGCTTCACGATTGGCCGCCCTGCGGCTCACCCCATCCATGCCCGGCGGCTCTCTTCCTCCGCGCGGACCATGCTCCACAGTCTGTCCCAGGAGCGCTCGGTATTCCATTGCGGCGTGGGCTCGAAATATCCCGTATTGGGCGCCAGATGCCGCTTGCACACCTCGTCGTTCAAGGTCACTCCCAGTCCGGGCGTGTCGGGTACCTTGATGAATCCCTTGTCGATGATGGGTTTTTCGATTCCATGCACCAGGTCCTGCCACCATGGCACATCCAGCGAGTGGTTTTCGCACGCCAGGAAGTTCTCGGTCGCCGCGGCGCAATGCACGCTCGCCATCGCACCCACCGGAGTTCCGGCATAATGCATCGCCATCGGGACGCCGTACTCCATGGCGCGGTCGCCGATCTTGTGGGTCTCCAAAATTCCGCCCGAAGTGGAAATGTCCGGATGGATCTTGCTGACGGCGTGCCTTTCGCACAGCTTGACGAACTCTTCCTTTAAATAAATGTCCTCCCCGGTGAGGATCGGCGTGGGGCTCTCCGCCGTGATGTGAGCCAGCATGTCGGTGTACTGCCATGGAATCACGTCTTCAATCCACGACAGGTTGAACTTCTCATAAGCCTTGCCGAGGCGGATGATAGAATTCACGCCCAGGTGCCCCAGGTGGTCCATGGAAAGAGGAATTTCCATGCCGACGGCGTCGCGTGCCGCCTGCGGATATTCGCAGAGCTTTTCGATGCCTTTCTGGGTCACCTCGGCGGCGAGAAACGGGTGCGGAAGCTGATTGAGTTCCCACCGCGTCTGGTCCGCCGGCTCGGTCACACAGCCGGGAATTTTCGCCACCAGGTTGATCCCCACATCCATTTTGAGCCAGGTGAGGCCCATCTCCTCTTTCCGCGCCTTCAGGCGCTTCGCGAAGACCAGCGGATCGTCAGACTCGTCGGTATCGGCATAAATGCGCACGCGGTCGCGGAACTTGCCGCCGAGCATTTGATAGACCGGCACGTTGTACACCTTGCCGGAAATATCCCAGAGCGCTTCCTCGATGGCCACTACGCCGCCCGCCTGGCGCCCGTGATATCCGAACTGCTTGATCTTTTCGAAGAGGAAGGTAATGTTGAGGGGGTTCTCATTGAGGATGCGGCTCTTCAAGAACAGCGCGTAGGTAGCGCTCGATCCGTCGCGCACTTCGCCGAGCCCGTAGACTCCCTGGTTGGTATCGATGCGTAGGATCGGGCAGGGGCTGGGCCCGGGCTTCACGATGGTGCACACGCGCAGATCGGTAATCTTGAGCGCGGACGGACTCGAGTTCCGGGTCACATTCTGTTGGGGAGCCTGCTCGGCGGCGGCCTCCCTTGATAAAAGGGCGCCGCCCAGGATTCCTGCCGAGGTCTTGAAAAGATCGCGGCGGCCGAGTTTTCTGTTAGGTTTTATCATTGCGGTATTCCTCTCCTTCCGCCGCGCCGTGGCGCGGCAGGTGTTTCGTCAATCCAGAGTGTATCCCCATGCGCGATCGCGTAGGGGGACGACCCGTGCGCTACGCGAAAAAGCCGGTACGAAATCGCTCCCGGCCCGAGCCTTTCCACCGGGCTATGGGAGAATGAGGGAAAGTGATCGTAATCGACGGCATTTACTACGCGGCGGCGCTGGCTGCCGCGGGAGGCGTGGTCGCCTGGCTGGCCGGTCCGTGGTTTGCGCTGCCGGCGTGGATTCTCGCGCTGTTCTGCCTCAATTTTTTCCGCGATCCCGAGCGCGCCATTCCCGCCGGGCCCGTGGCCGTTTCGCCCGCCGATGGCAAAGTGGTGGCCGTCAAGGCCGAAAGTCCCACCCTCAACCGCGTCAGCATCTTCCTGAATATTTTCGATGTCCACGTCAATCGCACTCCCATTCCGGGAACGGTCCGCGCGGTGCAATACCACGAGGGCAAATTCCACGTGGCGAGCCGCGAGGAATCTTCCGAGGCGAACGAACAGACCGTCATCGCCGTGGAGGGGGATGGCTCGACCGTGGTCTTCAAGCAGATCGCCGGGCTGATTGCGCGGCGCATTGTATGCCGCGCCAAGGTGGGCGATCATTTAGCGCCCGGGCAGCGGGTAGGCCTCATCAAGTTCGGCTCTCGCGTCGATGTGCTGCTGGGACCGGAGTGGGAAATCCTGGTCGCCCCCGGCATGCGCGTCGCCGCCGGGTCGAGCATCCTGGCGCGCCGCCGCGACAGGGACCAATAAAATGGGCATCAAGGAACGGCTCATCGATCCCAAATCGCCCGACCGGCGCCCGCGGCGCGCGGCGTACGTTTTGCCGACACTGTTCACCGCGGGCAATATTTTTCTGGGATTTGTTTCCATCCTGCGATCGTTTCGCGGTTCCATGGCGGCAGCCACGGGCGGCATCGAGGCCCCGGAGCACTTTGCCATCGCGGCCAAAGCGATCGGCGCGGCGGTGGTTCTGGATGGCCTGGACGGACGAATCGCGCGCATGACCAATACCACCAGCGATTTCGGCCGCGAAATGGATTCCCTGGCCGACGTGATCAGCTTCGGCATCGCACCGGCTGTGCTCGCCTACACCTGGGGCGTGCAATTCATCGACGGCACGCTCGGGCCACAGATCCGCGACCAGATCACGCGCTTCGGCACTTTCGCGGCGTTCCTGTTTCTGATTTGCGGCGCGGCGCGCCTGGCGCGCTTCAACATTCAGAAAAATCCCATTCCCAAAAACCCCGGAAGGCCCGATCGCAAATACTTCGTCGGCCTTCCCATTCCTGCCGCGGCGGCAATGGTCGCGGGCGTAGTTTTCGCCAACGACGGCGAGCCGCTGGCGTGGTGGCCGTTTGCAGCCGTGTGGCTGGTGGTGCTGGCGATTCTGGGGCTGCTGATGGTGAGCACCTGGCGCTATTACAGCTTCAAAGGCATCAGCCTGAGTAAGCCGTACACGCCGCTGCTCATCATATTGCTTGGGGCGTTCATCTACCTCACGTGGAATTGGCCGCAGCCGGTGCTGCTGGCGCTGCCCGCCGCTTACGTGGCGAGCGGCATTCTCATCCGCATCGGCGGCATCTTCCGGCGCCGCCTTCGCCAGCAGCCTCCACCGCCAAGACCGGCTCCCGGAGCCGCCGTATGAGCACCATCGCGCTGGTGGGTTCGGACTCGCTGCTGGGGCGCGAGATCCGCGACATTGTGGCCACCGCGGATACCGGTATCGACCTCCGGCTGCTTGCCGATACCGAAGAATTGGAAGGCTCGCTGACCCGCGTGGGCAATGAGCCCGCCGTGGTCGGAGGCCTTTCCGCCGCGGCTCTCGATGGCGCCCGCGCCGTGTTTCTCGCGGGATCGGCGGAAGCCGGCCAAAAAGCGTTGGAACTCGCCGGAAACCAAACCCGGACCACGGTCATCGACCTCACCGGCGCGGCCGAAGATCGCCCGGACGCGCGCTTGCGCGCGCCCCTGGTGGAATCGAGCGAAGACAGCGAAGCGGGGGATTACGATTCCGCCGTGCAGGTGATCGCGCACCCGGCCGCCATCGCACTGGCGCTCTTTTTGCGCCGTCTGCATTCGGTCGAGCCGGTGCTCGCGTCGGTAATCCAGATTTTCGCGCCCGCCAGCGAGCACGGCACGGCCGGCGTGGAGGAATTGCAAGGGCAGACCGTAAGCCTGCTGTCATTCAAGAAATTGCCGCAGGAAGTGTTCGACGCGCAATTGAGCTTCAGCATGCTCGCCAAATACGGCGAGGAAGCCAAGGTCGCTCTCGAGGAAACCGAATTGCGCATCGAGCGGCACCTGGCGACCCTCCTGGCCCTGCCGGGCACGGGCGAAGGAGTGCCGATGCCGTCGTTGCGATTGATTCAGGCGCCCGTGTTCCACGGCTACAGCTTCGGCGCGTGGGTGGAGTTCGCATCGGATCCCAACATCGAGACATTGGAGAGCGGGCTCGTCACCGGCACGATCGAGGTGCGCGGCAGCGACTTCGAAGCGCCGACCAACGTGGGGCAGGCGGGCCAGGCAGGGATCGCCGTGGGCGCGATTTCGCCCGATCGCAACCGGCCGGACGCCTGCTGGTTTTGGCTGGCGGCCGATAATCTGCGGCTCACGGCGGAAAATGGGGTGGCCGTCGCGCGGCAATTGATATGACGATCCGGGTTTCCATGCTCGCCGCCCTCGCACTCTCGACGGCCGCGTGTGGCTATCACATAGGCGGCCAGGGCGATCTCATCCCCAAGGACGTGAAGACCATCGCCATACCGGAATTTTCCAACGGGACCGTGCAATACAAGGTGGCCAGCCTGCTCACCGCCGACGTTGTGCGCGAGTTTCATTCCCGCACCCGCTACACCATCACCACGCACCCCGAACAAGCCGATGCGGTTCTGAGCGGCGGCGTAGTCCGGTTGGATGTGTTGGGCGGCATCACCACAGACCCGGTGACGAATCGCGCCACCAGCTCGCAACTCGTCCTCAACGTGCAGTTCACCCTCACGGATCGCAAGACCGGCAAGGTGATCTACACCCGGACGGGGTACGAATTCCGCGAACGGTACGAAATTTCCACCAACCTGCCGACCTATTTCGACGAAAGCAGCCCGGCCTTGAAGCGCGTGAGCCAACAGGCCGCCGAGGGAATCGTCACGTCGATCCTGGAGGCATTTTGACGCCGGCGCAGCTCGTGGCGCGAGTAAGAAAGAGGGATTTTCCGCCCGCCGTCCTGCTGCTGGGGCCCGAGGCCTACGAACGCCGCCGAATCAAGGAAGCGATGACTGCCGCTTTCCCCGAGGCCGCCATCGCGCAGTTCGATCTCGCCGTCACGGCCCTCGCCGCGATCCTGGACGATGCGCGCGCGTTATCGCTCTTCGCGGCGGACCGTCTGATCTGGGTGGCCAACGGCGAAGCAGCCCTGCCCAAGACCGGCAAGGCCAGCGAAGATGACGATGCAGCCGAAGCGGAATCCGGCGGGAGCGGAGGCGACGCGGCGCATTTGGCAGCCTATTTGAAAGATCCGACCCCCGGCGTGGTGATCGTCTTCGAGGCCATCCGCTTCGATTTCGAGGGCGAAGACAAGCGAAAGCAGGAACGCGTGCGGAAATTCTATTCCGCGACCCGCGAGGTGGTGGAATTGCGGCCTTTTTCTCCCGACGAAGCCCGCCGGGAAGCCGAAGTTCTGGCGCGCTGCGCCGCGCTTGCCATGGCGCCAGATGCGCTCGATCTCCTGGTGGAGGCGCTGGGCGCGGACATCGCCCGCATCGCCATCGAAATCGAGAAACTGGCGCTTTACGCCGGCGCCCGCACCGTTTCCGCCGGCGATATCGCCGAATTCGTTCCGGATGCCCGGACGACCACCATCTTCGCGCTGGTGAACGCGCTCGGGCGCCGCGATCGCACGCGCGCCCTCGAATTGCTCGACACGCTGACCAGCGAAGGCATCTACCTTCCGCTGGCGCTCTCGTTCCTTTCGACGCAGTTTCGGCTGGCGATGGCGGCTCGCGAGGCGGGACTGAAAAGCTCCATGCAGGTGCAATCGCACTTCACGCGCCTGGGAATGCAGATGTGGGGATCGCGTGCCGACCAGGTGTGGCAGACGATGGGTAAATTTACTCGTCCGCAACTGGAGCGCGCGATGAAGTTGATCTCGGAAGCAGACCGCGGGCTCCGCGACGCGCGGCCGGACGACCGCGTCATCATGGAGCAGTTTCTGTTGAAATTGACGGCCTGACGGCCGGCGCTACGCCTTCGCCAGGGCTTTGACCTTGACGTGCAGCTTGGACTTGTACCGCGCGGCGGTGTTTTTCTTGATGATCCCCAGCTTGGCCGAGCGATCGATTTCGGAAAACGTCTTGGGCAGCAGGTCCGCCGCGGCTTTCGGATCTTTGCCGGTGAGCGCGCGCCGCATGGCGCGGATCGAGTGGCGGAGGCGGGTCTTGTTCTTGCGGTTCACTTCCGTGCGCCGTTCCATTTGGCGCACCCGCTTGAGGGCGGAAAAAGTATTTGCCATCTTGTACTAACTTGATTCCTTCGAGAGAGATCGAGCCTTTAGGATAACGCAAGGCGGGCCAGGGCGGCAACCGTAGTGTCCTAATGTTGCGGACATTCGGACACTACCCCACTTTCGAAATCTGTCGCGGAAGTCTGACGATCGTACTCCGGCAAAATCTCCCGGCCGGACGGATGTGGGCCGCGTTCTGCTGCGATTGCCTTTTGCCATCCCAATCCGTGGAGAGACAGCCCATCCTAGCCAGTTCCTCCTGCCCCCTCCCCTGTACAATGGGTGTGTGTACCGCCTTGCAGTTCCCGCCATTCTGGCGATGGCCACCGTCCTGCCTGCCCAAACGTTCTTCCCCTTGAAGGACATCCGGCCCGGCATGCACGGCGTGGGACGCACCGTCTTCTCCGGCAGTCGCATCGAGGAGTTCCAGGTCGAGATCCTTGGCGTGCTCGAGAACACCGGCCCGCATGAGTCCATCATCCTCGGCAAGCTTTCCGGAGGGCCGCTCGCCGAATCCGGCGTCATGCAAGGTATGAGCGGCAGCCCGGTCTACATCGATGGCAAACTCGCCGGCGCGGTAGCCCTGGCGTACGCTTTCTCGAAAGAGCCCATCGCCGGCATTCGCCCCATCGAAGACATGGTCCGTCCGGTTGCCCAGCGGGCCGCCATCGCGGTGCCGCGGGCTCCGGTTGCGCTGGCGCCCAACCAACTGCTCCGCGTTTTTCCGCAGGCCTCGCCGGCAATGTCCGGGGGCGCCCAAATGGTCGACATCGCCACCCCGCTCTCGTTCGGCGGTTTTACACGAGCCACGCTCGACACCTTCGCGCCACAACTGCGCGCGCTCGGGCTCGAACCGCGCCAGGCCGTCAGCTCCGCCGGCAGGCTTCCCGACACCATGGGCAATCCGGCCGAGGTCAAACCGGGCTCGATGATCAGCGTGCAGCTTCTTTCCGGCGATTACAACGTGGGCGCCGACGGCACGGTCACCTACATCGACGGCAATCGCCTCTATGCCTTCGGCCACCGTTTCCTCGACGTAGGTGCTACCTCGCTTCCGTTCGCGCTCTCCGAGGTCCTGACCGTGGTGCCCAACACCAACACGTCGTTCAAGCTATCAGCCGCGCGGCAATGGATGGGAACCATCGGTTACGACGGCAATACCGCGGTCGCTGGCGAATTCGGCAAACGCGCCGCCACCGTGCCGGTGTCGCTGAACGTCACCCGCGACGGCAAGCACATCGAAAGCTACCGGATTCAGATGGTGAACGACCCGCTGCTTTCGCCGCTGCTCGTGCAGATGGCGGTTTTTTCGGCCATCGATGCCACTGAGCGGACCGTCGGCGCGGCCACGCTGCGCATCACCGGGGAAATCGCCTTCCAGAATGCGCCGCTTCCGGTCCGCATCGATAACATGTTCTCGGCCGACAACGGATCGGCCACGCAGGCGTCGCTTTCCACCGCGGTCCCGGTCTCGTATGTGATGCAGAGCGATTTCGACGCTCTCCGCCTGAAGAGCATCGCCCTCAATATTGAGGCGTTCGAGCGGAAAAAAGAGCTCACCATCGACGATCTCACCGTCTCGCAGCGGGAAGCGCGTCCCGGCGATACGGTGCGGCTGAACGTATCGCTGGTGGGTGAAAACGGCGCGGAAACCAAGCGCCATCTGGATTACAAAATCCCCATCGGCGCCGAACCCGGCCCGCTGTACTTCACCGTGGCCGACGCCGGCACGGCGAATATCACCGATTTCCACCAGGTTCTGGGCGCGACACCGCACACTCCCACCCAACTCATCGCCACCGTCAACAATCTCCATCCCAACACCCGCGCCTACATTCGCGTCTGGCGCACCGATCCCGCGTTCCAGCTGGAAGGGGTCGATTTGCCGGCTCCGCCCGCCTCCGTCACACTGATTCTGTCGGAGTCGCAGACGAGCCTCGCCGGCATCACGCAGACTCGCAATTCCAAAATCGCCGAAATGGAAATCGATGCGGGCGACGTGGTGGTTTCCGGCGTCAAAACAGCACAGGTGGAAATCAAGGAATGATTGCCTTCATGCGCCAGCTTCTACGCCCCGCCGGAATCGCCGCGGTGCTTACTGCCGGGCTCTCCGTGGCCCTGGTGGGCAGCGGCACGCAAACCTGGGAGATGAATTCCTACAGCGACTTTCTGCACGGCCACTTCGACGGCATCTCCCTCAGCCGCGAAGGCCGCCTCTCGCTCGCGCCCAAGGTGGACACCGTCTTCACTTCCGACCAGCCAGTGATCTGGAGCGTCGCCCGCGCCTCCGATGGTACGCTCTACGCCGGCACCGGCAATCGCGGACGTCTCTACCGCATCGACCCCGCGGGCCAATCCTCGCTGCTGTGGACCGCGGAACAGCCGGAAATCTTCGCCGTGACGGTGGACGCGTCCGGCGCGGTCTACGCCGCGTCATCGCCCGACGGCAAGGTCTATCGCATCGTGAAGGGCAAGGCCGAAGAGTACTTCGCGCCCAAGGCGCGCTACATCTGGTCGCTTGCGGTGGCGCCGGATGGCGCTCTTTTCGTGGGCACCGGCGATCAGGGCAAGATCTACCGCGTCACCGCGCCCGGGCAAGGCGAACTGTACTACGATACCGGCCAGGCGCACATCACCGGCATGGCCGTAGATTCCGAAGGCCGCCTGCTGGCGGGGACCGAACCGAACGGCCTGCTGTACCGCATCACCGCCAAGGACAAGGCTTTCACGCTTTACGATTCGTCGCTACCCGAAATCCGCGCAATTGTCCCCATGCCGGATGGCACCGTGTACGCCGCCGCGCTCGGCGGATCGGTGGCCAAGCGCGCGCAGGCCGCGCAGCAGGCGGCGCAAGGTTTGACCGGGCTCCCGACCATCGCCTCCACCACCATCACGGTGGAAGCGCAGGCGGGCGGCGAACTCAAGCCGCCCGACACCAAGGCGCAGGCGCAGCCGCTTATCGCGCCGCAAGTGAACTTGCCGGCAACTCCTGCCATGGACAGCGGCAACGTGGACAAGTCGGCCGTTTATCGCATCAATCCCGACAACACCGTCGAGACGCTCTGGACTTCCAAGGACGAAAACGTCTACGACCTGCTGGCGCTCGAGAACCAGGTGCTTTTCTCTACCGACCAGAATGGCCGCATCTATGGCCTCTCACCCGACCGGCGCGTCACTCTGGTAACGGAGACCGGGGCCAGCGAAACCACGCGCCTGCTGCCTTCCGAACACTCGATCTTCGCCGCCACCGGAAATATGGGGCACATTTACCGCCTGGGCGAAAAGCCTGGCGCCAGCGGCTCTTATGAAGCGCCGGTACACGACTCCGGCACCGCCTCTCGCTGGGGCAGCCTCAGTTGGCGGGGCGAGACGCCTGCCGGATGCAGCCTGGTATTTCGCACGCGCTCCGGTAATTCCGCCCGCCCCGATCGAACGTGGAGCGAGTGGTCGGGGCCGCTCACGGCGGCGTCGGCCTCGCCGATCACCAGCCCCAACGCCCGGTATGTGCAGTGGAAGGTCGAGATGACGGGCGCCGGCGGCAACACACCGGTAGTGGATAGCGTCACCCTGGCGTATTTGCCGCAGAATTCGCCTCCCGTGGTACGCAGCATCAGCGTCATCAGTCAGGCTTCGCTGGTATCGCAGACCGGGAAATCGCCGGGTGGATCGTCAGCCGCCTACAGCGTCACGGTCAGCGGCGATACCGCCAATACCAGCGGAGACACCACTTCCACGGGCACGCCAACGCAGACCCTGACCCGCGCGGCGTCCCAGCAGATCACCGTGAGCTGGCAAGCCGACGATCCCGACGGCGACCGACTGGTTTACAACCTCTATTTCCGGTCCGACGACGAAACGCAGTGGATGCTGCTGCGCTCGGGCACGCACGATACTTCGATGACATTCGACGCCGACATCCTGGCCGATGGCAAGTATTACTTCCGGGTCGTGGCCTCCGACCGCGAGTCCAATCCGCCCGCGAGCGCGCGCGAAGCCACGCTGGTGAGTTCGCCGGTGATGATCGACAACACACCGCCCGCGATCACCATGGGCACGGTTCAGTATGCGGCGGGCGCCGCGCGCGTGGAATGGCAAGCCGCGGACGCGAGTTCGTCCTTGCGGCGGTGTGAATATTCCCTGGACGCGGGCAATTGGATTCCGATGGACTCGGTGGATGGCGTCATCGATTCTCCGCGCGAGCAATTCGCGCTCGATCTTACCGGATTGGCCGCCGGCGAGCACCTGCTCGTGATCCGCGTGGCCGACAGCGCCAACAACACTGCTACCGCCAAGGTGATTCTCAAATGAACCAAACCGCCGAACGCCTCACACGCATTCTCGCCATCACCCCGCCGCGCCTGGTGGATATTTCGGACGACGAAGCGGGCCGCGAACTCGCTCCGGGCCACTGGTCGAAAAAGCAGATCCTGGGCCACCTGATCGATTCGGCTTCGAATAATCATCAGCGATTCGTGCGCGCGCAGTTGACGCCGAATTATCAGGGGCCGAGCTACGAGCAGGAGCAGTGGGTGGCGGCACAGTCGTATGCCATGGAAAGCTGGCCGGACCTGGTGAATCTGTGGCTGCTCTACAACCGCCATCTGCTGCACATCATCCGCACCATGCCGGAAAAGCCGCTGGCGGCGCCATGCACCACCGGCGACAGCGCTCCGGTACCGCTTTCTGAGGTGATGTCGAGCTACGTCGACCACATGGAGCATCATCTTGCCCAGATTCTGGGCTGAGCCGCGGCCGTGCGCCTGACCCCGCGCAACTTCTTCTGGCTCCTCCACCGCAGCATTTTCGCGGCCTTCGGTGACGGATGCCTGGGCATCGCCAAAGGCGCTGCTTATTCCGCGCTGCTTTCGTTTTTTCCGATTCTTACTTCTGCCGCGACTATCCTGGTGCAGACGCGCGCCGAGTTCGTTTCCAGATTTCTCGCGGAAACCCTCGACCAGATTGTTCCGCCCGGCAGCGAAGGTCTGGTGATGCAGCAGTTCCGCGTCACCGGCGCCCGTCCCATTTCGCTGCTGATCGTGGCTTTCCTCATTTCGATATGGGCCGCGTCCGGCGTGATCAAGAGCCTCATGGAGGGATTTCAGATCGTCTACCGCGTGCCGCGCAGCCGCCGTTTCTTGCAGACGCAGGGCGTTGCGGTGGCGATGGTGCTGCTCGCGGCTTTCCCTCTGGTCTGCGCCACCGCGCTGGTGCTTTTCGGAACTCAGGTGGAGAGCACCATGCTCGCCTGGCTGAAAGTGGACCCGATCCTTTCGCCGCTATCCGGGCTGATGCGTGCCGTCAGCCGCGGCGCCCGCTACCTGTTGGCCTTCGCCACTACGGTCGCGGTTACTTGCACGCTCTACCTGTTCGGCCCATATCGCCGGCAGCGCTGGCGATTCGTCTGGCCCGGCGCCGTGGTGGCGACCGTGTTCTGGTTGCTGGCCACGACCGGCTTCGCCTGGTACGTGCGCAATATGGGTCACTACAACGTGATGTACGGTTCCATCGGGGCGGGCATCGCGCTGCTGGTGTGGATGTACCTGATGGCCGTAATCGCGCTCATCGGCTGCGCGTTCAACGCGGAGTATGAAAGGGCGTCGGCCAACCCGGCGGAGATGCCGTAGACCGATGGTGGCCGTTGCGGCTCGGTCCCATCGACCGCGCCGTTTCGTCTACCTCGCGCAAGGGTGCATCGTACCACGCCTACTACGCGATGGAATACCGTCAATGCTTCGCGAACATCTCCTCGGCGCTTTTCCGCAACATCGCCTGGCTGTCCGGACGCGTGTAAAACATGTGGCCGCCGGCGTACTCGCGAACTGTCACGCGCGTGGCGTCGCCCATCACCGGCATTTGATCCACCGTCAGAATCGACCCCATGAACGGGCAGGAAAGGTCGTTCCAACCGTGGGCGATCAGCACGCGCAGCTTCGGATCTGCCGCCACGGCCTCGCGCAGATCGGCCACCGCCCCTTCGCGCAATGCGCGGCTATCGTTGTCCCACTGGCTGCCGACCTCGTAGCTGAGCGTGTTGTAGCGCGCATCCGTCTTCCACCCCACCACGCGGGTGACGAAGTCCACCATGGCGGTTGTGGTCGGTGCAATGATGCTCGCCAGCAGCGGGTCGTTCGCGCGCTGGTACGGCGCAAATGGAAATGGATCGTATGAGGTGACGTTCGAGTCGTAAATGCTGCTGAGCTTCCCCTCTTCGCGGAAAACTTCGCGCAGATATGCCCCGATTTCAAGCCTCCCGCCGGCCCGCCGCACGAACTCTTCTTCGAGTCCTGTCAGTTCGGTCACCCGCTTCACGATGCGCGAGTTCGCCTGCGGATCGGACCGTCCCTTCAGCAGATCGGTCACATAGTCGCCGCGGGTGTACGCAATCACGGGCGCCATGGCTTCCGGCGTGAGCCTGTGCTGCCGTTCCAAGTGCGCCGCCGTGATCGAAGGCAGGGTCAGGAGCCACGGCATGGGAGAAACGTCGCCGTTCTCGTCGAGCGTGGGGTTGAGATACGGCGACACCAGCACCACGCCGTTCATCGCCACACCCAGTTGCGATTGCAGGTAATGCGTGATCCGGGGGCCGCGATATCCGCCATAGCTTTCGCCGACGAAATACTTGCGCGAGTCCATGCGCCCGTTCTTCACCAGCCAGTCGTAGATAATGCGCGAAAGATAGTGGATGTCATTGTCGGTGGAGTAGAACTGCTTTTTCGTCTCGTCAGCCGAGACCAGCGAGCGGCTGTAGCCCGTGCCGATCGGGTCGATAAACACCAGGTCGGTAAAATCGAGCCAGGTGCCGGGATTGTCGAGGAGAGTGGCTGGATCGGAGGGGCTGTCGCCCTCGTCGCCGAACTTGATGTGCTTCGGACCGATGGCACCGAAATTCAGAAACACCGATGCCGCGCCCGGTCCGCCGTTCAGCCCGAACGTGACCGCGCGCCCATTGCCCTCCATCGTGTAAGCGGTGTAAACCACTTCGCCGCTCTTTTTGCCGTCCTTGTCGTAGACCGGAAGCGTCCCCACCGTGACGTTGTAATGCAGGGTTTTGCCGTCGAGCAGGATGCTCTGCGTGGTGTGGGCGTCCGAGGGCAAAGGCGGTTGCTTGTCCGCCGGCTTCGTGTCGGCCGCCGCGGCGGCAGGAGCAGGCTTGGATTCCTGCGCGGTTGCCGCCATCGTGCCCAGTATGGTGATGGACAGCAGAACCGGTATGTGCATTCGAATTAGGCTCATTCCGTTTTACGATACCGTAAATCGACAGCTGCCTTCAGCCAGCGAAGGCCCGTCAAAATGCGCGATCATTGATCCGTGGGCCTAAATTATGTCCTGCGGGCGTCGATTCTCGCGGCGGCGTGCGCCGTCCTGCACGCGCAGGCGCCGCCCCCCGATGCGGCATACCGGCAAGGGTCCGAGACCTACCGCGCCGGCAATTGTCCCGAGGCTGTGCGACAGCTTACGCCATCCCAGACACCGCGCGCCGCTCTTCTGATGGGGCGCTGCTATCTGGACATGGGCGATTTCGTGAAAGCCCAAGCCGCGCTCCTGCATTACAACCAGGTGTCTCCCGGCGATGAACAGGTCGCAATCCTCATCGCGCGGGCGGACGAAGGCGCGGGCCACGCGCCGCAAGCCGCCGCGATGCTCGAGGATCTGCGCAAGAAGAAGCCCGGCAGCCTCGCGATCGAAGATGCGCTCGCCGAGGCCTGTGCGAAATCGGGAAAGCCCGAGCAGGCCGCGCCACTCTACCGCGCGGTGCTGGCCGCGCAGCCTGGTGACATCGGCGCCCTCACCGGCCTCGCCGACATAGCCTTCGCGGCCTCTCAATGGCAAGCGGCCTCCGACCAATATCAGAAAGTTCTGTCGCTCTCGCCCGATAACGCCGCCGCTAACGCCGGCGCCGGGCGGGCGGAGTTGCAACTTGGGCGCGCCGGCGCGGCCATTCCGTATCTGCTGCACGCCGCGCACCTGCGTCCCGGCGACTTCGCCATCGCCAAGACACTCGCCAACTGCTACATCAAGGCCGGGATGTGGAAGGACGTCATCTCCACGATGGAATACGACTCGGTGCAGCACGCTTCCGACGAAGAAGTCACCAGCTGGATGGCGCAGGCGTTCGGCCACACCGGCAACACCGCTCAGGCCGAGCAATACTACCGCGCTGTGCTCCAGCACTCCGCCAATAACTTCCCCGCCCTGCTTTCGCTGGCCGACCTGCTCTACCAGACGGGCCGCCACAAAGACGCCAAGGAAGAGTACATTCTGGTTTTGAAAGCCAGGCCGCAACTGTACGACATCAGTGACCGCGTGGGCCAGATCGCCGAAGAGGAGGACCGTCCCGCCGAAGCGGTTCAATATTACGTGCGCGCATGCGCTTCGCCGAATGCCACCACCGCCATGAAAACGCGCCTGGCGCGCCTTTATTTCCGCACCGGCGACCTGGCCAACGCCCGCACCGCTCTGGAAGCCGCTCTGCAGGCCGATCCCGGCAATCGCGAAATCAAAACCATGCTCATGCAAGCCGACGAAAAGACCGATCGCCTCGACGACGCGGCCCGCTATGCCAACGAGCTTCTGACCGGAGACCCGAAGAACATCATGCTTTTGCGCCTGCTGGCGCACGACGCGCTCCGCCACAACAACCCTTCGGGCGCGGCCGACTTCCTCGAGCGTGCGGAAGCCGCCAACGAGAAGGATCGCGACGTCCGCTTCGAGCTCGTCACGCTGTACATCAACGAAGAGTCGCTCGACCGCCTGCCGCGCGCCCTCGATCTGATGAACGAGTACGTCGGTCTCTATCCCGACGACTACGAGGGTTACCTGCTGCTCGCCAATCTTTACCGCCGCAAGGGCGATGCCGCCGCGGCGTACGACTATTTCAATCGTGGCTTCGCAAAAATGCCGCCCAATCCTCCGGCGCGCATGTCATGGGCCTACAACAGTCTCGGCCTCCTGCTTCTTTCCCAGGGCAAATATGAAGACGCACTCTCCAATCAACTCAAGGCTGTCGAACTGAACCCCGTCGACGCCACCGCGGTCTACAACCTGGCGCTCACCTACCTCAAGCTCCGGCGCAAGGACGAGGCCGTCGCCACCCGCGAAAAGCTGGCCCAGATGAACGCCCCCGACCTCCTCAAATCGCTCGAAGAGCAGATGCAGAAGGCCCACCTGGCGCGCTAGCGAGGGCCGGCCGCAAGCCTCACCACTTTGGAAAGAGCAGCGGCAGCGCGACGTCCGCGGTGAACATGCAGCGTGCATTATGGCCGCACAGCGGCACCACCACGATGTCGTGCTTTGCCCCGAGTTGTGCGTCCACGTATTTACCGAATGCCTGCCCGCGCGCCAACCGCGTCGGCCCTTGCCGCATCGCCGCGCACGATTGATCGAACCCTCCCAGCGGCAGAATGTCGATCTCGCCCAGCAAATAAGTTGTGGGGCGCGAGGCAAGCTGCTTCTTCAACTCCTCGTCGCTCAATCGCGCGGCGTAGCCCGAGCGATCCTCGAATCCGTAGGGCCAGTGGTTGTAATTCGGGCACGCCTGGTTCACCTCGTCCGGACGGGTGGAATCGATCCACGCATAGCTCGAAGGGTTCGAGACGACGTACCGAACCGGTACGCCCAGCGTCTCGTGAACGCGGTTCGACATCTCGTAGCGGTTCACGAATTGGCCGCCGGCCGAATGGCCCGCCACCACAATGCCCTTCAGATTGGGGAACGCACTCTTCCGCGCCAGCATCTCGAGGATGTCGTCCATCATGTCGAAGGTGGTCAACTTATCGTCCGTTACGGAAGCGCCTCCGGTTCGCCAGGGTCCGCAACTCCAATTCACTTCGTTGGGCGCCAGCTTGTCCTTACATCCTGCCGCCGCCGACGCGATGTGCGGGGCGATCAACACCGTGTCGTCCAGCGCGCCGGCCAGAAACGCCGCCGCCAGCGCGGAACGGAAACAATTTTCGGCATCGCGGTTCGTCTCGTGGATCACGATCAGCGCCCGCGTGATCTTTTCGTTCTTTACCGTCAGCGGATAGGTGCGATAAACCATCGTGCGCGCCGGGCCGCCGCCGAGTGTCACGAATTCGGTGCAGGCCGTGGTTGCGGTGGTGCAGGGAGCCGCAGCATAGGCCGCCGCGGCAAGGAAAAGGGGTAAGAGTGCGCGCATCTCTCTAATTAATGTACTTGAGGGCGATGCCGCGGTTCCAGGCGGTTTTCCCTTCTCTCTTGCACCCCCTCCTTTAGTACACTAGCTCAATGCGAAAAATCGTCGCCATTCTCGCCGTGGCCGCGCCCCTCCTCGCGCAGCCTGCCGCCATCACTCCCGAAAAAGAAGCCTCTATCAAGGCCGACCTCGCCGGCCAGATCGACGCCATGAAGAAACAGGCGCAGGTCATGGTCGATAGCGTCTTCAGTTTCGGCGAGCTCGGATTCCAGGAGTTGGAAACCACCAAATACCTCTCCGGTATTCTCGAAAAAGAAGGCTTCACCATCGAGCGCAATTACGCCGGCATCCCTACCGCGTGGGTAGCGAGTTGGGGATCGGGAAAGCCGGTTATCTCCCTCGGCAGCGACATCGACGATATCCCGCAGGCGTCGCAGAAACCCGGCGTGGGCTATCACGATCCGATCGTCGAAGGCGCGCCCGGCCACGGGGAGGGCCATAATTCCGGCGTGCCCCTGAACATTATCGCGGCCCTGGCGGTGAAGAAGGTGATGGAGCGCGAGCACCTCCCGGGCACCATCCGCCTGTGGCCCGGAGTGGCCGAGGAACTCGTCGGCACGAAGGCGTATTACGTCCGCGCGGGCATGTTCAAAGACGTCGATGTCTGCCTGTTCACGCATGTGGCGGCGAACTTCGGCGTTTCCTGGGGCCCGTCGATCAATCAGAACGGACTGGTGAGCGTGGAGTACGATTTCAAGGGCGAAAGCGCCCACGCCGCCGCCGCTCCCTGGCGCGGCCGCAGCGCGCTGAACGCCGTCGAGATCATGGACGTCGGATGGGCCTTCCGCCGCGAGCATCTGCGCCTGGCGCAGCGCTCCCATCGCGTGATCACCGACGGCGGCGACCAGCCCAACGTCGTGCCGCCCACCTCAGCCGTCTGGTATTACTTCCGCGAGGCCGATTACGACCACATCATGGACCTCTGGCGCATCGGCGACAACATGGCGAAGGGCGCCGCGCTGATGACGGACACCACTTTCACCTCGCGCCTGCTCGGCAGCGCCTGGCCCGGCTATTTCAACCGCCCCATCGCCGAAGACATGCAGGCCAACATCGAGAAAGTCGGACTGCCGCAGTGGAGCGATGACGACCAGAAACTCGCCAAGGGCATGCAGACGGAATTGAAGCAGCGCGTCACCGGGCTCGCCACCCGCATCCCGCCGTTCCGCGCTCCGCAAGAGAGGCAAGGCCGCGGCGGCGATGGCGAAATGGGCGAAGGCATGGGCCCGCAACCCACCGGCGGCGGCAGCGACGATATCGGCGACGTGAGCTGGAACGTGCCCACCGTCACGCTGCGATTTCCCTCTAACATTCCCGGAGGCCCCGGCCACAATTGGGCCAACGGCATCTCCATGGCCACCCCCATCGCGCACAAGGGCGTCATCGCCGGCGCCAAAGTGCAGGCCATGACCATAATCGATATTCTGGTGCACCCTGATCTCGTTGCTAAAGCGTGGGACTACTTCAACAACGTCCAGACGAAGGACGTCAAATACAAGAGCTTCCTGCGCCCCGACGACAAGCCGGCCATCTGGATGAACAAGACCACCATGGATAAGTACCGTCCGGAAATGAAGAAGTATTATTACGATCCGAGTAAGTACGATACTTACCTCGAACAGCTCGGCATCAAATACCCGACAGTACGGTAACTGAAATCGCCAAAGACGGTCCTGCCCGGTGGGAATCGGGTCTCGAAAACGTTGTCAAAACCGGAGCTTCGAGAGGCCGAGGCGGCATGACCGGGCATGCGCCCGGCGCCAAGTGTCCGGCGCATGTCGTTTCTGCCGATCTTCGGTGTCACTCTCTTAAACTGGGAAGAGGCGACAACAGGTTTTAACCTGGAATCTTCTGAGGGCCGGACCGTGCTTTTCACGCGAGTCTGGCTATCCTCTCGAAAGCATGCCCACCATCCCATTTCGGCCACGGTATCCTCTACCAAGCGTCGATGGGGATCGTCTGCGAGTCTCGCAGAATGCGATCCTTGCCACCAAGCCGATGCGATTTATCTCGCCGGCCTTCCCGACATTCCAGAGAGCCGGCCCCACTCCGAGATATCCGAGGTGAATCGATGGATGGAAGGCCCCAGCCTTCTAAAGCAGAGTTAACCGGAGCGCATAACAGGCTATGGGCGGTCTGGAATCCGAGGGGTGCCGCAAAGGGGCGGCACTCAGCCACAAAACCGCACAGACCTCAAGCGGCGATTGGATTCTGCCGGCAGGACCGCACAGACCATGCCTCCGTTCCCGAATGACCGCGGAGTGGCCGCCGATAACCACCAGGCAGTGGAGCAGGCACTACCGCCGCCCGCGGGCGGTCCTGATTGACCAGGCCCAACACCTGCTCGCCCTGGCTTCAGGCCGGCGGCTCGAAGACCAGTTGAATGGAACGTCCACTGTCGCTTAATGAAATCGCTTGCAAGGTGGGATACAAAGCCGATCATGCCATCAGGGCGCGATTCCCGGAACTCTGTCGCGCGATCACCGCCAAGGGTAGCATAAGCCATAACGTGGCCGTTTCGGCCGTGATTGGCGGAAAATCGATTTCGGCCTCGACGGTGCTTCGTCGCGCCCCCAGTACCCTATCTTTAGCCTAAATCCGATCGACCCTTACCGCGGGTGATATCTTAGAAAGCTGGAGGTGCGGCCAGGGAAGCCGCCAACAGTATCAGATGCGTCACTCCGTTGTCCTATCGTTAGCTTTCGCTGTATTCACCGCTGCGGCGCAAGAGGCGCCCAAACCGCAGTTTACGGCGCGCGAACTCTTCTATTCCGCGGCGCCCGAACCCGCCCAACCCGCCAAGCCGCCAGCCAAACCAGCCACGTCCGCGCCCAGGCCGGCCGTCGCCGCGAAGAAGCCAGCGGTCCAACCGAAGCCCGCCGAAACCGCCGCCGTCTCGACCCCCGCCACGCCGAGCCAACCCGCCGCGGTCACCCATTCCAGCGAGTCCGTCACCCGGCCGGACGGCACGATGGTGGTCAAAACCGCGCTCGTTACCACCGCACCCGCGCCGGAGAACGGCACGCCCCTCGGCCTGAAATACACCATCCTGAAGAACTCGGGCGACTCCATGGTGGAAGTTCCGCCCGATACCGTATTTCACGCCTACGACAAAATTCAGGTGAAGGTTCAGACCAACAGTCCCGGGTATCTCTACGTTGTCCTGAAGGGAACCAGCGGCACCTGGACGCCGATGTTCCCCTCGCCCGAAGTGGCCGATGGCGACAACCATGTGGATGGTTGGAGCGCCCGCGTCGTCCCCCCCGGAACGCGCATGGTCTTCGACACACAGACCGGGACCGAACATCTGTTTATCGTGTTTTCGCGGACTCCCGAAAAGGGCCTCGAGGACATGATTTATTCTCTGCAAGGGGGCGCCAAAGCCCAGCCTGCCGCCGACAAGTCGATGGACAAGCCGAAGAAGAAGTACGTCATGACCGCCAGCGCCGAAATCCCCGATTCCGCCATCGGCCAGTTGCGTGATACTTACACTCGCGACCTCATCATCGAGACGGTCGACGACAAGACTCCGGAAGACAAGTCCTCCACCGACAAGAAAGAGGACGCCGTCTACGTGGTGAATCCCAGTGGCAGCGCCGATTCCCGCGTGGTGGCGGAGATACAACTGGTGCATCAATGATCCGGTCCGCCCTGCTGCCGGTTTCCGCCGCTGCAGCTTTGCTGCTGCCGTTCTCCTGGTCCCAAACCAAAACCATGACCCAGGGCGGGCATCGCATGGAATTGATGCTCGAACGCTATGATGGGCACGCCTGGAAAAGCATCGATCCCGCGCTGGTGCTGGCGCAGAACGATCGCGTGCGCTTCCGCTTCCGCACCGATTTCGACGGCTATCTTTACGTCACCAACCAAAGCACATCGGGGAAATACGAACAGCTTTTCCCGCGTGCGGAAACCGGCCAGGACAATCGCATCACCGCCGGGAAGGATTACCAGGTGCCCGCGACCTCAGTGGCTTTCAAAATCGCCGGGCCTCCAGGGCACGAGATCGTCTACTGGCTGGTCAGCCCGGTCCGCTTGAACGACATCCCGGCGCGCCCCACCCTTCCCACACCCGGCACAACCACTCCGCTGACCCTGATGCCGCGCTGCGACGACGCTGTGATGAAAGCACGCGGCGATTGCGTCGATAGCAGCGCCGGGCCGAAGCTCATCCCGCGCGACGTGGACGTTTCCAAGGAACTCTCCGCCGCCAACGACGCCAGCCGCCAGCTCTTCTTCGTGCGAGAGCAGAACACGGCTGTCATTTCCTCCCCGGCGCCGCTCACCGGCCCGGTGATTTACGAATTCCAACTCGCACACCGGTAATTACATGCGCATCATCCGCTTCCTTGTCTCCGCTTGTGTGCTGGCGGGGCTCGCCGCCGCCCAAACTTCCCCGCCCGCCAATCAGACGCGCGATCTCAAGCTGGAAAAAATCGAGCCTCCCAAACCGCCGTCCAACGCCCCCGCCCAGAGCTACGCCGTAATCGTGGGAGTAGCGTCGTACCCCAAACTCCCTCCCAAGCTTCAGCTCCATTTTTCGGAGCGCGATGCGCAATCCATTTACACCGCGCTCATCAACCCGGAAGCCGGTAATTTCAAGGCTGAAAACGTCAAGGTTCTGACCGGTCCCAAGGCGACCTTGGCGGCTGTCCGCCAGGCAATCGACGTCTGGCTGCCTTCCGTGGCCAAGGGCGACGACCGCGTAGTGATTTACTTTGCCGGCCACGGGTTCATCTTCCAGGGCAGAGGCTATCTGGCCCCGGTCGATTTCGACATGTCCAATCCGAAGGGTACGGGCTACCCCATGGATGAACTGGCTTCCACCATCGCCGGCAAGATTCACGCCAAGTGGAAAGTTCTGTTCACCGATGCCTGCCATAGCGGCGCCATCAGTCCGGACGACACCGTCAACCTGAATCACAGCCTCGGGGACCTCACCCAATCGCTGTTCTCGCTCACCGCCAGCCGCGATAACGAAACCTCTTTCGAGACTCCTCAACTCGAGGGCGGTCACGGTGTATTCACCTATTACGTGGTGAAAGGGTTGGAAGGCGAAGCCGATACCGCTCCGCACGACGGCACCGTCACCGCCGATGAACTGGCGGAATACGTCCACACCCAGGTCCGGCAGGCCACCAACGGCCAGCAGAACCCCACCTCCGACCGCAGCAGCTACGACAAGAACATGTGGCTGTCGTTCATTCCGGCCAATGTCAATCCCGCCACGGCGCCGGCGCCGCAGTTCGGATCCTTCGCCATCACCGTCAATATGGATGACACCGAAGTATTCGTGGACAGCAAATCGGTCGGCATCGTGGCCAAGGGGAAACCATTCCTGCTGCCGGGCCTCACTCCCGGCCAGCACATGGTTAAGGGGGTACACCAGGGGTTCGAGCCCGATGGGCCGCGCGAAGAGACGGTTTACCCGGGGACGCAAACCACCGTCAACATCAAAATCATGATTCCGCGCCGCCGGTCGAAGCCGGCGGAAGAAGCGCTCGACAAGGGCATCACCTATTACCAGAAAGGCTACGAGCAGAACTACAAGAAGGCCGTCGAGCAGTTCGAGAAGGCCCTGCAACTCGACCCCACGTACAGCCAGGCGGCTTTTTATCTGGGCCAGACCTACAATGCGCTGTTCGATGAGGACAAGGCCCAGCAGTATTTCAAGAAGGCCATCGAGATCGACCCCGACTACAAGGAAGCGCACGCGGCTTACGCCGGCATGCTTCTCGATATCGGCGATGTGGACGAAGCCCTCCGCCAGATCAACACTGTCCTCACGCTCCAGCCCGATCACGTGCAGGCGCTCACCATGGCTGCGCAGGCCTATCGCCTGAAGGCGCTCTGGGATCAATCCATCGAAGCGGCGCACAAGGCGATTGCGCTGGCTCCCAAGAGCGCCGAACCGCACCTATGGCTGGGCGATAGCCTTCGCCTGAGCGGCAAAGTGGCCGATGCCGGGCCGGAATACGATCAGTACCTCAAGCTCAGCGATTTCGACAGCAAGCTGGCCGGGCAGTTGAACTACTACGTTCTCGGCTCGCTCTTCGGAATCGGCAAAAAGAAACGCGCCGCGCAGGAAGATATCTGGAAAGACCTGCGCAGCCTGGCCTACTTCGGCATATGCGATTGCCAGTACCTTACCAAGCAGTACGATTCCGCCATCGTGGCGTGCCAAAAATCGCTCTCGTACGACCACGACGATCCATTCGCGCATTTCGATCTCGGCCTGTCGTTCATGCACAAATACGCGGCCACCAACAACCGGGCTGATCTCGACCCGGCCCTCCAGCACCTCAAACAAGTCGTCGCCATCAATCCCGATCTCGATCAAGCCAAGACCGCCCAAAAGAACATCACCAACATCGAAGCGTTCCTGAATCAATAATTCCTGCTAACCGCTCCTTGACCCGCACGTCTCTTCTTCTGTACGCTTGTGTCAGTTACTGAGAGGAGATGGTTTGAGCAAACCGACCGACCTGGTGCAGGGCACCTTGGACCTGCTCGTCCTGAAAGTGATCGCGCTCCAGCCGATGCACGGCTGGGCCATCGCGCAGCGCATCCGCCAGATGTCCGGCGAAGTCCTGCAAGTGGGACAGGGAGCGCTTTATCCCTGCCTGCACAAGCTCGAGCAGAACGGCTGGATCGGCGCCGAGTGGGCCGCGAGCGAAAACAACCGGCGCGCCAAGTATTACAGCCTCACCAGAGCCGGGCGGAAAATTCTCGAGCAGGAAGCGGCTCAATGGGAACGGTTGGCGGCGGCCATCTCGACCATCGTCCGCGCGGTTTAAGACCATGCGGCTGCTGGATATCTTACGCCTTCGCTTCCGGTCGATGTTCTGGCGCCGGCGTGTCGAAGAAGATCTCGACGAGGAACTGCAATATCACCTCGACCGGCAGATCGACGAGTACGCCGCGGCCGGAATGAGCCGCGAGAAGGCGCGCAACCTGGCGCTGCGCGAGATGGCCGGGCTCACCCAAAGGAAAGAGGAGTGTCGCGATATGCGCGGATTCCAGTTTCTCGACCATCTCCGGCGCGATTTTCGCTACTCCCTGCGGCAATTGCGCAAGAACCGGGCATTTGCCTTCACCGCGATTTTCGTGCTCGCGCTCGGCGTCTGCGCCAGCCTCTCGATTTTCGCCTTTGTGGACGCAGCGCTCATCCAGCCACTGCCGTATCGCGATCCGGCGCGCCTGCTGAGCGTAGTCGAAAGCCCGGCGATGTCCGTTTCCTATGCGAATTTTCTCGATTGGAAGGAGCGCAACACCGTCTTCCAATCCTTCGCCGCCTACCGGAGCCGCACCGCCAATCTTGCGACCCCGGATGGCCCGCAACCGTTCCGCGGCGCGCTGGTGACCGGCGAATTCATGCGCACGCTTGGCGTGACCCCCATTCTGGGCCGGGATTTCAGTGCGGCCGACAATCTGCCATCCGCACCCCACACCCTCTTGCTCAGCTACGCTTCGTGGCAGAAGCGATATGCCGGCCGCCGCGATGCGCTCGGCCAGGTTCTCGACATCAACAGCAACCAATACACGGTGATCGGCGTACTTCCGCGGGAGTTTCATTTTGCTCCGGTCGGCCAGGCGGAGTTCTGGATGGCGTACCAGCCTGTGGACTACGAGTCAGACCGTCGCTCCCGCGACCTGTTTGGCGTCGGACGCTTGCGCGATGGTGTGCCGGCCGCGGCTGCGCAGTCCAACTTCTCCGCCATTGCCGCGCAGTTGCAGCGGGAGTATCCCATTGCCAACCAGGGAGAAGGCGTGGCCGTCGTTCCGCTCACGGAAACGATCGTGGGCAACATACGTCCGGTTCTTCTGGTGCTGTTCGCCGGTGCCGGCCTGCTGCTCGTGATCGCCAGCGTGAACGTCGCCGGGCTGCAGCTCGTGCGCTCGGAAAGCCGCGAGAGGGAAATTGCCGTGCGCGCCGCACTGGGCGCTTCGGCGAGCCGCTTGATCGGGCAATTTGCCACGGAAGCTGTAGTCGTCACTTTCGCCGGTACCGGGATCGGTGCGATTTCCGCACATTGGGCGATCGCGCTGCTCGCGCGACTGATTTCCCCGAGCCTGCTTGCCTACCTGCCATTCCTGGCTGGAATCGGAGTGAACGGTCACGCGCTCGCGGCTGCCGGCGCGGTCACGCTCGCCTCGGCGGCGCTTCTGACCCTCCCGTCTGCGGCGCGCATCTGGCGGGCGAACACCCGGGCCGGTCTTGCGGAAGCGAGCCGTGGTTCTTCCGGCAGGGGATGGCGGCGTTTCGGCTCCAGGCTCGTGATTCTGGAACTGGCGACCGCCATGGTCCTGCTCGCCGGCGCCGGTTTGCTGGGAAAAAGCCTGTACCGCATGATGCGCGTCTCCCTCGGCGTCGACCCCGGCCATCTCTTCACCACGGACATCTGGCTGCCCGGCAGCTACGAAATTGGCGGACGGACTGTCACGGTAACACGCGGGCTGGAGCGCGTCATCGAAGAGGTACCCGGCGTGCGTTCCGCGGGATACGAAGACGGCGGGCTTCCTTTAGGAGCCAACGGCGGCCGCACTCCCTTCCACGTTTCCGGCCGCCCTTGGAATGGGACGCCCGATGAGGAGGCGGCGCGCCACATCAGCCCGGCCTACTTTCCAACACTCGGCGCGAAGCTGTTGGCGGGGCGCTATTTCCGCGACACCGAAGACGACTCCAAGCCGCGAGTCGCCATTGTGAACCAGTCCTTCGCCCGCAAGTATTTCCCCAAGGGCGCTCCGATCGGTAAAGCCTTGGCCGCTTTTCCCGACAACACGCCCATCGAGATTGTCGGCGTGGTGGAAGACGTTCGCGAAGGTCCGTTGGACGAACCGATTCCACCGGTGATTTACATGCCGTTCGCGCAGGGACCCTCGCCCTATTTTTCGATCGTGGTGCGCACCTGGCAGGACGAGCGGGCGGTGATGCCGGCGGTCTGGGCGGCCATCCGCCGCGCCGACCGCGACATTGTGCCGGTGCGTGGAGCGCCCATGGCCGACCGCATCAACGATTCGGAATCGGCGTACCTGCACCGCTCGCTGGCATGGGTGGTCGGAGGCTTCGCCGTTCTCGCGCTCCTGCTGGGTGTGGTGGGACTGTACGGAGTGATCGCGTACTCCGTGAGCCGGCGCTCGCGCGAGATCGGCATTCGCATGGCGCTGGGCGCTCAGACCGGGTCGGTCTACCGCCTGATTCTCCGGGAGGCCGCGAAACTCACCATCCTGGGCACCACGATAGGGCTTGCCGGCGCGATTGCCGCCGCCACCCTCATGCGCAATTTGCTGTTCGGCGTGCGCGCGTGGGATCTGGCGACCCTCGCGGGCGTGGCTGCGGTTTTGAGCACGGCAGCGCTGGCCGCCAGCTTTCTACCCGCCCGGCGCGCCGCTGCGGTGGACCCGGTGGAAGCCTTACGCGCGGATTAGCGGGAGGATGCGATGCGTTTCGTCAAAATCACCCAGCTTCGTTTGCGGTCTTTGTTCTCGCGACGCCGCGTGGAAGAGGAGCTCGACGAGGAACTGCAATACCACCTGGACCGGCAGATCGATGAATACGTCACCGCCGGAATGAGCCGCGCGGAGGCGCGCAGCGCGGCGCTGCGCGAGATTGCCGGGCTCACCCAAAGAAAAGAGGAGTGTCGCGACATGCGCGGATTCAATTTCATCGACAACCTGCTGCGGGACTTTCGCTACGCGGTGCGGCAATTGCACAAAAACCTGGGGTTCACGTTCACCGCCGTTTTCGTGCTGGCTCTCGGCACGTGCGCCAGCGTCTCGATCTTCGCCTTCGTGGACGCCGCGCTTATCAAGCCGCTGCCCTATCGCGATCCCGCGCGCCTCGTCGGCGTCTACGAGCACCTCGATTGGTGCCCTTACTGCAATCTCTCCTACCCGGATTACGTCGATTGGAAACAGCGCAACGTGGTCTTTTCGTCGTTCGACATTTATCAGAGCAATGGAGCGGCGCTGGGTACCGCGGCTGGCCCGCAACCCGTTCGCATGGCGCGCGTGAGCGACGGATTCCTGCGCACGCTGGGCGTTGCGCCGGTGCTGGGCCGCGATTTTGTGCCCGGCGACGATATGCCATCTGCCCCGCGCACGGCCATGTTGACCTATGCCGCCTGGCAGGGCCGGTTCGGCGGCAAGGCGGACATCGTCGGGCAAGCCATCCGGCTGGACGACAATCCGGTAACGATCATAGCCGTCCTGCCGCGCGAATTTCAATTCGCCCCCGTGGGCCGGCCGGACTTTCTGCTTGCTTACCAGCCCACCAGTGAGTGCGATAAGCGCCGGAGCTGCCACGGACTTTATGGAATCGCCCGCCTCAAAGACGGCGTTTCGTTTCACGCCGCGCTGTCAAATGTCAGCGCCATCGCCGCCGCACTCCAAAAAGAGTATCCCGAATCCAACAATGGCCAGGGCGGGACCATCGAATGGTTGACCGAAGTAATCGGCGGCAATTACCGTCCCCTGCTCCTGGTGCTGCTGGGCGGCGCGGGGCTGCTGCTTCTGATTGCCAGCGTCAACGTCGCCGGCCTGCAACTCGTACGTTCCGAAAGCCGCGGGCGTGAGATCGCGGTGCGCACCGCGCTGGGAGCTTCATCCGGCCGTTTGATCGGGCAGTTTCTCACCGAGGCCGTCGTAATTGCGGCCGCGGGCAGCTTGCTCGGCGTGCTGGCCGCGCATTGGATGATCCTGGTACTCAAAGGGCTCATTTCCGAAAAGATCATGGCCTTTCTTCCGTTTTGGATCGACCTTGGCGTAAACCGACGGGTGCTGGCGGTTGCCGCGGCGATCGCTGTGGCTGCCGCCGCGCTGCTGGCCATGCCGTCCAGCGGCCGCGTCTGGACAAGCCATCTCCAGGCGCGCCTTTCCGAGGCCAGCCGCGGCTCCGCGGGCACCACCTGGCGCCGGGTCGGCTCCAGGCTCGTGGTCCTCGAACTCGCCACCGCCATGGTGCTGCTCGCAGGCGCGGGCCTGCTCGGGAAAAGCCTCTACATATTGTTGCGCGTCTCGGTCGGATTCCAGCCGGAGCGCCTGCTCACTCTGGATGTGGCGCTGCCAACCTCCTTCAAGACCGACTCCCAGACTATCGGTGCTACCCGCGAAATCGACCGCGCCATCGGAGCGCTCCCGGGGGTGCGGTCCGTAGGCCTTGTCGGGCTCGGCCTGCCCCTGCAAGGGAATGGCAACACCACCTGGTTCCACATACTGGGCCGACCCTGGCATGGCGAGCACGAAGAAGCGCCCCAGCGCGACATCGGCACCACCTACTTTCAGACTCTCGGCGCCAAACTGATCGCCGGCCGCTACTTCGACGCATCCGAGGATTCCTCCAAGCCGCTCGTCACTATCGTCAACCAATCCTTTGTGCGGAAGTATTTCCCAAACCAGGATCCTGTCGGCGGACAAATAGCCGGCGTTGGTCCGGGCGCCAAGCCGATGCAAATCGTCGGGGTGGTGGAGAACATTCGCGAGGGTCCGCTCGATGCCGACATCCCGCCTGTGGTCTACGTGCCTTTTACACAAAATGCCGACACTTATTTCTCGCTCGCCATTCGCACCTCGCGTGACGAGCGTTCGCTGCTTCCCGCGGTCCATTCCGCTATCCGGCAGGTGGATCGTGACATCGTTCCTATCGGCGGCGCCGCCATGACGGACCTGATCGAAGATTCGCAATCGGCATACGTGCATCGCTCGGTGGCCTGGCTGGTAGGTGGATTTGCCGCGCTGGCGCTCCTGTTGGGCGTAGTCGGGTTATACGGTGTGATCGCGTATTCCGTAAGCCAGCGCTCGCGTGAAATCGGCATCCGCATGGCTCTGGGCGCGCAAACTGGTTCGGTCTACCGTCTCATCCTGCGGGAGGCCGGATGGTTGACTGCCGTGGGGATCGCGATCGGCATTGGGGGGGCAGTCGGCGCCGCCACGCTGATGCGCGACCTGCTCTTCGGCGTGCGCACCTGGGACCTGGCGACGCTGGCCTGCGTGGCTGCCCTGTTGGGCGCCGCGTCGCTCGCGGCCAGTTTGCTTCCCGCGCGCCGCGCGGCCGCAGTCAATCCAGTGGACGCCTTGCGGGCGGAGTGAAGCCGCGGGCGCGGAGGCGCCAGGTCTTTAGTTCAGCTCGCGCACCCAGATATTGCGGAAGCTGATGGGCTGGCTGGGATCGCCATGCGCCTGGAGCTTGATGGGCGCGGTGTCGTATTTTCTATAAAACGGCTTTCCGATATACAACGTTTCGCCCTGCAACTGAAAATGATTCTGCACCAGCACACCGTTGAAGAACACCGTCACGAAAGCCGGCGTTTTCAGAGATCCGTCCGGGTTGAAAACCGGCGCCGTCCACACCACGTCGTAAGCCTGCCACTCCCCCGGTTTGCGCGCCGGATTCACCAGCGGGATGCCCTGTTTGTAGATGCTTCCCGCCATTCCGTTGACGTACGTCTTGTTGTTATACGAATCGAGAACCTGCAACTCGTACCCGCCGTCGCCGGGACCGGTGCCCGCCAGAAATACGCCGCTATTGCCGCGCGCCTGCCCCTCACCCTTGATGTCTGAAGGGATCTTGAACTCGATGTGGAGCTGGTAATTCCGGAAGCGGCGCTTGGTCTCGATATTGCCAACTCCCTTGGCCTTGTTCACCGTCAGCACCCCATCGGCGACGAACCACCTGGCGGGTGATTTGTTATTGCTCTGCACCCACTCGTCGAGGTTTTTGCCATCGAAAAGGACGATGGCATCCGAAGGCGGGCCCGCGTCCTGCGCGGCCGGCGTCACGACCTTGGGTTCCGGCTGCCACACCTCGGTATCTTCGGGCTTGGGCTTGGGGCTCTGCGCGGCGGGCTGTTGGGCCAGCAGGGGCGCGGCAAACACGGCCGCGAGAACGAACAATCTGGATGAAACTAGCATCGTCCATCAGTTTACAACGGGGGATGAAGCAACATAACCAGCCCGGCAACGGTCATCGCGACCGCGGCCGCCGCGCCGATCCGTTCACCGCGAGGCGCGAGTTTCTCGATGCAAATGAGCACCGTCAGGCCGGCCATCCAAAGGATATTCATCACCCCCACCGCGAAGCCGGTGATCATGAGAATCCAGCAGCAGCCCACGCAATAAGCGCCGTGAGTGAGCCCGAAGCCGAATCCGCCGCGCGGCCCGCCCTTCCATCGCGACAGGAAATAAGTCAGCGGATTGCGGCAGTGGGTCAGGCAGGCGCGCTGGAAAGGCGTGAAATACACGACGCCGGCGGCCACCAGGACCGCGCCGCCTAACCGCGCCGGCAGCCGGCCCGCGCCCTCCAGAAGATGGGTGTGCGCGAGTTCCATCTGGAGCAGCGCCGCGAGCGTGCTGTAGCCGAGCCAGACCACGAAGTATCCCGCCGCAAAAGCGGCAGCGGACCGCAAGCCCCGGCGCGGGCCGCCGCTCCGTTCCACGAGCGCTGCGAAAGTGAACAGCCAATCGAGGACCGCCGGCGTCATCATGGCGATCATCATCGCCTGCCACATCGCCACCATCGCCAGCCAGCTTCGCCAGCCAGCGTGGAGATGCGCGTGCGCCGGCAGCATGGAAACGGACGCGCCGGCCAGCCAGATCCACGCCGCGAGCGTCACCGCGGCAGCGCAGGCCAGCAGCACGGCGCGCTCGGCGCGCATCAAGCCGATTCCACCCGCCATTCGAACCTGGAGTGAAGCGCGTGCGTCCTGGCGGTGTGGATTCGGATCACGCCATCGTCATACGCGGTGTTCCCCGTGGCCAGCACCTGCCGGGGAGCGTGGATCTGGTTGAAGATGTTCTCGAACAGGACGGGCTTGGACCGGTCCCGCCCACGGATCTCGCTGATGGCGGCTTCCAGGAGCCCAGCGATTCGGGCGGTTATCGTGCCGGCTTCCTCAGAGAACTCGATCGGCAGAAAGCGCGTCTCGAGCCATCGTCCGACGAATTTCGCCAGCACCTCCCACGGCCCGCCGGCGCGTCCCGTCAGCACCAATTCCATGGCTTCACGCTGCTCTTGCGAGGCCGATGGATCGATAATCACAACCTCTGTCCAATCGCCGGAGACCATGCGCTGGGGCGAATCGAAGGCGATGAACGCTTTCACGCCGGCCAGAGCTACGGACTCGAACTGGCCGTCGTCCACGCGGATGGCCCAATAGCCCAGGCAGCGTTCGTGCGTGCAGAGCTGGCTGAAATGCAGGTGCCCCGGGCACACCAGTTGGCAATTGCAATTTTCAAACAACAGACCTCTCGCCCACCAATCCATGCGGTCCTCAATTCACTGTAGCGCCGCGTTCGACCAGGAGCCGGCGCAGCACCGACCGGTGGCAGCGGCTCTCGTCCTCGCAATAGCATCCTAGCGAGAAGTTCGCGTGGTGCGAAAGCGCCGCCAGTAAGTCCAGCTCGCGGCTGCGATCGGGAGCGCTCATCTCGTGGCGGAACTTGCGGACGAATGCCTTCCACGCGCGGCCGTCCCGGGCGGTGAGGGCTTCCCGCACCAGCCCGGCGCTGGGCGAGAGATTCGGAAACCAGACGTCGTAATAATCGAGGCGCGCGAAGTCCTTTTTGGGAACACCGCGCGGAGGGCGCCGCACCGTCCCCATACGGACGCCTTCGCCGGGCTTTCGGGGCGTCCCGAGCCGCACAATGAAGATCGCCATAATTCCATTCTCCGCGCCTTTGCGGCTTTACGGGAGAAAGCCTGTGCCTCCCGCGATACAATTGCAGGAATTATGAACCGCCGAAACTTCCTGACCGCTGCCGGCGCCGGGATCGCTGGAATACTCGCCGCGCCTAAGCAGTCCGCCGCCCAAAGCTCGTATGATGCCGATCTCCTGGTCATCAACGCCCGTATCTACACGGTAGACCCGCGAGCGCCGCGTGCCGAGGCGTTGGCCGTCAAGTCCGGCCGCTTCACCGCAATCGGAACCACAGCCGGGATCAAATCCATCAAAGCCGCCCAGGTGTTTGACGCCAAGCAGATGACCATCGTGCCGGGCTTCATCGATTGCCACAACCACGCGCCCGGCAACACCCTGCTCTACGAGGTGATCGTCGGCAATCCATACGTCGTTGAATTCGTCACCATCGCCAGCATCGTCGATAAACTGCGCGCCAAGGCGCGGGAAACACCGGGGGGCATGTGGGTGGAGGGGTATTTCTTCGATGACACCAAAGTCAAAGACAATCGCCTGCTCAATGTTCACGATCTCGACCAGGTGTCTTCGGACCACCCCGTCGCCGTCCACCATCGCGGCGGCCACACCTCGTTCTACAACCGCAAAGCCTTTCAGATGGCCGGCATCGACCGAAACACGCCCAGTCCGCCCGGCGGCACCTATGACCGCGACGCCGGCGGCGAACTCAACGGCCGCGTTACCGATCGCGCCACCGGCGCGCTCAATCGCGTCGGCAAGCGGCCCACCTACACGCCGGAACAATCCGCCAGGCGCGATCGCGACGGCCTGGCCTACATTTCCAAACAGTTCGTGCGCTACGGCGTCACCAGCGTACACCACGAGGGCGGAGACCTCGCCGCTCTTCAGGAAGTCCGCGCGCGCGGAGAACTGCTGCACCGCGTCAGCTACGAAGCCAGCGGGCGGGTCCTGGACGCGATGATTTCCGGCGGCATCAGGACCGGATTCGGGGACGAATGGATCCGCCTCGGCGCTACTTCCGAGCACACCATCGACGGGTCGTTTTCCGAACGCACCATGGCGCTCAGCACGCCCTATCCCGGGGTTGTGCCGCCATATAAGGGCAACATCACCGAAACCCAGGACGACCTCAATGCCTGGATCGAGCGCGTTCACCGCGCCGGAATCCAGGTCAACTGCCACGCCAATGGCGATGTCGCGATCGACATGTTCCTCACCGCCGTGGAACGGGCTCAAAAGCTCTTTCCGCGCGCCGATGCGCGCCCCAAGATCACGCATTGCACGCTCATCAACGACGATTTGCTTCGCCGCATCAAGGCTTGCGGCGCCGTTCCGGCCGCGTTCACCACGTACGCCTATTACAATTCCGACAAATTCCACTTTTACGGCGAAGAGCTCATGAAGCGTTCGATGGCCTTCCGCAGTTTTCTCGATGCCGGCATTCCGGCGGCGGCGGGGTCGGACTTTTCACCCGGACCGTTCGACCCGCGCATGGCGATCCAGGGGATGGTCACGCGCACCGGTTGGGACGGCCAAACCTGGGGCGCGAACCAGCGCATCACGGTGGAGGAAGCGCTTCGCGTCAACACCATCAATGGCGCGTACAACTCGCACGAGGAAGCCGTCAAAGGGTCCATCGCGCCGGGCAAGCTGGCCGATTTCGTGGTGCTTTCAGACGATCCTTTCACCGTCGACAAAGAAAAGATTAAAGATCTCCAAATCGTCCGTACGGTAGTGGGCGGCTCGACGGTTTACCAGGCTTGAGCGCCCGGGAACTCCAGCCCGGCCCCCGGTGTCGAATTTTCCGGAGGCACCCTCATGAAGACGCTTGCCCTGACATGCATCCTTTCCTTTGCGGCCGCCGTCGCGTGGGCCCAGGATTCGAGTCTCACCGGCAACTGGACTCGCGGCGATCGGGCCAACAGCGCCACCTGCAAAATCGAACAACAAAGCGGGAATGTTACGTTCCGCATCGACAAACATTTCAGCGGCGGTACGCTGTCGGGCGGGAGCACTGAAACAGAGACCTACACCGCCGACGGGGTCGAAAGGGATCGAAAGGGCGACAACGGCCGCCAGATCTGGTTCACCGCCTATTGGCAGGCTCGGTCGCTGGTGATCCTGCAACTGTCGAAGGATGGCTATCACGTGCTCTCGACACGCGAGACCTGGACGGTCTCGGACGATGGGGTCACGCTCACCAAGACGACCCGGCGCGTCGATATGGACGGCATCGCCGAATCCACCGAGGAGTTCCAGCGGCATTAATTGTCCGACGGCTTCTCGACATGGTCCACCACCAACACGTCCACCGCCGCCTTCCGAGGAGCCAGCATCAGCCCCAGTTTCTCGACGGCGGCGAAGACGCTGACGTCCTCGGGGTCCGGCTCCGCGTTCCGGCGGGAGGGCAGGTTGGGGGTGTAGGTCATCTCGATATCGTACGTTCCCCTCAGCCCGGTCTCATCGACCACCGGCCGGTCAATCAGACCGTTTTCGATGGCATCGAGCACATCCGCCATGGTCGCTTTCTGCATCGTGGTTACCCAGTTGTGCCCGCTGGCCGAGTAGTAACGGCCGGGGATGGCGCCGGGCGCTCGCATGCAATTTCGCGCCCTTCTTTCCGATTTCGAGAGCGTACACCGCCATTTCGCGCGTTTCATGATGCGTGCGCAGCCGAAATCGATCGGCCAGGAGCGATTGCAGCATCTGCCGGAATTCGTCCGCGGTAGGGATTTTTGCGCTGTCCGCCTCCGCCGCGATGTCGTAGCGAATATTCTCGAGCGCCTGCAGCGCCGGCGTGCCCGGCACCTGGTAACTTCGGAGATTGTACGCGTAGAGAATCAGGGGATAGATCGATTTGGCGCGGGCGTCGAAGCGGTCCCTGAAGTCGAGATGGCAGGCACGACTCTCAGGTCCGCGGTGAGCTTCACCGACGCCACCTCAAATCGCGGCCCGGATTGGGCCGCCGGCGAACCGCAAGCCAGGCATAAGACGAACGCGGCGCGGATCATCGATCTGTAAGACGGTCCTGGGCGAGAATTCGTGGATCGAATCAGCCAAGAGTGGCATCGATTTCGGCTAATTCGTCCGCCGAGAATTCGAGATGGCCCAAGGCGCCGGCGTTCTGTTCCACCTGCTGAACGCTGCTGGCGCCGATGAGCACGCTGGCGATCGCGCCATCGCGCAGCACCCACGCAAGCGCCATCTGCGCCAGCGTCTGCCTGCGTCGTGAGCTTTCCGCAACCATGCGTGACACGGCGGGCCGGTACCAGGTAACGTCGATCTTCCGCCCGGATGGGCACAAGGGGAACTGCGATGGGCAGAGCGGCGCCTGATATTCCTGATGGCATGCGCGTGCTCTACCGCCGCTCCACTCCATGGCGGAAATCCCATGCCGGGCGACGGCCGATTCCAGATCCATTGTGGGCCGCGGCAGCTGAAGTGCCCGGAGAGCACGAACTGGCAAAGTTCTGCGTCTGGAATACGGCAAGCTCAAGCGCCTAATGGCGGAATCGCATACAGGCCGGCGGAGAACGGCCCGACCGGGCGCGCCGCCCGCCTCTCTTGTAGAGTTAATGCGACCTGGAACGGGCGGAGGGGGCACGCGGACAAATGTAACCATTGTGGAAGAGAGGACACCGATGTCGAAAGCCTGGATGAAAGCGATTAAAACAGCAGATTTTGCCGTTGTCCTACTCGGTATCACAGCGATTTCGCCGCACGCGCAGACAAACCGGCGTTCAAGTGGCTTCCCTGAACGCATCCCCGCCGCGCGCGGGAACGGCGCCATGGACACAGACACCGGCGCGGCGGTTCTCGTGCCGCGACTCGCAAGAGGTGAGGGATCTCTCCCGTGCGATTCGCAGCGAGAGAAAGCAGGCACAACCCAGGCAGCGAGGATGGTCTGCGCAGGTCGGCCCCGCAGATTCGCCGACGGGTATAAATTGGTTGACGGAAGAAAAAACACGAATAGAATGGCGCACCAGCTAGATTCAGGGAATCGATCGGATTCCGCTCCGGTCTGTACGAGATCTCGGGAGGGACGGCCAAATCGAAAAACGTGGTGTCGGCGTGGTTCGCGCCGGGGGGGCGAAACAGGCGCCTTACTCGGCGCCGCAGTGAAGGCCATGGGTAGCGCCCCCCCCCGGCTGTTGGTTCATCGATCGTGAGCGAGGGAAGCCATGGCAATAAAAGTCTCCAAGCGACCGAAACATTCCTCGAAGCCGGCGAAAAGAGCGTCGCGAGCGGTGGAACATTCCCGTACCACGAAGAAAGCCGAACACCGTCAGCAATCCCTGGCGTCGAACCAGGTATTCCCGGTTGCCGGCGTGGGCGCGTCGGCCGGCGGCCTGGAAGCCTTCACGGTTTTTCTCAAGCACCTGCCGGCCCATTCCGGCATGGCGTTCGTGCTGATTCCGCATCTTGACCCAAAGCAACCCAGCCAGCTCTCAAGTCTTCTCTCCAAGGCAACCACGATGCCCGTGTTGGAGGTCAATGCCGACACAATGTTAGAGCCCGATCACGTGTATGTCATGGGGTCTCGTGTTCGGTTAAGCATCACGGATGGGCAACTACGAGCCGAGGAGCGGGAAACCGGACGGAACCTTCCCATCGATTATTTCCTGCGATCGTTGGCCCAGACCAGGAGCAGCAGGGCGATCGGCATTGTGCTCTCGGGTACAGCGGCGGATGGCACCCTGGGTTTGAAAGCGGTGAAGGCCGAAGGGGGCGTCACTTTCGCGCAGGAGCCGTCGACAAGCAAGTTTGACGGCATGCCGCGCAGCGCGATCGCGGCCGGCGTTGTGGATTTTGTACTGCCGCCGGAAAAGATCGCCAAACGGCTGATGCAGATCACGCAGCATCCTTCTTACGCGGCGCTAAAGTCAGAAGAGCATGAGGAAGAAGCGCAGAATACGGAATTGGACCTGAACAGAATCTTCCAACTGTTGCGGGGCGTCAATGGGAATGACTTCACGCACTACAAGCACACCACGATCCGCAGACGTATCCATCGCCGCATGGCTCTCCGCGGGAGCGAAAATCTGAGCGACTACGTCGCGTATCTTCAGGAGAACCCGTCCGAGGCGCGGGCGCTGGCGGATGATCTCCTGATCTGCGTGACGTCGTTTTTCCGGGATCCGGAAGCGCTCGAAGCCTTGGCTACCAAAACTTTCCCCGAGATGGTCAAGGACAGGGCCCCGGAGGACCCGATCCGGATCTGGGTGCCGGGATGCGCGACGGGCGAAGAGGCCTACTCCATCGCCATCTGTCTAACTGAGTTTTTAGAGCGGTCGGGAGCCAACCTGCCGGTGCGGATATTCGCCACGGATCTCAGCGAGAGCGCGATTGAGAAAGCCCGCGCGGGCATCTATGCGGACTCGACGCTCGTGGAAGTCTCCCCCGAGCGGTTAAAGCGCTTTTTTGTGAAAGTCAAGGACGGCTATCAGATCGCCAAATCCATCCGCGCGGCCTGCGTCTTCGCCCAGCAGAATATCACCAGAGATCCACCCTTTTATAACCTCGACCTGATCTCCTGTTGTAACGTGCTGATCTACTTCGGGCCGGTGTTGCAGAGAAAAGCGCTGTTAACATTTCATTACGCCCTTAAGCCTGGGGGGATTCTGATGCTCGGGCCTTCGGAAAGTGTGGGCCCGCTCTCCCAGTCGTTTTCGCCGCTGAGCAAGAAGGTGCGACTTTACGTGAACCAACCGAGACAGCCTTTGCTGAACATCCCGTCCGCGGCCGCCGAGCCGCTGGCGGTCAGAGAGGCCGCCACGATGCCGGCCGGCGGTGTTATCCGGGAGGCGCTCAATGTGCACAAGATAGCCGAGCGAATGCTGCTGGCGCGTTATGCGCCCGCCGGGGTCATCGTCGATGACGCTCTGAATGTCGTTCATGTGCGTGGGGATACCGGACCCTACCTTCAGCTCGCGTCGGGAGAACCGACCTACAGTCTCCTGAAAATGGCCCGGGAGGGCTTGGTCGTCGGACTGCGGGCGGCATTGCTGCGAGCCAAACACAAAAAAGCCGCCGTCAACGAGCAGGCGCGCGTGAAACACAACGGCCAATTCAAAGACGTCAATCTCAGGGTCATGCCGATCAACGACCCGTCCACCACGGCGCCTCACTTCATTGTCGTGTTTGAAGACGTGGCCCCTCCGTCGGCGCCGGATCAAGGCAACGGCAAGGAACAGCAAGAGCGGACCGATAAGGCCAAACCCGTCCCCCCCGGTGCGCGGGGAGCGCGGGAGAATGCCCGCCTCAAACAGGAACTGGCCGCAACCAGGGACTACCTGCAATCGATTATCGAGGAGCAGGAGGCCGCGACCGAGGAGCTCAAATCCGCCAATGAAGAGGCCCAGGCGAGCAACGAGGAGCTGGAGACGGCCAAGGAGGAACTCCAATCTACCAACGAAGAACTAAATACCGTCAATGATGAGCTGAAGACCCGCAATGTCACCCTGGTCGAACTCACTAACGATCTGTCGAACGTGCTCACTGGCATCAACGTCCCCTTGGTCATGGTTGGGGCAGACCTGCACATTCGGCGTTTCACGCCCGCGATGGAGCCTATACTCAACCTCATCGAATCCGATGTCGGGCGGTCGATCTCCGATCTCAAGCCAAACATCAATGTGCCCGACCTGCCGGAGTTGCTGCGCAGCGTGGTTCACGGCGCCAGCCCCCAAGCGCGGGAGATCCAGGGTCCGAATGGCGGCTGGTTTTCCCTTCACACCTTGCCTTATAAGACGGAAAACAGAATCGACGGCGCTCTGCTGGTGCTGCTCGACATCGATGCCGTCAGACGCAGCCGCAGTTTTGCCGAAGCCGTCATTGAAACGGCGCGACAGCCGCTCGCCGTGCTGACCAGCGACCTCAAGGTCAGGCACGTAAACCGGGCCTTCTACGAAGCGTTCAAGGTCCGGAGGAAGGAGACGCAGGGCCATTTCATTGGGGATCTGGGCAACGGCCAATGGAAGATCCCGAAGCTGCTGGAGGCGTTGAAGAGAATTCTGCCCGAGAAAGGCGGGTTCGTGGGCTTCAGGATTGAACATGACTTTGACAGCATCGGGCACAGGACGATGGTGCTGAATGCGCGCGAAATCCGGCAGGAGACGCCCTTCGGGGGGCCGGCGATCCTGTTGGCGATCGAGGATATCACGGAGCGTCAACGGTTTGAAGAGAATCTGAAAGGCCAAATCGAGCAGAAGACGGAAGCGCTGAGTAGCACGCAAGCCGATCTTCAAGCATTGTCCAGACGCCTCATAGCCACACAGGAAGAGGAACGGGAGAGAATCGCGCGGGAACTGCACGACGATTTGGCGCAGCGCACCGCAGTGATGGACCTGGAGCTGGAGCGCCTTACTCCACTCTTGCTGCCGTCGGCCGAAGGAGCGCTCTCCGCCGTGCGTGAGCATTTGGCCGAACTGTCGGGCGCACTTCGGAAGGTTTCGCACCAGCTGCATCCCGGCATTATCGCGGACCTGGGATTACCAGCCGCATTGAACCAACTTGTCCAGGAGTTTAAGAATCTCGGTGGCGATGCCCGCTACCTGGGTCGCAACCAGACAATCCCGGATCTGAGCGTGGAACAGGCGACGAACCTCTATCGCATTGCCCAGGAAGCTCTGCACAATGCGCGAAAGCACGCCGCTGGATCTCCCGTGAGCGTGGTATTGGCGGTGAAGGATCGGCAACTGCACCTTTCCATCGAGGACACCGGCCCGGGCTTCAATCTTCATGAAGTCCGCAAGGGACACGGTCTGGGGCTTTTGAGTATGCAGGAGCGCGCCAGGATGTTGGGCGCCAATTTGACGGTCCGGACGAAACCCGGCGGCGGCACGCGGATCGCAGTCGCGATCCGGACGGCTCATCGTTGAAGGCGTCGATCGTCGCTCTCTAAACCGGACAGAAATGCCTGATCGAGCGTGCACCGGGCGAGGTCGGCGGTTGTTAGGCGCACATCGTCTCCCACCGTGACGTTCGTTTATCCAGCCGACAGTGTAAAGCCGATGTTATTAAGGGGCCGCGGCACCCGTCACGCATAGTGGCCGAAAGGACACGAATCAGGGGATAGATCGATTTGGCACTGGCGTCGAAGCGGGTCCCTGAAGTCGAGATAGCAGGCACGACTCTCAGGTCCGCGGTGAGCTTCACCGACGCCACCTCAAATCGCGGCCCGGATTGGCCCGCCGGCGAACCGCAAGCCAGGCATAAGACGAGCACGGCGCGGACCATCGGTCTGTAAGACGGTCCTGGGCGAGAATTCATGGATCGAATCAGCCAAGAGTGGCGTCGATTTTGGCTAATTCGTCCGCCGAGAATTCGAGCTTGCCCAAGGCGCCGACGTTCTGTTCCACCTGCTGAACGCTGCTGGCGCCGATGAGCACGCTGGCGATCACGCCATCGCGCAACACCCACGCAAGCGCCATCTGCGCCAGCGTCTGCCCGCGTCCACGCGCGATTTCCTGGAGCGCGCGGGCTTTCGAAACGTGCGCTTGATCCACCTCGTGCGCTTTCAGGAAACCCGATGGCTTGGACGCGCGCGATCCTTCGGGAATGCCATTGAGATACCGGTCGGTGAGTAGACCCTGCGCCAGCGGCGAGAAGGCGATGCCGCCAATACCGTCTTTCCTCAATTGGTCGAGCAATCCGCCCTCGCTCCAGCGCATGAACAGGGAGTATTTCATCTGGTGGATCAGGCATGGCGTGCCCAGCCGGCGCAGAATCTCCGCCGCTCGCGCCGTGCGTTCGGCGTCGTAATTGGATATTCCGGCGTAGAGCGCCTTTCCCGAGCGGACCGCCTGGTCGAGCGCCATCATGGTTTCTTCGAGCGGCGTTTCGGGGTCGGACCGGTGCGAATAGAAGATGTCGACGTACTCGAGGCCCATGCGTTTGAGGCTCTGGTCCAGGCTCGCCAGCAGGTATTTGCGCGATCCGAAATTGCCATACGGGCCAGGCCACATGTCGTAGCCCGCCTTGGTGGAGATGATCAGTTCGTCGCGGTACGGCGCCCAATCCTGGCGGAAAAGGAGCCCGAAATTGGTCTCCGCCGAGCCGTACGGCGGGCCGTAATTGTTGGCGAGGTCGAAATGGGTAATTCCCAGATCGAACGCGCGGCGCAGCATCGCGCGCCCGTTCTCCAGGGAGTCGACGCCGCCGAAATTGTGCCACAGTCCGATGGAAACCGCGGGCAGAAGCACACCGCTTCGTCCGCAGCGGCGATAGCGCATGTCCCGATAGCGATCCGCGTTGGCAAGGTACATAGACCCACTATGGTATCCGACGGACATTCTTCCCGGGCCGGCGGTTTTTCGCTACCCCGCGGATGGCGAACTCTTGGTACCCGGCAACTTATCCGGCACCATCGGCAGCGAACGGATGCGCTCGCCGGTGGCATCGAAAATCGCATTTCCGATAGCCGGCGCCAGTCCCATGATCGGCGTTTCACCGGCGCCCGCCGGCGGAAGATCCTTACGATCGATGAGTACCGTCTCGATTACCGGCATGTCCGCGAAACGCGGCACGCGATAGCGCGAAAGCCGGTTCGTGAGAATCCGGTTTTCGGCGAAATCGATGTGCTCGAAGAGCGCGCCGCCCAAGCCCATGGCGATGGCCCCATCCACCTGGTTGCGCAGATGCTCCGGATTGACGACCGCGCCGCACTCGAACGCTTCCACCACGCGAAGCACTTTCACCGCGCCGTTCACCACGCCGACTTCCACGCAATTGGAAACGTACGAACCCTTTTCGAAGCCTCCCGAAATGCCAAATCCGCGGCCCGGCGATTTCTTGCGGTCCTTCCAGCCGAACTTGCCGGCGGCTGCTTGGATCACTGCACGCAGGCGCTCGTTGCGTGCGTTTTTCAGGCGGAATTCCAGTGGATCGATACCCGCCGAGTGCGCCAATTCGTCCATATAGGACTCCCGCACGAAGTGGTTGGCCGTTCCCGCCAGGCCGCGGTAGGAGCCCTGCCGCAGGGGAGATTTGGCCTGGTGGTATTGCTCCTTCTTGCGCGGCACCTCGTAAGGCGTTTGCAATGCCGAAGGCCCGGAGTTGTAATTGTGCATCTCCCATTCGGCAAGCGTGCCATCGGAATTCAGCGTGCCGCCCACTTCGATCAGGCCGCCGGGCCGGAAATAGGCCCACGTCATCTCCTCTTCGCGGGTCCAATCGCGCTTCACGGGTTTTCCGGAGGCCTTGGCCAGGCGCGCCGCTTCGATGGCTGCGTCACCGCTGTGCTTGCCCCCGTAGCCCGATCCGGTGTCAGGCACAATCACCCGCACCTTGTCTTCCGGCAGGTTGAAATGCTCAGCCAGTTCGCTGCGTACGCCGAACGGCCTTTGCGATCCGGTCCACACCGTCAACTCGCCGTGATTCCATTCGGCCAGCGCCGACCGAGGCTCGAGCGGCACGTGGGCGATATAAGCCACCGTGTACACAGCCAGGCCGGAGGCGCCGGTGGAATCGCCCGCGTTCTTTTTGAAGTACGCATACACATCCTTGGAGGACGTTTCCGCGCTGAGCGGCCTCCAATCGGCCTTCAGAACCGCCATCGCTTTTTCGGCGGCGAACGAATCGGGCGCGGTGACGCCGACGAAATCGCCCTCGCGCACCACTTTCACTCCCGGAATCGTTTCCGCCGCGGAACTATCGAGCGATTGCAGGGTAGCGCCGAAAGACGGAGGGTAGAGCACCTTGGCGTAAAGCATTCCCGGCGTCTTCCGGTCGTACGTGTATTTGTGCGCACCGGTGACGATGTCGCGGCCATTCACCTTGGCCACCGAACTTCCCGCGATCTTCCATTCCGTGGCCGGAGCAAGCGCGGCGTTCACGGGAATCGTACGGGTCAGGGTTTCGCCGTGGGTCAGTTCGCCGAATCCTGCCGAGTGCGTCCCGCTGGTTACCTTGCCATCGGCGACCAGGATGGCGGAGCGCTCCACCATCCACTTCTGCGCCGCCAGGTCCACCAGGGTTTCACGTGCCGTGGCAGCGGCGCGGCGCATAACGGGCCACATGCGCGGCGTCGTCATGCTGCCGACGGTGCCCATGTCGTAAGGCGTGAGTCCGGTATCGCCGAGAACCATCCGGATCGATGCTACCGGCGCATGCAACTCTTCCGCCACCGCCTGCGTGAGCGAGGTGCGCGCATTCTGCCCGACTTCCACCTTGCCGGAGTACACCGTGACGATGCCGGTCTCGCCGATGTGCAGCCAGGCGTTCAGATTCTCCGGTTCCGGGTGCTGCTGACGGCGTCCGCCCCCGGTTTCCTGCGCCAGGATCTCGTCATCCACCAGCATCACCAGCACGCCGCCGCCCAGCACTGCGAAGAAGTCGCGGCGATTCATGCGCGGCCCCCTTTGCTCGCTGCCAACTGAATGGCGCGCACCACGCGGGAATAGGTTCCACAGCGGCAGATATGGCCGTTCATGCCGCTGACGATATCGGCCTCGCTGGGGTGCGGCGTGTGCCGGAGCAGTCCCACCGCCCCCAGGATCATGCCGGGTGTACACCAGCCGCACTGCATCGCGTCCGCCTCCAGGAATGCTTCCTGCACCGGATGCAGTTTTCCGGAAGCCGGCAGGCCTTCTATGGTGACGATGCGTTTGCCGCCGACCGCGCCGACCCTGGTGATGCAGCTCTTGGTGGGTACGCCTTCGACCAGCACCGTACAGGCGGCGCATTGCCCTTCGCCGCAGCCGTACTTGGTGCCGGTGAGTTCGAGGTCGTCGCGGAGCACGCTGAGCAGCGTGCGTTCGGGATCGGCGTCGACAGTGTGACGCGATCCATTCACATTCAATTCGATGACCCTCGCCATAAGAATATTGTGGCTCAAATCCACCAGCCGGGATGAAGCGTTCCTAACATTAACTTACGTTCAGGTGCGCAACTGGTGAATAGAGTCCCGCGTTCAACTGGGTAGGAGGTTGCTGGATATGAAGCGGCAATTCTTAGCAGCAGGATTTATGGTCGCCGGGATGCTTTTTAGCGGGTGCGCCGCGCGCGGCGCGGTGGTGGTGGGATTCGCACCGCCGGCGCCCAGGTATGCCGTAGTCGGAGTAGCGCCCGGTCCGGGCTTTGTGTGGACGGAGGGTTTCTACAACTACAGCGGCGGCCGGTACGTATGGGTGCCGGGGCGATGGATGCGTCCGCCGCATCCGCATGCGGCGTGGGTGCCGGGGGCGTGGGTGCGCGAAGGGCGGGGATACCGGTTCCACCGCGGTTACTGGCGATAGATTTGCACGCTGGGCGCGAAGTACGGGAGAACTCCGCGCCGGAAGCATTTTTCAAATTTCAACTGGCCGAACGGGACCGGAGATCCGCGGTACCGCTTGCCCACTTCATCGATCTGGACGCCACGATGGCCAGCAGGCCCGTTCCCAAAAGCAGCCAGGCTTTCGGCTCCGGAACCGGATTTACCAGCGGCTCCAGGGGCGGGTCTGCCGGCGCAGTTCCGGTGAAGAGAAGCCCGAACGGATTGGAGTAGGTGTCGGTGCCGGTTCCCACCTGGTACAGCACGAAATCCAGGGTGTGCTCGCCGGCCGAAATCGGGACATCGAACACGCCATCGTCTTGCGCCCGGCAGCCGATCGACTGGCCGGAGCAGATACTTTGCGTAAAGACCGCGTGAGCCAGGTATTGGCCGTCGAGGAGCACGTCCGCGGTATCGTCGGCCCAGACATCGAGAAAGAGCGTTCCCGCGCCCGAGTCGAAAGTGTCAGTCACGGTCACCACCGGCGTCGTGCCTTCCGTGGGTTGAAACTGGCTCCCACCGTATCCGGTGTCCCCATAGGAAATCCACAGCGCAGAAGTATCGGTGGGATCGCCCGGATTCACGGGATTGTTCGGCTCCCACCATGGGTCGGGCGTGATCGCAACGGTTGTCACACCCGCATTGGTGTTTAAGCCTGGAGTCGAATCCAGATGGATGATATCCGCGGATGCAACCGCGGAGAAAATCAACAGGAAAAGTAATAACGACCTGAAACAATTTAATCTCAAAACAGGATACCCAGATCAATGTTAGCCATCCGCACCGGGGGGAACAAGGCACATCGGTTTTAGCCGGTTATAGTACGGATTTTCCTGGAGTACCACGGGCCGCGATCCCGCCGCGATTTGTGCCATGCTGAAAATAGAATCCTCGGAGGGAGCTGTTTTAAAGGGAGGATATGTGATTTTCTGTACCCGGTGTGGGACCAGCCTTCGAGAGGAGCAACTGTACTGCTGGAATTGCGGCGCGAAAGCGGACGGCCCGGCGTGTATTCCGGCGATTCCCGGCCGCCGTTCGCCGGATGTTTCGGTTCATAGTATGGCGCCGCCGTCATCCGGAAGGATCAGCCGGCTTTTCGGATTGGACCCGCGCATCGCGTTCCTGACGCTGGTGGTCGACATCATGCTGAACGCCGCCGACACCGTGACGGCGGGCCTGTTGCTGCCGGTTTCGGTGGCTGCCGGGATCGTGCTCGGCTATATCACCTACCGCGCGCAGATCCACTGGTACGGCGACGACAAAGAATCGGCACGCATCAAAGCGATTATTGTGGGCTTATTGACGGCGATCCCCACGCCGCTGCCGGAATTGCTTTACATTCCCGCGGGGTTGGTGGGCCTGTGGCAGGGCTTTCGGAAAAAGACGTCGCACCCCTGACGTCCTACGACTCGCCCAGTATTTCCAGGTACCGGGCTATGGCTTCGATCCCGCGATAGAAGTTCGGCAGATGGAATTTCTCGTTGGGAGCGTGCAGATTATCGTCGGGAAGGCCGAAGCCCATCATTACGCTGGGGATGCCGAGATAGCGGTCGAAAACGCCGACGATGGGTATCGATCCGCCGGAACGAATATACACCGTCTCCTTTTTGAAAACCTGCTTCATGGCTTCCGCCGATGCGTGAATGAAGCGATTGTCGGGATTGGTCAGCGAAGGCTCGCCCGAGTGCAGCACCTTCACCTCCACCGTCACTCCCTTGGGGCTCGCCGCGGCGACCGCCGCTCTAAACTGCGCGATCGACTCGTCCACCCGCTGGTCCGCGACTAGCCGCGTGCTGATCTTGGCGACCGCGCGGGCAGGAATCACCGTCTTCGCGCCCTCGCCGGTGAACCCGCCGCGAATGCCGTGGACTTCGAGCGTGGGCCGCGCCCAGACGCGCTCGAACAGCGGAACTCCCGGTTCACCCACCAATTCCCTGGCCCCCATTTCCTTCTCGGTGTACTCCTTTACATCGAAGGGCAGGTGCGCCCAGGCTTCCCGTTCTTTGTCGCTGGGCGGGAGCACGCGATCGTGGAATCCGGGGATGTGGAGGAAGCCGTCGCGGTCTTTGAGAGCGGTGATAATTTCGGCGATGGCCAGAATCGGATTGGGCGCGGCGCCGCCGTAAATGCCCGAATGCAGATCGTGGTCGGCGCCCTGCACAATGAGTTCGTAATAGACCATGCCGCGCAGCCCGACGCAGATGGTCGGTAATTCGGGCGCGAACATTTCGGTATCGCAGACGATCGCGGCGTCGGCCTTCAGGCGCGGCGGCCTGGTCTTCACATACGTCTCGATGTGCTCGCCGCCGGTTTCCTCCTCGCCCTCGAGAAGGAATTTGACGTTCACGGGCAGATTGCCGGTGGTTTTCATCAAGCCTTCCACCGCCTTGATTTGAATGTAGACCTGACCTTTGTCGTCGGCGGAGCCGCGCGCGTAAATGTTATCGCCGCGAACCTCGGGCTCGAACGGCGGGGATTTCCATTCGTCCAGCGGCTCGGCCGGCTGGACATCGTAGTGCCCATAAAACAGCACGGTCGGCTTGCCGGGCGCGCCCAGCCATTCGGCATAGACCAGCGGATTTCCCTGGCCTTCGATCAGCTCGACCGACGTCATGCCCGCGTTGCGGAGCTCGTTGGCGGCGAACTCGGCGGCTCGCCGGATGTCGGGCTTGTGTTCGGAAAGCGTGCTGATGCTGGGAATGCGCAGGAAGGCTTTCAGGCCTTCCAGAAAGTCGGATTGGTGCTGCTGGTAGTAAGTCATGAAAGCTCCTTTTATTTCAATTTGCTGGGTGAACCCAGCGTGTCACCGACACTGTCGCCGATATGCGCCCCGGCGGGAATGAACTTCTCGTCATGTTTCCACTCGAACCCGGATCCGGTCTGCTTCACGATTCCCAGTTCCGCGAGACCATAGAGCGAATCGCCCAATGGAAAGAGGCGCGCCACGAAGAAACTCGTCGGCACCGGAATGGCCTTCCAGTTCTGGCCGCCATCCTCGCTCACCAGAATGTGATCGTCGGCGGCCACCCAGAGGCGCCTGGCGCGATCGACGGCAAGCGAAGTGAGCCACGATTGCGTGGGACTCTTCTGCGCCCTCCAGGTGAGCCCGCCGTCAGTCGAATGGAGCAGTTGTCCCGAGAAACCGGCCGCCCAACCGTCATTGGCATCGAAAAAGCGAACCGTGGCCAGCGACCATTGCGCGGCATCGGTTTTGACGGTCTGCCACGTCGCGCCGCTATCCGTGGTGCGCAAAATCGTGCCCGACCAGCCGACCGTCCAGCCGCGATTGGCGTCCAGGAAAAAGATGGATTCGAGCGCCATCGTGGTGCCGGCCGCCTGTTTCGCCCAAGTGCGGCCGCCATCCGCCGAATGCAGCAGCGTGCCATCGAATCCGCTGGCCCATGCCTGGTTGCCGGACGTGTAGACCGACAGCAAGTGCTCTTTGGTGCCGCTCGACCGCAGCTGCCAGCTCCTGGCGCCGTCCTCGGTTGCCAGCAGCGTGCCGGCATCGCCTGCCGCCAGCCCGTGCATGGCGTCGAAGAAGGCGATGGCATGCAGCGTCACCTGGGCGCCGGTGTCGTGCGCGGTCCAGGTGGCGCCGGCGTCGTTGGTGCTGTAGACCAAGCCTTGCTCGCAGAGCAAATAGGCAGTGGAGGGAGCGGGCGAAGCGGCATCGCGCAAGTAGCAGTGCTGGGTATCGGAAGCCACCGCCAGAAGCGGGAGCACAAAAGCCGCGCAGGCGCGGACAATGACGGGAATAACGCTGCGATTCATGATCATTCGATGATGAGGGACATCTGCCGCGGATCCGGCGCGGCGGCCGATTTCACTTCCGGGCGCCGGCGCGTGTCGTCGTGATGGGGGTCGAAGGTCCGGATCAATTGATTGAGCTTGAGAGAAGACTCCCAGATGTCGCATAACAAGGTACAGCGCGCGCAGGCCCCGCGGATGCCGCCGCGGCCATCGACGGCGGGGTTGTACCCCTTGTGTTTGGCGCAACGGCCCTCGAATTTCCTCGATCGGATTTTCAAACGCGCTCCCGCCGCGCAAGTTGCGGGCGAACCGGAACACTCATTGTATCCCGCTGCCCCCGCCGGCGGCGCGGTACAATCCAGGTGAATGCCGTCGATCGCGCGAATCAAGTGGGCGAAATTTCGCGTGTCGATCATGTCCGGAGTCGCGGTTCTCATCCTCGCAACACTGCTTTATCTGATGTTCGGCGCTGTGATCCTATCGCCGAAGACCGTGATCTACCTCTACATACCGGATGCCAGCGGGCTGAGCAGCGAATCGCCGGTGCGCGTGGATGGCATCGACGTGGGCCGGGTGTCGTCGGTGGAGCTTTCGGGGTCTAAGGATCCCAACCGGGCGGTGAAGGTAACGCTCCAGTTTTACCGTGACCGCTTGCGTGGGGTACCGTCCGATTCCGTGGCGCAAATCAGTTCCGATTCCCTGGTCGGCGATAAGTTCGTCGACATTAACGGCGGACTTAGTCCCCAGGTGCTTCCATACGGCGGTGAGATGACTTACAAGTACCAGCCGGAACTGGTCCGGAGTCTCGATCTCACGCAATTCACCCAGCAACTGCGGCTCGTGGATGCGATGCTGACGGATATCGAAACGGGACACAGCCAGTTCGGCAAGTTTTATCAGGGCACGCAATTCTATGACGACCTGCTGCGCCGGCTCACGCAGTTGCAGAAAGGCATCGCCGCAGCGGTGAGTACCACGGGCGTGGTGGGCAGCCTGATCAGCACCGACAAGCCCTACGCGCAGGTGAGCAACATGCTGGAGCGGATCGATCGCACGATCGCGCAGATTCAGGCGGGACAGGGGACGGCCGGCCAGTTGTTGCAATCGAGCGCGCAGTACGATGACTTCCTCCAGCAGGCGCAGGCATTCCACCGTACCGTGGAAAATCTCGAAAAAAACGCTCTGTTTCAATCGACCGACCTCTACGACAACCTGACTGCGACGCTGGGGGCGCTGATTCAAAAGGTGGATGAGGTGAATCAAAATCCGCTGATGATGAACTCGTCGCTTTACGAGAACCTGAACGGGTCGATGAAAGAGCTGCGCGACAACCTGAAAGACTTCCGGTCCAATCCGGGGAAATTTCTGCGGCTGAAGCTATTTTGAGGCTCGCAGGAGCCGTCACTCGAGAATCGAATCTGGAGTGATGAGGCAGGAATAGCGCATGCCTGTACCGGGGGAGCGTCGTCCTTTTGGCGGAAACCAGGACGCGCTTCGGGACCTCGGAGGGTTGGCCTCCCAGCTTCGGCGCCACATGCCGGCGCACGGCGTCCTGCCGCCATCCCAGTACTTCCTGATCGCCACTCCGGAAAAGATTACGGATAGAGACAGCGGGGCGTCTGCCGAGGCCCCACTGGTAAAACCGTGGGACGTTCGTGTGGAACGAGACAGGGCAGTGGAGTATGCCATTCGCGTGGCCGCGGAACTGCGGAGCCGCAGGCTGATTCCGGATGGTCCAGCAGCGCTGCGGGACCGGCCCACGAAATTCCGCGCCGGTTCGGTGCGTTCGCGGCCACCCGCCAACCGCATGCCGCCTATCTGGTGGAATTACTGAATGCGGCACACCCATTCGCTTTTTCCGCCTTTTGCGGAGTCTCCGGTGGACGACACTTCAGGCTCCTCTTGCATGAGAAAAGAGTGTAACTTCTCGCTCCATCTGGCTGTCGTACACTTTCTATATGGCGGCGCGTGGACAGCATAAGCTTTTGGAGGCAGGCGCGCGGGCGCCGGAGTTCCGCTTGCCGCTATTGAGCGGCGGGGAGACAACTCTCGCGGAGATCCTGGCCGGAGGACCGGCACTGCTGGCGTTCTTTAAGATTTCCTGCCCGGTTTGCCAGATGACGTTTCCATTCCTGGAACGTATTCACGCCGCCGGCGCGGTCCGCATTTTCGGGATTTCGCAGAATGACGCCGGGGACACACAAGAGTTCAACCAGGAGTTTGGCGTCACCTTTCCCACATTGCTGGACGGCGAGGAGCAGGGTTTCCCGGCGAGCAACGACTACGGCATTTCGAGCGTGCCGGCTATGTTCCTGGTCGCGCCCGACGGCCACATTGCCACGGTGGTCGAAGGCTGGCGGAAAAAGGAAATGGAGCATCTCGCCGCACCCGCTATCCCGGCGCTGTTTCGTGCGGACGAATACGTGCCTGAATGGAAGGCTGGTTGAGGATCGCGCAATTAGGCGCCCGGCGGGCGGCCACGATAGAATAGGAACAGACCGCATGGCGAATACCATTGAAGAGATCCTGGGCACCGCGGGCGCGCTCGCCAAGGGTATGGGTGTCACTTTAAAGGAGATGATGTCTCCCACGGTGACCGAGTATTACCCGGACGAGCCCGCCAAGTTCGAGGAGCGCTACCGCGGCTCGCACGTGCTGCAGCGCGATTCCAATGGCATGGAGAAATGTGTCGCCTGCTTTCTGTGCGCGGCGGCATGCCCCGCCAACTGCATCTACATCGAGGCGGCGGAGAATACCGACAAGGTCCGCATCTCCGGCGGCGAGCGCTACGCCAAGGTCTACAACATCGATTACAACCGCTGCATTTTTTGCGGGTATTGCGTGGAAGCCTGCCCCACGGACGCCATCACGCACGGCCATGGATTCGAGGTTGCCAGCTACAACATTTCCACGCTCGTGAAGCGCAAGGAAGACATGCTGGCGCCGATACCGCCGGGTGCCAAACCGCCGGTCATCCACAGCAATCAGCCCGAGGCGCACTAGAATCCTGTTCCCTCCGGCTGTCATCTGATTAGGAACCAGTCATGTTCAGAGCCATCCGGGAACAGGTCGACACCATTTTCCGGGAAGATCCCGCTGCCAAGAGCGTGGTCGAGGTGCTGCTCTGCTATCCCGGCTTTCATGCCATCCTTTCCCACCGGCTGGCGCACAGGCTCTATCGCTGGCACGTTCCCTTAGTGCCGCGAGTCATCTCGCAGTTCAGCCGCTTTCTTACCGGCATTGAGATCCACCCCGGCGCTACCATCGGACGGCGATTTTTTATCGATCATGGAATGGGAGTAGTGATCGGCGAAACCACCCAAATCGGCGATGACGTGCTGCTGTACCAGGGCGTGACGCTGGGTGGAACCGGCGGACAGAAGGGCAAACGGCATCCCACTTTGGGCAATCGGGTGGTGGTGGGGACGGGCGCGAAGGTGCTGGGCAACATCCGCGTCGGCGACAACGTCAAGATCGGAGCCGGCTCGGTGGTGGTGAACGCCGTGCCCGACAATTCCACCGTCGTGGGCGTCCCCGGCCGAGTAGTCCGGATCCGGCCGGAGGGCGGTCCTTTGGAACACGGCCGCCTGCCCGACCCCGAAGGCCAGGCAATCGACGATCTGGCGCGAAGGGTGGAAGCGCTCGAAGGGATGCTGCGCCAGTTGACCGCCGAGCACGAAATCGAACACCATCGTAAGGTCTGAGTCCCAACAGCGGACAGAAATCCGCACCCGAGCGCGGTGCGAACCGCTCATCTCCCGCCGTTTCAGCAGCTTCGAGAGCGGAATTCCGCGTGCTAGCGATCAGTCATGATGACCCTGTTGCGGGATCTCCGCTACGCCTCGCGCAGCCTGCGGAGGATGCCGGGATTTACGCTGGCGGCACTACTCGTATTGGGACTCGGCATCGGGGCGAACACGGCGATTTTCAGCGTGGTCAATTCGGTGATCCTGCGTCCCCTGCCGTTTCCGGGGTCGGAGCGCCTGGCGGTGATCTGGGAGACCGATCTTAAGGACGGCATCAAGCGCGAAGGTCCGTCGGGACCGAATTTCCTCGACTGGCGCGAGCAGAGCCAATCTTTCGAAGAAATGAGCCTGCTCGAAGTCGGCACCGGAACCGTGAACGGCGGTCGCGAACCCGAGCAGATCACCGGGCTGCGGGTGACCACCAATTTCCTCTCGATGCTGGGCGCTCACACCGTGTTGGGACGCGATTTCACAGCCGCGGAAGGCGACGGGCAGGCGCGCTATCCCGTCGCGGTACTCACTAACGGCTATTGGAAGCGGCGCTTTGCGTCCGACGAGCACGTCATCGGCAAGACTTTCATTCTCAACAGCGAGCCATACACCGTGATCGGCGTGCTATCGGCGGATTTCTGGCAGCCCCTGCCAGCCGACCTCTTCGTTCCATGGCCGCTCGCCGAATTGCGCGGCAAGGCGCGCGCGGATCACGATTTCGGGGTATTCGCCCGTCTCAAACCGAATGTCAGCTTCGCCCAGGCGCAATCGGAGCTCAGCGCCGTGGCGCGCCGCATCGACGCGCAGACGCCGCGGCTGGCGGGTTGGGATGTCACAGTGGTCCCCATGAAGCAGGCTCTGTTCGAGTACCTGCGGCCGGCGCTGTTGCTGCTGCTGGGAGCGGTGGGATTGCTGCTTTTGCTGGCTTGCGTCAACGTGGCGAGCCTGCTGCTCGCCCGCGTGATCGGGAGGCGGAAGGAAACCGCCATCCGCGCGGCATTGGGCGCCGGTCGCGGCCGGCTGGTGGCGCAGATTCTGAGCGAGAGCGTCCTGTTGAGCCTGCTGGGCGGCGCGCTGGGAGTATATCTCGCGAGCTGGGGGGTCGACGTTCTCAACGCGGTTTTGCCGCGGACGCTTCCGCTGGCGGAAGCGGGCGCCGAAGTTCTGCGGCCGGCCATCGCTGTGAATGGGCAAGCCCTGTTTTTCGCCTTGCTGATCTCCATCGGCGCGGCCCTGGCTTTCGGTCTGATTCCCGCGCTTTTTGTGGGCCGGAGCGATGTACATGAAGCGCTCAAAGTTGGCGGGCGAACGTCTTCCTCTTCGGCCGGGCGCCTGGGAGTCTGGAATTTTCTGGTGGCCGGCGAGATAGCGATCGCCAGCCTGCTTTTGATTGGCGCGGGCCTGGCCATGAAGAGTTTCGTCAATCTCCAGCACGTCAACCCAGGAATCAAGCCCGATCACGTTCTGACATTCCGCATGCGGCTGCCCACCGACAATCTTTATAAAAGCCCGCGCGAACAGGCCGAATTCTACCGCCGCGTACTGGACAAAGCGAAAAACATCCCCGGCATTCAATCGGCGGGCCTGACAGACGTGCTGCCGCTGGGCGAGCAGAACGATCGCGAATACTTCACTATCGAAAATCGGCCCATGCCGCCGGGCCAAACGCTGGTGGCCGATTTCCGGCGCGTGAGCCCGCAATATTGCGACACCATGGGCATCCCGCTGCGCCGGGGCAGGGCTCTTTCCGGCCACGACGGCGATGGAGCGCCCCTGGTGGTCCTGATCGACGAAACGTTCGCGCGTCAATATTTTCCACACGAAGATCCGATCGGAAAGCGGCTGGGCGGTTTATGGGGACAATGGCGGCAAATCGTAGGAATCGTCGGACAGGTACACCATTATGGCCTGGACAAACAGCCCGAACCCACGATTTACGCGCCATTCGAGCAGATGGCTGACAAGGCCATGGCCCTGGTGGTGCGCACCTCCGCGGGAACGCAGTCGACCGTCGATGCCGTAAAGCACGCGGTTTGGGCTGTGGACAGCGGTCAGCCGGTATTTCAAATTCGCACCATGGATCAGTATCTCGCCCTGGCCGACACGGCGCCGCGGATTTCCACGATCCTGCTGGCGATCTTCGCGGCAGTCTCTCTGCTTTTGGCGGCCATGGGAATCCACGGCGTGGTTTCCTACGGAGTCGCGCAGCGAACCCACGAATTCGGCCTCCGAATGGCGCTCGGTTCGACCCCGCGCCAGCTCAAGCGGCTGGTGATTGCCCACGGCATCAAGACGGCGGTGGCTGGTCTGGCGCTTGGAATGGCCGGAGCCGCGCTATTGACCTCAGAACTCCGCGCCGCGCTTTACGGCGTCGCGCCGCTCGATCCCGGGGTGATGGCGGGTGTCGGGGCGCTGCTGTTCGCCGTGGCTCTGGTGGCTAACTACATTCCGGCGCACCGGGCCACGCGGATCGATCCAATGAAGGCCTTGCATCAGGAGTAGACCCCCTGTGCCGGCCCGGCGCAAGGCGGGCCAATCTCCCGTCGAGTTTCCTCCGACAGGAGCGAGGAGGCCGCCCGGCGCCGGCGCCTGTTTGCTTTTTCATGCTCATCTTGCATGGGACGGCTCTGCTTTTGTGAGAAGCCTTCTTAGCCGTTCACTTTGTGGTAGCGTAATGATTTCACCCGAATTGGAGGAAAGATGATGGAGGCCCTCGGCCTGATTGAAACAAAAGGTCTGGTCGGCGCAATCGAAGCTGCCGACGCCATGGTGAAGACGGCGAACGTCATCCTCACCGGCAAAGAGTATGTCGGCGCGGGCCTGGTGTGCGTCACCGTGCGCGGGGATGTTGGCGCAGTCAAGGCCGCGACCGATGCCGGCGCCGCCGCCGCCCGCCGTGTGGGCGAGCTCGTCAGCGTCCATGTCATCCCGCGTCCTCACGAGGAAGTCGAAAAGGCCCTCCCCACCGGAGGACTGAAGAAGTAACTCCTGATGTTGGCCGACAAGGATCTCATCTCGATCCAGGAAGTCCGCACCAAGGTCGAGAAGGCATTCGCAGCCTGGCAAAAGTACCGCACCTTTTCGCAGGAACGGGTGGATGCGATTGTCGAACGCATGGGCGCGGCTGCCCGCGCCCACGCCAAGCGCCTGGCCGATCTGGCTGTCGAAGAAACCGGCTACGGGAACGCCAAGGACAAGTACATCAAGAACCTGCTGACTTCCGATTGGCTTCCGCGGCGCATGCGCGGCATGAAAACCATCGGCATCCTGCGCGAATTACCCGACGAAAAGCTGGTGGAAATCGGCGAGCCCATGGGCGTTGTGGCCGCCATCCTGCCCACCACCAATCCCACTTCCACCGCGATCTATAAGTCGCTCATCTCGCTCAAGGCGGGCAACGCCATCGTCATCAGTCCTCATCCGCGGGCCCATAAATGCACCTGCGCCGCAGCCGCGGTGCTCTATCAGGCCGCCGTGGAAGCCGGCGCGCCCGAAGACATTATCCAGTGCGTGGACGCCGCCACGCTCGAGGGCACCAACGCGCTCATGCGTCACGAACGGACCAGCGTCATTCTTTCCACCGGCGGATCTGCCATTGTCAAAGCGGCGTATTCCAGCGGCAAGCCGGCGTTCGGCGTCGGCCCAGGCAATGTGCCCGTCCTCATCGACGCCTCAGCCGATCTGGATGACGCAATCCCCAAAATCGTGGCCGGCAAATCGTTCGACTACGGCACCGTCTGCTCCAGCGAGCAGGCCGTCGTCGCCCACGCCTCCCTGCGCGACCGCATCCTCGCCCTTCTCAAAGCGCAGAAAGCTTTCCTCGCCAACGACGCTCAGAAGGAAGCCCTCGGCAAGCTGCTCATCATGCCGAACTGGACGGTGAACCCGAACTGCGTCGGGCAGGCCCCCACCAAGATCGCCAAAATGGCCGGCTTCGAAGTGCCCGCGGATACCTCCATCCTCTGCGCCGAGGTGGGCGGCGTCGGCAAGCAGCATCCGCTCTCGGCCGAAAAGCTTTCGCCGGTTCTGTCGCTCTACTTCCTGCCCGATTTCCACAGCTGCGTCGAGACCTGTTATGCCCTGCTGAAGTTCGGCGGGCTCGGCCACACCGCCGTTATCTATTCCAGGGACGATGCGCGCACCCGCGAGTACGCCATGCGCATGCCGGCCTATCGCATCCTGGTGAATACGCCTTCACCGCAGGGATCCACCGGCATCACCACCAATGTCTTCCCCTCCATGACCCTCGGCTGTGGCGCGGTGGCCAACAATTCCACCTCCGATAACGTCGGACCGCAGCACCTCATCAATATTAAGCGGCTCGCCTTCGTGGTCCGCAAGCCCGAAGATGCTTTCGAAATGCCGCTCGACTACAACGCCGCCACGTACCCGGGGGCCGGCGCGGCAGCCGCGGCCGGCGATCTCCCCATCGATCGCAACACCATCATTGCCGCAGTCGAGCGCTACCTCTCGTCGCGAGGTAAACCCGCGGCAGGCGGCCCGTCCTGTTCCTGCGAGCATCCCAAACCCGCGTCCGCGGCCGCCAACCCGTCCGCCGATGTCGTGGATCGCTTCCTCGCCAGCCGCGGAGCCGGTAAACCATCCGCCGGGTATGGCTGACTGCCCAAGGCATGCCCTATCGAGTCCGCGTCTGCCGCGCCCGCTGCACCTGCCGCGCCCGCTGCACCTGCCGCGCCAGCCTCTCCCAAGCCGGTGGACTTCGTCTGCGAAAACGACGTGCGCGAAGCCATTCGCGGCAAGCGCAAGATCTACATCGGGCCAAAGACGATCGTCACACCGTCTGCCCGTGACCTCGCCGCAGCCGATGATATTCTGGTGAAGGCGTAAGGACTGAGGCAACAACGTGGATTTAAACCTCGACACTTTGAAGCGCGAAATCCTGGAGTATCTCGAATCGTCCGGCCTCGCCGTTTTCCACGGCCATCCCGGCGGCCTCGATAGCCATGGAATGGTTCTCTGGGACGTGGAGCGCCGCCCCGATTACCAGACGTTTCTCGAAGTCGCCGCCAAGTGCGAAGCCCGACTCATTGTTTTCGCGGCGCGCGAGTTCGGATCTTCCGACGTGGACGATCTGTTGAACCAGCTCGAGGGTCTCGACATCGACCGCGACGAAAAGCGCGATTTCGAAAAACGGCTCCGCGCCATGCGCCGCTACGAAGGCGTCACCTGCTCGCTCGAGCTCGCCTTCGACTACCACTCGCGCCTCTACGTCTACCAGATGCAGCCCGATTGGTACGACGAGTTCCTAAGCGTCGAAGACGAAATCGTGTCCCTGCTCTCCGACGCCGAAGACGCGGACGACGACGAGCCGCTTGGCGGCTACTTTTCCAAGAACTGAATGATCCCCATCCCGGTGGCCGTCCCATGCCCTCCCGTTGGCTGATCCCCACCATCGATCCAGCTTCGGCCGCCCGCCTGTCCGCGGCGCTGAACATCACCCCTCTGGCCGCCAGGGTCCTTGTCCGGCGCGGCCTCGCCGATCCCGCCGCCGCGCACCGCTTCCTGCACCCCTCGTTCGACGATCTTCACGACCCCTTCCGCATGCTGGGCATGCATGCCGCCGCCGACCGCCTGCGCAAGGCCATCCGCGCGCGCGAAAAAATCCTTATCTACGGCGACTACGACGTCGATGGCACGACGTCGGTCGTGCTGCTCACCAAGGCCGTTCAGATCGCCGGCGGATCGGCCGCGCACCACGTGCCCCATCGCCTGAAAGACGGCTACGGCATGCGCTCCGAGGTGGTGGAAACCGCCGCCGCGCAGGGAGTCACCCTGATCGTCAGCGTCGATACCGGCATCCGCGCCGCCGAAGTCGTCGCGCGTGGCAACGAACTCGGTATCGATACCATCGTTACCGATCATCACTTGCCCGATACCGCGCTGCCGCCGGCCGCCGCCGTGCTCAATCCCAATCAGCCCGGGTGCCTCTACCCCGAAAAGAACCTCTGCGGCGCCGCCGTGGCTTTCAAGCTGGCGCACGCGCTCCTCTCGACGCTGGGCTGGCCTGAGACGAAACTCCGCCGGACCCTGGAATCGTTTCTCAAAATGGTGGCCATCGCCACCGTCGCGGACGTGGTACCGCTCACCGGCGAGAATCGCATCATCGTCAAGCACGGCATCGACGGCCTCGGCGACGTGCGCAACCCCGGCCTGCGCGCACTCCTCGACGTCGCTGGATTCACCAATGGCATCGCTCCCACGTCGCGGCAAATCGCCTTCCAGATCGCGCCGCGCATCAACGCCGCCGGCCGCATGGACACGGCGCAAACCGTCATCGATCTGTTCCTCTCTTCCGATCTTGCGCACGCCCGCGCACTGGCCCAACAACTGGACTCTCAGAACGCCGGCCGCCAGGAGGTGCAGGCGCAAATCCGCGACCTTTGCGCCCAGATCCCGGTGACCGATTCCACCGCCGCGCTAGTCTACTATGGCGAGGATTGGCATCGCGGCGTGCTCGGCATCGTCGCCAGCAAACTGGTGGACCGCTTCCATCGCCCGGTTTTCGTCCTCGGCCGCAACTCCGAGGACGGCCTCGCGCAGGGCTCCGGCCGCAGCATTCCCGCATTCCATTTGCTGGAAGCGCTGGAATCGATGCCGGAACTCTTCGTCAAATTCGGCGGCCACATGCACGCCGCCGGCGTCACGCTGGATTGCGCCCGCGTCGAGGAATTCCGCCAGCGTCTTAACGCCTACGCCGCCCAGCGGCTTCGCCCCGAGGATTTTCTACCCTCCTGGGACATCGACGCGGTGCTGGACTTGCCGGAGATCTCCGACCGCGCCATCGATGGCCTGTTCGCGCTCGGGCCTTTCGGCCACGGCCACGAGCCGCCTTGCTTCGCGGCATTCAACGTGGAGGTCGCCGCGCCACCGTCCGTCCGGAAGGAGAAGCATCTGAGCGTACCGCTCCGTCAGAGTCGCCGCGTGATGGTGGTCAAGGCATGGAACTTCGCCGAGCGCGCGGCCGAAATCGCGCCCGGAGCGCGCGTCGACGTGGTCTTCCAGATCGAACAGGATTCATTCAACGTGTCGCGCGGTTTGCCTCCGTGGTCGCTCGTGCTGCGGGATGTCCGCCCCGCCGCTACAGCGTGCAGCCCGGATTCAGCGCCGCGTATGCTGCGAGCCGATTGACCAACTATTAAGACTGACGGGAGGCGGATAGCTCGTGCCGTCCACCATTACGTCCCTGCCGCTCGGATTTGTGTCCACCGTCACTCCGGCGGGGGCGAAGCCGTACAGCCGCATGATGCCATCGAGATCGCCCTAGGTATACTGCGGCTGCTCGCGATCAGGCGGATTGGCCGGAAAGGCGCAATTCGTCCTCGATCTCGTAGATTCGATCCTCGATTTTGCGGGTCGGGGCGTTGGCTGCCCTGGCTTCCTCGAGTTTCTTCCTGGCGGCGGCCAGTTGCTTTTGCAATCCGGCGACCTTGGGATCGGGCTTCATTTCGGCGGGCTTCGCCTGCGCGGGCGCTTTCGCAGCGGGTGCGGGCGGCACAGCCGGCTTGCCCGGCCTGGCTGCCTTCTTCGCCTTGCCTTTGGCGGATGTTTTGAAGCGGAACGCGGTAACCGCGGGCGGCGGCTTCAGCGGACCGCCGAAATCCGCCCGGAATTCCTCGGCGATCGACACGGCTTCGGTCAGCAGTTCGCGAAACCGCGCTTCCATCGCCTGCTTCGCCTGCGCCCGGAGATTCTCACCCTGCTGTTTCCATTTCTGATAATCGGAGATCACGTCGGCCATGAGATTGGTTGTAGCACGATGCAGATGGGCAGCCAAAATGGCTGGCAGGAACACCGATCCCTTGCGGTCGCGGATCGTCAACCACGGGCGAGTACTGACAGCAGCCTGGCCTGAGAGTGGCGAAATCCAAAGGTTCCGTGCCGTGCAGGCAGTCACGTAGAGCGCCCGGCGGCGAATCGAGCCCGATCCCGAGATCGGTGGCCGTCCTGCAACTTCAATCCTTGCAATGCGGAAAAATCAAAACCGATCCCCGGGACCGGTTTCCACTACTACTTCGCGGGCGGGTCCGGGCCGAGCACCGGGAACGACGTGATGCGAAGGCGCGCGGCGGCATATGGAATGAGCGTCACGGTCTCATCCTTGCCGGGCGCGAGCACCGGGCTCTGAGGCGGCGGCGCCGCGCTATCGTCCACGATCACCCACTGCGGCAGCCGCCGCGCCTGCACGCGAAGCATGATGGGCGGCGTGGCACGATCGAAAGGCTGCCGCGCCACCGGCGCTTCAGTTACGTGGAACGACGCCGCGGGATCGGCAGCGTCCACGCGCAGGCCGTAATTCCATGCCGATGTCGGATAGACTTCATAATCCGTCACCGGACCAGTCTGCTTCAGCTTGCTCCAGCTTTCTCCGATGGCCAGCGAATAGACCAGCGGACCGCGCTCCACCGAAATCGAGCCGTTGAAGCCGGCAATCGTGCGCACCTTCATGGGCAGAACGATCTCCACGCGATCGCCCTGCCGCCACTCGCGCTCAACCCGCTGAAACGAGGCCGCGCGCAGGCCATCCAATTTCTGACCGTTGACCGAGACGGTGGCCTCGGAGGCCCATGCCGGAATGCGCAGGTAAAGCGGGAAGCGCAGTTTCACGGCCGGGGACACGGCAAGCGAAACGCGATCGCGGAACGGGTAATCGGTGGTTTCGTCGATGGCGACATCCACGCCTTTCACACTGGTCACGAGGCGGCTGGGCGCATAGGCGGCAAGCGCCAGCCCATTGTCAGCGGACGCCATCCACAGCGAGGCGGCGAATTTCGGCCAGCCCTGGTGCAGGTTCGCGGTGCAGCAGCCGTAGTTCGGCTCGAGGCCGAAGAGATTCGATTCCGGCCCGTTGGTGCCCCAATCGCGGCGCCCGAGCGAGCACATCACCTGGTTGGGTTGCTGGTCGTATTGGTGTTCCCAAAGATCGGCCGATTGTCCGCCGGGCAGCGGGTTATAGGCGATCTTCTCCAGGCGGTCACCCAGGGCGGGATCGCCCAGAGCGGCCAGATCGAGTTCCAGCGAAAACATCTCCTCCACTACCGCGCACGTCTCGGTTCCTTGCGAGGGATTCCGTCCCGCGAAGTGCTCGTCGGCGCTGAACAGGCCGTTGGGCAAGCCTTGGAATTCATCGAGTTCGCGCAGCATGCGGGTGGTGGCAGCGCGATCGGCGGGGTCGTGGGAAATCAACTGCCACAGCGCCGCGGTCTTCAGCCCCATCGCGTTGTTGACGCCGTGGGAATCGTGGTGCGCCTCGCCGCTCGGCACCTTTCCATGAAACGGAAAGTTGACGAAGAGCTTCTCCCAATCGAACCCCTGCGATTTGAGTTGGCGGGCGAGATCGAGCAGGCGCGGGTCGCCATCCCGGTTGTAAAGCCAGAGAATGCTGGCCAGCTCATCCTGCCAGCGATAAATGGCCCATTCCTTCAGCGGCTCAGTGGCGAGTTCGCGGCCCTGATAGGCGAAATACTTCTCCATCACGGGAACTACGCGCGGATCGCCGGTGGCCTCATGGTACTGCGTGAGCACCTTCAGCATGATCATCAGCGGCCACCAGTCGCGATTCTTGGCCGGCCCGATGGAGCCGTCAGGCGATTGATGGGTGAGGGTCCACTCGATCCATGGTTTGACCTTGGCGATCAGCCTGGGGTCGTCGAGCAGGTACGCCAGCGGCACCAGGCCATCGAGATAGTAGGGACCGCGCTCCCAGCCTTCGCCCGATCCTCCCAACCATGCGGAGTTGGGGCCCACATCGGGCCAGAATTCGTCGAGGTGGCCGGTGAGAGCGTGCGCTTGCAGTTGCAACTGATCGCGCAGCCAGCCGGCCGGTTTTACCGACGTCAGTGGAAGCCGATAGAACACATTCTCGGCGAGCGGCGCGCGATTTTTCACCGGTGGCGGCGCGGCGGCGGAAAGCGGGATGGCGGCCACGGCCAGCGCCAGCCCCGCAAAGATCGCTCTCATGAATCCCAGTGTAAGAAATTCCGCGGGCAAGCGACTGTCGATAATAAAAAAAGCAAAGGCAGCCCTTTATGAAGCGAATTGGCTGGATCTTCTTATATACAGTGATAGCTATGGCACAGACACCAGTGGAGGGAACCTGGATGGGGACGCTTTCGGGCGGAGGCGGCAAGCTGCGGGTCCAACTGCACGTCAAGAGCGATGGCGGCAAGCTTTCCTGCGCGATGGACAGCCTCGACCAGGGCGCAATGGGGCTGCCCTGCGACAGCGCGCGGCTCGAGGGCAAGAAGTTGTCCTTCGCCGTTCCGTCCGTAAAGGGGAGCTGGACTGGAACTCTGGCTGAAAATGGAAACGAACTCGACGGCACGTGGACGCAAGGGCGAGATATGACTCTCAATTTCACGCGCCAACAGGGCGAGATCGCACCCGTCCCGCTGGCCGATCTCAAAGCGGTGCTCGATCGCGATCTCGCGGGGGTTCTAACGGACGATGGCGGGGTCGCGATCGGCGTGCTCCAGCACGGCGCGCGTAAAGTCTTCACCTACGGCCCGGTAAAGGACGATTCCATCTTCGAAATCGGATCGGTGACCAAGACTTTCACCGCCCTGATGCTCGCTCAGATGGTGGAGCAGAAGAAAGTCACGCTGGACGAGCCGGTGCGGGACTTGCTGCCGGCGGGCACCGTGGCGAAGCCCGAGGGCGCGGAGATCACGCTTCTCGACCTGGCGACGCAGCATTCGGGACTTCCGCGCCTGCCCGACAATCTGAATCCATCGAGTATGTCGGACCCCTACGCCAACTACCACCCCGAGCAGCTATACCGGTATCTGGCGAAGCACGGCGTCGCCAAGCCGGCCAATGCGCAGTTCAATTACAGCAATCTCGGGGTGGGCTTGCTCGGACAAGCGCTGGCCGAACGGGCGCATACGACTTATCCCGAGCTGTTGAAGGAATTAGTCACCGGGCCACTGAAACTTGCCGCTACCACGGTGGAACTTTCACCCGGGCAGCGGAAACGATTCGCCGAGGGCCATAATGCGCAGCACGAGCCGGTGAAACCGTGGACGCTCGACGCGCTGGCGGGAGCGGGAGCGATCCGCTCGACGGCCGGCGATATGCTGACGTATCTCGAGGCGCAACTCCATCCCGAGCGCGCTCCGGAGACGCTGGCGAGCGCGATTGAGCTGTGTCACCAACTGCGTGCCGACGTAGGGCCCAATATGAAGATCGGGCTGAACTGGTTGTTCCAGACCGGCAGCGGCAACTTCTGGCACAACGGCGCGACCGGGGGGTACAGCAGCTACGCGGTCTTCAATCCGAAGGAAGACTTTGCCGTGATCGTGCTTTTCAACACCACGATCGGCCCCAGCGGGAGTTTCGCCGATACCTTGGGGCAGCACATCGCGCAGCGCTTGAGCGGCCAACCGGCCGTTGCGCTTCATTGACGGACGAATCGGGCGTCCGGTATACTTCGCTTCGAGTGCACTGGAAAATCAAGGGCTGCGCGCAGAAAGCCTTAGACGCTATCCCGGGCGGCGAGCACCTTAACGACCGGCTGCAAATGGTGGGCGGCCTCCGTCACTTCGATCAGAACATTGCCGTCAAGGTATCGGACTGGTTGCAGACCTGTCAATACCTTTCGGACGTGCGTTTCTCGATCCCGGGCACGACCATCGTGGAGATCGGGACCGGCTGGTATCCGGTATTGCCCATCTGCTTCACCTTCGCCGGCGCGGCGTGCATTAAGACTTACGACATTCACCGCCACATGAGCCCCAGGCTCACCAAGCGGGCGCTGGGTTGTCTCGAACCGCATCTCGAAGCCATCGCGCGATGCTGCGCGGAGGGCAGCGCGGAAGTACGAAAGAAGTGGCAGCCACTTGCCGCCGCGGCGGACACCGCGGAAATGCTACGGCGCGCCGGCATCGAATATTTCGCGCCAGGCGATGCGCGCCAGACCGGGATTGTGGCGAACACGGTCGACTTAGTTTATTCGAACAGTGTTTTCGAGCACGTCCCCTCGCAGGCGATCCTCGAGATCCTGCGGGAGAGCCGCCGCATTCTCAAGCCCGGCGGACTGGCGCTACATAACATCGGCTGTAACGATCATTACGCATTCTTCGACCGCTCCATTTCGTTCGTCAACTTTCTGCGTTTCACGGAAGCGGAGTGGCGATTCTGGAATAACTCGATTCAGTACCAGAATCGTCTCCGGGCGCCGCAGTTTCTGTCTCTCGCCTCGGAGGCCGGCCTGAAGGTAATTTATCAGCGTACCCACGTCCGCCCCGGTTGCCGGGAGGCTCTGAAGAACGGGCTCACTGTAGCGCCCGAATTCCAGGAGTTTTCGCCGGAAGATCTGGCGACCACCACCTTGGACTTCATTTCGCAGAAGGTGGCCTGACGCACGGCGCCTCGTTGGGGCTTATAGCGGAGAGGCTGATACCGGCGGCTTTCGTGCTAAGGTAAATCGGAGAACATGCCCGAGACGCCCTGGCAGGAGACAGCAACTCGAGGTGACTGGTGAACGCGGCCGCGCGGCACGGGTTCTCCAAGATTGCGATCGACCTCCCGCTCCGGGAGCGCGTTCCACTCCTGCTATACGGCGTCCTGCTCTTCCTCGCAGGTATCGCGATCTACATCGTATTAGTCCCGGCCGGGATGCTTCTGGACCGGATGCCGGATGCCCCGCATGCCATTCCCCGTGCGCTTCTTCTGTTGAGCGTAACGCTGGTCTGGGCCGGAATCATAGCCGGCGCAGTCGACCTCTTTCTGTTGCTGCCCTTCAAGCGCCGGCAACGGCGCGTGGATTATATGGGCTTCGACAACCGGAAAGTAACTGTCGTGCTCACGGCTTATAACGACGAACTCAGCATCGGCAAGGCAGTCCGCGATTTCTCTTCGCACCCGCTGGTTCAGCGGGTCCTGGTCATCGACAACAATAGCAGCGATGGTACCGGCAGAGTGGCGGCGGAAGCCGGCGCGGAGGTGGTTCGGGAGCCTAAGCAAGGCTATGGCCACTGCGTGTTCCGGGCACTGACAGAGGGAGTTTCTTTCCGGGACACCCTGTTCACACTACTTTGCGAAGGCGATATGACTTTTCGGGCCTACGATATCGATAAGTTCCTCTCGTTCGCGCCCCACGCCGATATTGTCAACGGGACCAGGATCGTCGAACAGCTTCGATCGCGGGATACTCAACTGACCACCTTCATGTATTATGGAAATTTCTTTGTCGGGAAGTTATTAGAGACAAAGCATATCGGTCAGGGGACGTATACCGACGTTGGAACGACTTATAAGCTTTGCTGGAACTCCGCGCTGGAACGCCTGCTGCCGCTTCTGAATCCCGACATCAACCTGGAGTTCAACGCGCATTTCCTGGATCTCGCCATCCGCAACCGTTTTCGCGTGGTGGAATGTCCGGTGACGTTCCACAGCCGCGTAGGCCGGAGCAAAGGCGGCAACGCCAGCGACCTGCGGGCTCTCAAAGTGGGCATGAGGATGGTGAGGGGAATTCTGCTGGGCTGGCCCAAGGCCAGGAGCGCGTCTTAATGCCCAGCGCTTATCATGAAACCCGATTCGACCACGATCCGCGGCGGGAGTTGCTGTGGAAGACGTTGTGCGACGCTTATTTCAATAAGCTCATCCGCCCGGATTTCCATGTTCTCGAACTGGGAGCAGGCTACGCATACTTTATTAACAATGTGCGGTGCGCCCGGCGAACCGCGGTCGACCGGTGGGAGAAGCTGCCGTCGTGCGTCGCGCCCGGAGTGGAGGCGAAGGTCGGCGAAGTCACGGACCTCAGATTCGTTCCGGACGGCCAGGTGGATTTTGCATTCGCCAGTAATCTGTTCGAGCACCTGACGCAGGCGGAGTTTGCGTCGGTGCTCGCGCAGTTGAAACAGAAACTGCGGCCGGGCGGCACGCTGACGATTCTCCAGCCGAATTATAAGCTGGCGTACCGGCATTATTTCGACGATTACACTCACGTCGCGGTGTATTCGGATATCAGTCTGTGCGATTTTCTGCGCGCCAACGGGTACCGGGTCATTTCGAGCGCGGCACGATTTCTGCCGTTTTCGTTGAAGTCGCGGTTTCCGGTGGCTCCGTGGCTGATCCGGATGTATCTGATGTTCCCGTGGAAGCCGTTCGCGGGCCAGATGCTGGTGCGGGCGATGCCGGATCGGGGATAAAGGCACGGTTGCAAGTTTGAATGTCAGTTGACGGACGGCCCGGATGGCTGCGCCAGAGGATCTACCGCCCGCGGATTATTCCCCAAAGGATCGAGATATGCCAGCAGAAAATTGTATAGTTCGGCATAAGTGGCTTGGTCTGCCACATTGAGGGCCGTGTTAAAGGAGCTTATGTCTCCGTCCTGGTTCAATTGTTCCAAAGGGGCCGTCCGGTCCAGATCCCCGTCACCCGGGAGACTCAACTCCGATATTAGGTTGCCACCGATGTCGTAGAAGCTCACTTGACGGCTGTCTATTGTCACAGTCGCAGCTTGCGCGATCGGGTCGCCGTATTGATCCATGACTATGAATAGGGCGGGATATTGCAGACTTGGCCCAATAAACAGAAGGCCGTTGCTTCCATAGAGTGGTTCAAGCTGGATCGGGCCTTGGAGCGGCATGCATTTCAGTCCGGTAGGGTCGCGAAATGTCACCGGATTATTAATCGCATACGAGTACTCGTTGAGCTGTTGGGGCGTGCGCCGGTAATGGAGGCTGGTGCCACCGTGTTGCTGGACGAGCAGCAAACCGGTAAGATTGAGCGGGTCGGCGGTGAGAAACCGTCCTGTCGCCGGATCGTAATAGCGCGCGCGCATATAGATCAGTCCGGATTCGCTGTCATACTCGCGGCCGGCGAAGCCGTAGGGATTCGTTACCTTGCAGGGCTGTGTGCTCCCGAATGTCGTGTAACTATACGAGCAAGCCACGCTGCCAGCGGCGTCGGTGAGCGCCGCAATGGAGCCCAGCTTGTCGGGAAGATAAAAATATGTATTACCCCCGCGTTCCATCATCAGCGGCTGGTCCACCCCGATTCCGTGGGTGTAGCGGGCGAGCACGTGACCGTTCTGATCCATTTCCAGGAAGATATTCGCGCCGTCATACAAATACTTCGTCACCACTCCATTGACGGTCTTCTGAATGCGGCGGCCCAGAGCATCGTAAAGATATGCCGCCCACACGCCGCTCGGAAAGGTGATGCGGGTGAGCCGATTTTCGAAGTCATAGCTGTAGCTGGTGGTCCCGGTGGAATCGGTTCGCTTGATCAAATTGCCGGCCTTGTCGTAAACGTAGGTCGCCCCTTCCGCCGCAATCAGGCGGCCGGCCGTGTCATAGGTGTAACGGGAGTCGGTCGCCGATGCGATGCGATTCCCGGCGCCGTCATAGCTGTAGCTCTCGCCGGATTCACTCGGATTCGTGGCGCCGGTGACCCGGTTCACAGCGTCAAACTGATACGCGTGAGTGGCCGAATCAGTGGCCGTGGAAGGGTTGCCATTTTTGTCGTAGGTGTAGCCGAAGCGTGCGACTGAGGTGTGGGGCGACGAGTAAGCGATCGAAGTAACTTCATTCGCCGCGTCATATTGCCACGCTCCCATCACGCCGTTCGAATACTGAAGGACGGTGGGACGATTCAGGGCATCGTAGGTAAAGCTCACGGCGGCGCCGGCGGGGTTGACGATCGACGTCAACCGCCCGTCGGCGTCATATCGGTACCTGATAGCGCCGCCTCCGGGCTCGATCAAGGCAAGCCGGCGGCCACTGCGATCATACCTGTACCCGATGACTCCGGTGGAACGCCGGTTGCGGGAGCGCGGATCGAGAGGTTGCGCCGCGAAGCGCGAGTCGGCTGTGCGGGTGATCCTGTTGAGATCGTCGTAGGAAAATGTGATCGTCGTGTTGGCGTTAGTTGCGCCGGTTAGATTGCCATTGGCGTCATAAACGAAACGCGCGTCGGTACCGTCCGGAAATATCTTACGGACCAGGCGGCCATTGGGGTCGTATTGATACTCAATCGTGGCGCCATCAGGGGTTGTCTCGCCGGTCAAATCTCCGCGGGCGCTGTAGCTAAACCCGATTTGGTTCCCGGCCGAGTCCACCGATTGCGTCAGCCGCTCGGCGTAATCGTAAGTTTGCTGGTGAGAGACGCCTGCGCCGTCGCGAAAGGAAGTCAGGTCCGAATCGGTGGAGCAGCCGCAGCCGCTGACGGCATAGCCGTATTCTACGGTACCTCCGGTGGGGTCGGTTACTGTCGAAAGATTATCCAGGGCGTCATAGGAATAGTTGGTCACGTGGTTGTTGGAATCGGTGAATTGAGAAAGGTTCCCGTTTGAGTCGAATGATCGCGCCACGGAATTTCCGAGGGGATTCACTGAGCGGATCAAGCGATCCAGTACGTCCCATTGCAGGCTTATCGTGGCGTTCGCCGCATCGGTCACGCCACTTAGCCGGCGCAGATTATCGAATTGAAATTGGGTGGCGTTCCCCAGTGGATCTACCATCTTCACCGGGTTTCCGCTGGAATCGTACGTCAAGGTGCGGGTATTGCCTTCGCCGTCGGTGGCGGTTAGCAGGTCACCGTAAACATCGTACGTGAAGTGCAGAGTTGCTCGCATTGGAAGGGAAATTGTAGTCAAGTTTCCCTGGGGATCGTAGGTGAACGCGCTGACTGCGCCGCGGGGATCCGTAATGGAAGTGACCTGGTTGAAGATCGGCTCATACGTCAGCCTGGTTGTAGCGCCAAGGGCATCGGTAATCGAGAGGGGATTGCCTTGCGAATCGTAGGTGAACTGGATGGTATTGCCGTTCTCGTCGGTATGTGAGGCTACTCTGGCGTCGGGGGTATAAGTGGTGTCGGCATGACTGCCGTCCGCATTGAGTGTGCGCGTTATATTGCCCAGCGAGTCATAGGTAAAGGTCGCGGCGAACCCGCGCGGATTGTTAAAGACGGTCTGATTGCTCGCGGGGATGTACTGGAAACTCATGTTGCGGCCGGCGCTATCGCTCAGGCTGGACACTTGACCGCCGGCGCCATACTGGAAACTAGTGAAGTTGCCTGCGGGCTTCGTGATCGTCTCGATGAGGTGCTGCTGCGCCGAGGTCTGGTAGTATTCGTATTTGGTCGTGTTGCCTGCGGCATCGGTGTAGGAAATCAGATCCCCGGAAGAGTCATAGCTATAAACTACTTGGCGCCCGCTGAAATCCTTCAATTGGGTGATATGGCCATTGTCGTCATAGCTGAATGTCAGCGTCCGCGATAGGGCATCAGTGACCATCGACAGACGGCCCGACGAATCGTGGGTCAAGGTCAGGGCATTCTGATTCCGGTCGGTGATGCTTTGCAGTACACCTCCGGTATCGAAGCTCCACACGGCGCCATATGCGCCGCGCATCGCATACCCTTGCGGGTTCTTGGT
>DATJMA010000074.1:0-125848 GCA_035509055.1 Bryobacteraceae bacterium | reverse complement strand
AGTTTGATATTCGCCGCCCACCCCGTGAAGGCCAGCGCCAGCAGAACCAAACAGAGTTTCCGCATATCCCTATGGACTACTCTACCGCCCTGGCGCGTTTCCCGGCGATTGGCGCTAATTTCCTGACCCTCCGTCCGTCTGTAATGCTGTTTGGTCCGTTTTTGTGAACCGGCGCCGCCATTTGCTCGTATAAAGGGAAAGAACGAAAAGGTGCGGCAGATGTGCGTTTCCAGCCATAATGGATTCTTAAGGCTTCTTATGTCTTTTCCCAAATCTTTGCTAGCGATTTTTCTGTGTGTTGCCCTGGCCGTCCCGATGTTCGGCCAGGCAGGCTCGTTGCAGATGGACAATGGGCACGGGTTTGTCTACCGGCTCACCCGGAACTACCGGCCGCGCGAGGTTCACGGTGTCAGCTTCGCCGATTCCCAGCGAATCGACGCCCTCATGCGCGCCGGCAACATCTATCTTTCCCTGCGCGACGCCATCGCGCTCGCGCTGGAGAACAATCTCGACATCGAAAGCTCGCGCTACGCCCCGCAGTTGGCTTTGGCCGACTTGCAGCGCGCCGCCGCCGGTCAGTTGCTGCGGAACGTTTCCACCAACATCACCTCGGGGCCATCGTCGGCGTCCCTCAACGTGCTGGCCGGGGCGAGTGCGGTGAACGGCGGGCAGGGCGGCGCTACCGTGAACAATACCAATACCGGCGTGCTCAGCGGGTTGAGCGTACAACTGGCTGGGTCGACCATCCCGAACATGGACCCCACGCTGTATGTCGCCGGCGGCGCTTACCATTCCACCCAAATCCTGACGTCCACCACTTTCACGGGCACTTCGGCCCTGGTGTCGAACTACCGGTCGATGATTTTCGGGGTGCAGCAGAATCTCTGGAACGGCACCCAAATCCAGCTGGGCTTGAGCAATATCCTGAATTACAACCAGAACGCCACCACCGCCATTTTCAACCCTTACGATAGCGGCTCCCTAGGTTTGACCATCACCCAGCCGCTGCTGAACGGATTCGGCGTCGCCCTCAACCAGCGTTCGTACCGCAAAGCCAAGAACAATCTGAAAGCCAACGACTTGCAGTTCAAGAACCAGGTGATCACTACGGTGGCGGGCGTGGTCAACCTGTATTGGGACCTGGTAACCTTCGACGACGAGCTCAAAATCAAGCAGCAGACACTCGATCTCGACACCAAGCTTTACGAAGACAACAAGCGCCGCGCGGAACTTGGCGCCATCGCGCCCATCGATATCATCCAGGCCGAAGCCGACATGAAGGCCGCGCAGCAGGATGTCATCACGCAGGAATCGCAGGTGCTGCAACAGGAAATGATCCTCAAGAACTACATCACGCGCAGCGGCATGGACACTCCCGCGATTGCCGCGGCGCGGATTGTTCCCACCGACCATATCGTGGTGCCGGAGAAAGAGGAGGTCATACCGGTTCAGGAACTGATGGCCGAGGCTATCCAGAGCCGGCCAGAGGTGGAGCAGAACCAGATCAACCTGGAGAACGCGCGCCTCGATTTGAAGGGCGTTCGGAACAACCTGCTGCCCACGCTGAGCGCGACCGCCAGTTTCTCGAATGCCGGACAAGGCGGCGCCATTACCAATGTTCCGCAGCCCCTGGTCGGCGAAAATGGCGTCGTCACCTACCAGAAGCTGACCGCGGCACAGGTGGACCAGCAACTGATCGGAGGCTACGGCACGGTTTTGGGCCAGATTTTCGGGCGCGATTTCCCCAACTACAGCGTCGGTCTCACGCTTACCATGCCGCTGCGCAACCGCTCCGCCCAAGCCGACCTGATCACCAACGAATTGACCTACCGGCAGGCGCAGATCCAGGACAAGGAGTTGCGCAACAACATCAGGTTGAACGTGCTCAACGCTTTCACGGCCATGCGCAACGCCCGCGCGGCGTGGGAAACCAGCGTGGTGGCGCGCAAGCTCTACGATCAAACTCTAGCCGGCACGCGCCGGAAGTATGAGCTTGGCACTGCGACCATTCTCGACGTGGTGATCGCGCAGCGCGACGACACCACACGCCAGCTATCGGAAGCCGACGCGCTCGATCAATACGAGCGCGCGCGCACCAATCTGGACCAGACGCTCGGCAAGACACTCGATACCTACGATGTGAATCTCGAGGAGGCCAAAAAGGGAGTGGTAAGCCGCGAGCCGGACCTGATTCCGCCCGCACAAAAACCGCCCGCTCCTAATAGGAATCTCAAGCAGTGAGGGCGTCGCAAGCTGTCGTAATCGCGGCACTTTGCGTCTCTGGAGTGGGGTTCGGGCAGGCGGCGGACAAAGAAGCCGCCGCCATTCTCGAACTCGGTGGAGACGTATCGCGGAATCTCAACGGCGGGTGGAGCGCAGGACCGACAGGCGCCGTCGAATTCACCCCGATCGAAAATTGGCTGGAGATCGAGGCGGGCGTGACCCCGGCATTCAGCCGGCACGCGATGGAGTGGGACACGGACCTGCTCTTCAAAAAGCCCTGGACGCTCTCCAGAAAAGCGGAATTCATGTTTGGCGTGGGCCCGGAATGGGTCCATACCAGGCAAAGCGGCATTTCCACCAACTCGCTCGCGGGGGAAGCGGCACTCGATTTCATGTTCTGGCCCTCGTCCAAACGCCGATTCGGGTGGTATCTCGAGCCGGCTTACGACTACACGTTCGCCCGCGGGCACGAGCGCTCTGTAGGGATGAGCTTCGGGCTGTTGATCGCAATCCCCTAATAAGATCGCCTTACCGCAGCGGCACGTCAAGCAGGACTGCCCAGTATTGCACTGATTGCAGAGCGAAACCGCAGAAAATCAGCACCACCCCGAAAACTCCGAGCCATCGTTCCGGAACGTGGTCGGCACCCCACTCGATCATGGGACTGAATGAGCTGAGAAGGAGTGTCACCACCCCGATCACCAGGCCCACCCGCAATCCGAACCAGATCGCCAGTTCGGGCCGGTGGACCAGGCGCGCACAGCCCCACCCCAGAAGCCCATAACCGGCGGTGCGATTCAAAACCAGCAGCATCTGCCATAGGGAGAAGCGAGCGCGAGTGGATGGAGCGTAGTGCATGGTCGGCCGGATGCCGATGCCATAGGCGACAATTTGCGACAGGGTGCTGATCGCGCCGAAGATCAATCCGAACTTCAGTCCGAAATACGAGGCGCTTCCAATTCCGTGGCCGGCGCCGCGAATCGCGCTGGCGGCGGCATCATGCCAGAAACCGGGATGGCTCTGGCCGCGGGAGGCGGCCGAATATTCCCAGGCGAGCGTGATCCCGTGGGTCAAGCCGCAGGCAATGCCAAAGACCGGCCCCAAAGCAAGGCCATAGCCGATGGCGAAAAGCGCCCCGTACGTGACCCCGCGGGAGACGGCGCGGAGCGGTCCGTGCTCGCCGCCCAAAAGGTCGTAGGCCAGGTAAAGCGCGCCCAGAAGGTCCAGGCAGCTTCCCAGGATACTTACGATGGCGAGGGTATGCCGATCCATAGCGCTTTCCGAAACCGATGAATTGTCCATTGTCCTACACGAAAAGCGCGCCGCGCGGAGCGCCCTCAAGACAAGATGTCTCGGAAATTCGAGGCGTTCCGCTTGAAATCAACAACTTGCAGCGAATCTTCGAGACAGGATGTCTCGAAAACCGCGCAGACGCGCCGTGCGATGATAGAGCTTCCGCATGCAATTCGACAAGCAGGAGTGGCTTTCCATCGCGCGGGCGGCCGTCGAAATCGAGGCCGCCTCGCTCGCGCGTGCTGCCGCGCGCCTGGATCGCGAACTCATCCGCGCCGTGGAGATGGTGCTGGCGCACCACGGAAAGATCGTCGTCACCGGTATCGGCAAATCGGGACATATCGCGCGCAAAATCGTCGCCACGCTGTGCAGCACCGGGACGCCCGCGGTATTCCTGCACCCGGCCGAAGCCGTCCACGGCGATCTGGGCATTTACACGCCCGGTGACCCGACGGTGCTGCTTTCGAAGCACGGCAGTTCACGGGAGTTGCTGGCGCTGGTGCCCATCCTGCGGGAGTTCGATTCGCCGCTGATCGGCATTTTAGGCAGCCAAAGCTCGCCGCTCGCGCGCGAGATGGACGTGCTGCTGGATGCCTCGGTGGAGCGCGAGGCCGACCCGCACGGTATGGCGCCCACCGCGAGCGCCGTCACTGCCATGGCTTTGGGCCACGCTCTGGCGATCACACTCATGTGCGCGCGCGGGTTCACCCCGCGGGAATTCGTCCGTTTTCACCCCGGCGGCCAGCTCGGCCGGAACCTGATGCTGGCGGTGCGGGAAGCCATGCATGGCGCGGACGAGGTGGCGATGGTATCGCCCGGCGCTTCGCTCAAAGAAGTGATCATCGCCATGACGAAACGGCCGCTGGGAGGCGCGTGCGTGATTGCCGAAGACGGCACGCTCGCGGGTTTCATCACCGATGGCGATCTGCGCCGCGCCCTGACCACCCACGACGATATTCGCGAGTTGCGCGCCGGGGACGCCATGACGCGCGGTCCGGTGACCATCGGCCCAGACGCCACGTTGGGCGAGGCGCTGGAGCGCATGGAGCGGCGTCCATCGCAGATCTCGGCGCTGCCGGTAGTGGATGAGTCGGGGCGCGCGCTGGGATTGCTGCGCCTGCACGATGTTTACCTTTCGCCGGACGCCGCGGGCGGGTAAGCGCCTCGCGTTATCATACGGATTCGCCATGAAATATCGCCAGTTGGGCCGCACTCCGTGGAAAGTTTCCGAGATCAGTTTCGGCGCCTGGGCCATCGGCGGCGCCTGGGGCGACGTGGACGACAACGAGTCGCTCGCCGCCTTGCGGCAGGCGATCGACTGCGGCGTAAACTTCATCGATACGGCCGATGTCTACGGCATGGGCCGAAGCGAGCGCCTCGTCGCGCAACTCAAGCGCGAGCGCAAGGAGGAGATCGTGGTGGCGACGAAGGCGGGGCGCCGCCTGCCGGAGCAGACCGTCGAAGGGTATAGCGAAAAGAACCTGACCGGCTTCATTGAAGACAGCCTGCGCCACCTCTCCACCGATTGTCTCGACCTGCTTCAGCTTCACTGTCCGCCCACCGGCGCCTACTATCGCCCGGAGATCTTCGGGTTCCTCGACCGCATGACGGAAGCCGGCAAAATCCGCTATTACGGGGTGAGCGTGGAGCGCGTGGAGGAAGCCCTCAAGGCGATTGAGTACCCTAACGTGCAGACCGTGCAGATCATCTTCAACTGCTTCCGCCAGCGGCCGGCCGAGCTGTTTTTTGCCCAGGCACAAGCCAGGCACATGGGTATCCTGGCGCGCGTCCCGCTTTCGAGCGGCATGCTCACCGGCAAACTCACGCGCCATTCGCAATTCGCCGGCGACGATCATCGCAATTTTAATCGTCATGGCGAGCAGTTCGATGTGGGGGAGACGTTTTCGGGCGTGGATTACGATGCGTCGCTGGCCGCCGTGGAGGAGATGCGCAAGCTCGTGCCGGCGGGCGCCACGATGGCGCAATTTGCGCTCCGCTGGATTCTAATGTTCGACGCCGTCACGTGCGCTATCCCGGGCGGCAAGCGGCCGGTGCAAGTAGCCGAGAACTGCGCCGCGTCCGATCTTCCGCCGCTCCAGCAGAGCGCCATGGCCGCGGTCCGCGAGTTGTACGACGCGCGCATTCGCCCCGCCGTCCACCAGCGGTGGTAGCGCCATGAGGCGACTGCGCAGGCTCGACCCTCGCGGCTGGCTGCCCGCCAGCCAGCAGGCCAAACGATTGCAGCGCTTCTGGGATCGGCGCGCGCGAACCAACGCACGCTATTTTGTGGCCACCGGCAAATTCGACTGGAGCGACGAGGAATTCTTCGCTTCCGGAGTGGAAACCGTGGCAAACCATATCCTCTCGGACATGTTCAATATCTGCCAGGGAAAGCCGCCCGGCGAGATGCGCGTGCTCGAAATCGGGTGCGGCGCGGGCCGCGTCACCAGGGCGCTGGCGGGTGTATTCGGCGAAGTCCACGCTGTGGACGTGAGCGGTGAAATGGCGCGGCTCGCACGCGTCGCTTTGACCGGTGCGCCGAACGCGCGCGTGTACCACAACAACGGGCTCGACCTCAGTGTGATTCCCGATCTGCCCTTCGACTTTGCCTTCTCCACGCTCGTGTTCCAGCACATTCCCAGCCGCGCGATCGTGGAGAACTATATCCGCGAGGCGGCCCGCCTGTTGCGACCGGGCGCGCTCTTCAAGTTCCAGGTGCGCGGCAACACCGCCGATGAATCGAGCGCGGCCGACGCCTGGGTCGGCGTCGCGTTCTCCGATGGCGACATGACCGAAATGGCGGAAGCCAACGGTTTCGAGGCCCGCTATCGCGTGGGCGCGGGGACTCAGGATTTCTGGCTGTGGTTCTTCCGCAAACCTCCCGCGCAAGCCTGATAGACTGTTGGTTCTTCAGGAGGCAGCAATGCACAGACTGGTTTTCTGTGGATTCTTCTTCGCCATGTTGGCGGGGGCAGCCAATCTCGCCGGCACCTGGCAGAACGAAATGCCAATGCGCGACGGGCAGACTTTGTTCACCGTCTGCGTCCTAAAAGTGGACGGCAACAGAATCACCGGCACGTACGCCACGCCGCAGCGCGCATACGAAATCGAGAACGGAACGGTGGGGGGCTCCGAGTTCTCCTTCGAAATCTCCGATGGCTTTCAGACACCGCCGCGAATTACCGAATTCAAGGGTACGCTGAGCGGCGAGACTTTTGACCTCACCAGCTCACGCGGACCGCAGACTCCGCGCACCTTCAAAAGAATCTCGGCCGATGTTGTCTTTCACCCATCGCCCGCACTCACCCGCACGCACCAGCCGTTTCCTCCCTTTCAGCCGATCGCGCCGAACGGGCTGGCCAAGACTCCGCCCATGGGGTGGAACAGTTGGAACAAATTTGCCGGGAGGGTGGATGACAAATCCGTCCGCGAGATTGCCGACGCCATGGTCACCAGCGGCATGCGCGACGCCGGGTACATCTACGTAAACATTGACGACACCTGGGAGGGCGCGCGCGACAAGGACGGCAACATCACCACCAACGAGAAGTTTCCGGACATGAAGGCGCTCGCCGATTATGTCCACTCGAAGGGGTTGAAGATCGGCATCTATTCGAGTCCCGGGCGCAAGACGTGCGCCGGTTACGAAGGCAGCTACGGTCACGAACAGCAGGACGCGAATACCTGGGCCGCGTGGGGATTCGATTACCTGAAATACGATTGGTGCAGCGCCACGGCGGTCTACCGGCCGGACGAGATGAAATCGGTGTACCAGAAGATGGCGGTCGCGCTGCGCAACACCGGGCGGCCATTCATTTTCAGCCTCTGCCAGTATGGGGAGTTGAATGTCGGCGCGTGGGGCGCCGCCGCGGGCGGCAATCTTTGGCGCACCACGGGCGACATCAGCGACAACTGGCGGAGCATGTCGTCGATCGGATTCGATCAGCAGGTTGGCCGCGAAGTTTTCGCGGGCCCCGGCCACTGGAACGATCCCGACATGCTCGAAATCGGCAACGGAGGCATGACCACCACCGAATACCGCACCCATATGAGCTTGTGGAGCATGCTGGCCGCGCCGCTGCTGGCCGGCCATGATGTGCGCACCATGCCCGATTTCACGCGGGACGTTCTTCTGAATAAGGAAGTGATCGCCATCGATCAGGATGCGGCCGGCATTCAGGGCACGCGCGTGCGCAAGGATGGCGCCGAGGGCCAGACGCTGGAGGTCTGGAAAAAGCCGCTGGCGAAAGGCGTTGCCGTGGGACTGTTCAATCGCAGCCTGGAAAACGCGCGGATGACGGTCAAGTGGTCGGAGGTGGGGATTACGTCCGCCAACCCCGCTGTCCGCGACTTGTGGGCGCATCGCGACATCACCGGCGCGCCGAGCGAATACACGGTGATGGTGCCGGCGCACGGGGTGGTGCTGTTGCGGGTGGAATAGGAACTTGCCGTTCCACTCATAAACGCCGTTCCGGGGTGCGCGAAGCCAGCACCCGCGTGTCGGATTCTGCCGGGATGTCGCGCCGGATCGCACCCGATATCGCAAGCGTTGGCCGCACGGCCGAAGAGACCGCGAACGGGAGCGGCCGGGTCCGGACGAGGGCGGGCGAGGTCTCGAATGTAGCACTGGAGTTCAGAATGACGATCGGCCGCTTCCGCCCGGTTTCGGAACGTTGAGGGAGAGATCCAAGCGCCGCTGAGCCACCCTCACTGCGCCGGCACCATACTCGCGATTTCCGCGCCGATGGCGAGCGACGCCGTTGCCGCCGGACTCGGCGCGTTCAATACATGTAGCGCGTTGGGACGCTGAATGAAGCTGAAATCCTGCACCAGATCACCCGCGGGAGCGATCGCTTGAGCACGCACTCCCGAGCCGCCCTGCGCCAGATCTTCCGGCTGGATTTCCGGCACCAGCCGCTGGAGCGACCGGCAGAATAACGCACGGCTGAAAGACCGGCGCAGTTCATACCAGCACATCGACGGGTACTTGCGCAAAAATCGCCAGAATCCGCCGTAGGTGAGCACGTCCGCGAGATCGCGCGCGTCGAAGTCCGACTTGCGATATCCCTCGCGGGCGGTGGCCAATACGGCGTTCGGCCCAGCCTCGATCCCGCCGTGGATGAGCCGCGTGAAATGGACGCCGAGGAACGGAAAGGACGGATCGGGCACCGGATAAATCAGGTTCCGCACGAGTTGCTGGCGGCCGGCGCGGATCTTGTAATATTCGCCGCGGAAGGGCAGGATGCGCGTCTCGCGGCGTTCGCCAGCGAGTTCCGCTACCCGGTCACAATAAAGCCCGGCACAGTTGATCAGGTAATCGGCCGCGAATTCGCCTGCCGCCGTTTCCGTTATCCACCCCGCGCCGGTGGGCCGCAGCCGCGTCACGCGCGCCGAAGTCACCACGCGGGCGCCGCGCTCGGCGAGATGGGATACCAGCGCCGCGCACACGCGGGCGTAATCCACGATGCCCTCCTGCGGCACGCGCAGCGCCGCCACGCCGCCCACGTGGGGCTCGATTTCGCGCATTTCGTCGCGCCCGAGCCAGCGCAGGCCTTCGAGCCCGTTGGCAGTGCCGCGTTCCTGCAAGGCGCGGAGGCGTTCGACTTCGGTCTGGTCGGCGGCAACCACGAGTTTGCCGCAGATCTCGTGCGGCACAGCGTTTTGGCGGCAGAACGCCACCATCTGGCGGATGCCGTCGACGGCCAGCCGCGCCTTTACCGAGCCCGGCTTGTAATAGAGGCCGCAGTGCAGCACCCCACTGTTGTGCCCGGTCTGATGGCGGCCGACCTCGCTCTCCTTTTCGAGCAGCGTGATTTCGGCGCGGGGCATGCGCTCACCCAGGCGATAAGCCGTGGCCAGTCCGACGATGCCGCCGCCGATGACGATGATCTTCACAATTCCAGGATAGTGGCGGGCGGCTTACGATTGGCGGCCTTCCCAGGTACTCAATGGCCCGGCACGCCACTTCCAGGCGCGGCGTTCGCACCGCCGAAGGGCCGCAGGTTGCAAGAGGCGATGAAATCGCCCTGGTTCGTTACACGTTGGCCGTGGAGTCGCTCTTGATATCGTTCTTCACCAGCGCCAGCACCTTATCGTCGAACTCGAATGTCGACGTCCGCGGTTTGTGATTTCGCGTGTACCAGCGGTACGTCTCTTTCAAACCGACCTCGAACGGCGTCGGCTTGAGCTTCAAAATCCGCGCCACTTTGCCGATGTTCTCGGTGATCGGCGGCAAGTCGAGGTATTCGCCGAAGTAATACGGCTCGGTCATGGCGTTGCCGCCAGCCTGCTGGATGATATCGCGGGGCACCCGCACGAGCGAGACTTCGGTGTTGGCGGCGCGCGCCAGTTTTTCGGCGAATTCCACCTGCGTGACGGGCTTGGGATCTCCGATGTTAAACGCTTCGCCCACCGCCCGCGGCTCTTCGATCGATCGCGCCATGGCTGCCACCAGGTCGTTCAAATATACGAACTGCATGAGGCGGTGGCCATCGCCGGGGATGATGATGGGACGGCCGGCTCGCAGACGGTCCCAGAAAAACTGCTCGCGGTAGAACGGATTGCCCGGCCCGTAGACGAACGGCGGCCGGAATGTCACGAGCGGCAGGCCGCTTTGCGCCTGCATCCGGAAAAGCAGGCGTTCGGTGGTCGCCTTGTGGCGCGTGTAGGGGATGGAGTGGTAATCGGGCGCCAGAGGATCGCTTTCCTTGTGATTCAAGCCATCGCCGTAGGCTGCCACGCTGGACAGAAATACGTAGCGGCTGAGACGGTCGCCGCATGCGCGGACAGCCGCCTCTACCTGGTCCGGCGTGGTCCCGCGATCCCAATCGTAGACGTTATCGAAAACGGCGTCGAACCGGCGCGTGGAGAGGGCCTCGCGCATGGCCGCGGCATCGTTCCGGTCGGCCTGGATGTTGTCCACACGGCGTCCGAAATCGTGCTTGGGCTTGCGGTGCAGCACCGCGACTTCGTGGCCCGCCTTCACCAGTTCGTCGACCAGGGCGCGACCGATGAAGAGCGTCCCCCCGATTACCAATACCTTCATATGCTCCTAAGACAATAAGACGCGGCGGCGCGGAAGTCTAGCGCTTTCTCCCGCCGCCGGCCCTGAAGAAAACCGGCTAGTCGTAATATTCCAGGCCCAGGTGCGTAATCAGATCCTCGCCGCGCATCCAGCGCAGGGTGTTCTTGAGCTTCATGAGCTGGATGAAAATGTCGTGCTCCGGATACAGCCCGGCAGCGTGCATGGGCGCTTTGAAATAGAAAGAAAGCCATTCCTGAATGCCGCGCATGCCGGCGCGTTGAGCCAGGTCCATGAAAAGCACGATATCCAGCATCAAGGGAGCGGCCAGGATGGAGTCGCGGCAAAGAAAATTGACTTTGATCTGCATGGGGTAGCCGAGCCAACCGAAGATGTCGATGTTATCCCAGCCTTCCTTGGCGTCGCCGCGGGGCGGATAGTACTCGATGCGGACCTTGTGGTAAAACTCCTTGTACAAATCCGGGTACAGGTCCTTCTGCAGGATGTATTCGAGGGCCGACGACTTGCTGACTTCCTTGGAGCGGAACGAGCCCGGCTCGTCGAGCACTTCGCCATCGCGATTACCCAGAATGTTGGTGGAGAACCAACCGTTCAAGCCCAGCAGGCGCGATTTCAGACCTGGAGCGATCAGGGTCTTCATAAACGTCTGGCCGCTCTTGTAATCCTTGCCGGCCACGGGCACGTTCATATTGCGCGCGAGTTCGAGCAGCGCCGGCATGTCGGTGGTCAGGTGCGGCGACCCGTTGGCGTATCCGACTCCGCTCTTGAGCGCGGCGTAAGCGTAAACCTGGCTGGGCGAAATTTCGGGGTCGCTCTTTTGCAAACCGCACTCGAAATCCTTCAGCGTGGCGTGAACCGGGGCGGCCTCATGATAGACCTCCGTGGACCCACACCAGATCATCTGCATGCGGGTGACGCCGGAGCGCTGCTTGAAAGAGCGGATGTCGTCCATGATGCGCTCGGCATAGTCCATTTTGGACCCGCCACTCATGACATTCGGTCCGTGGAGGCGTTTCACAAAATTCTGGTCGAAGACGGCCTTCATGGGCCGGATAGCCTGCATCGGATCTTTGACCTGTTCGAGAAGCGACATTTCCAGAACGCCGGCCTTGACGGCAGCTTCGTAGGCGTTGTCTTCGAAAATGTCCCAGCAGGCCACTTCAATATCGCCGATTCCGGCCAGCGGCACGAAATCGCGGATGGCGGGGCTCCGTCCCTCAGTGCGTTTCCCCAGCCGGACTGTGCCGAGCTGGGTGAGGGAACCGATGGGTTTGGCGATCTCTCGTTTGATGGCTTCCAGCCCGGCTATAAACGTAGTCGTCACCGCGCCCATTCCGGGGACGAGGATACCCAACTTCCCCTCGGCGGGCGCGATTTGGACATTGTCTTGATTGGGCAAAATACGGTCTCCTTTTTAGTCGAAATGCTATAATACCAACTCCATGCGGGAACGCGCGACCGCCACCCTTTCGACGCTTGTAGTGGACGACGAACAACTGGCTTGCGACGAGCTTTCGTACCTCCTCAAGGATTTCCCGGAAGTCGATGTAATTGCAACGGGTTGCAATGGACTGGAAGCGATGGACCTGATCCGCAAAACGGAGCCGGACCTGGTGTTTCTGGACGTCAACATGCCGGGGCTCGACGGTATGGGAGTGGTGCGCCAATTGCGCGAAAAGGGCGTGGAACTGCCGCATGTGATTTTCGTGACAGCCTACGATCAATATGCGGTGGAAGCGTTTCGTCTGGAAGCGTTGGATTACCTGCTGAAACCGGTCGACAAGGTGCGGCTGGCGGAAAGTATCGAACGGGCCAAACGAGCGATTCTCGACAGGAGGACACCCGAGATGCCGGGGGCAATGGCCGGCGCGGCCGCAGCGCCCGCCGCACAGACGACGCCGCGCAACAAACTGGCGGTGCGATGCAACAATCGCCATTTTATAGTGGATGCCAACGACGTAATCTACGCCACGATCGATAACGGCCTGATTACTCTCGTGACCACCAACCTGGAAGGCCATTCCAACTATCGCACCATCGAGGACTTGCACGCCGCTCTCGACCCCGACCAGTTCTGGCGGGTGCACCGGTCCTATTTGGTGAATATCAACAAGATTAAGGAAGTAGTGCCGTGGTTTAAGTCGAGTTACCAGCTTCGGCTCGACGATAAGAAGCACACGGAAGTTCCGGTAAGCCGGGCGCAGACCCGCAGGCTACGGGAGCTTTTCAAGTTATAATTAACAGCCGGATGCGCTAAGTGTAGGCTTACGGAAGGGCTCTGGTTGGGCAGACTTCGTGCGCGCCGGGCTGCTTTCCACCGCCGTGCCAGCGAAATCCCGAGCGGGTCGAAGCCCGCCGACTCAACTAAAGTAGTAGGTTGACAGCTCCGTGATTCGGGGTAAGATAGTTAATCGGTAAACTGAGATCTCCCGGTTTTTAGCCGCGGTTTCACGGCTCGAGCTTCCAGGTTTATCTATCATGCCCGCGGTTCTGATTGTCGACGACAACCTGCTGGTGCGCGAGGGCCTCAAGCACTTACTGAACCAGGCGCACCGCGGGCTGGTATTCGGCGAAGCGTCCAACGGAGAGGAAGTTCAGTTCCGCCTGGGGAAACGCAGTTGGGACGTGGCCGTAATCGACGTGTCGAATCCGGCGCACGACGGATTTCAGACGCTGCAGGAGATTCGCCGGATGTCTCCGGCAACCCGCATTCTGATACTGGGGCCGCACCCCGAATCCGAACATGGCGCGCGCGCCCGGCAGCTCAAGGTTTCCGGCTGTTGGGCCAGGAGTGCATCGCGGTCGGAATTGTTGAAGGCTTTTCAAAACGTCCTGGCCGGCAGGGAATATTTTGGCGATGGGACGCAGGATGGATCGGGCGCGCCGGCGCGCCACCCTGCGCTTTCTACGCGAGAGCGCGACGTTCTGGCGCGCTGCGTGGCCGGCCGACGCATGGGTGAGATCGCGCTGGAACTCAATCTCAGCATCAAGACGGTCAGCACCTATAAACGGCGGATCCTGGACAAACTGCAACTTCACTCGATCAGCGAGCTGGTGCGGCACGCGATTGAGCATAAACTCTGCTGAAGGCCCGGCGTTCCAACGCTTTCGAGCCACGGGTTCCGGTCTCTCTCCGCGGGTGCTGCAAATGTATTGCATTTGTCAGAGAAATTCTCCACCTGAGCTCACCTTTTAATCTGCGGAACGATTCGTGAATCAGCCCTGCGTGCGCCCGACGCTCACGGATCTCCAATCGCGCGGCTGCGCCGATTGATGGAGGGAGACACCTACACTTATGCAGTGGTATGCACTTACCGTCAAGCCGCAGCACGAGAAGGCGGCGGCCGAACAACTGCGCTTTAAAGGGCTCGAAACATATTTGCCGTTGTACCGCGCCCAGCGCCGCTGGTCCGATCGGGTCAAGACGCTTCATCTCCCGCTGTTTACACAATACGTGTTCTCACTTTTCGATTTTGCAGATCGGATCAGAGTCTTAGAGACGGCGAGCATTGTCTCGATCGTAAGCTTTGGCGGCGTGCCGTGCCCGCTAGCCGCTAACGAACTGGAGGCCCTGAAAGCGATTGTCGGTTCCGGCCTGCCGTACGGTCCGTGGCCGCTATTGCGCAGCGGCGACCGCGTGCGAATTTGTAGAGGCCCGCTAAGTGGTGTGGAGGGGATTTTAGCGCGCGAAAAGTCCGAGTGCCGCGTGGTGGTAAATATGGAACTGCTGCAGCGCGCCGTCGCCGTAGAGATCGATCGCGATCTGGTCCGCCCTTGCGCCCATCGCGGTACTTATCGAAACTGATGCAGACCGGCCATCCGGAAAACCAGCGAAGAACCCAATCGCTTATCCATTAGTTCCTAAGTTGCAGGTACACATAGCGGAACACGACATACCCGGCGATCCGCACGGTCCCTGACCGTCTTTGATAGTCCAGTGCAAGCCGCACCATGCGGCAGCCGGGAGGAGTCGCGAATGTCAGGGTCCCGTCTGCCGGATCGCCCGGATTGAGTTCCCGGCCTTGGGCGATCGCATCGCCGTTCAGACCCGCCACGCGCCAGACCAGCCCCGATTCCGCGCCGATCCCCGAGGTTCGATAAGAATACCGCAACTCGTATGGCGAATTCTCGGAGACCCGCACGAACTGGAGCAGCGGCTCCGCAGTCTCGGGCTGCATCCCGGAAAACGTCAGGCGCAAGCCTTCGAGGCCATCTTCGCGCGCCGCGCTAATGCCTTCCAGATCCGGCAGCCGCCAATCGAACCCGTGCCCTATAGGCGACGTTTCGAAATTGCCACCGGTCAGGATGGACCCGCTCCCCGCGGACGGCCGGGAGGGCAGCCGCCCGCTCTGCACCAGTCCATCCCAGATAGCTTCGGCGTCGTCGATCCGCCTGGCATCGATCAGGCGATCGCAAGCCTCGAGCAGGAGCGGAACGTCCGTCTGGCGATTGCCCGCCAGGAGGCACCGGCATGCCGCTCCAGAGAGACCCGCATTTCCGGAATCGAGCAAGTAGAATACGTAATCGGCTTGAATCTGCGGCTTCTCGATATCCAGCCGCTCGATCAACCTCCCATCCTCCCCGATACGCCCACACAAGTGGAACAACGGCACCGGATCGGAATAAATCATCGGTACCGCGGCTTTCGCCCAATACCAGAACTGCTGGATATTATTGCGGCGGAAATAGAAATTCAACAGGGTCCAACGCGGGAGAAATGATTTGTCGGCTTCGGCGGCGGTGAGCAGCGTGCGCTCGGCGCCGGCGAAGTCCCCGGATTCTTCCAGCCGTAGCCCCAGTTCCACCCATGCGCGGCCGTCGTGCGGATTGAGTTCCACTGCCTGCCGAAGCGCTGCCAGCGCTCGGGCGGGATTCTCATCGCCCACCAGCAGCGCCAGCCGCACCAGGTAATCCGATTGGCCGGGGGTCAGTCGCAGCGCTCGGGCGGTCGTTTCGGGGGTTTCCTTTCTGAACCAATAATCCGCCCGCGCCAGGCGAAGAGACCAGGCAGCCGCCACGGCGAACCCCGCGGCAGCCACAGCCGTGACCGCTAACCGCGCCGCCGTGGTCGTCATGGCGCCTGCTGCCGGACCAGTTTGGAAGTCCCCGAGGCCAGTTTCGGATGGCGTCCAAACTCCGTAGTCCACCAGGTAATCTTTAGGAGGTTTGGGCCGGCAAGCGCCAGGTCCACGTCTCCTTTCGCGCCATCCGCGGCCGCCCACTTCAGGTGCGCCGAGATCCCCGGTGGTGAATCTCCCTCCAACGTGAAAGTCACCTCGGGCGAAACGGCGCGATCGAGGACCTGGTATTCGGCGCGATAAGTTCCGCGCAGGCGCCCGTGGTCTTCACCCATGAACAATTCCACGTACTTCGCCGGATATACGCCGGGGCGGCTGTTTTCGGTCGGGTCCGGGACATATAGCCAATTCCCGGCAAATGGCGAATCCGGCGGCTTCGCGGGCACCGCGGACGAGCTTGGCGGCGGAATCGCAGGGGCCGGCCGCAGCGTATCCGGTATTTGGGTTGCGGGTGGATTCGCCGGCACGCGGGCCTCTTCGGTAGGCGGTAAGGCGGCGTCCTTACCGTTCTCCAGCGTCTTCGGCGCGCCCAAGTCCGCTGTCTGGACCTGCCGGGGCGGCTTGCCCGGTTTCGGCGTGATGGTACTCGCGGAGCGCCTGACCGGGGCCGTCAGCCGGCTCGGAGCTCGCCGGAAGGCGCCCGAGGGTTGGAACGTAGGAACGAGCGGCAGCGCAGCCGACGCCCGATTCTCCGCGTGCAATTGCACCAGATACCAGGCTCCCACCCCCATCACGACCAGAGCCAACGAAATCCAGAACCAATTCTCCGCCACCGGCCGCAGCCAGCCCGGCAACCACACGATCCGGGCGTCCAGCCCCCGCCACTTCGAAACCGAAACCGACCCAGCGGCGGGGAACTGGCGCCCCGCAATCTCGAGCCTCGCATCGTACTCGCGGCGCGCCTGTTCATCGGTGAGGGTGGCCAGAATCTGATTGAGGCGCTTCATCTGGCGCTCCGCCATTTCGCGCGCCTGCTGGTTCGCCTGTCCGTCGGGATGCACCAGCCGCGCCAACACCTTGTATGCCTGTCGGATTTCCTGGACCGGCGCGGTTCGCGGCAGTCCAAGTTCTTCGTAATAATCCATCGAATCAATTAGAGTTGGCTACGTCTTTTACTTATCTCACATTTGTATAACGCTGATAGTAAATCAATTTAGATCTAAATTACTATTGCAAAAGAATTCTCGATAGCTATACTAAAACAAGACACGTACAGGTGCCACTGAAAATGAAGAAAATTGCCCTTTGGTTTCTAGCCGCCGGCGCCCTCGTGGCGATAAGCGCGGCGCCCTCATCGATCGGTTTTGTGCGCTCTGCTGGCGATTTCCGGGTCGATGGTTCGCTGGTGCGCGGCAATAGCACGATTTTTGACGGCGATACCGTAGAAACTGCCGCCTCACGCTCCGTCGTGCAGCTAAGTGGCGGCCAACTTACCCTCGCGCCCGAGTCGCGCGCCAAGATTTATCACGACCGAACCGTGCTCGAGAAGGGAACCGGCATGCTGCGCGATGCCGCCACCCAGGTTTTGCAAGCCGACTCCCTGGCAATCGCCCCGGCTGCCAAAGGCGCGGTGGTACAGGTAGATGTGAAGAGCGCGTCTCGCGTGTCCGTCTATGCCTTCGCAGGAAATGCTCAAGTGCGCAACTCATCGGGTCTTCTATTGGCCAACCTGCACTCAGGCATGGCACTCGATTTCGACAATCCGCCGCAAGCCGGCGGGAGCACGGCTGTGAAATTGACGGGAATGGTGAGCGAGCAAGGCGGCAATTACTTTATCACCGACTCCACCACCAACACGGTGGCGCAAATTCAAGGCAAGGATCTGGCGAAGCTGGTCGGGAAGCGCGTCACCGTCAACGGTTCGCTCATCCCGGACGCCACACCGGCAACTGGCGCCACCGAGGTGGTTTCGGTAGCCTCGGCCCAGGTGGTGGGCGCTGGAGCCGGCGCGGCAACCGCTACCGGGCTGGCGGTTGGGGCAAAAGTTGCCATTATCGGCGGAATCGCGGTAGCTGGAACAGTTGGCGGGCTGGCAGCCGCGGGGACTTTCAGCAGTTCAACCACCAGTCCGAAGTAGCCAACCATTGGGTTCGGGAACAGCGCCGCATCGTGGTAACGTGCAAATGCACTACGCGCTTGCGGCGCTTTTTGTCTTCGCCATCCTGACTCTTTGGGTTCCGGCTGTGTGGCCGGTTACGGTTTTTCAAGTCGGGATCTTCACCCTATGCGTTGTGGCGCTCTGGCGCCACTTTCCGCCGCGTCTCCCATATCCCGCGGTCCCGCTTGCCGCCGCCGTCTTTTGGGGGAGCCTCCAATTGGCGTGCCATCTCACCGCGTATCCGTTCGCTACTGAAACGGATATTCTCCGCTTCGCGTCCTTCCTCGCCACTTTCGTCACGGCCTTTTGTCTCTTTCAGGATTCCTCCGCGCGCCGCTGGTTCCAGTCGGGTATGCTGTGGTTCGCCTTTCTGGTTTCACTGGTGGCATCGCTGGCAATTTTCACCTCCAGCGGCAGGGTGTTCTGGATCTTTCCCACCGATTACGGGAACATCATGGGCCCCATCGTCTACCACAATCATTGGGCCGTATTCGTGGAAGCGGTCTTCCCCATTGCCCTCTACCAGGCTTTCCGCCGGGAATCGGACTCCCTGCTTTACGCCGGCATGGCGGCGGCGCTGTACGCTTCGGTGATCGCGTCCGCCTCGCGTACCGGCACGATCCTGACTACCGCCGAAATCGTGGCCGCAGCCCTTCTCATGGCGATCCGCGGATTCGCTACCGGACGCACGGTTCTGGCCGCGTTTCTGCGCATGGGAATACTTTTCGCCGCCTTCACTGCCGTAGTGGGCTGGAACCGCGTCTGGGAGCGCTTCAATTTGCCCGACCCGATGCATGGGCGGCGCGAATTCAATATCTCTTCACTCCACATCATCGCCGCCCATCCGCTTACCGGGAGCGGTCTGGGCACGTGGCCGGTGGTCTATCCGCATTACGCCATCATCGATGTCGGCGCTTTCGCCAACCAGGCCCACAACGACTGGCTGCAGTTCGCGGCCGAAGGCGGTATTCCCTTCGCGCTCCTCATGTTCAGCCTGTTCCTTTGGTGTCTCGGTCCGGCTTTCCGGACCGTCTGGGGCATTGGGGTTATCTCGGTGTTCATGCATGCGGCCGTCGATTACCCTTTTTCGCGCCCCGCGTTGGGCTCTTGGACCATCCTGATCGTGGCAATGCTGGCCGCCCGGCAGAAATCGCCGCGACGTTCGCCAGGCGGGAGCGCTCCATGATCGACACCCACGCGCACGTGGTCTGGGGCGTCGACGACGGATCTCCCAATATCGACGTCAGCCTCACCATGTTGCAACTCGCCACCAGGAATGGCACCACGGATATCGTCGCCACGCCGCACGCGAATCCTAAGTACTCCTTTCGACGGGAGCTGGTCTTCGATCGAATCCAGATTCTCAACCAAACCACCGCGAGCCAGCCGCGCGTCCACTTCGGGTGCGAATTCCATCTCAGCTTCGACAACGTGGACCACCTGATGGAAAATCTGCGCCAATACACCATAAACGGCAAACAATACCTGCTGGTGGAATGTCCCGACTTCCATATCGGCCAGCACGCGGAGAGCGTTTTGCGAGCCATGATCGACGCCGGGATCGTCCCAATCATCGCCCACCCCGAGCGCAATCCAGTTCTGCGTGAAAAACTCAAGCGCGCCGAGGAGTGGGTCGAGTTCGGCTGTCTGCTGCAGCTCACCGCCATGTCGATTACCGGCGGATTCGGAGCTTCCGCCAGAGCGGCCAGCCTTCGCCTGCTTGATCGCGGTCTGGCGCACATCGTGGCGAGCGACGCCCACGACACCGTGCACCGCAGTCCTGTCCTCAGGGATGCCCGCAAAGCCGTGGAAGGGCAATATGGCGGGGTCACCGCCGAAATCCTGTTCGACGAGAATCCGCGCGCGGTCATTGAGGGGGCACCGCTCCTCGGTGGGAAGCTGCTGTCGTGGCTGCCGGCTCGCAAATGGTATCAATTCTGGAAAAAATAATACAGATCGACATAATATTAAGTTAGAATAGGCACTTAGAATTCGCTGACGGAACATAATCGTGGTCTGTCCGAAATGTAAAACCGATAGGGCCCACCGCTCCCACCGCCGGGGTTTCGCGGAAAGTCTGGTGGGCCTGTTGTCCATTCACCCTTACCGGTGCCACGCCTGTGAGCACCGCTTTCTACGTTTCCTCTATGCTGGGGGTCCTCTTCCGGCGGCCACATCGGACTCCGAGCGTGAAGTAAGAGCCACCCGGCGGTCCCTTCAGTGGAGGCGCAAGCGCCGCGAAATCCTTCTCTACGGTCTTTGTTTCCTGCTTTTCCTGGTATTTCTGTACTACCTCACCCGCCAGCACGAATCCACGGGCGAAGGTGGTTGGATTCGGGAGCGGACCGTCGAGAACCGGTATTCTTTGTGCCGCCGGAGCTTCTCACTAACTTTCCCAACTCCCGCATTCTCAATATCACCTTGCAATACAACGGGTACGTTTTGTCTTCCACGATAGAAATATCAAAACAATACCCATTGACCAAAGTTTGAATTCGTGTTACGTTTTTGCAATAAGAATACGGGTTCGTCTTACAAACCGGTAACCGGGGTGCCCACCCGGTAACCGGTCTCTCTACCAAGACCGCCGCTCATTCTGAACTGAGCCAGGATGGGGCTCACGATGGCGAAGCTGTACCTTGAGTCCAGTTTTTTCGTCGCCCCTTGTCCCCTTCTTACCTGCCGGATTCGGTTTCCGGCGACTAACTGCCAGGCTTTGGATCTGTATGAACACTCGTAAGCGACTCATCAATTTCCGCGTCACCGACGACGAGTTTCTGCGTCTCAAGCAAGCATCTTCTCTCCGGAACGCGCGCTGCCTGTCCGACTTCGCCCGTTCCGCCATTCTCGAAACCGCTCGCACATATGAAGCTCCCCCCGAAGCCAATGGATCGGTCGCGGTGCAATTAGAAGCTTTCGACCGGCGCCTCTCGCGGCTCGAATCGCGCATTTCGAAAATTTTCGAGGCCATTGCCGACGCACAATCGGCGGCACTGAATTCCGAAGGATAGGTCAGCGTATGCGAGTCTCCATTCCCACTATTCTCCTTGCCGCCGTGATGGTTCTCCCGTCGCTCGCACAAGAACAGCCACAGTATCCGCCCCGGCCCGCCGCCACGCCGGAAGTGGGCGCCAACCTGCCGGCACAGCCGGTCGGCCCCAACGACCTCATCGCGGTTTCGGTTTACGACGCCCCTGAGCTCTCGCGCACGGTCCGCATCGGCGCCGACGGTTTTTTCCGGCTTCCGATGCTGAAGCAGCGCATCAAGGCCCAGGGACTCCTTCCGGCCGACCTTGAGACCGCCATCGCCGCGGCGCTCCGTGAAGAACAGATTCTTGTCGACCCCTTCGTCACGGTCACCATCGCCGAGTATCACAGCCGGCCGATCACGGTGAACGGAGCCGTGAAAATGCCGCTGGTATTTCAGGCGGTGGGTCCGACCACGCTCCTCGACGCCCTCGCGCGCGCACAAGGGTTGAACGAAAACGCCGGGACCGAGATTCTGGTCTCGGAGGCGCAAATGGGGCCGGACAACAAGCCGGTGACCCTCACCCGCCGGGTTCCGGTGCGCAGCCTGATCGACGAAGCCGACCCCGCGTTCAACCTGATGCTGTACGGCGGCGAAGAAGTACGAGTCCCGGAGGTGGGCCGCATTTACGTGGTCGGCAATGTGAAGAAGCCGGGCGCATTCCCGGTAAGAAACGGCGGAGGGACCACGGTTCTCGAAATGATCGCCGTGTCCGAAGGCCTGGCGCCGTACTACACCAACGAAGCCTACATTTATCGCCAGGAAGGCGCGGGCAATAAGAACGAAATCCCGGTACCGCTCGAAAAGATCATGCAGCGGAAAGCGCCCGATGTGCCGCTGATGGCCAACGACATTCTGTACATACCCGATGCCAAGGGCAAGCGCCTGACGCTCGGAACGCTGGAAAAAATCTCCGGGGTCGGCGCCGTTCTGGGCGCCGCGGCAATATACGTCATGCGATAACGTCTGGAAGATTTCCCTACCATGCCAGAATTAACGACTCCAAAAGCTCTTCCGCCTCCCGAACGGACGACTGTGCCGTCGGTGCCCAACCACTACGCCATGTACCCGCCGTACGCGCCCGCGCAATTTGCACACGCGGAGCAGGAGCCGGAAGAGCAGACTGTCCCTCTGTCCCACTATCTTTGGATTCTGCGGCGCCACAAATGGAAAATCATGGCGTTCGTGCTGGTAGCGATCATGTCGACGGTGGTGGTTTCCTCGCGGCTGACGCCGATTTACGAATCCACTTCCACGGTGGATATCGATCGCCAGACGCCACCGGGTGTGATCGGGCAGGACGCACAGCGAATGGCGCCCAACGACGCCGATCAGTTTCTCGCCACGCAGATCAAACTGGTTCAATCCGACTCCGTGCTGCGCCCGGTAGTGGAACGCTACAAGCTTCCCTTAGCGGACTCTCTGCGTCTTCCCGGCGAGCCGCAACTACCCAGCGCCCGCGTGCAGAATGCGCCCGTGAAACTGAAGAATCTCAAGGTGACTCGCCCGCCCAATACCTACCTGCTTCTGATCGCGTACCGCTCTACCGATCCGAATCTGGCTGCCGACGTCGCCAACGCCATCGCCCACAGCTACATTCTGCATACCTTCAACATTCGCTTCCAATCGGCGAGCGAACTTTCCACGTTCATGGAGAAGCAACTGGAGGAACTGAAGGCCAAAATGGAGAAATCCTCCGCGGCGCTGGCGGAATTCGAAAAAGATCTCAGCGTCATCAATCCGGACGAGAAGACCAGCATTCTTTCGTCCCGATTGCTTCAGTTCAATACGGATTACACCAACGCGCAATCCGACCGCATGCTGAAGGAAGCCGCCTATAACGCAGTCAAGAACGGCTCTTTCGAAGCGGCGGAAGCATCTTCGCAGGGCGAACAACTGCGCAAACTGGCAGACCACCTGGACGAGGCGCAGGAACGCTTCGCCACGGTGAAGGCGCAGTTCGGCGCCAACCACCCGGAATACAAGAAGGCCGGTTCCGCGGTGGCGGAGCTCGAACATCAGGTGGACACCCTGAAAACGAATATCGCGCAGCGCGTCAGGTTGGAGTACCAACAGGCTCTCGACCGCGAGACTTTGCTGAAAAACCAGATGGCCGAAACGAAGTCGGAATTCGACCGGCTCAATGCGCGTTCGTTCGAGTATAAGGCGCTCAAGCAGGAAGCCGACACCGACAAGGGGCTGTACGAAGAACTGGTGCGGAAGATCAAGGAAGCGGGGATCAATTCGAGTTTTCAAAATAGCTCGATCCGGCTGGCGGATTCCGCGCGGCCGGCGTTGAAGCCTGTGTTCCCGGACCTGAAGCTGAATGCGCTGCTGGCACTTCTGTTCTCGCTTTTGCTCGCGGTAGGCGCGGCGATCGTGGCGGACGTTTTGGACAACACCTTAACCGATCCGGAGCAGATCCAAAAGACACTGAAAACCGTCGTTTTAGGCTCATTGCCCACGGTGAAAGGGTGGCGTGGCCGTCTTCCGCCGCTGGCCATGACCGGCAGCGGCAATGGGAGCAAGGCGCTCGTCAAGACCAACGCGGCCTTAAGCAATCAGGCGTCGGCTTTCGAGGAGGCGATCCGGACCCTGCGTGACTCGATCCTCCTCTCCGATCCCCTCCGACGCCCGCGAAGCCTGCTGATGACGTCGGCAGTGCCGCGCGAGGGGAAAACCACGACTTCGGTCCATCTCGCCGCGGCCCACAGCCTTCAAAAAAGGAAAACGCTCATTATCGACGCGGATCTGCGCCGTCCCGGCATTCATTCCCGGTTCGGACTGCCGAACGAACGAGGTTTGTGCGAGGTGGTGAAGGGGGAATCCGGGTGGCAGAATCTCGTACAGCACGTGCCGGGATTGCCGGACCTGGGGGTCCTGACGGCCGGCAGCGCGTCGAGACACGCGGCAGACCGGCTCGGAGTCGTGCTCGAGAAACTGCTGGATGAAGCGGAATCGGAGTACGACCTGGTGATCGTTGATGCGCCACCGCTGCTCGGGTTTGCCGAGCCGTTGCAGATGGCGGCGGTGGTGGACGGGGTGGTGGTAGTGGCGCTGGCGGGGCAGACCAATCGGAATGCGGTGGCGAATGTCCTCAATAGTCTGAATCGGCTCAAAGTGAATGTGATCGGATTGACGTTGAATGAGGTCCGGCAGGATATGAGCGATCGCTATTATTACTACGGGTATTACGGGAAGTATTATTCGAAGTATTACAAGCCAGCGAACGGCTGAGCCCGGCGACATCCTTGCCCCATCTCTCTTGCCGTGCAACACCCACTGAGGCGATTCATCCAAAGCGGTCTTAGCTACTTTGGCTACTCAGTCAATCGCTCGTCCAAGTCCGCCCTCGCCGTCCAGAAGCAGCTGTTGTCGCAACGCCAGCGGCCGGTAATCTTCGATGTCGGTGCGAATGTCGGCAAGATGACGAAAGAGTACCGGCGTGCATTTCCGTCGGCGGTGATCCACGCATTCGAACCCTTTCCGGCGTCGTTTGCTTCGCTTAGGGAACACGCCGCCATCGGTACCAATACCTTTGCCCATCAGCTTGCCCTCACAAACCGCGCTGGCATTTGCTTATTCAACTGCAACGTCAAAGCCGAAACCAACTCCCTCCTCGCCACGGATCCGCGATACACAGATGCATGGGAGAGCGGCTGGCTGGAGACGCAGGAACAGATCGAGGTTCAAACGGGAATGATCGACGGCTTCTGCTCGGAGCATGCAATCCCGGCCATCGATCTGCTTAAGATGGATATCCAGGGCGCCGAGATGCTCGCGTTGGACGGAGCAAAAGCCATGCTTTCGAGGCAGGCGATATCGCTCATATACATGGAAATCATTATCGCAAGCGCCTACCAAGGCCAGCCCGCACTAAGCGACTACCTCGATTACATGCACGGAATCAACTATCATCTATTCGACTTCTACAATCAGAGCAGAAGAGACTTACAACTTGTAGAGGTTGACGCGTTGTTCGTTAGTAGTTCTTTTAGCAGCGAATTACCACGAAGTTCGCGGCCGAAATGACGCCGGTCCCGAAGCGGTAGGCAGGGAGAATATGTCGCCGATGGAGCGTGTCGACTTAAGCCCCCACAAAACCACTGAGCCCAGCGGTAGGCGCCAGTTCCTCCCGATCCTGATAACGGCCAACGCCGCCATATTCCGTCCCTCCTCTCTGTCGCAGCCGGAAAGGAATGTCGTTTCGGGTGTTCTCGGATCGGGGGCAGGTGCGGTCACCATGGCGGTAAGTTATCCCATTTACCTCCATCGGCTCGGGTACGAGACCTACGGATTGTGGCTGGTACTGAGCGCGGTCCTGTCGTTCGCGCAGCTTTCGAGCTTCGGCTTGAGCCCCGCGGTCACTAAACTGGTTGCCGAAGACAAGGCGAGGAATCGCCCGGACGGGCTCACCGGATACCTGGGAACCGCACTCCTGACGCTACTGTTTTCCGGCAGCATGGCGCTCATCCTGTTGACTGCGTTTCGGCGGCCCATTGCCCAAGCCTTCGGAATTCACGATCGGGCGGCAGCCACGGCGGTCCTACTGCTCCCGTGGGTGGGCGTTCTCTGCCTGGCATTTCTTGTCGCGGATCTCTTGGGCGCCGCCCTGAGCGGCCTCGGGCGCATTGATCTGACGAACTATACGCAAGCGGGTTCGCAGGTCGTCGGCGCGGCGTGTGCGATTCTCCTCCTGCGGCTAGGCTACGGGGTGGAGAGTCTGCTGATTGGGAACGCCTTGGCCTTCCTCGCGCTGCAAGCGGTTGCGGCGGCGTACCTCGTGCGAATGACCAATCTGAGGCTTGTCAGCCTGCTGACCTGGGATGTGCAGCGGTTCCGCCGCCTGACCCGATTGGGCGGAGGAGTAGCGGGCGGCAGCCTCCTGGCGATGTTGCTGAGCCCGTTCAACCGGCTGGTTCTTTCTAGATTTGGGGGCCTCGCGACAATCCCGGTATATGATATCGCTTTCTCAGGCAGTCTCAGAATGAAGAGCTTACTCGAATCCGGGATCCGTGCGATCATGCCTGAGATAAGCAGGGTCGGCGCATCCGGAGGCAATAGGATTCGTGCGCGTATCAACCATATCAACCGAAGGGCCTATGTTGTAATATTTGTGGCTGGGGCCCCGGTCTTTGTAACCGTCGCGTTGGTAGCGGCGCCGGCGCTCCATCTCTGGCTTGGCGCCCGGTACACAGGCGTGTTGCCGGCAGCCCTGCGAATTGCGCTTCTTGGTACCTTTCTGAGTCTTTTGGCAACTCCCCCGTACTTTACCCTTATGGGGCTGGGAATAGCCAGGCACATTTTCGGGAGCTTCGTGGTTCAGTCCTCTACAAATGTGGCGATGGTCCTCCTCGCCGTATTGGCTTCCGGCACACTCAGCGTTAGCACGGCTCTTTGGGGCGGCGCACTTGGTATGGGCGTCTGCCTGGCGTACCTGTCTTTCTTCGGCTGGCGAACGGTGTCACGATTTGGGGACTGAAACCTCCCTGACGGGTTCTGGACAATATCATGAGAGGAATAGTGGGAGAACTGGCCGAGCGCGGCGTGCGGTACACCCTCTTAGCGGCTGACAGGTTTGGCAAGGCGTACACCACAAAAACTTTGAAATCCGGCTCAAAGCTGCGGATTCGTACTGCCGACCGTCTTGGCCACCGGATCGCCATCGAGGAGCGCTTCGAGCCGAAGGTTCGCAAGAGAATTCAAGAAACCGTCAGACCGGGAATGACGGTGCTCGACATAGGAGCCAATTTCGGCTACTACACGGTGGAGATGGCGCATCTGGTTGGGCCAGCCGGCCGCGTTATCGCATTCGAACCGCAATTGCGAATGGTTGCCGAACTGAAGGCGAACCTGGAAATAAACGGGCTGGACAACGTCTTAGTATGTACCGCCGCCTTGAGCAGCGAAACCGGAACACGAACTTTCTACCTTCCCGCCGCCGGCAACGAAGGCTTCGGGTCCTTCTGTAATAACGGCCGGGCCGAAATCGCTGAGGTAACCGTAGTGCCTTGCGCCACTTTGGATAGAAGCCTCTCCGAAATAGGAATAGCGAACGTGGACTTCGTCAAGATGGATGCAGAGGGGGCCGAACTCCAGATTGTCGAGGGCGGACTGGGGGTCTTTGCAGGAGCGCACCGGCCGGCGGTCGTCTTCGAAGCGTGCGAGGCAAACTGCCAACCCTTCGGCTACTGCGTGTTCGATCTCCTGCGCCGATTCGATGCACTGGGATTTAACCTGGTTCAGTTGGACGACTCCGACTGGTGCGCCGTCCCCAATCCGGCGCATGGTTCGGAGCCGAGCCGGATGTGCGAGCCGGCCCTGCACACGCGCGGCCCTCTGCAAGCATAAAAATGGATGCCAGAATCTCTCCAGCCGGTCCACGACCCGTTTTAGCGACCGTGCACGTCTGCGTCGCCTCGCTCGGCGCAACGCTGATCTGTCACTTCCTCGGAATCCATCCGGTAGTCGGCGTGCTGCTGCTGTTCGCCAATCTCTTCGCGGCCACGTCCATCGTCCTAAGAGGCTCGATCTCGGCGAATCCGTTTTATTGGTATCTCCTGGTGTGGGACGTCACCTTAGCCATGTACTACAGCGACATCCTCGTGTACGGAAGCCATCTTTTGGATGGCACGTCGGAGGGATTCCTGTTTCTGGCGGTCCTGGCCGGCATCATCGGATATTACCTGGGTAATCCACCCCGCCGGCGGGGGGTAAAGTGGGATGCCGTTGACGCCGGGGCCGAGTACGCCCGATACCGCAGGTTCATCGCCGTAGCTGCGATCCTTGGGGTGATCGGAGTTGCCTGCTTCCTCACGGAGATGATTGGCACCTATGGCGCACTGTCGCTTAAGGACCAAGAGCTGAGAGACGTATTTTCCCATCGCGAAGTCACCATCCTTGGCCAGATTGGCAACCTATTGCTGCCGGGAACCATGATCGCCGCCGCCGGTCTGATTCTTTTTTGGGAACACATAAGCGGCCGCGGCAGACTCCTGCTCGCCCTGGCAGCCGCCACGGAACCGGTTCATTCCCACTTTACAGGGGGGCGTGGAACACTGCTCCAAATTGTGATCGTCGTGATGGCCTCGGTTGCGTTGCGGAGACGGGTGTACCGTGGCTATCGACGCCGGGGAAAGACAAGACAAGGGGCGGCGGCTCTGGCGCTCCTGGCGGTGACAATCGTCGGATACTTCCTTTATGTTGGAGTGGCCCGCCAGGAAAGCCACGGTGAAAGGACCAGGCTGTACAGCTACCTCTTTTCAATATTCTCGTGTCACGTTAACCCCAGCCTCTCCGGCTCGTTCGAACTGCTACCCGATACAGCCAAGGACGCTGTCATAGAGTCCCTGACATATCTGAGCTCGTCAATTCCCTACTGCCAGTACGGCATAAGTCATAACGAGGAACCCGAGACGTACGGCCTCTATCTCTTTCCGATCATTACGCGAAGGTTCGCCGCCTTTGCGGATTTCGAGGATCCTGGAGAGCGGTATTGGCGAATGGGGCTGGAGGGCCGGAATGCCGGCGTATTCCATTACGGTTGGTTCACCATGGCCTACTATCTCACGCAGGAGTTCGGCCGCTTGGGAGCCTTGTTGGGTTTCCTTGCCTATGGCCTGCTGTGCGCAAGCGCCGTCAGACTATGGCGCCGCGCGCCAACATTCCCGAATGCCCTGTGGATGCTGAACCTTTGCGTCATCTCTGTATACTTTCCGTTTTACCCGATCACGTGGGACGGTTACGTAGTGGTCCTCGGAATTACGGCAGGGGTGATGATTTTGTCGCGACAGCGTGTATCACACCGGTGGCTTCCGCGAACCCGGCGGACGCCCCGGCGCGACCTGGTGCCATTGCCGCACGTGACCACCGATGCCCTCTGAGATTGGCGATGGACCGCGTTGACAGGGCCGCAATCCAGCGGGCTTCTCGATAAGGAGGACTCCGGCATGCGAATTCTGTATTTGTGCGCGTACATGTCGCCGCAAGAACACGAACTTCGCTTCGGTTGGCCCAGCCACGGCGTCGCACCGAACCCAAAAGTCGAGTGCATTGTGGCCGCGCTGTCGCGTATGGGACACGGAGTTACGGTCCTGTCTTCCGCTTCGCATTCGGGCTGGCCCCCACGAGTCCTGCGCGAACGAACCGAGGTGACCGCGCACACCGCGATACCGTTCACGGTGATTCATCCGAAGCTGCTCTGCTGGCCGCGAGTGGGCGGCGCCGCAAGACTGTTGTCCGCCCGGCGGGTCGCTTTGGCAACCGCCGAAAAGACACGGCCTGACGTGATTCTGTGCTATAACACCTACGCATTCGAGGGGCTCGCCGCCGCGGCAGTTGCGAAAAGATTTCGGATTCCGATGATTCTGGAAATTGAAGACCTGCCCCTGTGCCGAACTACCGAGTTCTGGAATCCGAAGCCGGCCCTTGACTCGCTTTTCTGGGACTCCACTGTCGAACTCGCGAGCGCATACACGGCTGTGAATGAAACCGTATTGACGAAGCTGCCTGGCGGGCGTCCCAGCTTTCTGTTTCCCGGCGTACTGGACGAGCGGCTCCTGGCAACCGAGCGAGACCAACGCCCATTCGCAGGAGAACGCCGGCTGCTCGGCTACTTTGGCGCGCTCTCTTATGCGAAGGGCTGCGAGGTCCTTCTGGATGCGGCTCCGTATCTGCCGAGTGAGTGGAGCCTGCTCATAACCGGCAGCGGACCGCTGAGCGGGGCATTCGAAAGGCTCTCGCGCCTGCGTCCCGACAAGGTGAAATTCCTTGGAAGCCTGCCGAAAGCGGAGCTATATCGGGCGATGCGAAGCGTGGATGCCACGGTGATTCCACCGGAGAAACTCACGGGCAACAGCGCGGGCGTGTTTCCGTTCAAAATGTGCGAGTATCTGGTAGCAGGCTCCCATGTCATCTCAGCTCACCCGGCCACAGGGGGCGGGGTTGACCTGTCGTTTGTCAGACGCTGGGATGGATCCACCAAAGGACTTCTGGAGCAGCTCGGGCGGGCGAAGGACTCCTATGAATCAGAAGGAATCATGAGGCGCCGAGCCGCCGAACACATACTCTCGGAGTATTCGATGGCGGCCGTCTCGGCTAAACTCGAGGCTCTTCTGCGAGCGATAACGCCCTCTGCACCTCACCGGCAATCCCGTTCCAAAGGCCAACCGGTCCCGTGTTGACCACAGAGAGTACGGGTAATTTCATGCCCATCGCCAATAAGGCCGGACACACCACCACCGTCGAACCCAGGCACGGCGAACCTTCTCAGTAAAGATCGAAAACCCATGACCATCCTCAGCTTCGCAGAGGGAGCACATCCCCACAAGGGCCGACTGAACCTGGTCGGGGCCCCCCTGATACTGGCAAGCCTGGCGGAGAGAGGGCACTCGGCAATTCTCGCATTAGGAGGTCCCCCTGCCACCGGAACCCAGCATTTTGCCGCCGCCGGCCTCCCCGACGCGCTGTCCCGTAAGCAGGGCGCCGGAACTTTTGCCAGTATTCCATTCAACGCCTGGACACCCTGGGCCTTCGCGCCCAACATGTGCAAACTAGGACACACAGTCCGGGAATCCGATTTCGTGCTCCTCCACTCGCTGTACTCGTTCCCGGTGCTGGCCGGCGCCCTGCTGGCACGAGCCTACAGAAAGCCATACGGAATCTGGTTTCACGGAGTCCTGGCGCCCGTCCAGCGCCGAATCAGCGCGAAGAAAAAATGGCTGTACAACAAAATCGCCGCAGACCGAATCCTGGCACACGCCTCTGTCCTGTTCTACACTGCGCGGGGTGAACGGAAGGAGGCGGAGGAACTGCATCTGACGGCTCCGTCGGTGGTCATTCCGCTCGGAATCGACACCGGCCAGTTTGAGAGGCTGCCGCCAAGAGGGAGTTTCCGCGCCCGCTTTCTCGGCGGCTTCAACGGTCCCTTGCTTCTGTTCCTCGGCCGCCTGAACGCCAAGAAAGGGCTCGACCTGTTGTGCGAAACCATGGCGCAGGTGCTGGCCAGGCGTCCGGATTGCCGCCTTGCGATCGTCGGTCCGGCGGACCCCCCGTCCTTCGAACAGCGGGTTCGACAGTGGGTCCGCGGCAACGGCGTCGAAAACGCCGTTGTACTGACCGGTCCGGCAGACCCACAGCTCAGGCTGTACGCCCTCGCCGACGCCGATTTGTTCGTCCTGCCTTCGCACGCGGAGAACTTCTGCCACGCAGCCTTCGAGGCGATGGCCGGCCAAATCCCGGTGGTCGTCAGCGATACCCTCAACTACGCTCAGGAGATATGCCGCCACGGCGCCGGAGCGGCTGTACCGAGGAATGCCCAGAGCTTCTCCAGCGAGGTCCTTCGTCTCCTGGATGAACCCGAAACACGGCGGCAAATGGGAGCCAACGGTCTTCGGCTGGCCCGCTCCTATTCCTGGAAACATACAGCGTCCCGCCTGGAACGCACCATTGAGCACGTCCTTCAGCAACGGCCAATACCAGCGGACCTGGCCGAGATGGACGGTGCTTCGGCCCTCCCGTAGGGTCGATGAGGCGATCTAGCAGGACACAAGACCACAACCGGAATCACGGAGCAGCCATCTGACACCAAACAAGCCCCCCTCCTCCCCCCGCGATGACAAGGCTCGAGCGGCGAAAGTGTACGTCGGCAAGGTCCCAGAGGGACGGACTGAGGCGTCCCTTGCGGACGCCCTGGAATCTGTCGAATGGTGCGAATCCGTACCCCGAGACGCCGCGGTGTTCGTCAAGCCTAACCTTACCTATCCCAGCTACAAGCCAGGGGTGACGACCACACCGGTCTTCATCGAGGCCGTACTCGCCGCCCTGAGCAGCCGCACGCGACGAATATGGGTGGGCGAATCCAACGGCGGCTATCGCGGCTGGCCGGCGGAAATGGCATTCCAATTCCACGACCTGCCCCGGATTTGTGCGAGATTTGGGGCAACCCTGATCAACCTTTCTCGCGAGCCGGCAGAAAGCATCGACATCCAAGCCGGGAAACGGCACCTGTCTCTGGATCTGCCCCGGCTGCTCACGCGCGAGATTGAGACGCTCATCACCCTGCCGGTGCCGAAGATTCACTCGGTGACTCGCTTTAGCGGGGCGGTCAAGAACCAGTGGGGTTGCATCCCAAACGATATGCGCCTTCGGTATCACCCGTTCTTTGACGACGCGATCCTCGACCTCAACCGCATCGTACACACCCGCCTGGCAATCATGGACGGAACATTCATGCTCGACAGGAGCGGCCCGATGTTCGGAGTTCCCATAAGAATGGACACTCTGATTGTGTCCCGTGACATTCGTGCCGCCGACCTCGCAGCCTGTCGCGTGATGGGCATTGACCCGTTGAAAGTCCATCACCTCCATCTGGCCGAAACTGACCTCGCGAATCCGCCGGAAATCGTGCCCGCACCGCCGCCGGAGCCTGCCCGCCGGTTCGAACTCCATCGCTCCTTCCGTCACGTTCTCGTCACCGTCGCCTTCAAGCGCCGGTGGGCGGTACGGCTGATCTGGGACTCCAAGCTGGGCGATCTGCTCCATCAAGCCCTCTACCGGCTCCGCGGCAACGAAACCCAGGCGGAGATCGAGCGGCTGGCTCAGGAAATGGAACGTCTGTCTCCGAGCCATCTGCCCCTGCCCGCAACACAAGACCAATGACTGCACCCATCAAAGAGACCATCCGGAAGATCCTGCCACGATCCTTGTCGAGCCATCGCATCATCGGCGGACCGCTGCGTGGAATGTTGATCGTCACGTCCTGGCACGACTATCCCGCCGCCATTCTGGGACGGACCGAAACGCCTTTGCTGGAATGGTTTTCGGACAACGCCCGGCCGGGCGAGACCTGGCTCGATATCGGCGCCCACTTCGGATACACGGCTTTAGCTCTCGCCCGGCTGGTTGGACCATCGGGGCGCGTGTTCGCGTTCGAGCCCATGATATCGACCGCTGGCTGCCTGGCTAGGACACGGCAAATGAATCGGTTCGCGAATCTGACCGTGGTGCCGATCGCTCTCGGACAGCCGGAATCGTTTGCCAGCTGTACCCTCCCTGTGACGCGCGGCATGGCCGACAGCACATTGACGGCTGCGACCTGGCACGAGCGGATCCAAGTGGCGCGGCTTGACTGGTTATGGCCGCGAATCTGCGGGGAGACCGCGAAAATCGACGGCATCAAGATCGATGTGCAGGGGATGGAAGACGAGACCGTTCGCGGCATGGCCGGCCTCCTCGAGACGTTCGCACCAAAGGTGGTGATCGAGTTCCACCGGGGTGTGAGCCGCGAAGCTGTCCTGAGCCATTTACGGGACTTCGGGTACCGCGAACCGGGGCACCCGATTGAACCCGGACCCGGAGAGGCTCAACCGGGCTACCTCGACGATCGCAGCTACGCCTTCAGCCCCTCTACGGAGTGAAATGAAGATCCTCATTCTCGGTCTGAACTATCTGCCCGAGTCGACATCCATCGGCCCGTATACCGCAGACCTCGCCGAATACCTTCGCTCGCGGGGTCATGACGCGCGCGTCACGACCGGATTCCCGACCGCGCCCCAGTGGAAGGCCTGGAAAGGGTACGAGGGCAAATGGTTTCAGGACGAAGTGATTCACGGCGTGCCAATCCAGAGGACGTATCTGTATGTGCCGCGGAATCCGCGCAAGACACTCCAGCGAATTTTGTTCGATTGCTCGTTCGCGATTTCGGCGCTGCGCTCTGCCTTTCAGCGCTGGTCTCCGGAGGTTGTCGTAGTAATATCGCCGCCTCTTCAACTCGGAATCACCGGATTCGTGCTGGCCGCGCTGAACCGGTCGCGAGTGTTCCTCGTAATCAAGGACCTGGTGCCGGACGCCGCTATCGCCGTGGGGGCTATGCGGCCCGGCAGCGCGGTCTGCCGTCTGGCACAGGCCATGGAGCGGTTGGTCTACCGGCGCGCTACTCGAATCGCCGTGATCTGCGACGGCATGCGGCGGAATCTAATGGCCAAAGGAGTTCCCGCCGATCAAGTGGTGGTGCTTCCAGACTATATCGACCTCAGTTTCATCAAACCGCAGACCCGGCCAAACCGTTTTCGGTCGCAATTTGGCATATCGGAACACAAGTTTCTGGCCATGTACTCCGGCAGCGTGGCCGGCAAGCAGGGATTGCAGACGTTCATTCAAGCCGCGGCGCAGTTGGATTCGGACAGCGGTATCGTCTGCTGTCTCATCGGCGAAGGTCCTTATCTGCCTGAACTGAAGAACCTCGCGGCCAGCCTGGCGCTGAGCCGCTTCTTTTTCCTGGCGCTCCAACCTCGCGAGAATCTGGCCGCGCAGCTTTCCGCCGCCGATGCCCTGGTGATTACGCAGCGCGAGACCGTCCGCGACGTTGTTTTTCCCGGCAAGCTCCTGTATTACATGGCGTCCGGAAGGGCGATCCTCGCCGCGGTAAACGAGGACAGCGAGACCGGCCGGTTCATCCGTGAGCATGACGTCGGAATCGTGGTGCCGCCCGAAGCTCCCGATCGGCTCGCGGAAGCCATCCGCCGGATGCGCGAAAATCCCGAAAAAACGCGCCAGCTCGGGCTCAACGGGCGCCGGACCGCGGAAGCGATGTTCGATCGTTCCGCCGTTCTGGAGAAATTCGCCGCGTACATCGAAAACGGCCTTTTGAGCCCCGTGGCTGCTGCCGCCGACGAACCACAACCCATCGCCGGCGTGCGGTAGCCCTGTCGCGCCAGACTCACCCGCATAGACCACAGATATGTGGAACATTCATCGAAAGCTATTCTGGCTGTTTGATTTTCTGCTCATGCTGGTGGCGTTCGTCCTCACCGGCTGGCTGGCGCCCGGAGTCGCGCCAATCTTCAAACCCGGCAGCCCATTGTACGGGAGTTGGATCGAAACTCTCTCGCCGGCGCCGCCGACTGGCGATTTCTCCCCGCTTAGCCAGTTCCTTTGGGTTTTCACCATCGTCGCGCCCGTCACCGTGACCTGTATCGACATGCTCGGCGGGCACGCGCCGCTGCGCCAGCAAAGAAGACTGCGCATGGTGGTGGTCAGCCTGGCGGCGCCCCTCGGTGGAATTGCATTTCTCAGCACCATTTTTTTCGCCCTCCGCTTCCCCGGGTACAGCCGCGTTTTCGTTTTTTCGTTCGCCGCCATAACCTGCGCCCTTCTTGGCCTTTCGCGATTCGCCGGGCGGGCGTGGTACCGGTACACGGTGCGTTCGGGGCTCCATATCGACGAGGTTGCAATCGTTGGCGAACCGGCAGCGGTGCGGATTGTCGCCAACCGGCTCGATAGCGATCGAACCGCTCTGCCTCATGTGATTGTCGGCTACTTCTCTCGAAGCGCGGCCGGGCTGGAATACGGCGAAGAACTGCCGCGGCTGGGGGACATTGAAGACCTCAAGGAGATCCTCATCCAGAAACCCATCCAAAGGGTCATCATGGTGCTTCCATCCGGCGGCGCAGACTGGCTCGATTCAGCGCTCGCGGCTTGCGACTACTTCAGAACCACCGTCCACATCCTGCCCGAAGCCTTGCTCACTTCCGAACTGGCCGATCTGAGCACGGCGCCCAATCTGCTCTCCGGCTCGATCGGCTGCCTGACCCTCGCGCCGGTGGAGTCTTCCGACCAGTGGCTCGCGGTAAAGCGCGTCTTGGACGTCTGTGTCAGCGGACTGCTTCTGCTCATGCTCGTACCGATATTCCTGGCGATCGCGATCGCCATCAAGGTGACTACTCCCGGGCTCCCGGTGTTCTACCCGTGGCGTGTCGTCGGGTACCGCGGCCGGCGATTTACGGGCTACAAATTCACCACCATGATCGCCAACGCGGATGCCGAAAAAGAGAAGCTGGCCAGCCTGAACGAGATGACCGGACCGGTCTTCAAGATCGCCAACGACCCGCGCGTCACGCGCCTCGGCAGGTTTCTACGAAAGTACAGCCTCAACGAACTGCCGCAATTCTGGAGCGTGCTGAAAGGCGACATGAGCCTCGTCGGCCCGCGACCGGCCGGTCCCCACGAATTGGTGCGGTACGAGCTGTGGCACAAGCGCAAACTCAGCGCCAAGCCGGGCATCACCTGCCTTTGGCAAGTGATGGGCCGGAATCGCATCAGCAACTTCGATGACTGGGTCCGTCTGGACCTGGAATACATCCAGAACCGGTCGCTCTGGATCGACTGCAAGATACTGGCAAGAACGGCGTGGGTGGTGGTACGCGGAACGGGGAGCTAAGCAGGCGCTGGGATGCGGTTCATACGCCCCCCCGTGATAGCCTCGCTGTGGATTGCCGCCGTCGCAGGCGCTTCGCTTCAGAGCTACCGGCCGCCACAGACCGCCGGGTTGCACCGCCTGTTTCACTTCGCGGTCTTCGCCCTCACGACCGCCATCCTGCGCAGATCGAGCACCAGCCGATGGCCGCTGCTCAGGTCTGCCTTATCCGCCGCCATGCTCGGCGCGGTGTTGGAGCTTTTCCAGACTCAAACGCGCTACCCCATCGAGTGGTGGGACATACGCGACGATGCCATCGGCGCCCTGATCGGCGCGCTGGCTTGGGCAACTGCGTCCCGCCTGTGGGGCCCGGCGCCGGATCCCGAAACCAAAGGAGCACTCGAAAAAGCGTCATGAAAACCAAGAGAATACTCGTAAACGGCGCCGGTGGGTTCATCGGCGGTCATATGGTGAAACGGCTCAAGGCGGAGGGATTTTGGGTTCGCGGCGTCGATCTCAAACATCACGAGTTCGCCACCCCGCCGGCCGACGAATTCATCATCGGCGACCTGCGCGATCAGGAAGTCGCGGCCGGCGTCGTAAAAGGGATCGACGAGATCTATCAGTTCGCCGCCGACATGGGAGGAGCGGGGTATATCTTCACCGGCGCCCACGACGCCGACGTCATGCACAACTCCGCCACCATAAACTTGAACACGCTCTATTTCGGCGTCAAAGCCGGAGTGAAGAAATTCTTCTACTCTTCGTCCGCCTGTATGTATCCCGAGTACAACCAGAAAGACGCCTTGAATCCGAACTGCTCCGAAGACTCCGCATACCCCGCAGCCCCGGATAGTGAATACGGCTGGGAAAAGCTGTTCAGCGAGCGGCTCTACCTGTCCTACCACCGCAACTACGGCGTCGACGTTCGCATCGCCCGCTTCCACAACATCTTCGGCGAGGAGGGCACCTGGACCGGAGGCAAGGAGAAAGCTCCGGCGGCGATGTGCCGCAAAGTGGCGGAGACCAAGGACGGCGGCCAGATCGAAATCTGGGGCGATGGCCACCAGACGCGGTCTTTTCTCTACATTGACGAATGCATCGAAGGCGTTCGCCGCCTGGTGGAATCGAATTTCGGGGAGCCGGTGAATATCGGATCGGACGAAATGGTCTCGATCAACCAGCTGGCGGAAATGGTTGCCGCCATCGCGCGGAAGAAGATGAGCATCAAGCACGTTCCCGGTCCCCTGGGCGTCCGGGGCAGAAATTCCGACAACCGCCTGATCGCGCAAAAACTCGGCTGGAGGCCAACCCACCCGCTCCGCCAGGGGCTGGAAAAAACCTACGCGTGGATCTCGCAACAGGTGCGCGACGCCTACCGCCTCCCTGAGGCCGTGTGACAATGAGACGACGCGTTCATGATTCTCCAGTCCCAAAAGGCTATCGTTACCGGGTGTGGGCGCGGCCTGGGAGCCGTCGTCGCGCAAACCATGTGGCGTGAGGGCGCCGACCTCCTCCTCGTCGATCGCCTGCAATCCGCGCTTTCCGAATTCCGCGAATCTCTCGCCGCCAGCCGTCCCCAACAGCAGGCGCTGGCGTTTCCCATCGATCTTGGCGATTCCTCCGCGCCGCGCGCCATCTTCGACGAGGCGCGACGCCTCTGGCCACGCCTCGATATCCTGATCAACAACGCCGGCATACAAGGACCCATCGGCATGGTGGCCGATAACGACTGGGCCGCCTGGCGCGAGACCGTCCAGATTGACCTGCTGGCGCCGGCCGAACTCTGCCAATTAGCGATTACATGGATGCGCCGGACCGGCGGCGGCCGCATCGTCAATCTCGGCGGCGGCGGAGCGGCCGGACTGCGGCCCAATTTTTCCGCCTACGCCACCGCCAAGTGCGGATTGATCAAGTTCACCGAAACCATCGCCGCGGAAGTGGCGAGCCTCGGTATCCGCGTCAATTCCATCGCGCCGGGACCGATGAATACCGCCATGCTTCAGGAGATTCTCCGCGCCGGAGAAGATCACGCCGGCGCCAAGGAATACGCACAGGTGAGCAAACAAGTGGCATCCGGCGCCACCAATCCGCAAATTGCCGCCGATCTCATCGTCTACCTGGCTTCCGAACAATCCGCCGGCGTGACCGGCAAACTCATCAGCGCTGTCTGGGATCCCTGGCAAACCCTCCACGAGCATGCCGCCGATCTGCGCGCGAGCGACGTTTACACGCTCCGCCGAATCGTGCCAGCCGACCGCGGACTGACGTGGCCTGATGCCTGAACCGCTCGCGATCGCCATAGTCGGTTGCGGCCTGATCGGCGCCAAGCGCGCTCAGGCGCTCAACGGCTGCCGGGTGCGGGTGTGCTGCGACGCCGTCCTCGAGCGCGCCCAGTCGCTCGCCGTGCGATATCCCGGCGCCGAGGCGCTGTCCGATTGGCGAACCGCCGCCGCGCACCCCGAAGTCGATCTCGTCATCGTCGCCACCACGCACGACCAACTCGCCCCAATCGCCGAGGCTGCCGCCGCGGCCGGAAAGCACGTGCTCATCGAAAAGCCGGGAGCGCGCCGCGCCGCCGAACTCGATCCCGTGCGCGCCGCGGCGCAACGCACTGGTGTCGCGGTCCGGGTCGGCTTCAATCACCGTTACCATCGTGCGCTCCAGGAAGCGCGGCGGATCTTCCTCTCCGGCGTTCTGGGCGAAATGATGTTCATCCGCGGCCGCTACGGCCATGGCGGACGCATAGGCTACGACCGGGAGTGGCGCGCCGACCCGCAGGTCTCCGGCGGCGGCGAATTGCTCGACCAGGGAATTCATTTGATCGATCTTTCGCGGTGGTTCCTGGGCGACTTCCACCGGGTGCAGGCGCACATCGCCACTTACTTTTGGGACATGCCGGTAGAGGACAATGCGTTTCTAATCCTCACCACCGCGGCCGGCCAGACCGCCTTCCTGCACGCCACCTGGACGGAGTGGAAGAACCTCTTTTCGCTGGAGATTTACGGCCGCGTCGGAAAACTCGACATTTCCGGTCTCGGCGGCAGCTACGGCATGGAGCGCCTGGCCTGGCATCGGATGTCTCCCCAAATGGGACCGCCCGAAACCACCACCTGGGAATATCCCACGCCGGACAATTCCTGGGAATTGGAATTCTGTGAGTTCCTCGACGACATCCGCTTTCATCGCGACCCCGTTCCCGGCATTTGCGATGCACAAGCGGCGCTGCGCGTGATTGAGCAAGCCTATCGGGAAGCACCTGTCAATCAGCCGTAACCGGAATCGAGTAGAATGCTTTCGTAATGATCACTCGCGGTACATTCCTTCGCATGACCGCCGCATCGCTCGCCATTCGCCCTTTCGCGCATGCCGATGCCGGCGGGTCCAAGTTCTATTTCGCCATCATCGCCGATACCCACATCATCGACCCGTACTACAAGGGCCCGGAAAGCAACGCCGAAGATACCGAATCGATGTTCAGGACGGAGGAGCGCCTGGTTGCCGCCCGCACGCTCATCAACTCGCTCCAACCGAAAATGGAGAAGGTCTTCCTGGTGGGCGATTATTTCCACAATTATCCTTCGCCCGATATCGATTTTTATTTCCAGCACGAAACTCGCCTAGATAAGGCCAAGGCCCTCACCGACGCCTTCGCGATGCCAGTGCACCCCGGCTTCGGCAATCACGATTACGATGCCCATTTACCGCGCGAGATGTCGCACGAGTTGTTCCGCCGCAAATTCGGCCTCGATCCCTATTACAGCGTGGAGCACCGAGGCTGGAAATTCGTGCACCTCAACAATTTTCTCGGCAACACCTGGAAGCGTGGCGACCCCAATTTCAACACCGCTACCGGCTCGCTGGGCGAAGAGCAGTTGAACTGGTTCGAAGCCGAACTGCGCCAGCATAAGCCGACTTTCGTTTTCATTCACTACCCGCTCACCATCGTGAAGGAGAAGGAAGTCAGGGATTACGGCGTTCAAACACTCATCAAACGCTACCGCGACACCATCCAGCGGGTGATTTCCGGTCACTGGCACAAGTGGTTCGAATTCGGCAGGTCTTTCGGCCCGCCGCACCTGGTGATCGCCGCCACCCGCTACGATCCCAACGCCTACCTCATCGTCGAGGCGGACCTCAAGAACGTCTCCCACGACCTGCTGAACATCGACCTCGTCGACTGGAACACGCATTACAGCCAGCCCTACAAACCGGGCCGCGGGTAGTCAAATCTTTGCCTTCACGGTCCGCCTGTCCAGCCCTAACCGCCGCGCCGTTTCTTCGTAACTGCCGGTTTGTTGGTAGATGTAACTGCAATAGCGGCGCAGTAACTGGTCGGCGGTAAGTTTCCCGCCTCGCAACTCGCGCGCCAAATCGTCTGCACCATCGCTGGTCCGCCGCTCCGTGGGGCGATAATCCCTGCGGATCAGCACGTTCCTCACGCACTGCTCCAACTCGCGGTAGTTCCCCGGCCACGAGTAATCCCTCCCCAGATTCTTCCCCACCCACTCGACCGCTTCCGCCGCCAGCCCCTCCGAATCGCTCCCCGTGATCTTTCGTGCCATGTAGGCAATCGATTCCGCCAGAACCGCGGGCGAATCGGCGATCTGCTCGGCGAGCGATGGCGTCGCGATCTGGTCCGAGCACAACCGGTAATACAAATCCTCGCGGAAGCGCCGCGCCTCGATATCGGCCGCTAAGTCGCGGTTTGTCGCGGCAATCAGCTTGCCTTGAAATCGTATGCTGGTGGTGTCTCCCACGGGATTGAATCGGCGCGTCTCGATCACCCGCAGAAGCTTCACCTGAATGCCGGGATCGAGATCCCCCAGCTCATCCAGAAATACCGACCCGCGTGCGGGGCAGGTCTCGAGCCATCCCTTGCGGTCGCCCACCGCGCCGGTGAACGATCCACGGCGATGCCCGAACAGCTCCGATTCCACGAGCGTGGGCGAGAGTGCGGAGATGTTGATTGGGAAAAACAGCATCGCATCATCGTCCGCGAACGTCATGCGCCGCTCGTCGAATCGAAGGTAAGGAGATTCGGCAATGGCGCGCGCCACCAGCTCTTTTCCGGTGCCGGACGGTCCCGTGATCAGCGTCGCGAATTCGCCCATGCGCTCGAACAAGGTCCGACGGTAGCGCCGCACATCGTGAGAGAAGATGGATTCCCACACCGCCGCCCGCAATCGCGCCGCTGGCAGCGAATTGCCGATGATGTTCTGGAAAATGTGCTCGAACGCGCACTGAATCTGGCGGAAACAGGCGAAGGTGTGCCCCGGCTCGTAACCCGACGGCAGCGCCAGCCCCTCGATTTGGAAAAAGTACCGCCAATCCGCCGCGAACTCGGAGAAAAATCGCCATCGCGACGCGCCCGAGCTCTTCTGCTCTCCGAACCCCGCCTCGAAAAATCGCGGATAGTAGCGCTGGTACAGCAGGTTCAACACGCAGTCTTCGTAGAGGACGCGGTCTTCATCGCTCGCCGCCATGGCCGCCGCCAACTTGTTGCGCAGTCGCGGGCAGAATTCATCCAGCCGCGCGGCGATTCGCCAGACATTGGTCCGCCGCCGCTCCGGTTCATGCACCGAAAAGCTCCACACTGGCCCGTCGTCGGCGAATTCGGCACCCAGCGCCGCTCGCTCGTGCTCCACGCGCTCGGGCAGGAACGGATTGCAGAACGCCAGCCGTGACGCCGCACGCAGAAAAGCGCGCTCCGAAGCACTCAGAAAGGCCATATGCATTTATTGTATGGAACCTGGCATGGAATGTACATTCGGCAGAGTTCGGCGCGTGCAGCTGCCAGCCCAAGTCACTGAAAACATTAAATATTCGGATGGTGCCGCGAGTGTACTATTCACCGCGCAATGATTAATGATTCAATGACTCAAACGATGCCCCAAAGTAGTTTCGGCGAGCTTCTGAACAGGCGCGGCTTCCAGGCATTTCTCTGGACGCAATTCCTGGGCGCATTCAATGACAACCTCTATAAGATTGTCGTCTCCATGCGCGCCGTCGAAATTTCGGCGGCATCGGGCGGGTGGTACCTGTCATTGGCCGGCGCTGTCTTCGTGGCGCCGTTTCTGCTCTTCAGCGGATATTCGGGCCACCTGGCGGATGCCGTGAGCAAGCGCAAGGTGCTGATCTCGGTGAAGGTCTTCGAGATCGCCGTCATGCTACTGGGGCTCGCCGTTTTCTTCTCCACGCGTGTCGAGCTCATGCTCATCGTGCTCTTCCTGATGGCGGTGCACTCCACGGTGTTCAGCCCCGCGAAGTATGGGATCGTACCGGAAATGCTCGGCGACGAAGATCTCTCCCGCGCCAATGCGCTGCTTGAAATGAGCACATTCGTGGCGATTGTGTTGGGCACCGCTTTAGGGTCGCTGATGTTCGCCGCGTGGAAGAGCGAGCCGTGGAAGATGGGGCTGGTGACGCTGGCGGTGGCCATTGCCGGTTTCTCGGTGAGCTTGCGGATCGCGCGCGTCCCGCCGGCGGGCGCCACTTCCTTGTTTAAACTGAACCCGTTCGCCGAAGTCGTCACGGGAACCAGGCATCTGCTCGCCGACCGCGCCTTGTGGCTGACCGTGCTGGGCATTTCGTACTTCTGGTTTCTCGGCATGCTGCTGCAACTGGACCTGCTGCTGTTCGCGCACGAAGTCCTGCACGTCGACGATCTCCGCACCGGCCTGATGGTCACCTGCCTCGCCGTGGGCATCGGAGTGGGGAGCATGCTGGCGGGAAAACTTTCCGGGGATAAGGTGGAACTCGGCCTCGTGCCTCTCGGTTCCATCCTCATGGCGGTGTTTTCGGTTCTGCTTTCGTTCGCGGGCGGCTCGTATGGCTGGTCGGTGGCGATGCTCGCCATGCTCGGGCTTTCCAGCGGGTTGTTCATCGTTCCACTGAACGCCTTTTTGCAGCAGCGCGCGGAAGCCCACGAAAAAGGCCGCCTCATCGCGACGAACAACTTCCATAACACCATCGGCATGCTGCTGGCGTCGGCCGCGCTGTGGTTGGTACACGACAAGCTTCACGTCGGCGCCGACAAGCTCATCCTGATTTTCGGGCTCGCCACGGTGGCCAGCACGGTTTACATCGTCTCGGTGGTTCCGGAGTTCCTGATTCGCTTCGTGCTTTGGATGGCGACGCATTCGCTGTTCCGCATTCGCGTGATCGGGCGGCAAAACGTCCCGCTGCGCGGGCCTGCGCTGCTGGTCTCCAATCACACTTCGCACGTCGACGGCCTGCTGATCGGCGCGTCTCTGCAGCGCGCCGTGCGCTTCATGGTCTGGCGGCCGATTTACGAAATGAAAGCCCTGCGCTGGTTCTTCCGGCTGATGAACGCCATCCCGGTGGGGACGCGCGGGCCGCGCGAGGCCATCGAGGCCATCAAGCGCGCGCGGGAAGAACTCGGCGCAGGCGAATTGGTTTGCATCTTCGCCGAGGGGGCCATCACCCGCACCGGCAATCTGCTGCCGTTCAAAAGCGGGCTCGAACACATCGCCGCCGGCGCGGATGTTCCCATCGTTCCGGTGCACCTTGACCGTCTCTGGGGCAGCATCTTCAGCTTCGAGCGCGGTAAGTTCTTCTGGAAGCTGCCGAAACATATTCCCTATCCCGTGACGGTGAGCTTCGGAGAGCCGCTGCCCTCCACGGCGACCGCGCAGCAGGTGCGGCAGGCCATTCTCGAAATGGGAAGCGACGCGGTGGAAGCGCGCAAATCGCGGCGCGACCTGCTCTCGGCGCGATTCGTGCGCTCCGCCCGCGCCAACTGGCGGAGCTTCGCCATGGCCGATTCCACCGGCCGCGAGCTGACCTACGGCGGCGCGCTCACCGCGAGCTTGTTGGTTGCGGAATGGCTGCGTGCCAATCGGCACGAAGAGGAAACGCTCGGCGTGCTGTTGCCGCCCTCAGTGGCGGGCGCGATTGCCAATGTCGGCGTTACCATGGCCGGCAAAGTGCCGGTGAATCTCAATTTCACCGCCGGTCCCGAGGCGGTGGCCGCCGCCATGTCGCAGTGTAAGATCGCGACGGTTGTCACTTCGCGGGTGTTTCTCGCCAAGGCCAAAATGGATGCTATTGAGGGCGCGGTCTACGTCGAAGAGATCCTCGGCCACCCCGGCAGCATGCAGAAGGCGGCAGCCTGGCTGCGGGCCCGCTTGATGCCCGCGGGCCTGCTGGCGCGCCGCTACGCCAAACGCGTACCCGCTCCGGATTCCGTCGCAACCGTAGTCTTCTCCAGCGGCAGCACAGGCATTCCCAAGGGTGTGATGCTCTCGCATTACAATCTGATCTCCGATATCGAAGCCGTGCTGCAGGTTTTCGGACTCACCGATCGGGATCGCATCGCCGGCGTGCTGCCGTTCTTCCATTCCTTCGGGTTCACGGTCACGATCTGGCTGCCTTTGCTTAGCGGATGTGGAGCTGTGTACCAGCCAAACCCGCTCGACGCCAGAGCCACCGGCGCCATCGTGCAGAAGCACAAAGCGACGTTCCTGCTGGCGACGCCCACGTTCTGCGGCAATTACCTGCGCAAGTGCGCGCCTGAGGAATTTGCGACGCTGCGATACCTGCTGGTGGGCGCGGAAAAACTGCGCGCCGAGACCGCGCGCGAATTTCACGAAAAGTTCGGGATCTCGCTGCTCGAAGGCTACGGCTGCACCGAAATGGCGCCCGTGGTGTCGGTCAACACTCCCGATTACCACCAGGGCCGCGAAAGGCAGTTGGGGTCGAAGCCCGGCACGGTCGGGCATCCCCTCCCGGGAGTCGCCGTGAAAGTGGTAGACCCGCAAACCGGCGAAGCGCTGCCGCCGGACCGTGAAGGCCTCCTGCTGGTGAAGGGGCCGAATCGAATGATCGGCTATCTCAATCAGCCCGAGCTCACGAGTTCCGTTTTGCGCGACGGCTGGTACGTCACCGGCGATATTGCCGCGGTTGACGACGAAGGCTTCCTGCGCATTACCGACCGGCTCTCGCGCTTCAGCAAAATCGGCGGCGAAATGGTGCCGCATTTGAAGATCGAGGCCGCCGCCGCGGAGATCCTCGGCGAGGGCGCCTGCGTAGTGACCGGCGTTCCCGACGAGCATCGCGGGGAGCGCCTGGTGCTTCTGTATACGGATGGCGCACTGGCGCCGCGCGAGTTGTGGCAGCGCCTCTCCGACAGCCAGCTTCCCCCGCTGTGGATTCCCAAGCGCGACGATATTTTCCAAGTGTCCGGCCTGTCAATCCTCGCCACGGGCAAACTTGACCTGCGCGCGATCAAGGCGCAGGCCGCAAACCTCATCGCCAGCGGCCAACGAACCAGTTAAGAACCGGCATTAAGAAAGAGAATCGTCATGGAAGCCTTTCTGGTGTTCGCGTTGATTTTGGTTCTCATCCTTCGCTGGTGGGTGCTTGCCCAGCGTTACGGCGAAATCGAGCGGCGGCTCGACCTTTTCGAGCGCGAGCGCATCGATCCCAAAGAAATTACGCGCCTGATCAAGCGGATCACTCACCTGGAAGAATTGGTGAAAGCCCCGTCCACTCCGCCGGAGCCCAAAGTGGTCCTCGCTCCGATTCCGGTCATCGCGCCGGAACCTCCGAAGCCCGAGCCGAAACGGGAGCCGATACCGGAACACTCGCCCCGGCCGGTACCCGAACCGCTCGCTGCTCCCCCCGCTCCGCCTTCTCTGCCAGGTCGTCCAGTTGCGCCTGCAGCTCTGGTCTCCGCCGAGCCCGCCCGTCCTTCGCGAACCAGCGCGGAGTGGGAAGCGTTGGTCGGCGGAAATTGGCTGAATAAAGTTGGCGTCCTGGTTCTGGTCGTGGCCCTCGCGCTCTTCCTGGGCTACGAGTTTCCGCGCTTGGGGCCGGCCGGAATCTCCATGATTTCGCTGGCTATCAGCTTCACCCTGCTCATCGGCGGAGTCCTTCTGGAGCGGCGCGCCCCGTATGTGATCTTTGGCCGCGGTCTTCTGGCAGGCGGATGGGCTGGCCTCTATTTCACCACTTACGCCATGCAATCTTTGGACGCTGCCAGGGTGATTCACAATGCCGCTCTGGGAGCCGTGCTGCTGCTCGCCATCGCCACCGGCATGGTGGTCCATTCTTTGCGCTACCGGGAGCAGGCACTCACCGGCCTGGCGTATTTCATGGCCTTCTTCACGCTGGCCATCACGCAGGTGACCGCGCTCTCGGTGATCGCCCTGATTCCACTCGCGGGTTCCCTGCTCGTCATTGCGTACCGCTTCGAATGGAAAACCATGGCGCTATTCGGGATGGCGGCCACCTACGCGACCTGCGCGTCGAAACCGGATACCGGAGCGCCGCTCTGGCAGGCGCAAGCGGTATTCGCGGCTTACTGGCTATTGTTCGAAGCATACGATCTGCTGCGCTCCCACCGGCGTTCGAACCACCTCGCCGAGCAGGCAGTGCTGCCGTTCAACGCGCTCGGGTTCGCCATGCTCTCGTACGCGAAGTGGGACAAAGCTGCGCCGGACAGTCTGTACCAGCTCACGATCGGAATCGCCACTGCCTATCTGGCGTCCACCGTTCTGCGGGCGATTTTGCGGCCGCCGGTTAGCTTTTCGGCGGAAACCGGGACCTTCGAGCGGATCCTGGCGGGAGGGTTCGAAGGGCCGATCACTCTCGCCGCCGCGGCGTCGGCCGCCGCCGCCGTCCTGAAACTGCAGGGCCAGACGGTGAACAACGTTCTGCTGGCCGAAGGCGAAGTGCTGTTCCTCGCCGGCCTGATTTTCCGCCAGGATTATCCGCGCCGCCTGGCTGCGGCCGTATTCGGCGCTCTCGGCATCAAACTGTTCGCCGGCGACATTCCGCACGCCGGCACCGTCACCGTCGCCGGCCGCACACTCGAGGATTGGACGCCCTCGACGGCCATGGCGGCGCTGCTTTTCTATGTCAATCGCGCGTTACGCAAGGCCGGCGTGAGCTACGGATATTTCGCCTCCGCGCTGGTGGCGCTGATTCTCGGGTTCGAAGTCCCGCTGCGGCAGGTCGGAGTCGCATGGCTGGGCTTGAGCGCGGTGATTTTCTTGCTCGGCTGGAGACGGCGGCTCCTCGATTTCCGCGTGCAAGGCTATCTCGGCGGTTTGCTGGCAGTGGGCGGAATCGCCTTCTATCAGTTTTCCATTCTGCAAGGCGCCGCAACTCCCGCTCCGCATCCGTGGATCCCGCTGGCATGCGCCGCAGCTATCGCCTATGCGGCTGCCCTCTGCGCGGTGTTCTCGCGGGAGCGATTTGCGGAGGCTGAAGCGGAGCAGCTGCGTTTCACCGCCAGCGCGGTGGCTTGCGTCGCGGCCGCCACTCTGCTTTGGAAGGTCGTCCCCGCGGCCGATCTTGGCCCGGCATGGATGGCGTTGGCGCTGGTCGTCCTGGAACTGGGGTTGCACCAATGGCCGGCGGAATTCCGCTGGCAAGCCCACGTCCTCGGCGCATTCGGCGCGGGGCGCGTGATCGTCGCGACCATCCTGCCGTTCCACGCCATCACCGAACCGGCCGATCGCATCGCTATCGCCGCCGCGGCGACACTGGCGTACAGCTACGCTGCGCGGGCGCGGGCGTCAGAGCGGAGGGCTTTCGATGCCGCCTCGGCCTGCGGATCGTTCCTCCTGATGGTGGAACTGTGGGCGCTGCTCGACCCCGTGCTGGTAGCGCCGGTATGGGCGCTCTTCGCGCTCCTGCTGACCACCCTGGGCTTCACCCTGAATATCGCCAGCCTGCGCGTCGAAGGGCACGCCGTCTCGCTCGCGGCGCTGGGGCGCATCTTCGCCGTCAACCTCGACGCCGCCCATCGGATTCCTGCGGCGGGGGTTGTAATCGCCGCCCACTATTTCGAATCGTGGCGGCATGGCCGCATGCGCGAGAGGCTCGCGACGTGGGAACGCTCGCTCGACCGGCCCTATCTTTACACCGCTGCTCTGCTCATGGCATCGCTCCTGTACAAGGAGTTGCAGCCGCCATTAGTCGAAGTCGGCTGGGCAGCTTTCGCCCTCGTGCTGCTCGCCGTGGGCCGCGGGATCGATCAACGCGATCTGTGCGATCAGAGCTATGGGTTGGCCGCTCTGGCTTTCGGACGCGCGCTGGAGATGGAATTCACGTCGCCACGGGCTCTGCCAACCGCCGCGGTGGCGGGTTGTCTGTTCGCCGCGCAGTTCCAGCTCACCAGGGAACGCCTGTCGCGCCTGTACTACTCGCTACTGGCGACGGCCCTCGCCACAGCCCTCCTTTATCAGGAGGTTTCCGGCAGCATGCTGACGGTCGCCTGGGGAATTGAGGGCGCGGCGTTGCTCGGGCTCGGATTTCCGCTGCGAGATCGCACCCTGCGGCTTTCGGGCCTGACGCTGTTCCTGCTATGTGTCGGCAAGCTCTTTCTCTATGATCTGCGCGAACTGGAGACGATCTACCGCATTCTGTCGTTCTTCGTTCTGGGTGTGATCCTGGTGGGAGTCTCGTGGCTCTACACGCGGTTCCGGGATCAGATCCAGCGGTATCTGTGAGGGATGGCTTAATGGGCAGACTAGCTTGCTGTCCGGGTCTTCTGGGCGCTTCGCTTGGCCATCTCCGCGTGCATGCGCTTCTCCATCTCTTCGGGCGCGACGTCTTCTTTGTGGGTGGCGATCGACCAGGAATGGCCGAAAGGGTCCATCAGTCTTCCATAGCGGTCGCCCCAGAACATATCCGCGAGCGGCATCGTCTCCTTAGCGCCGGCGCCAACCGCTTTCTGGAACGCCGCGTCGACATCCTGGACGTACAGGAATAAACCCGCCGTGGTGCCGCCCAAAGCTTGTGGAGACTTGGTATCCATCTGCGGCATTTCGTCGGCGAGCATGATAATTGAATCGCCGATTTGCAATTCGGCGTGACCGATCTTTCCCGGCGGTCCCTGCATCCGGCTGAGCTCTTTCGCACCGAATGCCCGTTTGTAGAACTCGATGGCCTTGGCAGCGTCGTTGACCACCAGATATGGTGTTACGGCGTGGTAACCGTGCGGAATTGGTTGGACGTGACTGGACATAGGATTCCTCCTCCAATGAATTCGATACCATCCAGTCTATAACCGCGACGCTCGCATCGCGGTGCTGTTCGCCACCAGGAGCGGGCCGTGGCCCCGACGGAGCGACACGGATCCGGGCGTTGGTATACAATGGCGAAGCCGTAACCAATGCGGCCATTCTGTAACTGGAGGAGTTCAATGCCCTGGGAAATGAAAGAGAAGCTCGACGCGAAACTCGCGAAGGAGGCCGCCGGCCTCAAATATGTCGTCGCACCCACGAATTGCACCTTTTTGATCAAGGTCGATTTCGACGCCAAGGTCGAGAAAGCGGCCATGGCCGATCCCTTGTTGCGCAAGGATTTTGACGACGCGGGCCAGGACACCATCGGCCGCTTCGTCGAGTTTGTCGGCCTGAAGATGAAATCGACGAACGAACTGGTGGGTAAACTGCTGCTCGCGAATAAAGTGGTCGAAGCCCAGGCGATGAAGGAGAAGATGAACAAGGACATCGAACAGATGCGTGGCTCGGCGCAGCAGTTCGGTGTCCAGCAGGTCCAGAATGCATGGACCAGCCTCGGTAAGAAGAAAAAGGAGTACACCAAGTACAAGATCAAGATCGTGGTGACGATTTCAGCGGCTGCCGCTGGATTGGCGGCAAGCATCGCGGGACTCGCCGCATCGGGATTCAGCGGCGGCGCCAGTGGGGCGCTCGGCATCATCGGAATGGTGAATTCCGTGGTTACCATTTCCAAGGAAGTGGTGGCAGCCGGCATGGAAGTGGAAACCGCCGCGAAGACTCTGGTGGTCCAACTCAAGGCGGTGGAGGCCGCTTTTAAGGCAAGCGTGGCGGGCGCACATGTCAACGAAATCACCGGGGCTATTTTGCAGAAGTTCATCGGCATTTCGCAGCCGAGCATCAAGAGTTGCGACGACTGGATGGGCCGGTGCGAGCAAAAGCTGAACGGCGTGGAGATTAAGAATCACCAGCTGGCGGAAAACATCCAGAAACTGATCAACACCATGCCGACGTTCGAGGAGAAATTCCTGGCGGAGGCGGCGGCGTACTTGAAGAAGAACCCCAACCCCAAGGCCATCGATCAGCTCGGCGTAATCAAGAAGAATTACCACAAGGCAGTCGACGCCGCGGAAGTGAAAATCCAGGAATGCTCCAAAGAATTGCTCGGGCAGATCGATCGTTTCAAGGCGGCGAAAGTATCGGTGGAAGAGCTTAAAAAGCGCGTCGACGCGATCAAGAAATTCCGCGGCGGCCCGTACAAACTGCTCGACAACCTGCTCATCGTCACGGACGTCCTCCTGTCGCCGCTGAGTGGCAATTCGCTGGTTCGCGGCGCGGCCAACATCGCGCAGAACGTGGTTCCCTGCGTCACGCTGCTGGCGGTCGATCGCATTACGAAAATCGCCACCGAAGGGACCGTCCTGGAGTAGGAGCCTTCATCGCTGCGCCGCTTGGGGCGGCCGAGTCGCCTTTCGAATCAAGGGCAGCCCGCCGCACCCTCCGGCGCGTGGAACATTTTTGGCCCGCAATCCGTCCGTATTGTCGAGATCGCTTTCGGGAGGGCTTCGTGGCGAAAAGTTTCAAGCTGGTTGTGTTTCTTTTCCTGGCCGGTTCTCTTGCCGCCCTGACGGCGCAGCGATTCCCGCTCTGGGAACTGCTGCTGCATCGATACGCCGGAAAAACCGATGACACGCCGGTGCCTTCGATGAAGATGGGCAATCATATGCAGATGTCGCTGCAGGGCAAGCCGATGCCTGGAGACAGACAGCATGCCCAGAGCATTGTTGCCGCCGCTCGCCGCGTGGTGGCCCATTACGCGGATGTGAATACCGCCCTTCGAGACGGCTACAAACCATTTCATCCCACGGGCAAACCCGGCGAAGAAGTCCACTACACGAATTATCGTTACAACCGGCTGGAGCAGCACCGCGTGGACTACGATCATCCGGGATCGATCCTGTACCAACGCACTCCCGAGGGTATGAAGGCTGTCGGCGTCATGTACACCGCCCCGCGAGAGTCCACGGCGGAGCGTCTGAATTCCGTGGCTCCTCTGAGCATTGCCACCTGGCACCGTCATGTGGACTTCTGCGGCGGACCGCGAACCCTGCCCTTCGATGTGCAGTTCGGACCGCATGCGCAGTTTGGCTTTCAAGGCAGTATCCACACCGAAGCGGCTTGTAGCGCGGCGCACGGGCTGTGGATACCGGTAGTCTTCGGATGGATGACGCATGTCTACCCCAATGCCAAGTCTCCCAGTGACGTATGGGCCGGAAAAGACATGCAGATGAATGCCGGCGTGGACGAAGAGGAAATGAAGAAATAGCCGTTTCCAGGTTCGCCGCGTCCCCCCATTTGTTCGGATCGCCTCCCGCACCCGCGATGTAACGGCCTCCGGTCCTTTTGAATCTTGTTGCTTATGAATTCAAGATCGGAGGACGCCGCGAAACTCGAGGAAATGCGGCTCAGCCTCGAAGTGGAACAGCGGCGTTTGAATTATCAGGCGAATCCCGGCGACGACACCAGGACCGCTTATGCGCTGGCTCTCTGGCAGCTTTCCGAGATGCTGATGAAGAAGTCGTCGATGCGCCTGGCTGCAAGGCCGGAGCGCCTTCAGGAATAACTGCCTAAATCTTCAGGAACAGCTTGCGCCGGTACATCCACCAGAGGATCAGCCAGTAGCAACCCAGCACCGCGATACCGCGCAGTACCGGCGCGTAAGCCTCCCCTAAAAACGCAAAGAAGTGCGGCCCGAGATGAATCCGGAAGGTGTTCGGAAAGAACTGCTCTCCGAAATGCGCCATCACGTACGCGGCGATGGAGTTCATGCCGATTACCGCCAGCGGAAACGCCCAACCGCGCCAGCGCTTGATTTCGGTGGTCCAATAAAATGCCGCCAGGAACAGAAAACACAGACCGCCGCTGAAGAGCGTCCACGCCGGCGTCCAGATGCGCTTCACGATCGGGCAGATGCCGCCGAAATGTAACAGCAGGCCCGCCGCGATACCGATTCCGCCCGCGGCGAGCAGGCGGCGCATCAGGCCAGGTTGCGCCTGTCGCATCCAGCGGCCGGCTTCCAGGCCCAAAATCATGGTGCCAAGCGTGGGAATGAAGCTTAGCGTGAGATATCCGCCGTCATTTTGCGCAAATGGCGCCGCGCGCGGGAAAAGGTTTAAAAACCACACGTCGAACGCGTTGCCGAAGTTATTGCCTTTGTTCCAATGCGCCAGGAAACCCGTGAACACGCCCGGAACGGGAGGATAAACGGCCCAAGCCAGCCAATACCCGAAAAGAATCGCGCCCAACGCCGTCCACCGCCACCGGGGTTTGCACCAGCCAAGCAGAAACAGCAGCGGATATCCCATCCCGATCTGTGTCAGCGTGTCTTCAAAGGTAAAGTAGGTCTGCGTCTTGTCGGTGGAGCGTAGGAAGATGCCCAATGCCGACAACAAGAGCCCTCGCCAGAGTGCGTGCAGGAAAAGCTTGCCAAACCGGTCTCCGCGCGCCAGCCGTGATGCCAGGGAGTAGGGGAGCGCCACCCCAACGAGGAACGAAAAACCCGGCTGTATGGTATCGTGCAGCGAGCAGCCGGCCCAAGCCACGTGCGTCTGATTAAAGGCCAGAAACGCCCAAAAGGCATTTCCCGGCAGGGCCTTCGACACGCGCGCCAGTTCCAGCACTTCGGCCATCATGAGCAGCATGACCAGGCCGCGGTACCCGTCGATGGCGAGATTGCGGGCGCTCTTTTCCACGCCGGACCTCCGAATGCTGCCTACATATTACAAAACCGCAACGGCCGGAGGTAAGGAGAGTCCACCGGCGGTTGAAGGGGATTACAATCGCAGTGTGTGGCCACGGACATGGAGCCATACCTCGGGATGCTGGGATAGGCAGCGGAGAACTGATCCTTGTGCACACCATTCGAGACAAGAGTGTTCTGATCACCGGCGCCGGGCGCGGAATCGGCAAGCGACTGGCGCTGGGCTTCGCCGAAGCCGGCGCGCGCGTGGGTCTGCTGGCGCGCAGCCAGGCCGAACTGGATCTGGCGAAATTGGAAATCGAGCAGGCCGGCGGCAATGCCCTCCGGCTTCGGGCCGACGTCCGCGACCTGGAACAGTTGCACGCGGCCGTGGACCGCATGAAGGTCGTATTCGGGGGGCTCGACGTTCTGATCGCTTCGGCGGGCGTCCAGGGCCCAATCGGTCCCCTGCTCACCACCAATCCCAAGGCTTGGAACGAAACCATTGAAGTGAATCTGATCGGCGTGGTGAATTCCTGCCGCGCGGTGCTGCCGCCGATGATCGAAAAGCGGTCTGGAAAGATGATTCTCGTCGTGGGCGGAGGGTCGGGCCACACGCGGCCCAATTTCGGCGCATATGCCGCCTCGAAGGCGGGCGTGGTGCGATTCGCCGAGGGCCTGGCGGTGGAAGTGAGCGATCACAACGTCCAGGTCAACTGTATCTCGCCCGGAAATGTCTATACCCACATGACGGACGAGATCCTGCACGCCGGGGAGGACATGGCCGGCCGGCGCGAAATCGAGGAGGCGGAGCAGGTGCGCATCACCGGGGGAATTCCCCCCGATAAACAGGTTCAACTGGCGCTGTTTCTCGCCTCCGACCGCTCGAACCATATCAGCGGTAAATTGATTCACGTCAATGACGATTGGAAGCGATTCGAACGGGAGAACATGAAGCCGGAGCTCTACACTCTGCGGCGGGTGCAGAAGATCTGAACGGGAATGGGAAGCCGGGAGCCGGGCGAAAACAGAGCCAGGGGCGTTCTCGCGTCCGGCTCCCGACTTCTTTGCTACACTGTCGGTTTGTTTCCCCAAGTCTGGCGTGCCGGCGAGTGGTTTCTGCGATCCGGCATTCAAGTCCCCAACGGCGGCGTAGCCCGCTATTATCGGTCCGATCTCCAACGGAACCACGCCGTTTCCACGGAAATCACGGGTTATGCGGCCAGCGCGCTTGTCTTCCTCGAGCGGCACGATCAAGCACGCTCCGCCGCGCGGTTTCTCGCCAATGTCTGGCACCCGGCCGCCGCCGCCATGCCGTTCGAGGTCGATCCCGCGCAATTCACCTATTTCTTCGATTGCGGAATCGTAGCCCGTGGCCTGCTTTCGGTCTGGCGCGCGACGGGAGACGACGATTTCCTGAAGTGCGCACGCGCCATAGGGGACTCGATGGCGCGGGATTTCCGCGCGCCGGATGGGGGCTTTTATCCCATCCTGGCTTTGCCGGGCAAGGGCCCCGTCGAACGCGACGCGGCGCGCTGGTCGCGTTCCCCGGGCTGCTATCAGCTCAAAGCCGGACTGGCTTGGTGGGAGCTCTGGGAAGCTACCGGCGAGAGCTCTTACCGCGAACACTACTGCCACCTGCGCGACGCAGCGCTGCACACGGAGGCCGATTTTCTGCCAGGCCACGCCGATCTGCGCAAGGTCGTCGACCGCCTCCATGCGTACCTGTATTTCCTCGAAGGTCTGCTGCCCATACCGTGCGCCGTGTTGGCGGATGGCATCGGGCGCGTCGCCGGGCTGGTGCGCGAACTGGCGCCCGGGTTCGAGCGGTCGGATGTTTATGCGCAGTTGCTGCGCGTCCGGCTCTTCGCCGATTCCGCCGGCGTAGCGAAGCTCGATCGTAATGCAGCCCAGTCCGAAGTCGAGTGCCTGCTGGAGTTCGCCGCCGTCTCGGACGACCCTCGCATCGACGGCGGATTCTATTTTGGACGTTCCGCCGGGCAGTGGGAGCCATACGTCAGTCCGGTCTCTACGGCGTTCGCGCTCCAGGCGCTGGCCATGTGGAGCGGCGGAGCGCCCCCGAACCGGCGTATGCTGATCTGACCTTGCCGGACGCCTTCCAGTTCGCTGTCTGGCACCTGGCCGCGCGCGCGGCCGCGTGGCTCCGCCCACCGGCGCTGATGCGTGGGCGTGAAACCGGTCCTGCCGCGCCCTCGGGAATTTCCGTGGTCATTCCATCGCGCCAGGGGCGGCAACTGCTCGCCCCGCAACTCCCCGGCGTCTTGCGCGACTTGCCGGAGGACGCCGAGATCATTGTGGTGGATAACGGTTCGAGTGATGGCACTGCCGCCTGGCTTGCGGCCGAATGGCCAATGGTGCAGGTGGAACTTTCGGCGGACCCGCTCTCGTTCGCCGCCGCCGTGAACCGCGGGATCACACGCGCGCGTTTTTCGCACGTGTGCCTTCTGAACAACGACATGCTCATCGAGCCGGGATTTTTCACCGCCTTGCGCCGGGCGTTCGATCGCATCCCCGTCCTTTTCTGTGCCACGGCGCAAATCCGGTTTCCGGCGGGCGTGCGCCGCGAGGAGACTGGAAAGGCCGTCATGGCGCAAGCCCACCGCGACGATTTCCCCATCCGCTGCGATGAGCCCATCGCCGGCGAGGACCTCACCTGGGTGCTTTATGGCAGCGGCGGGTGCTCGCTATACGACGCGGCGTTGCTGCGTGTGCTCGGCGGCATGGACGAGGCTTACGCGCCGGCTTACGTCGAAGACCTCGACGTGGGATATCGCGCGTGGCAGCACGGCTGGCCCTCGGTTTACGTCGCGGGAGCGGTGGTGGAACATCGTCATCGCGCCACCACCTCGCGATACTTCCGGGAGTTGGAGTTGGCCGAAATCCTGGAAGTAAACTATTTGCGCTTTCTGGCCCGAGCGGTGGCCGATCGCCGCTTATTTCGCAAATTATGGACGGACGCCATCGATCGCTTGCGCCGGCGGCGCGATGGCGCCCTGCGGAACGCGGCCGCGATCGCGATCGAGGGTGGCGCGCGGGAGCATGGGCACTATCCGGAAGAGCGCTTTCTCGCACTCACCGGCGGGGACGTGGCGGTCTTTCCGGGTACGGACGAATCGGCGCCGCCGCTGGTGGAATTCGCGGAACGGCTGGACACACCGCCGCAAACCAAGTTGGCGCGGCATTCCGAAGTGGTACTGGTGCGGAGTGGTAATGAACTCGCCAGGGACGCGGCAATCGAATGGACGGGGGGAAAACAACCGGTGGGAGACAAACGGGCAGGTGGAACACCCTCGCGGGAGATCCGCCTGCCCAGGGAATCCTAGGAGGAGCTTCCTTCTGTAGTGCTGGGAGCTGCTGGTTCCGGGGCTGGTGCAGGAGCCGCTGGCGGCTCCGCTGGAGGAGCAGCGGCAGGCGGCGCTGGTGCAGCCTTCTTCTTTGGGGCCGCTTTCTTCTTAGGAGGAGCCTTCTTCGCCGCCTTTTTGGGAGCGGCCTTCTTGACTGCCTTCTTGACCGCCTTCTTGACTGCCTTCTTCGGTGCGGTCTTTTTCGGAGCAGCCTTCTTGGCTGCCTTCTTCACGGGCTTAGCAGCTTTCTTCGCGGGCTTCTTCTTGGTTGCCATTCTCGTCTACCTCGAACATTCTTGTGCTCCGCTGTGCGGGTCATCTAATATTAGCTCACTCCCTCGCGGAAAGCTCACGATTCTTATCAAAGATCGTGCGAGAAGAGTGCGCTTGCATCTCGCTCGCTCCATCTTGGCAGTTGAGAAACTTCTCCCTGGCTTCGGATTCCATTACCGCGAAGTCCGAAAATTGCGCACGCGGAAGGCAGCGCTCACCTGCGGCTCTCGCAAAGCGAGCCCTTCGGCAGATCAGGAGTCCACATCTTCGCGGGGCGGGCAATCCTGTCCTCAAGATACTCCGGCTCGCCGGAGAAGCGGGTCAAAAACTGGCGGCACCAAAATTGGCGCCGTCGCCGGGCGGGCCGAAAGCGGCATTGGGCTTCAGCCTCTCGCCGGGCTTTCGAGGGGCCTGTCCGATGGGATGCCCAAACCGGGTGAAGAAAGCGCTGGCGCTTGGCCGAACCGTCTAAATTCCATCTGGCAGACTCGCTGTCGCCGGATCTTGGCGGAGCAAACCTGGCGATCTGACTAAGTTGGAAATCGCATCGCATGGGGGATTTACCGAGTGCCGCCAAAAACTCACGCATGTACCAGTACCACGAAGAAAACACACATCTTTACGATTCGAGCCAAAATTCGCGGCTACAAATTTCGGTATTGTCGGTTAAGATAATACTAATAAGCGAATGCGCACTTTTGCGGACGCGTTATCATCGGAAGGCGGCGGAAGAAGGGCCCTGGAGTTGGCTCGGGTGCTGCTCGTGCATGGCCAACTGGCGCCTCGCCTTGCGTTGCAAACTATTCTCCAGGCAGGCGGTTACGCCGTGGATGTGGCAGCTACACCGGCCGAAGCCATCTCCAAACTCGATGAAGGTCAGTATGAGTTGGTGCTGAGCGATGCCGAGTTAGGCTCGGGAAGCAACGTCCTGGCTTACGCCCGGGTGAAGGAATACCGGCCGGCTACGGCTTTGGTGACCTCTTCGGAACCCGACCGGCGGAATTACGGCCGGGGCCGCCACCAGGTCGCGATTTACACCGAAAACCTTCCTCATCTGCTAGCAGAAGTGGCTGAATTGATTGGAGTTCGCGCCATCAGGCGCTATCGGCCCCTGCGCCAGGCAGTGTAGTCCGCCAAGCCGCTCACGCGGCCCAGTTTCAAGTTCCAGGTCAGTTATTTTCCATGGCCACCGGTGCCGCCACCGCCCATGTGTCCGCCGCCAACGCCGCCGCCGCCGGAAATTCCACCACCAGCGTGAGTTCCGCCCCCAAAGCTTACGCCCCCGCCGCCGCGCGAGGCTAACCCTCCGCTGAAGGCTCCGCCAGCGCCGTGCATCGCGGTGTACGACGTCGCGCCGCCCCCCGCGAATATCGAGGAACCATACCCGTAGGACGGAATCCCATAACCGAACCCGTATCCTGCCCCACCCCAGTAGAAGGCGCGGTAGGCCGTCATCGGACTGTAGAAGCAGAGACCGTAGAACGGATTGCACATCGTTCCCACCATCGGCATGTAGGTATACATGCCGTAGTAGGGATTAAAGATCCAGCTATTGCCGGCTGGCGGCGCGGTGTAGCTGTCGTTGCTGTACTTGGCGCCGGAAAGGTTGGCCATCGCCATGGCTTCCGCGTGCCGCGTGCTCCAGTTATCGAGCGCGTCCGTCTGCTCCGGATCGAACTTCTGCGCCGAAGTCACAGCGCCTGCGAGCGGCAGCATCTTCCCCGATGCCACCATGACAGTCTCGCCGCCGATCGCGACAGTCGCCAACCCGCGGAACACTTTTAACTGCGCGGGCTGCATATCGAAACGGTAAACTCCGGCTTTGGCAAGCGTCACTTGACCATCCTTCAGCGCGATCGTGACGTTAAAATCCGGCTTGGTCTGATCCACTTCTACTACGGCCGAACCAGCCTGCATTTCCACACGCGTATCGATCAGGCGGTTGGAGATCAGTTTGAGCGCGCCGTTCTCGCCCATGCGCAGCATAAAACCAGGAGGCAGCATCAACTCCACCCGTCCCGCCTCGGTGCGCAAAATCGAGCCCTCTTTCATCTCGGGGAAATGCGTTGCCGAGTCCTGCACTTCAGCATTATCCAAAAGAACCTTGCCCTCCACTCCGGCAATGACTCCCGACTTGGCTGAGATGATGGGTTGAGCAGATGCCGTGATGGCGGCAAGGGCCAGGATTGCGACGGTTTCGAGACTACCTACTGAGCGCATAAGGAACCTCGCTGAAACTCCTAATTTAGAGTGCAGGGTATCGCCCCGATTGTCAACAGGCTATCTGTTACTCTTTCGACACACTCCCGGAAGATCATCGCCGGATTTCGATGGCGGTTTCCCCAACCGTTTTTTCGCCGACACGTACCGCGAATCGTGCCCGCCCGGCGGGAAAGCCGCCCGGAACGTCGGCATTTAGCTGCCTCGCCGGCCTCCGGCGGAGTTTGGCCAACCCGCCTGGGGGAGCCGCCTTCGGCGGTTCGAGGTACAGCAGGCGCAGTTTCCGGCCCGCCAGCGTCGCCTTAACATTATTCAAATCTGCGTTTTCCGGCAGCCCCTCCAGCCAAAAGCTGATTACCGAACCCTGGCTCGTATCCAGTTCGTCGCGCTTCCAGGTGGTGCCGTCGCAGACATTGCCCAATCGAACCTTCCCCGGGGTGAAAGGCAGATCGAGCGCAATCGAATGCGCGTTACTTCGCGGGCCGCCCGCCAAACGCACGCGGACTTCGTGCCACCCCGGCCCGGCCAGAGGCGGCAGCTTGAAGTTGACCTGCCAGAAATGCGGCTTCAGTTCGGTAACCGACATCGGACGGGCGCCAAAACCCGAAACTTCCGGCTGCACGTTGTCGATGTTGAGAGCCAGAGGGGAATCGAACCAGATGGAGACGTAATCGTCCTGGTCGGAGCGGAAGTTGAGCCCGGCGTTGTGCATGTGAAGCGCGGAATGGAGCAGCGGAGGTTCGCCCGGACCCTCGGGTTCCTCCCAACGGCGATAACATGCCACGCACGCGCTGAAATCGAGCACCGAGCGCAGTTCCACGCGGGCGAACCCGGCCACCCGGCACATCCCGAGTAAGGCCGGCAAGCTGGGGCCGAACCAGTTGTCGGTCTGCCCGCCCATTTCGTCGGTCTCGAAGAACTCCAGGATGGGGCGCTGCAGCACTTCGGCGGGATATTGGCCTTCGCGCAGAACGAATGAGTCCACCGCCGCCAGGTCGGTCGCAAGCGCACAGACGCGCTCCAGCGCCAGCAGGGGGTGCTTCAAATGATAGAGCACGCCCATGAAGAGGACGATGTCGAACCGGCCGATACGCTGCGGCGTGAGATCGTACATGTCCAACTGCCGGTAGTCGATGCGCGATTTGTAGGCGGCATGCATCTGCCGGAAACGCGGGTTGTCCCAATTGTCGATAGCCACCACTTCGGCGCCGCGGCGTTCCAGTTCGAAGCTGAACCATCCGTCCCAGCAGCCGATATCGAGGGCGCGCTTGCCGCGCAGGTCGGCAGGAATGGGAAACTGTGACAGACGATTTTTGAGGCCGGCGAGGCCGCACACGCCCTCGATAACAGAGCCGTCGGGGAGTTCAAAGCTGTGCCACCACCCCTTTTCCGCGCGCTCGGCGTCCCAATCCCGGACGTAGTCAAAGCTGGAGGGCATCGGTTCACAGCCGTACAATCTTCGGCGAGACTACACCTTTCAGCGCGTTGCGCGAATCCACGATCAGCGGCGCTTTCTCCACCAGGAGTTGGTAATCGAAGACCCGATGGTCGGTGACGATCACGGCGCAATCGGCCCCCGCCACCGTTTCGAGCGGCACCGATTCCAGCGTCAACCCATCCAGCTTGAGCGTTGGCACGTGAGGGTCGGAATACGAAACAATGCCACCCCGCCGGTCGAGCAGAAGCATCACGTCGAGCGCGGGCGATTCCCGCATATCGTCGATATCGCGCTTATAGGAGACCCCAACCACCAGGATTTTCGATCCCTTCACCGGCTTCCCTGCCTCGTTGAGGGCGTTCTGCACTTTATCCGCAACGAAATGCGGCATCTGGCCATTGATGTATCCGGCCAGTTCGATGAAACGCGCTTCGATGCCCGCCTGCTTGGTTTTCCACGATAAGTAAAAGGGGTCGATGGGAATGCAATGACCGCCCAAGCCGGGTCCGGGATAAAACGGCATGAATCCGAACGGTTTGGTGGCAGCCGCGTCAATCACTTCCCAGACGTTGATTCCCATCCGGTCGCACATCAGCGCGATTTCGTTCGCCAGTCCAATGTTAATCATGCGGTAGGTGTTTTCGAGGAGCTTGACCATCTCGGCCACCTGCGTGGAACTCACAGGCACAACGGTCTGCAGCGCCTGCGAATAGAAAAGCTGGCCCACGCGGGTGCACACCGGCGTGCATCCGCCCACCACTTTCGGAATGTTGGCGGTCTGATAGCGCGGATTGCCGGGATCGACGCGCTCCGGCGAGAAGCAGAGGAAAAAATCGCGGCCCACTTCCAGCCCGCCCTTCGAGAGCATGGGCAGCACCAATTCGTCCGTGGTGCCGGGATACGTGGTGGATTCCAGAATTACCAGCGTACCCGCATGAAAGTGGCGCCCGATTTCCTGGCAGGAGGACACGATGAAGCTCATGTCCGGGTCCTTGGTTTTGCGCAGCGGAGTGGGCACGCAGATGTTGATAGTATCCAGTTCGAGGACGGCTTCGAAATCCGTGGTGGCGCGGAGTTTGCCGGCGTCCACCAGCGGAGCGAGGGTGGAGCTTGGAATGTCGCCCACGTAAGAATCGCCGGCGTTGACGCGCCGGATCTTTTCTTCGCTGATATCGATGCCGGTGACGGCGAAGCCTGCCTTGGCGAACTCCACCGCGAGGGGTAAACCGACATACCCCAACCCCACAATCCCCACCCGCGCGCGCCGGCTGCGGATTTTTTCTTCGAGAACGACGGCAGTGGCTGAGGCGATATCTGCTGGTTGCATGACGTTTTATTCTCGCACGCTGCGCCAGCGTGCATCTCGGTTAGCGCATCACTGTTACCCCATCACTGTTAGCCATCGATGTTAGCCCTGAACAGTTTCCGAATTTCGCGCTACAATTAGCGCGGCGCCATCGCGGAAGCGAAGTTCCCGAATCCGAAGCGCCGCTCATATCCGTTCGGTGCGCTCAACCCATCCGCATTATTATGCATCCCCTAGCCCTCGGAATTGACTTCGGAACCACTAATAGTTCTGTCGCACTCGCCACTTCACGAGGGCTGGTGGAACTGGCAACGTACCCTTCCGCCTATGGACCCGTAGAAGCGTACCGGTCTGTCCTGTACCTGGAACAACTCAAGCAGCGCGGTGTCACCAACATCAAATCGTGGAGCGGACCGCAAGCCATCGAACAATATCTCGCCGCGGAAACCAAAGGCCGCTTGATCCAGTCGCCGAAATCGTACCTCAGCAGCCGCACCCTCAAAGGCACCGAAGTGTTCGGGCGGAGAATGACCCTCGAAGATTTGATCGCTCGAATCCTCCGGGACTTGCGGGAGAGCGCGCAACAGCAGTTCGGAGCGAAGATCGGGACGGTGGTTGTGGGCCGCCCTGTCCAGTTCGTGGGGGCGGAGACCGGCGACGATAACGACTTCGCGGTGGAGCGTCTCAAGCGCGCTTTTCATCTCGCGGGGTTTGAACATGTGGAGTTCGAACTGGAACCAGTGGCGGCGGCCCATTCCTATGAAGCCGGACTCGACCACGATGAACTGATTCTGATCGCCGATTTCGGCGGCGGCACCAGCGATTTTTCCCTTCTGCGCGTTGGACCGCGCGTCCGGCAGCACGGCAGAACACCGAAGGACCTGCTCGGCAATGCCGGAATCGGCTTAGCCGGCGACGCTTTTGACGCCAAAATCGTGCGCCACCTCGTCTCGCCGGCGCTGGGTATGGGCTCCTCGGCCCGATCGATGAACAAGATCCTGCCGGCCGTTCCGGTTTGGGTCTATAAAAAACTGGAACACTGGCACCACCTGTCATTTCTGCGGACCAACAGCACCATGAACATGCTTCGCGGCAGCCTGGCAACCGCGCTCGAACCGCACCAAATCGAAGCTTTGATTCACCTGGTCCAGGAAGACCTGGGGTACGAACTTCATCGCGCCGTACAGAAGACAAAATGCGCTTTGTCCGCCGGCGTCTCGGCGGCATTCCGATTCTCGGATGGCATCGTAGACATTACAACCCGGGTGGACCGCGAGGAATTTGAGGGCTGGATCGCCGAAGAACTGGCCCGGATCGAATCCTGCGTCGATTCTTTGCTGTCCGTCTCGGGCGTATCGCGCGCAGATGTGGATGTGGCATTCCTGACCGGCGGATCGTCGTTCGTGCCGGCAGTCCGTAGAATATTCGAGAAGCGCTTCGGCGCGGACCGGATTCGTGCCGGCAACGAATTCACCTCTGTCGCCCGCGGACTGGCAATTCGGGCGATGGACCGGAAGGCAGCCGGGGGCGAACCAGTTGGTCCGCTCTGAACTGTATTCTCGATCGCAGTATGAACTTGGTCCTTCACCTGCTGTTCCGTTCCGCATGATTCCACCGGATGGACGCAGCCGGGTTGTGGTCGAGCACGTTTACCCGCAGGTGGACGATGGCGATTTTGCCGTCAAGCGCATCGAGGGTGACACCCTGACTGTCGAGGCGGATATTCTCGCCGACGGCCACGACTCTGTGGCGGGTGAAGTTTTGTATCGCCACGCACAGGACGAAGACTGGCGGCGGCTGCCCATGATGCCCAGAGGCAACGACCGCTGGCGGTGTGAGATTCCACTCTCCGGGATCGGGCGCTATCGCTACACAGTCGAAGGTTGGATCGATCGTTTTGCAAGCTGGCGGAGCGATCTGGCCAAACGGATCGACGCCGGGCAGGTTGCGCGCGTCGAGTACCTCATCGGCGCTGAACTGATCGATGAGGCAGCCGCGCGCGCCGCGAATGCCGGGGCGGACGCCGCGCAACTGCGTGAATGGGCCGCTGCGTTGCGCGGTCCGGATTCCGAAATGCGCGGCGAAATCGCACTCGCCGACGAACTCGCGGCTATGATGGAGCGCTACCCCGATCGACGTTTCGCCTCCCGCTGCTCCAAAGAACTTCCTCTGGTCGTAGATCGCGAAAAGGCCTCCTTTTCGGCGTGGTACGAAGTCTTCCCGCGATCCTGTTCGCCGGATGCGTCCCGTCCGGGCACGCTGCGCGAATGCGAGGCGCGGCTGCCTTATATCGCCGGCATGGGGTTCGACACCCTGTATTTCCCTCCGATTCATCCCATCGGGCAGACCGCGCGCAAAGGCAGGAACAACGGCACCGCCGCCGCTCCAGACGATCCCGGCAGCCCGTGGGCAATCGGCTCCGCCGAGGGAGGTCACACCGCGATCGACCCGCAACTCGGCACCCTGGACGATTTCCAACGCCTGGTGGCCAAGGCTGCCGAACTCCATATCGAGATCGCCCTGGACATCGCCTTTCAGTGCTCTCCCGACCATCCTTATGTGCGGCAACACCCGGAATGGTTTCGGAAACGGCCGGACGGCACCATTCAGTGCGCGCAAAATCCACCCAAGAAATACGAGGACATTTTCCCCTTCGATTTCGAAACCACTCAATGGCGCGAGTTATGGGAAGAGTTGAAGAATGTACTGATGTTCTGGATCGCACACGGCGTCCGAATTTTCCGCGTGGACAATCCGCATACGAAAGCCCTGCCCTTCTGGGAATGGGCCATCTCAGAAATCAAAGCGCGGCATCCGGAAGTCATCTTCCTGGCCGAGGCCTTCACCCGTCCGAAAGTCATGTACCGGCTGGCTAAGTGCGGCTTCTCGCAATCTTATACTTACTTCACGTGGCGCAATACCAAACAGGAGTTGACCGATTACTTCCGCCAGCTTACCGAAACCGAACTGCGCGAGTTCTTTCGCCCGAATCTCTGGCCGAACACACCCGACATTCTCCCCGAGTACCTGCAGGTGGGAGGGCGCGCGGCGTTCGCCGTTCGCCTCATACTGGCGGCTACTTTGGGCGCGAACTATGGGATCTACGGTCCCGCCTTCGAACTCTGCGAAAATTCGCCGCGCGAACCCGGCGGCGAAGAGTACCTCGATTCCGAAAAATACGAGGTGAAACACTGGCATTGGGACGACCCTCGCAGCCTGAAAGGACTGATCGCACGGGTCAATCGCATTCGCCGCGAGAGCCCGTCGCTCCACCGGGATGTCAACCTTCGGTTTCACGAGACCGATAACCCTTCGGTAATCTGCTACAGCAAGTCGAGCCCCGGGTTCACCGACACTGTCATCGTGCTCTGTAACCTGGACGCGTTTCACATGCAGTCGGGTTGGGTAAATCTCGACCTGGCGGCTCTCGGGCTCGATGACAAGCGGGCGTTTCAGGCGCACGATTTGTTGGCCGGCACGCGCTATCTCTGGCATGGGGCGCGCAACTATTTCGAACTCGTCCCTGAGACTCGCCCGGCCCACATCATGAAGGTTCGGCGGTTCGTCCGGACTGAACGGGACTTCGATTATTACCTGTAGCCGGCCGTCTATAAGGCCGCGGGAGGCCGATTTAGCTGTCCCTGAAACCTCGCGCTTAAGCGTTCAGGAATTCCGCCAGCGCTTCCTGCCACGAGCGCAGTTGCGGCAGCCTGGTATTGAGCAGGATCGCTTTGGGCGGCCGGAGCGCTTTGCGCGGAAAGCGCGTGGATGGCACGGAAATCAGGTTGACCGCTTTCCCGGTGACCCGGAAAATTTCGCGCGCCAGGTCGAACCAGCTCGCGCTGCCGCGGTTGGTGAGGTGGTAGATTCCTGGGGCGGGCAGGCGATCGAGCAGGTCCCTGGTGCCCGCCGCCAGGTCGGGTGCGTAGGTCACACTGTTGATCTCGTCGGAGACCGCTTCGATGGTGTCGCGCTTGGCGGACAGGTCCCGCATCAAATCCACGAAGCTCTTCTTGGAGAGATCGCTCTCGCCTTTCGGTCCGAAAATGACGGCGGTGCGCACGATATAACAATGTCCGCCGGCCTGCGAGATGCGCTTTTCTCCCCCGTGCTTCGATCGCCCGTACGCCGAGAGCGGGGCGGGCACATCGCTCTCCGCATATTCGCCTCGCGTGCCATCGAACACGTAATTGGAGCTGTAGTGGACCAGCGGGATGGCAAGTTCGCGCGCGAATTCCGCCAACTGGCCGGGGAAATCCTCGTTGAGCGCGCTGGCCACCTGGGGGCGCTCCTCGGCGCCGTCAACGTCGTTGAATGCCACGCAGTTGACGATAGCTTCAGGCGCGGGCCGCAACTCGCGCACGCGGGCGCGCAGCGCCGGAAAATCAAGCACGTCGACGTCTTCGCGATCCCACCCGGCCGCCTCCGGATACAACCTCATCAACTGGCCGCCGAGCGTGCCTTTGCAACCGAGAATCAAAACTCTCCGAATAGGCATGAAAAACAATTATACTTTCGTGGGCGAGGAGCCCTGGACCGTGAAACCTGTTAGATTGGTCAGAAACCACATGATCCTCCGGATCCGCTTCAGCCGCGGCAGGCCGGTGAGCAAAAAGCCGCGCAACGAGCGGCGCTTTGCCGCGGGCCTGGCAGGGTTCCTCCAGCCGGCAGCCGCGCTGGCGACGGCAGTCGGGCTATGGGCTCTTGCCGCGGAGCAGAACTGGACCGGCCATTTCGCCATTTCGAGCGGTGTCTTTTCCCACTGGCAGGTTTGGCTGGGCGTGGCGGCGGTGCTCGAACTGTGCGCCCAACTGCTGAACCGGTACGCCAGGAGGGGCGAGACGGCTGCATCCTGACAGCCGGATTGTTATTCTAATCTCTAGAGAACCCGCCATGGCGCTACCCCGGTACAGACTGAGCCGGTCCGCAATTTACGGATACTTCCCTCCGGGGGTGAAGTGGCTCCTGATCGTCAACACCGTAATCTTTGTCTTCACCTACCTCAGCCCGACGGTGGAACGTTTGTTGTCCCCTCTGGCGCTGGTTCCCATGCTGGTGGTTTACCGGTTCCCCTGGTACCTGTTCCAGTTGTTCACCTACATGTTCCTGCACGGCGGCATCGGCCACCTGCTCTTCAACATGCTGGCGCTTTGGATGTTCGGTTACCCGCTGGAGCAAACGTGGGGAACACGGCGATTCCTGAAGTACTATTTCCTGTGCGGCATTGGCGCCGGCATCTGCGACACCACGGTCAACGTCCTGCTGGCCCACAACACCAGCACGATCGGCGCTTCGGGCGCGATTTACGGCCTGCTGCTGGCGTATGGCGTTCTGTTCCCCGATACGCAAGTGCTGATGTACTTCCTGTTCCCGATCAAAGCCAAGTACCTGGTGATGATTTACGGGGCGGTGGAACTGCTTTCGGCCTTCGGGAGCGGGAACAGCGGTGTCAGCAATCTGGCTCACTTGGGTGGGATGTTGTTCGGGCTGGCGTATCTGAAGGTGCCCATCCGCGCCGGGCGCTGGAGTTTGCCCGATTTCAGCGGGCGATACCGGCAGTGGAAAATGCAGCGTGCGAAAAAGAAATTCCAGGTATACATGCGCAAACACGATGGCCGCGGGCCCTGGATCAACTGACTCTCCCGGGCCGGAAACGCTTCCCCGCCGGAGTACGTCATCTGGTATATTGACCTCAGAAAGTAAGACTATGCGAGCCACGATTACCGCCTCTGTGTGTGCTTCCGCACTGCTGGTGGCGCTGGCGGCTACACTCGCCGCGCAGGACCAGGGCCCTCTCAACACCAACAGCGGAACCGTCGCGAAAAAGAAACCCGCGGATTCCGGCACTTCGTCGACCGATGGCGACCTGCCCAAGATCCCCTCGGAATACACCAAGAAAGACAAGATCGATGTCAGCACGCTGCCATCGTTCAAGGCAGATGTCGACACGGTCACGGTCGATGTCGCGGTAATGGATAAGAGCGGCCGCTTCATCCCCAACATACCGAAGGCCGCGTTTCGTGTTCTCGAAGACAACGTTCCGCAGCAGGTTAACGGATTCGCCGCCAAAGGCGATGCGCCCATGACGGTGGCGCTGCTGATCGAATTCAGCAACAAATTTCAGCAATTTTGGGGCTACACCTGGTACCAGACACTTGAGCTTGCGTGGGGCTTTGCCAGCACGCTCCAGCCGCAAGACTACGTCGCGGTGATTGCCTACGACATGAAACCCGAAATCCTCTCGGATTTCACCACCAATCGCATGGAAACGCAGGAGGCCCTTCACCGCCTGCAAATACCGGCGTGGTCCGAAGCGAACCTGTTCGACGCCGTGGCGGATACCGCTGACCGGATGTCGGGAATCGAAGGACGCAAGGCGATTGTGCTGCTCTCGACCGGAGTCGACACCTTCAGCAAGCTCACCTTCGACAAGGCTCGCAAGGTTCTGCAGGAATCCGGTGTGCCGGTTTATTCCATCGGCCTGATGCAGTCGCTGCGCCTTTTGATGGGCCCGCGAGGCGACAATATCGGTTTCTTGCAAATGGACAACCAGCTGCGGACCTTCTCATCCGAAACCGGGGGACAGTCTTTCTTCCCGCGCTTCGAGGGCGAATATGGCGGTATTTTCCAACAGATCCGCGAATCGCTTCGCAACCAGTACGTGCTTACCTACTCTCCCAGCAACAAGACCCACGATGGCAGCTACCGCAAAATCAAGGTGCAACTGGTGGATCACGACGGCAACCCCATCGCAATGAAGGATGAAAAGGGCAAGCCGGTGAAGTACACCATCATCGCCAAGTCGGGCTACAAAGCGCCGCGTCCCGTGGAGTAGCGCGGGCGCAGAGCGAGGTTTTTGTCAAGCGCTCCATCTCGCGGTTTTCCATTACGATGCAAAAGCGTTGACATCGCAATTACAGCTTTGTTACTCTCGCAATCGTCCCCTGATGAAACCCGCCCAGTTAGCGACTCCGCACATACTGCTGGTGGACGACAACCGAGACGGATTGTTGGTTCGCAGATCGCTCCTCGAAGAGGTCGGATACCGTGTCGAGATTGCCGCCAATGGCGAAGACGGCCTGAAACTCTTCGAAAGCTCCCCCTTTGACGTGGTGGTGACGGACTACCGCATGCCGCGCATGGATGGAGGGGAACTGATCCGGCGAATTCGCCAGTTGAAGCCCAACACGCGCATTATCCTGCTCTCCGGTTTTGTCGATCCGCTCGGATTGACCGAGCAGGTCACCGGCGCCGATGTCGTGATTGCGAAAACTTCGCACGAGCCGGTACATCTGCTGAGCTGGGTGAAGCGGTTGATCAATCGCGCCACCCCGCGCAAGCCGCCAGGACGCCAAAACCGCGCAGCCGCTCAAAAGCACGCGGCCGGAAAATAAATTCAAGCGGGGCGGCCATCCTCGTGGCTGCCCCGCCCCACCAACGAACTACTTGCCCACAACCAGAACGTGGAAGCTGTCCGGAATGGCCGGCGGGCGGCCTTTTTGCCCGGCTGGCTGTGTCCCGTATTCGGCCGCCAGCAAATAAATGCGATGCAGTTTTTCGTCCACCGTCATGGTGCGGGCGCTGCGCTCCGTTGTGACGGTATCGACGGTCTCATACTTTCCATTGACCGGCTTGATGATACTGAGCGTGCCGTCGCCGCCATTCGAAGTGAATGCCAGCCCCAGCGTGGAATCGAACCCCGCGGCATCCGGACCTGCACCGATGGGCGGCGTGGCGATCACCTTCATCGACGGTATGTCGGTAACCGCCACCATCTTGTTATCGCAGGCGGAGAAGAGCTTTTTGTTCTTCACATCGATGGCCAGTCCCGAGGGGCTTTCGCAAGGCGCCAGCGAAATCTTCTTCACCACTTGCAGCTTGGCGGCGTCGATCTGCATCAGTTCCGAAGATTGCTCCAGATTGGCGAAGATCGTCCCGTTCCCGTCGGTGGCGCAGAACTCGGTTGTCGCGCCGGTGGGGAAACTCTTGATGACTTCGCCCGTCTTCGCATCGATGGCGGTGGCAGTGGTATCGGAGTGATTCATGGCGAACACCCGCTTCGTCTTGGGCTCGTAGCAGACCGCGTCGGGATTCTTGCCGGCGGCCGGCTCGCCGACTTTTTGCAGCGTCTTCAAATCGAAAATGGTGACGCTGTTGGCGGTGTTGCTGCCATTGGTGATGAATCCCCGGTTCAAGTCGTTGGCGACCGCAATCCCATGGACGCCGTGCAGCTGTGGAATCGTGCCGACCACCTTGCCGGCATCGGGATCGACCACTTCGACGCTGGTGCCGTGGGAAACGTACAGGCGCCGATTGACCGGGTCGAAAAGCGTGTAATCCCAGCGGTTTTCGCCGCCAATTTTGATCTTGGTAATGACTTTGTAGCCTTCCGCGGCGAACACGGCGCCGATGAGCAGGCTCAGTGAGAGTAGTTTTTTCATCTGTCGCTCCTTGTTATGCCGCTTCCTCTGGTCGCGGCTCAGTTGGGGGATTTTCGCGGCTCAAATAGTAGTGGACGGCCGGAGTTACTACCAGCGAGAGTACCATCGAGGCGAGAATGCCGCCAATCACCGCGATGGCCAGGGGTTGCAGCATCTGCGACCCCGCGCCCCATGCGAACGCCAATGGAAGCATGCCGGCCACGGTGGCTAGCGCGGTCATCATGATGGGACGCAGGCGGCGCTCGCCCGCGCGGATCATGCTCTCCTCGGCTGGAATGCCGCTGGCGCGAAACTTCTGGTCGGCGTCGAGCAGCAGAATGCCGTTTTTGGCAACGATGCCCACCACCATGATCAGACCCATGAACGAGGAGAGATTGAACGTGATTCCGGTCAGCACCAGCGCTACAAACACGCCGCAAGTGGAAAGCAGCGCCGAGGAAATCACCGCCGTGGGCGCGGCGAAATCGCCGAATTCGAACAGCAGCACCGCAAACACCAGCACCACGGCCAGAACCAGCACGAACAACAGTCCCTTGAACGATTGCCGTTGCTCGGCGTAGAGGCCCCCGTATTCCACGCGAATGCTGGGAGGCAGGTGCAGATCGGCGATGGCGTCCTGCACCTTCTTCATACCGTCGCCGAGATTAAGGTTTTCGAAACGGGCCGTCACCTGCACGTTGCGCTGGAGGTTGTCGCGGCGGATTTCAGTTTCACCGGGGATCTCCTGCATGTCGGCGAGCGTGCCCAGCGTGGCGGTCTTCCCGGTGCCGCTGATCAGCATGGTTTGCCGGATGGTGGCGAGCGTCTTGCGTACGTCCTCGGGAAAGCGCACGCGAATGGTGTAGGAACGGTCGTTGACGACCACCGGCGTGGACGCCGGCTCCCCCTGGAGCATCGCGCTGGTATCGAGCTCCACTTCCTGCGGCGAAAATCCGGCGCGCGCGGTGACTACCTGATCGACATTAAACGTGGTGGCGGGGCCGCTGATGGTGTTTTCCACGCCGTTGAGCACGTCCACCACGCCGGGAATCTTCTTGATGGCATCGCCCACCGATTCCGCCCATTTATTGAGCAGTTCCGGCTCCTGACCGAACAACTTGATCACGACTGGCTCGGGCGCGCTGGTCAGATCGCCGATCATATCCTGGAGGAGCTGCGGGAATTCCACGTCGAGCACCGGTTCGGCTTTATTGATTTTGGCGCGCACGTCGGCGATCACTTCGTCCACGCTGCGCTTACGCTTGTCTTTGAGCTTCACCGAAATGTCGCCGGTGTTAGCTTCGGTAACCTGCGCCAGGCCGAGCTGCAATCCCGTGCGGCGGGACGTATTTTCCACCTCCGGAGTGGCTTTCAGAATCTTCTCCACATGGGTGAGAACGCGATTGGTTTCTTCGAGCGACGAGCCGGCGGGCATGATGTAATCCACGATGAACCCGCCTTCGTCCATGGACGGGAGTAAGTCGGTGCCTCCCTGGGTAAAGCAGAAGTAAGCTACGCCGATCAGCACCACCGAGAACGCGGCCAGCAGCCACTTGTGCTCCAGCGCGATTTTCAGAACGCGCTCGTACCGCCGCATGAGAAACGGGGGCACCGTCTCGTGCTCCGCGACCGGACGGCCGGGCCGCCGGCGAATGAAGTAATGGCTGAGCGTGGGCGTCCACGTGAGGGCGAGCGCGAGTGAAGTGAGCAGCGCCATCCCCACCGTGACCGCCAGCGCGCGAAAGAACACGCCGTAGACCCCGGTGAGCGTGGCGAGCGGCAGGAAAACCACAATCGGAGTGACGGTGGAACCGATCAGCGGAACGCGGATCTCGCGCAGCGCGTTGCGGATGGCTTCAGCGCGCGATTGGCCGGCATCGCGATGCATCACGATGTTTTCCACCACCACAATGGCGTCGTCGATCACCAGCCCGACAGCCGCCGCCAGGCCGCCCAGCGTCATCAGGTTGAAGCTCTCGCCCATTACACGCAGGGCGATGAAGGTGACTGCAATAGTAGCCGGAATCACCAGCCCGGCGACCAGCGATGTCCCCCAGTCGCGCAGGAAGAGCACCATGATCAGCGATGCCAGAACGAGCCCCAGCAAAATGGCGTCGCGCACGCTGTCGATGGATTCGGTGACCAGCAGCGACTGGTCGTAGAACGGACGGAATTCGACCGACTTGGGAAGATCCCTGCGCAAGTTGGCAATCTCTTTTTTGACGGCGTTGGCAACATCCACCGTGTTGCTGTCCGGCTGGCGCATGATATTCAGCAGAACAGCCGGGTTAGCGTTGGCCGTGACGGTGGTGTAGACGGGCATCACCGAAGGGTGCACCTGCGAGACGTCGGCAATGCGAATGGGCGCTCCAGCGGGCGTGGTGCGAACCACAATGTTCCCGATCTGGCCGGGCGTTTTGGTCTGCCCGCTCACCAGGCTGAGCACGAGTTCGTGATGCTGCTGGAACATGCCGGGCGAATCGATCATGTTGCTGCGCCCGATGGCATCCAGAATATTCGGGATGGTGACGTCGGCAGCCACCAGCTTGGCGGGATCGGGCTCAACTTCGAACTCCGGCACCTGGCCGCCCTGAATCACGATTTGCGATACGCCCGTCTGGCGGTTGAGGCGTGGCTTGATATCGTAGGTGGCCATCTCCCACAGCGCGGTTTGCGGAACCGTGTGGGACGTCAGGCTGTAGCCCATGATCGGGAACGCCGCGAACGTGAGGCGGTTGGCGGTTAGCTTACATGTCGACGGCAGCGTGGACTGGACGCGCGCCAGCGCGGCGTTCACCAGCTCGAGCGCGCGGTACATGTCGGTGTGCCACGTAAAGAAGAGATCGATTTCGGCGGTGCCCCGGCTGGTGATGGAGAACAGATGGTCGAGACCGGGAACGATGTTGACCGCCTCTTCGAGCGGCCTGGTGACGGTGACCAGCATCTGGTCGATCGGAAAAACGCCATTATCAGCCCCGATCACGATGCGCGGAAAGTCGGTCTCCGGAAAGACCGCCACCGGGATGGTAAGCGCAAGGTAGATGCCCACGGCGATGAGCGTAATGATGACGAAGATGATGGGTTTGCCGTGCCGGGCCGTCCAGTGGACCGCTTCCTCCGGTCGCGGCTCGATTGGACCGTTCGAAAGATCGCTCATTGCGGTTTTGGCTTCGCCTCGTCTTTCTTCGGGTCTTTCTTCTGGTCCGCCGGCGCGGCATCGGGCGCGTTGTCCTCGTCGTCCGATTCCTGCACGGTGGTATCGACCTTCCGAACCTTGGCTTTATCTTCCACGCCCAGGCCGCCTACCACCACTACTTCGTCGCCGGGACGGGCGCCATTGAGAATTTGCACCTTATCGCCTTCGCGAATTCCGGTGGTGACGGCGTGCAGGTGGGCGATGGAGTTGGCGTCGATGATGAGCACCGCCGTGCCGCCTTCCTCGCCGGGCAGAATGGCGGACGAGGGCACCGTCGTGGCGTTCTTCACGAGCTCGGTGATAATTTTGACGTGCACGCTGGCGCCGGGTTTAAGACGCTCGCCGGGGTTCGCGGATTCCACCCAGACTTGCGCCGTGGTGCTGGCGGGATCGGTGGCGGGACTTACGACGGTGACCTTGCCTTCCACCGTCTCGCCGCCATCGGAAGGGGTGATTTCAGCCGCCTGTCCCACCTTCACGGAACCGATCTGGTTCTGTGGAATGTTCGCGCGCGCCACCACCTTGGATATGTCCATGACGGTCAGCAGCGGAGTGCCGCTCACGGCCATTTCGCCTTCATAAACCGGCCGGTCGGAGACGACTCCGGTCCGCGGGCTGCGAACCTCGGCATAGTTTAGCTGCGCTTGCGCCTGCGCGAGTTGCGCCTGCGCGGACTGGAGCTGCGCTTGCGCTGTCTTGATCTGATCTTCCTTGCTGACCGCCTGGAGCGCGCGCAGATGTTCGCTGGCGCCTTCGAGCTGCGCTTTGGCGGAGGCGTATGCCACGCGGGCTTCGTCCACTCGCCTTTCGGCCAGCGCGCCTTCCTCGAAAAGCTTCTGCTGGCTGTCGAGGAGCTTCTTGGCGGCGTCGCGTTGTTCGGTATCGGATTGGACGTCGGCCTGCGCTTTCACCACCGCTTCCGGCACGGTGGCCAACTCCGTACTGTGAAGATTGAGATTGGCCTGGTTGACCTGCGCCTTGTAATTATCGACCGCGGCCTGGAGGTCGTGGCTTTCGAGAGTAGCGACGAGTTGACCGTCCTTCACGTGATCGCCGCGGTTGACATAGAACTTCACCACGGGCTTGGTGATGTTCGGCATCACGCTGCTCTGGCCTACCGGGAAGAGAACGGCGTCGCCCGCGACGATGCGGCGGATGGGTTCCTGCGTCACGCCGGTCACCTGAACCGGGGCGGGCGCTTCGCTTTCGGCCTCTTGTTCCTTCTTACAGCCGCACGTCAACGCCGCGGCGGTAAGCACTGCGTACAACCATCGCTTCTTCATGGCCTAAAACGCTCCCGTGAGTGTCTGGAGATTTCCGATGGCGATGCGGTACCGCGCCAGGCCATCGTCGAACGCGTTCCGCGCATCTCGCGCGCTTGTCTGGGCGTCCACCACATCCAGAACCGAAGCTTCGCCCGCCTGATAGCGGAGCATGGTGAGGCGCAGGCTGTCGGCGGCGAGCCCGACCGATTCCTGGAGAAGCGTCAGTTGGTCGCGCGCCATGGACGCTTCCCGGTAGAAGGATTCGAGTTCGGAGAGGAGGTTGCGCTGCGTGTAACTTAAGTCGTTCTTGGCCTGCCGCAGCTTGTATTCGGCGACTTTCACCCTGCTGCGCGCCGCGCCCCACGTCCAGATGGGCAGGTTCAATTGCACCTGGGCGGAAGAGCCGAGATTGTTCTGGCCCCGCTCGTTATGGAGGGCGAACTCATTGGCCTCGATGCCGAAGAAATAATCGCCGGAGACAGTAGGAAGACGGTCGGCTTTGGCGGAGCGCAACTCGAACGTCTGCGCGGTAACGGTGGCCTGCGCGGCCCGGATGTCCGGACTGTTTTTCCCGGCGAGCGTCTGGATCTCGCGATATTCCGGGAGCGCCGGGAGTGTGTCGAGGTCGTCGGCTACCGTGAAATTCGTCTGGTAATCGGGGAAGAGCAAAACGGCGAAACCGATGCGAGCCTTATCGAGCGCAAGCTGGGCTTCCTGGCGGTCGCGCATGCGATCGTTCAATTGGAGGTGCGCCTTGACGGTATCGGCATGCGCGGCTTCCCCGCCTCGTTCCAGCTTTTGGGTGATGTCGAGAAACTCCTGCGCATCGCGGACGGCGAGATCGGCGTTGCGGAGTTTGCGCGCTGCCACGGCCATCCCGTAGTAATCCTGCGCCACGGTGCCGATCAGACCGCGCGCGGCAACATCGGCGCGGGCGCGGGCGGCGGCTTCGGCGGCGATGGCCCGGCGATAGTCGGCTCGCTTGGCGGGCGCATACAGATCGGCGTGGGTGGTGACGTAGTCGTAATAGACGTGGACGCCGTCGTTGGGCACGAAAATGCCGCTGGGTGTGTCGTTGCCCTGCGTGTATATGTATTGGCTCACTCCGTTCACGCTAGGGAGGAGCGCGGCTCTGGCCTGCACCGTGTCTTCTCGGGCGAGCAGCGCCTCGATGTTAGCGTTAAAGGTCTGCTGGCTGTATTTCTGTGCGCGGGCCAGGGCGTCCGGAAGGGTCAGACGCAGAGGCTCGGCGCCGGGCGGGGCTTGCGCCCAGGCGCACGGAAGGAGCGCCAGGGCGAGTGGCAAAATTCGCGGCATCGGGTTGCGAATTCAAGTATAGGATTCGGGAGATGAATAGAGGATGAACGGATGCCGGACATGGCTGCGTTGAGACAAGAGCGGCCCACAAGTGCACGGACCGAGGATCGCCGGTTCTCAGATCGCCGGGCCGGTGCGGGATCGAATCTGATCCTTGTCGAAAAGGTCGTCCGGCTTCGCCTCCGGCGCCTCGAAGACCGCCGTGAATATTGCCGCTTGTGCTCCCGATGAACGGTACCCGGGCGTGGAAGTTCGTCGTTCGATCCTCAGGTACGGCGGCCAGCTGTGATCGGAGCCTCGCTCGTCACGCGATGCTAAACTCGTCTATGGGCCTCGGAGCGCCCGACCCTCATCATGCTGACGAAAACCGTCCGTTCCCGATTCATTCATCAAATTGGCGAGAAGGTGGAAGGCTGCACGATTCTATCGGTGCGCGTGGTCATCCCGCCGAATGATACCGAACGCCGACGAGGAGTTTACGACTACGAAGTCGAGGTGCCTCCCGCGGTGGAAAAGCCCCGAGCCGCGCGCAACAGTTCCCGAACCGCCACTTCCACGTCTGCCAGCGCTTCGCCCGAGGATTACACCCGCGCCACGCCGGAAGAGATGGGATCGCTGATCCGGCGGCTTCCGTCCCGATAAACACCCGTAGTTTGAGGCCATGAGACAGGGCCGGATCTTGGCCATCCGGCCCCATTTCGTTAACCCGCTGACATCGGGCTCAGAACGTTATCTTCACCGCCAATTGGACGCTGCGCGGGCCACCAGTGCCGGCGTTGACCGAACCGGAGCCGCTGCTGAGTGTGCCGGTCACGAATCCGAAGTTGGCGTTGTTGGAAGTGCAGCACCCGGTGTTCGGATTGGCGAACTGCGGAGTGTTGGTCGTATTTACGGTTTCCAGCCGGAACTGCATGGCGACGCGTTCGCCGAATTGAGTGGTCTTTGACAGGGCCGCATTCAGGTTGAAGAATCCCGGCCCGATAAGGGAATTGCGCCCGATGTTGCCCACCTGCTGGGCGGCACCGGCGATCTGATCGGCCGCTCCCGTCGAGCAGGACGCGCTCGGCGTGGCCGACTGGCAGGGTGGCGGGGCAAACGCAGTTGGATCGAACCACGGGCTTCCACCGTTCGAGGTCGTGTTGATTCCGTGCAGAATCTTGACGTTCGGATCGATGAGTTCCGGCGTATTGGTGCCGCCCTGGTTCAGGTTTAAGTACGTCGAGCTGTAAGTCACGGTGAAGGGGAGTCCGGTCATCGCCGTCAGGACGCCCTCAATCTGCCAGCCGCCGATAACCTTGTCCAAAACCCGCGAAGAGTTCAGGAATGGTTTCCCTTTACCGAATGGCAGTTGGTATACATAGCTTTGCACAAAGCTGATCGTACGATTGAAGTCGTTCAGCCCCCAATTCCGGTGATATTGACCGTTGAGATAGAAGCCGTAGAACCCATCGTCGTCGCCGCCGTTGTAGTAAGCCATGCCCTTCTGGTAGCTGAGCGAGGAGGTGATGCTGAGACCGTTGCCGAAGCGCCGGTCAACCTTCACTTGCAGGCCGTTGTACATTGCGGACACCCCCTGGAAGTACTCCGATATGGTGCCCGTGTGCGGGAAGTACGGCAGATAGGCGGTGTCCCCCGAGGAGGCCGGCGCGATTACCGGACTGCCGTTGATGTTTTGCGACGAACCCATGTCCACTCCATGGTTGCCGACATAGGCAACATCCATCGTGAAATGGGCCGGCAACGCCTGCTGGACAGTGAAGTTCCAGGCGATGATATGAGGGTTTTTCTGGTTTGCCGGGAAATAGTCTTCCGTTGAACCGTTGAAACCCAAGGCCGCCACGCTGTAAACTCCGTTGGACGGGATTGGCTGTGGCGCAGGCACCGGGAGACCGCTCTCGAAACTGAGAACGGACCCGCTGTAGAGCGCGGAAGTGTAAGCGCTCGCGCCCTGCACGGCTCCGATGTTGCCTTTTGTCGGGTAGTTATTGTTGATGTAGGTATTATCCTCAAACGGCGTGTAGCTGACCCCGATGCCGGTCCGGATGACCGTCTTCTCCGTCAAGCGGTAAGCCAATCCCACGCGCGGCGCGATGTAGTTCCAGTGGTTGACCAATCCCCCATTATTGGGGTTGCCGGCCACACCGCCGACCACCAGCGTGTTGTTCCACGGAATGAAATTGGAAAACTGTCCCGGGAAAGCCGGCAAGCCTGGCGGATAAATCTCCCAGCGAACCCCGACTGACAACGTCAGCTTTTTGCTGATCTGCCATCTGTCGGCGGCGTAGGGGAAGAAGTACCAGGCGCGGTAAGTTGGGAACGTGCCGCTGAAGTCGCGGCCGGTGCTGGAGGCCTGGGGGCTGTCCAGCAGGAAACTCCCCAGGTCGTTTGCCCACGAGGTTGTGGGGTTGGGGGTCGTCGCCGAACTCGTAGTGCCATTGGCGAGCGAGCAACTGCCGGCGCAATTCGTCTGGGACACACCAAATTGGTAAAAACCGCGCGGGCTGTAGGTCTGCGTCTGTAATAAGTCGTCGCGGATGCGGCGCATGTCGTAGCCGAACGTGAAAGTGTGGTTGCCGTGGGTCTTGGTCACGTTATCCACCAGATCGATGTTGGCTTCGGCGCGCACCCAGGGCAGGCTGGCGGAGTATCCTACCAGCGGGCTGGTAAACCCGCCAATACCGATACCCACCAAGCCGCTGTCGAACTGGCTGATGTTGATGCCCGGGATTCCGAGGTTCGTGGAATCGTTCGTTCCATAGTCGCTCTCTTGCGCCGTGTTGTGGTAGTGCGCCACGCCAAAGCGAAATTCATTGAGCAGGGTGGGCGAGAAAATATGAGTCCAGTTGATGCCGCTGCTATAGGTCTTCTGAACTCCCGTACCTTCGAAGGCGCCGTTGGCATCGCCGCCGGCGGGGCCGAAAATCGGCGCCTGGTAAATCAGCGGCCGCTGGAAGCTGAATCGGCCGCTGAGGTGGTCTTTTTCGCTGATGGTGTAGTCCACCTTGCCGTCGGCGAAATCGGTGTCCTTGGTGAAGGGCAGGAGAGCGAAGTAATTGTTGGACGGCGCCGCGGTGTTGTAGGCTTGGTTCGGGTTCGGCACCAAGGCCAGGATCTTCATGGCGATCGGGTTCAGGCGCGAAGTTGGAATGACGTTGCCCGGAAATGGTGTCCTTCCCACGCCGGTGGTTGAATTTCCGGTTTGCGGGTCGTAAACCGGAGCGGGACTGGAGCCGGCCAGTGCTTCGCTCAAATTGCCGGTGCGTGACAGCGGCGAGGGGATCGTCTCGGTATTGGCATTCGCCTCGTGGTCCATGGTGCGCAAGTAGTCGGCGAAGAAGAACAGCTTGTTTTTCTTGATCGGTCCCCCGATCGTGCCGCCAACATAGTTGTAGTGGACAGCGGCTACCTTGGGCTGGAAGAAGTTGCGGGAGTCCAGATCGCTGTTCTGAAAGAATTCGTAGAGGGAGCCGTGAAAGTCGTTGGTCCCCGACTTCAGAATCACGTTGGTGACCGCGCCCGCCCCGCGTCCCAAATCCACGGAGTGGTTGCTGGTGGAAACGTCCACGGTTTGAATGGCTTCGAGTGGCGGAATCAGCACTTGCAGAAGACCGGTACGCTCGTTGTCGTCAATGCCCTCAATCTGGTAATTGTTCGCCACACGGGGCGCTCCATTGACTTCCGTCTGCAACGAGTCCGAAGCGTTGAAGAACTGGGAGTGTTCTTCGGTTGGCGGCGCAGTGCCGGGCACCAGCGCCAGCAAAGCTTGATAATTGCGGTTGCTGACCAGGACCGGCAGTTCCGCCACCACCATCGAGTCGATGTTGCGCCCCGTATCGGCGCGATCCGTCTGCAGTTCTGGGGGCGCGCCGGTGACCTCGACGGTCTCGGTGACGTTGCCGGGCTGGAGTTGAACGTCCACGCGCTGGGTGGTGTTCACGAGCAGCGAAATACCGTTGCGCTGCTCCTTCTTAAATCCCGTCATCTCCACCGCGACCGAGTACTTCCCGGGGGGCAGATCCGGGAAAACAAAGTTCCCGCTATCGTTGGTTTTTCCGCTGCGGCTGACGTTGGTGTTGGACTCCGTGAGCGTAATCTGGGCACCTGACACAGATCCGCCGCTTGAATCCGTTACGGTTCCAAGCAGCGTCGAGTTAACGGCTTGGCCGAACAATGACACCGAAAAGAGAAAAGACAGTACCGCGATGACGACAAGGGCGAATCCGAAGCTGCTGGATCGCCCACGGGATTCCAAAATCCTGGCCGTAACAAGGCGCGTCGTAGTCTTGCCGCCCTTGGCTCGAATGGCATTCGAAAAAAGACGAAACATGGTCGAAAACTCCTTTCCCAAGCAAACGAGGCTGGCACCCAAGCGGACGAGGTGTTACCTCCGTACAGAATAATCCCCTGCGGCACGGGTGGGAAGGGAATTCACGATAATATTTTCGCTAACGATAGCGATAAAGTCCGGACATGCCGGGAAATTCGAATTATGGGAGACGGTTGTCTTCGATATATGAAAACCCGGAGGCATTGCTCATGGTTACGGGAAGGGATTTCCGGCCTTGATTCGCTCGCACCAGCGAAGAAGCGTTTTAGTTGCACCCTGGAACGAAACCGTCGCTCGAGGGGACCCAAATGGTCCAGCCGCGGTTTAATAATCCATGCCCGTCTGCCGGCGACGCGGCCGTGACATTTGAAGTTCTGGAAACGCCGGCGGCAGGCGGTATAGGGAAGAAAATCCAGGCCGGCCTTGAACCAATGCAGCCGGATGGCGACGTTCTCAGGCCTCAGGCGGGCGAACTTCCTCAGTTGTCTGGGACGGGAATCCGACAGGAATTCGGCGTTAACGGTACAGGAAACAACAATGGCCGGGTTTGGTTAATGTACTTCGGCTCTCAGTTTCTCCAACATTCGGCGGATTTCGGGGTCCGGCTGGAGGCGGTCGGCAGCTTCCAGTTGGGCAATGGCGTCGGGGATGCGGCCCGGCATTTGAGACCACGCCAGTCCCAGATTCACGTGTGCGTCCACATAATTCGGGTCGATGCGCAGCGCCGCCTCGAAGTGGCCAATCGCCTCGTTGAGCCGGCCGGGGTCCTGCGAGAGCACTACGCCCAGGTTGTTGTGGGCTTCGGGGTAATCGGAGCGCGCGGCGAGCGCCGCTTCCAGGTGCGCGATGGCTTCCAGTCTTTTTCCGCCCTTGGCGAATTCAAGCCCGAGGCTATATTCGGCTTCGGCGAGTCCGTTGCGGGCATCGGCGTAGTCGGGGTCGAGCCGGAGCGCGGATTGGTATTCCGGTATGGCCTCGTTCCAGTGGCCTGATTGTGCGTAAGCGTTGCCGAGATTGTTGTGCGGAATGGCCAGATTGGGATCGAGCGCGATTGCGCCGCGAAATTCCGAAACGGCATCGGCCAGGCGGCCGAGCTTGGCATAGGCGCTGCCGAGATCGGTGAGCGCCCGGAGGTAATCGGGTTTGATTCGCAATGCCTCCCGGTATTCCGCAATGGCTTCGTTGGCGCCTTCGGGCATTGCCGCGAGCGCGACGCCCAGATTGTGGTGGGCCAGGTAATTATCGGCTGTGACGTCCACCGCATGCCGGAAGAGAGCGCGGCTGTCGCGCCAGGAATCGAGTTGGACCCAGGCGATCGCCGCGGCGCCCGCGCAGGAGGCGGCGGTTAGCGCGGCGAGCGCCGGCCGGATCTGCGGATACCGGGCGAAGATTTCAGCCGCACCCCACGCCAGCATGATTGACAGGCCGATGCTCGGCAGGTACATGTAGCGGTCGGCGCGCGCCTGCGCTCCAACCTGCACCAGGCCGGAGACCGGCGCCAGCATAATGAGGTACCAGCACCAACCAGTGGCGAGATAAGGGCGGCTGCGCCGGACGCGCCACACCAGCACGGAAATTGCTGCCATGGAGAGCGCGGCTAAAGCCGCTTGCCACAAGGGAATTTCGGCTGGGTAAGGATAGAATACAGCGAGCCGGGCCGGCCAGAACCACTTCCAGATATAGATCACGGCGGAGACGGCCGCATTTTCCACGCGCAGCAACAGCGGAAAGTCTTCGGCGGTTCTTACCGCCCCGCTGGCTTGCTGCACCAGGTAGGTGACCAGCGCGGAAGCGGCGGACATCAGGAAAAGCGGGATCTTCTCCCGCCATCGCGGACCGCGGCCGAGCGGCCACACGTCGAGCAGCAGAAAGACCGCCGGCAAAGTCACGAGCATGGGTTTGGCCGTCAAACCCAGCGCGAACGCCGCGGCAGTCAGGCATTGGCGTCCCCGCGAAGGCCGTTCCGCCCATCGCACGTAGCTCCATAAGGCCAGCATGGCGAGCGCCGCGCTCAGGACGTCTTTCCGTTCCGCGATCCACGCCACCGATTCGACGTGCAGCGGGTGCACGGCAAAAATCAGCGCCACCCATGCGCTCAGCCACCGGCGCCCGGTCGCACGGTGCAAGAACCCGAACAGCAGCAGCACCGCAACCGCGTGCAGCACCACGTTGGTGATATGATGCCCGCCGCTCCAGGCGCCAAACAGCTGGTAATCGAGCATGTGCGACAGGCGCGTGAGGGGAAACCAGTTCGCGGCGCTGCCCGACGTGAACGCCCAAGCTATATTCCCCGCGGTGAATCCCCCGCGCACGTGCGGGTTCGCGGTGACGTAATCCGGGTCGTCGAAATTGACGAAATCGAAATTGACGGTGCGAACGTACAACGCGAGGGTAGCGGCCAGGAGCAGCGCGTAGATCCAGACCGTGTTCCCTCTGGCCGGTGGCCGCGGGGATGGTTTCCTGGACATGCCGCTATCGCCTTGACCTCGGCAATTCCCTCACCAAAGGCACGAACATCCGGCACGTCATCGATCAGACTTCCAGTTTCCAGGGACTGCGATATTCGGTTCGCAGATATGGTTTGGCGGCTTCCTGGGGCGCCGTCCAGTTCTTCTCGTCCCATTCCAGGCGGGTCTTGGAGCGCATCGAAACATTGGCCAGCTGGCACACGGCCGAAGAGCGCACGCAGGTCTCGATATCGCTGGTGGGTTTCTGCCGCGATTTAATGCACTCGACGAAATTCTTCCAGTGCGGCTGGTTCATAGGAGTCATATCGGGAATATTTTCCCAGGTTGCCCCCTGGAGCCGCGAACCGTTATTGGGAATCACCCACACCCCGCGGCGGTTGACGAACAGCGTTCCCTCGGTACCGTGGATGGATGTGCCAACTCCCTGATTGAGGCCGAATAGAGGCAGGGAGTTGCACGTGCGGCTTTCATAGGTAACCAGGAATTTCGGATATTCGAAGGTGGCGTGCATGGTATCGGGCGTGTCGCAATTGTCGGTGACGTAGAATTTCTCGCCCAGCGCCGAGATCGATTTCGGCATCACCTCGCCGAAGCATTGATGCAGCGGATCGATGAGGTGTACGCCCCAATCCGTCATCGCGCCGCCGGCGTAATCCCAGAAATAACGGAAGGTGGGAAAGGTAATTCGTTCTCCCCAGCGGTTGGGATTGAAGGGCACGGCGGGGGCCGGTCCCAGCCACATATTCCAATCGAGCCCATCCGGCACGGGTGCATCGGGCAGGGCTCCATAGCGCGCGCGGGGTGTTAGTTCGGCTTGAAAGGTGTGGCAGAAAGTGATCTCGCCGAGCATTCCCGACGCCACCAGTTCCGCCGCCTTGCGGAAATTGCCACCGGAGCGCTGCATCGTGCCTGCTTGCACCACGCGGTTGTATTTCCGCGCCGCCTGCACCATCTTGAGACCTTCATCCACTCCTTTCGACGCAGGTTTTTCCACATAGACGTCTTTGCCCGCCTTGCACGCTTCCACGGTCATGTAGGCGTGCCAGTGGTCCGGCGTGGAAATGCAGACCGCGTCAAGGGAGCGATCGGCCAGAACCTCGCGGAAGTCGGCGACCGCTTTCACCTGGAACCCGCCCTTATCGGCGGATGCAACCGCACGGTCTCGATGGGGAAGATAGACGTCGCAGGCCACAACCGGCTGGACCCCGGGCGTGTTCATGGCATATCCCAGATTGCCCAGCCCCATGGTTCCAACCCCGATGAATCCGAAAGCGATGCGATCGTTTGCGCCCTTCACGCGTCCGGTGAAGAGCGATGTGGTGAGTGCCGCGCCCGTCGCGCTGAGGACGTCGCGCCGGAGCAGTTTGTCGTTCGATGGCATAGCTTGATGATAATTGACCGCGCGCCGGTAGGACGGTTCGGACCAAAATGTTCCGGGGATAGACTTCGTTCATTGTGGAATCAGCAAGTTAGAAGTCGGCTGGCAGATTATGTTCCGCGCGGGTCACTGGGCGGCCATCAATGCCCAACACACAATGGCGCTGCAAACGGTGCTCCAGCGCCCGAATCCCTTATAAATTTGCGCCGCCAGTTGGGACTGCTGTTTGAGCGTGCCCTCTGCCTTGATCTGCGGGTCTGACACGTTGCGGACGGCGAGCCAGCGGGGCGCGCCGCTTTTCATCTCGCTCACCACCAATCCCAACACCCCGTCTCCCATCTCAGAGAGATCTCCCAGGCCTTGCAGCTTGTAGTGATTGTCCGATGTATCGAATCCGAAGAAATCGGTCGTGACGACGGATGAATCCAGCGCTTTTGGTCCCACCCGGACAATCTTCGGTGCCCGTGTATTGTCCTTCGGCAATTGACCGGAGTTCGCCTTGAAGAGAGTTTTCGCGGTCGCGAAAAACTTCGTGTTGGACGAAAAGCTCGCATAATGCGCTTTCGCGAAGGGTTCGTGCTTGAACTTCTGGATGCAATCGAAGCGCACAACCGGGCTGACGATAACGTCTCCCACTTCGAATTCCCTGCCGATTCCTCCGCCGGTCCCGGTCGTCAGGATGAGTGCAGGCTGGACTTCCGAGATGATCTGTCTCCAAACATCGACGTTGGGGATTTGCGGACCATCCTGCGAGAGATGCGACTCCGATTTGAAAACCACGGCGTGGGTCTTGCCGATGGTCGTGCTCCAATACGCCCCCAGCCGCCCGGCGTCCCGCGCTGGAGAGCCCGCCCTGAATTTGCTGGAAAGCGTGCCCCAATTGTGGGTGTAAGGCGCGTAGTCGTTGTGCGAATCCTTGCCGGGCGTGATGACGCGGCTGAGCGCGTGACCTTCGTCCACGGTCCAGGTCACTACCAGTACATCCGCTTTGGGAAGCGGACCGCCGGACTTTCCGCCCGGCGTCTTCGCGGTGACCGGCGCCAGGCCTTTGGGCCACGGAATCTCGGTGAATCGGGACAAGCCGGTCGACGAGGTGAAGCTCATGAAGGCCGCGCCTTCCGTGCCTTCCGAGTCGAAGTCGATGATTTCCCGCTGCAGATCTTCGGGCGCAGGGTTCGCCACGGCGGCTTGCTTGAACTGGAAGGTGTTGGCGGGCGGGGGCGTGGCAATCGGGTCGAATCCCAGATTGCGCTCGGCCCAATGACGGGTAACTATCATCTCGTCATCCTCCTATTGAAAGGCACCACTCCCGTGCGGTCGCGGCTCTTTGAGGGGGTATTGGAAATAGTGAGCCGCGAGCGCGAGGAGCGGTGCTTCATCAATATAAGCGGATTCCAGGAGGGAACCGGTGCCATCGGCTGGTACTTTCGGCCTTTCCTTCCCGAAAAATCTTCTCCAGCCGCTCATTTCCGGAACGAACTTGGGGAAATTCATGACCCCATACCGTCTCGCGTTCCCCTCCCAATTCGACTCCCTCGATTTTGCTCCATCAGGACTTGGTCCCCGCCGTGCATCAGCCGCTCGCGTGTTCCGAGGGTCGGCGTAAGTGCTCTTTTTCCATGTTCGGGCAGCGTTCAAGTCGTGCCATTTTCTCACACCGGTGTGTCCCCAAAGCATCACCGCCGACCCGCAAACCCTTGCTATACTTTTGATTTCGAGCATCCATAGATACCGCACATGAAGTGTATTCCGGTCTTACTTTTTTCTGCCGCGGCGCTTTCGGCGCAAACTTATTTCACCGGCCAGGCCGCCCGCCTGGTGGTTGGCCAGCCGAACGGATTCACCGCCCAGGACACCAATTCCAGCAACGTCACCATCGGCGGGGCGAGCGGAATCGCTGTCGCCGGCGATACCCTGTTCGTGGCGGACTCCAACCGCGTGGGCGTTAATCCGAGCAATAACCGGGTCCTTATCTTCACCAATATCTCTTCCCAGTTGCCGACCCCGACGGCGCAGCTTTCGTACAACACAAAATGCCCGGTGTGCGTCGGGCAGGCGAGCGTCGTGCTGGGCCAGCCCGATTTTGTCACCACCACAATCAACGACATCCCCACGCAGAACAGCCTTCGCAACCCGCAGGGTGTGGCGTCCGACGGCGTTCACCTGGTGGTTGCCGACACCGACGATAACCGCATCCTCATCTGGAACTCGATTCCCACCACCAATAACCAGAACGCCGATGTCGTGATCGGCCAGGCGAATTTCACCAGCAATGCCATTCCCGGCAATACTCCAACCGCCAGCAGCATGCGCGGTCCCGAGGGTGTGTGGATACAGAACGGGAAGTTGTTCGTGGCCGACACGCAGAACAACCGGGTCCTGATCTACAATCACATTCCCACCACGAACGGCGTGGCCGCCGACGTGGTGCTGGGCGCGCCCAATTTCACCACCTACGTCAATCCCGATATCAGCCAGCAGCAGAGCGGCGCCACCGCCAGCACGATGCTGGCGCCGGTTTCCGTGACCTCCGACGGTACCCGGTTGTTCGTCACCGATCTCGGTTTCAACCGCGTCCTGATCTTCAACTCCATACCGACCACCAACGGTGCCCCCGCCGACGTTGCTCTCGGGCAGCCCGACCTGGTGAGTTCGGTGGCCAACAACGCCTACACCGGAAGCGCCGCCACATCGTCCACCGACACCGCGGAGAAGGAAACGCCGGTGCTGTGCACCGTCTCCAACGGAATCGATCTCTATAACAACCCGACCTACCCCGCGATGTGCAGCAGCACCCTGAATTTCCCGCGGTACGCGCTAAGCGCCGGAGGAAAATTGGTGGTCGCCGATGGGGGAAACGACCGGCTTCTGGTCTGGGATAAAACTCCGCCGACTACCGGGTCTACACCCGACACCATCATCGGCCAGCCTGCCGGGTATGTAGACAACGCATCCCTCACAACCGCCGCTGGGGACTCGCAGGGCGAATTCACCGACGGATTGCGCACTCCGCTGGCCCTGGCATGGGATGGCGCCAATCTCTACGTCAGCGATACCTACAACAGACGTGTGCTTGTTTACACCATAGGCACGAATGCCATCCAGCCCGAAGGCATCGTAAATGCGGCTAGCCAGGACATAACCGCGACCGGGCAGTACGTGGTGAGCGGGACCATTCAGGCAGGCGACATCGCCACCCTCACTATAAACACGTTTAATTACAGTTACACCGTGCAAAGCACCGACACCCTGCAAACCATCACGCAGGGGTTAGTCAACGCGGTGAATTCGGCCAATAATGGCGCCGGCGATCCCAATGTGGTGGCGACGGTCGATCCCATCACGAACACGGAGATCGATCTCACCGCCAAACAGACCGGCGCGCTCGCCAATAACGTCACGTATTCGGCGAGCGAGACTCCCGCGGCGAACCAGTCGACGGCCAAAGTCACCGTGGCGCCTCAAGGTTCCAGCCTGACAGGCGGCGGCGGTGCCGCCAATATCGCGCCCGGAACCATCGTGAGTATCTATGGCACCAATCTCTCCGCCAACACCGCCAGCGCCAATATTTCGCAGACATTGCCGACGGAACTCGCGGGCACTCAAGTCTACTTCAACGGTATAGCCGCCCCTCTGGTGATGGTTTCGCCTACGCAGATCAACGCCCAGATGCCCTGGGAGTTGGGCGATCAGACGAGTGTCAGCGCCTACGTGCGCTCGGAAATGCCAAACGGCGAGATTATGTATACTTCCGCCGTGGGCGTGCCGATCGTCCCCGCGAATCCCGGACTCTATTTCCAACCGGGCACTTCGAACCCGCAGCAGGCCATCATCTACCATGGCAGCAGTTACGCGACGGCAATCGTTTCCATCGATGGCGCCGTGACTGCGGGCGCGGTGGCCACCATCACGGTTAACGGCCGAACCTACACCCACACTGCGACTATCATGGACACTTTGGACTCCGTCCGCAATGCCATGGTGGTGCAACTGAATCGCGATCCGCAGCTTTCCGCCAGCATCGCCGGTGTGTTTGACCGCATCATTCTCAAGGCGCGAGTTGAGGGCCCGCAAGGAAACGGCATCGCCATTACCGGCAACGCCACCGGAGGATCTCTAACCATATCGGCGTTCGATCCCTTCACCTGCTGCAGCAACATTGCCGGCGCGCCGGTGACCAGTACCAACCCCGCCGCTCCGGGCGAGCTGTTGATCGCCTATGCCACCGGTCTCGGCTTGCCGAACCTGACCGACAACGTCGCCGGGTTAGTGCAAACTGGCGTGCCTTTTCCAGTCGATGGGCCGATCACGGTGCCGCAGCAGTTTGTCAGCTCCACGGTGGGCGGAAGCACCGCTGACGTGCTGCAAGCTACCATGGTCCCCGGCACCGTGGGACAGTACGAAGTTCTGCTCCATCTGAACGGCAATCTGGTGACGTCCACCGAGACTCTCGCCGATATCGCCCAAAATACGTTTGTCAGCAACCAGGTTTCGTTTCCGCTGGTCAGCCCGTCGGGAAGTTCCGGGCTGGATCCGGTGCTGGCGATCACTTCCACTCACACGGGCAATTTCTATCAGGGTCAGCAGAACGCCTCCTACTTCCTGAGCATCACGAACAACGGCGGCGGGAATCCGACTACCGGCCTGGTTACCGTTACGGAAACCCTTCCCACCGGCATGACTCTCGTGCAGATGGAAGGCGATGGGTGGACGTGCAGTTCCAACACGTGTACTCGCAGCGACGCCCTGCTGGCGACTCTCTCTTATCCTCCAATCACCGTGATCGTGAATGTGGCGTCGAACGCCACCACTCCCGAGAGCAACACCGTGAAAGTCAGCGGCGGCGGTTCCGCTACCACCTCGAACACCGATGTGACGGTGGTGAACACCACCGCGCCGTCGAATCCGCCGTTGTTGACGATGACCCTCACGCCCAGCGGCACCTTCACGCAGGGGCAGCAGAATGCAACTTACACCATCACGGTGAGCAACAAGGGCGGCGCCAGTTCGACCAGTGGTGTCGTAGACGTGGAGGAATTGCTCCCGTCGGCTTTGACGCCGGTCTCCCTTTCGGGGTCGGGTTGGGTGTGTAACCTGTACTACTGTTCGCGCTCCGATGCTTTGAATGGCGGCAGCAGCTATCCGGCAATCACGGTTACCGTCAATGTCGCCTCCCCTGCGCCTTCTTCGGTGGTGAATATGGCGGTAGTGAGCGGCGGTGGATCGGCCGCGCAGACCGTCTCGAACACCACGACTATCCAGCAGTAGAGGCATGAAAGGCGGGCTTGTGGACGAGCGGCCCAGGTCCGCACCGTTGCCGCTCCGCATCGCCTGCGGCTTGTTTCTGGGCGGTTGGTTTCTGTTCTTTTCGCGCGGCGTTCTCGCGGTTCATTTTTCTCCCGACGACATGATGAACCTCGACAATTTTTACTGGACGCCGGGAGTCCGGCGCCTGCTCTACTCGCAGTTCCTCATCTGGCGCGGCTATTACCGCCCTATGGGCGGGCTATTTTATCTGCCGGTTTTTTCGATCTGGGGCCTGAATCCGGCGCCGTACCACGTGGTGCTCTCGCTGGTGCTGGCGGCGAACGTCTGTCTTCTTTACCGGCTGGCACGCGTTTTGGGAGCGAACGAACGGGCCGCATTTCTGGTCGCACTGGTGGCTTGCTACCATGCCGGGCTCGCCAACCTGTACTACAACACCGCGTTTGTCTACGACGCCCTCTGCGGCGGTTTTTATCTGGCGGCTTTGGTGTACTATTGCGGCATTCGCGCGGGCGGCCAGGCGCTGGCTGCGCGCCAGATGGGTATTTTCGCCGCCCTGGTTGTCTGCGCCCTGAACTCCAAGGAAATGGCGCTTACCCTCCCCGGCGTTCTGCTGGCCTACGAATTCCTTTACCACCCGAAGACCTGGCGCGGGGCGCTGCGGCCTGTCGCAATCGCCGCGGTGCTCACCCTCCTCGATCTCTACGGCAAAATATTCGGTCACGACGCTCTTACCGGCATGGAGGGCTACCGGCCGGTCTTCACCTGGCGGCGCTTTCTGGATTATCAAAAGACATTTCTGGGGGACGCTGCCTTTTGGCACGCCGGCGCCGCCGGGCTGATCGTGTTTTGGATCCTGCTTTCGTACCTGGCATGGCGCCCCGGCGCGCGTACCTTGTTGCGCTTCGCCTGGGCGATGTTGCTGCTCACGCCGCTGCCGATCGCCTTCCTGCCCGGTAAGAGTCAAGCATGTCTCTATATTCCGACGCTGGCACTGGCGCTATTCGCCGCGGCGATTGCCGCCGATCTGGCCAGGGCGATGGCTCGCATACTGACGCGCGAGCCGCTCTTCCGGCGTTTGCGGCAGCCGCTGCTGGCGGCGGCCTTGTCGGCAGCTGTCATCTTTTACTGGGGGCGGGAAAATCTGCACCGTCAACAGGTGCTGGTGAAGCCGGTGATGGCCGCGCTCGGCAGCCAAACCTGGCAGGTGATCGAGCAAATGCGTGCTCTCGATCCACACGTGCGTCCGCACAGCCACGTCGTGTTCCTGAACGATCCGTTCACCGAATGGGACATGCTGTTCATCGCCGACCTGTGGTTTCACGACCGGAGCGTTACCGTTCATCTGCAACGGCTGAACCCCATCCCCATCGGAGACGTCGCCCGTGCCGCGGCGGTATTCGATTACCGGGATGGAAAACTAATCCTCGTACGATAAAGGAGTGTGAATTCACCCGGAAATACCCCTGCAAGGGGGAGGATTGTTGTGGGATTTCACCCAGGAATAATTCGACAAAAAAATGCGAAGGGCGCAGGGAGGTCCCTGCGCCCTTTCGCGATGCCGGTAAATTTATGCCGCGTTGGCAAGAAGTTCTTCGATCGACTCGGTCTCGAATTCATGCCGGTCGGCGGCTTCCTGGCAGCGAATGCAGAACTTGGTCCACGGCACCGCATCCAGCCGCTTCGGCTTGATTTCCTCTTCGCAATGCAAACAAATGCCGTAGCTTCCGTCGGCCATGCGGGCCAGCGCTGACCTCACATTGCGCAAGAGGTTCGATTCCCGGTCCAGATTGCGGATGGCCAACTCGCGCTCCCCGGCGAGTTGCACTTCATCCAGGGCGTCTGGCGTCTTTTCAATGGCGATGTCTTCCCGGTTGCGTAGGCCAACAGACAGTTCAGCCTGCTTTGCTTCCAGGGCCGCTTTATATTTGTTTAATTCGGTCTGGTTCATTTCCGTTTCTCCCAGTTTTTTATCTTTTTAATTCTTCTCTTTAGCTCTTTCCCGTCGTAACAGTATAGACGGCAATTTTTGCTAAAGGTTTCAATCCATCCAATCCCTCGTTCGGGCCATTGGGCTTCGTGCTTTCACCCAACGGCGTCTGCACGGGTCCAAAATGAGCAATTCATGTACCAAACTCGAACCGGCCTTGGAGTGTAGCACGTTTGCGCCCCGGTTCCAACTACTTATCGGCTCAAATGCTACTATTTATAGTTGGAATCTTCCGCGAAGCCGCACCCGCGCCCTCACAAACTGCTCTGCGTCCTTCCAGCCCTGGTTGGATGTTTCTTTTTTATCTGCGCCGGTGTGGCATTTCTAGGCCAACTCGGCATCGAAAACGATGAAGCTCTGTTCGCCGGAGCCTTCCTCAAGCCCTACGGCGAGGCTTATACCGTGCGGATCGGCCATTCCCGCATACCGCTCATGGTCATGAGCTATATCGGCAGCCTCAAAGCGTGGCTTTACCGCCCTTTGATGAGCATTTTCGGCACGGGACTGACAGTTTTGCGTCTGCCCATGATTTTGGCGGGAGCGGCCAGCATCTGGCTGTTTTTCCGGCTACTTTACCGCATCGCCGGCCTCCGCGCAGCCGTCATTGGCTGCACGTTGCTGGCGGCGGATGCCACTTATCTCCTCACGGTCACGTTCGATTGGGGTCCGGTGGCGCTCCAGCACCTGCTGATCGTCGCCGGCTGGCTGCTGCTGGTCCGTTTCTATCAGACGCGGCAGACGGCATCGCTGTTTTGGGGATTCTGCCTGCTGGGCGTGGCGATGTGGGATAAAGCCTTAGCAGTCTGGATGTTGAGTGGTGCCGGAGTGGCTGCCCTGGTGGTGTTTCCGGGCCGTCTGTGGGCCGTCGCCAACCGTCGGCGGGCCGGCATCGCGACGTTGGGCTTCCTCTTGGGCACCCTGCCTCTGTTGGTTTACAACGTCGAGAACCAATGGGCCACTTTTGTCGGCAATATCAGCCGGGACACCAGCGACATACCAGGCAAAGCTCGCATGTTGATGGAAACCGCCAAGGGTGACGGCCTGTTCGGCTGGATGTTCGACGAGCAGTGGCAGACCCCCAAACCGCATGCTCCTGCCGGCGTCATCGAACGGACAAGTGCCGAAATAACGTCAGTTTTCGGACACCCTCGTCGTCACCTGCTGTTCTACGCCTTCATTCTGGCGCTCCTGCTCACTCCCCTGTGCCGCGGCGACGCTCTGCGCGCCATTTTTTTCGCGCTGATCGCCATGGCGGTAGCGTGGATCCAGATGGCGACGAACGCCAACACCGGCGGAAGCGTCCACCACACCATCCTGCTGTGGCCCTTGCCGCAGATGGTGGTAGCGGTGTCGTTTGCCGCCGCCTCACGATGGCTCGGGCGCGCCGGTATCCCCGCGGTAGCGGTGATGGCGGCCGTTCTGGTCGTCTCCGGCGTTCTGGTAGCCAACGAGTATTTTTTCGTGGGTTACAGCTTCGGCGGCGGATCCATATGGTCCGACGCGGTATTTCCGCTTTCCAACTATCTCAAGAGCACCCACAACGCGACGGTCTATTGCGTCGATTGGGGCATGCTCGACGCGCTGCGCTATTTGAATCACGGCCGCCTGCGATTGAGGGTGGGTAACGACCCGATCTCCAAAAAGGAGCTGACGCCGGAGGATCGGGACGCGGTGCGGCGCATTCTGGCCGACCCCGACGGCCTCTTCGTGGCGCACACCAAGGACTTCGAGAATTTCGAAGGCACCAATCGTCGACTGAAGACCTTTGCGGCGGATGAAGGATACCGCCTGGATATGCTGACGGTCATTTCAGACCGGTTCGGCCGCCCGGTCTTCGAGGTCTACCGCGAGACGCCGCCGGTGAGTGCGGCCAATCACGCTCCGGTGTCCATGAAGTAGTAGCAAATCATGTGGCACACCACCATGTGAGCTTCTTCGATGCGGCCCATGTGCGGCACGCCGACCTGGATATTGAGCTCCGCGAGCGGCCCGAGTTTGCCGCCGTCGCGGCCCGTGAGCGCGATGGTGCGGCATCCCGCGGCATTGGCGTATTCCATGGCCTGAACCACGTTCGGAGAGTTCCCCGATCCGCTGATGGCCAGGAACAGGTCGCCCTTTTCCGCAAAATTGCGGAGCTGTTCGGCAAAAACCACATCGTAGCCGACGTCGTTGGCATAGGCCGTAAGGGTGGGCAGAGAATCGGTAAGGGCGAGTATGCGGAATCGCGCCGGCCGGCCGTAGCTCGCGCCCTTCACCATGTCGCAGGCAAAATGCGATGCCGTGGACGCGCTGCCGCCGTTGCCGCACACGAAAATGCGGCGCCCCGAATCGCGCGCCTCGGTGAACCATTCGATCGCCTGGTTGACTTTTTCGACATCGATGGCCTCCAACGCCTCGAGCGTGCTGTTTTTGTATTCCGCCGCGAAATTCACAGTTCCTTCGCCAGCGCCAGCGCGCCGTAGAGCACGCTGGCATCCCCCAATTCCGCCGGCACCACGTCGATGCGCGCCGCCGACCAGTTGGTGATCACCTTCCGCAACTGCGCGCGCAAAGGCCCGAAAAGCGCTTCGCCCGCCTTGCTGATCCCGCCGCCGATCACCACCCGCGAGGGATTCAATAACATGATACAAGCCTTCAACCCCAGCGCGAGATCCACCACGTAGCCCCGGACGAACTCCGGGTCCTGCATCAGCTCCTTCGCGCTCTTTCCGTAATCGCGCTCCAGCCACAAACCGCAGCACATGCGCTCGTAGCAGCCGAAGGCGCCGCACAGGCACTCGGGACCATCCGGGCGAATGGTCAGATGGCCGATCTCGCCGCCGTAGGAATCGGCGCCGCGCCAGACTTTCCCGTCGCCGAAAATGCCGCCACCGATGCCGGTGGAAAGCGTCATGTAAAAGAGCGGCGAAAACCCGCGCCCCGCGCCGTAATGCGCCTCGCCCAGCGCGCCCACGTTGGCATCGTTATCCATCACCACCGGGACGCCGGTCAGGTCCTCGAGATGCGCCGAAAGATGGAAATCCTTCCATCCGCCCACGTGCGTGGAAAGTGCTACCCGCTGCTCGTCGAAATTTACCGGGCCGCCAAAGCCGACGCCGCAGCGTTCGAAGCGGAACTCGCGCCGCCACTCGGCCACGATGGCGGCGACCTGCGCCAGCATCCAATCGCGTCCGCCGGCTTTATCGGTGGCGCGCGTTTCCAGGCGCGCCATGCGGTCGCCGTCGAACGCCGCAAGTTGAAACTTGGTACCGCCTATATCGATTGCCAGGGCTTGCATTTTTCGCGTACCTCTTCCGGAGAGGCCGTGCCGGTTCCCTTCTTCATGATGGTGATGCCGGCCACCAGATTGCCGAATCCGCGGGCTTTATCGGTGGCGCGCGTTTCCAGGCGCGCCATGCGGTCGCTGTCGAACGCCGCAAGTTGAAACTTGGTACCGCCTATATCGATTGCCAGGACTTGCATTTTTCGCGTACCTCTTCCGGAGAGGCTGTGCCGGTTCCTTTCTTCATGATGGTGATGCTGGCCACCACATTGCCGAATCCGGCGGCCTCGATTGGCGTGGCGCCAGCCGCCAGGGCCAGCGCCGCACCGGCAGAGAAACTGTCGCCGGCGCCGCAAATATCCACCGGGTCGGGTTCCGGCCGCGTCCGCACCCAGCATTCGCCGCCTTCTTCGACCACCAATACCCCATCGCCGCCGTGCGTCACCATGAGCACGGGAGCCGCGAGATGGCGCCGTAGCGCCACATAATCGACGTGGCTGGTGAGCTCCCGGCACGCCGCTTCGCCCTCTTGCCGGTTCGGCTTGGCGATCACGCCGCGAAAATGCGCGATGCGCGCCCGGGAATCGGCAAAGAAAATCGTGCGCGGATTTTCCCGCGCCACGCCCGTAATCGACTCCCGCACGGCAGGTGTCACCACGCCGCCGCGGCTGGTCTCCGCCTGGTCCGACACCATCACCACATCGAAACCTGCGACTTCCCGCCGCAGCCGGTCCATGAGCTGCCGCTCCACGTCTCCGGCCAGCGGCGCGGTATTGATGAAATCGAGGCGCGGCCGGTCCTCCACTCCCGTCCGGCCGTCGATCACCTTCGTATACGTGAAGGTCTGCATCGAATCCGCGCGAATGCACCAATCGTCGATCCCACGAGCCGCCAGCGCACGTGAGAGTTCCAGACCGAACCCGTCATCGCCGGTCGCTCCGAGCACCGCGACGCGCCCGCATCCCAGCGCCGCCAGATTGTTCGCCACCGTGCCGCCGGCACCCGCCGTCACCTCCGTCCGCACGACCCCGATGCGCGGGATTCCCGTCTCGCGCGAGGGCTCGCTCGTCGAGGGATCGTACGTGCACCAGCGATCCAGGCAGATGTCGCCCACCACCAGCGCGCGCAGGTTCGGAATCGCCGCCAGAATACCCTCGGTTGTCATAGTTGTTTCAGGATGGCGCGGCGCAGCGCCGGAAATGTCGCGCGATGATCGCCGCAGAAGTAGAAGCTCTCGCCGCCATCCGCCACCGTGCGCACGAGGATCGTCTTATAAGGCCGGAAATAATACGCCGGATCGTTCTTGGGCCGCTCGCGATGGATGTCGCCCTCGATAGGCACGAGATCGAACACCGCGGTCGTGAAATGGCGGATTTCGCGGCCCTCCTGGTGTGCCACGTTGCGCGCCATGGCCAGCGCCTTCAGATAAACTTCGGGCGCCATCACCGCCGACCCGAACGCCAGCAGCACTCCCCCTTCGAGGCGCTCCACCGCACGGGCGAAAATCAGGAAATCGCGCAGCGCCGTCTCGCCCAGCGATGCCCCATCGCAATTGGGATGCTCGTGAATAATGTCGTACCCGATGCCGGGATGGACTGTCACCGGCGTGGACCGCAGCCACGCCGCTGCCAGCACGCTCAGCTCGCGATGCGGAAAATTGCTTTCCGCGACCCGCCGGCCGATGTTCTCGCCCAGCCCCAATTCTTTCGCGGCTGCCTCGCGGATCCAATCGTTGATCTCGCCCGTCTCGCGCCACAGCCCGAATTCGCCGCTGCGAATGTAGCGCGCCACGCTTTCCGTGGTGGCGCCGATGCGCGCCAGTTCGAAATCGTGAATCGCGCCCGCGCCGTTCATCGCAATGTGATCGATCGCGCCGCGCTCCATGAGATCGATGATCTGACGATTGACTCCGGCGCGAAGCACGTGCGCTCCCATCATCAGAATTCGCGCCGCCCCGCCGCGCCGGGCCGCCAGCACACGCGCGGCGACCAAGTCCAGCCGAGGATTCTCATAGGCGATGGGCGCATCGTCGGGCGCCAGCCAGTGGTCGAGGTGTAAATCATGGGTCCGTGCGGCGAGCGGCCGAAGGTGGAGACGCGATCGGTCGAACTGTGGATATTTACTGGCCATTGTCAAACAAGGAATGCATCAACTCCTCGCGGCAGAGGAAATTGGGCACGATGAAATCCGCGCCCACTCCCGCCAGGCGCCGCCGCTTCCATTGGTCCACCTCGCGGCATTCCGGTTCGGCGGTAGCGACCCCAACCGCCACGCCGCCTACTTCCTTGATGTTCTCGATTTCGACATAGCCATCGCCGAACCCCAGAAATTGCTCGCCGCTCATGCCGGGACGCGCCAGCAGCCTGGAGATCAGAGCGCGCTTGGAAAAGCTTTTGTAATCGTCGAGCGCCCCATACACGCCGTCGAAATAGCGCGCGATATCGAGCAGGCGAGCCTCCTCACGCATGTATTCTTCGTCCGTTCCGCTGGCCAGATACATTTCGAGCCCGCGCTCGCGCAGGGCCTCCACTAACCCGCGCGTCCCGGGTACGAGATATTGATCGGGAGCGGCTTTTCCCGCGCGCAGTTCCTCCAGCCGCCCGCGGATGCGGCCGTGGAGGCGGTCGAGGTACATCTTCTTATACAGCAGCGGGTCGAGCGGCTCGCCACCGCGCTGGCGGACCTGGCGCGCGAGCTCGATCATCTGGTAGATCGTCTGCTCGCCGGTGAGGCGCCAGATGAAATCCTCCACCACGCGCCGCAGGTCTTCCTCGGATTCCCCGGTTTTCAAATCGAGCAGGATCTCGACCATCATCGGCGCCATCACGTCCATCCACCCGGAACGGATCAACGACACGGTGCCGTCGAAGTCGAAAATGGAGATCCGCGCGCTCTTCGCGGAGGCGCCCGGACGAAGCTGTTCGACCATCGGCAGCTATTGTCCCACATCGTGCTTTGGCGCGAGTTTGCGATGATGGTAAATTGAGCCTCCGAACGTTCGGCACCATCCTCACTCTCGCTCTGCCCCTCGCCGCCCAGGACGCGGCTACCGGCACCCCGCCTCCCAACGAGCGCTGGAATGTTTATTTCCAAGCCACGTCCATCGGCCAATATCACGGCAGTTTTCCCGCGGCTTATTCCGGTCCACTCAGCCTGGCGAACCACCCGGAGGCGGAGACTTCCCTCACTTCGACGATTTTCTTCGGCTTCCGCATCGCGCGGAATACGCAGTTTTACTTCGATCCCGAAATGGCCGGAGGTCGCGGCTTCAGCGGCACCGACGGACTCGCGAACTTTTCCAACGGCGAGATGCCGCGTGTGGAGGGCGCCACGCCCAAACCGTACATCGCGCGCCTGTATATCACGCAGGATTTCGCCCTCGGCGAAGAGCGCGATGCCGTGGAAAGCGACGAAAATCAGCTCTCGGGCAGCCGGCCCGCCAGGCGGTACTCGATCACGCTGGGCCGCTTCAGCGCCACCGATTTTTTCCAGAACACCAAGTACAGCAACGATCCGCGCACGCAGTTCATGGGCTGGGCCACCATGTACAACGGCGCCTGGGATTATCCCGCGGATACGCGCGGCTACACCTGGGGTTGGGTACACGAGCTGCACTTTCCGCGCTGGTCGTTTCGCTACGGCAGCGCGGCCATGCCGCGCGTGGCCAACGGCGAGCGCTTCGACCGGCGCCTGTTCCGCGACCGCGCCGACATGTTCGAAGGCGAATTGGATGGCCACATTCACCTTCATCCCGGCGCCGTCCGGCTGCTGTCCTATTTCAATCATGCTCAAATGGGCGACTATGCCGAGGCGATCCGTATCGCCGAAGAAACTGGCATGAAGCCCGACGTCACCGCCACGCGCCGCGCCGGCGCCCTGAAATATGGCTTCGGATTGAGCGCCGATCAGGAAATCACCACGGATTTCGGCGTTTTCGGCCGGCTCGGCTGGAACGACGGCAAGACGGAAAGCTTCGCTTTCACCGCCATGGACCGGCTGGCTTCCTTCGGTGTATCGCTCAAGGGCAGGCGGTGGAATCGGCCCGGCGATGTGGTGGCGAGTGCCATCACCGCCGGTGGACTTTCCGGCGTCCACGCGCAATACCTGGCGCTCGGCGGCAACGATTTCCTCATCGGCGACGGCGGCCTGCGCTATGGGCCCGAAATATCCTGGGAGAGCTATTATTCCGCCAGGGTTTTCGAAGGCTTCTTCGCCACCATTGGCGCCAACCACTATGACAACCCCGCGTACAATCGCGATCGGGGGCCGCTCTGGGTGGGTACGTTAAGATTGCATATAGAGTACGGTAAGAAATGAAATTCCTGACGGCGATGCTCGGGCTGGCTCTGGCCGCGCCCGTGGCAGCCGCTCCCCTTCCCCGCCCCTACGTCGTGGAACACTACGACGCGCATCTGGCACCCGACCTGGCCAACAAACGCCTGACCGGCGATGTCTCCATCCGGCTCACCAGCCGCGCCGACCGCCTCGATGCCGTCGAGCTCGATGTGGGCGATATGCAGATCTTCTCCGTCAAGGAGGGCCAATCCGGCCTCTACTTCGAGCGCAAGGACAAGACGCTGATTGTAGCGATGCGAACGCCGGTTTTTAAGGACGATCACCGCACCATCACCATCCACTACACCGCCGTTCCCGCGAAAGGACTGGTCTTTTTCCCCGACCAGGTCTATACCTCTTTCTTCACCAGCGACTGGATGCCTTGCAATGAACAACCCGAAGATCGCGCCACGCTGACGCTCACCATCGACGCTCGCCCCGAGTGGAAGGTCGCCGCCAGCGGGCATCCCGACGGGGCGGCGTGGACACTCGGCACCCCTTATCCGGCCTTTCTTTACGCTTTCGCGGCCGGCGAGTTCACCGAGAGCACCCGAAAAGTAGAGGGCGTGACTCTCCGCGTGCTGGGCAAAGCGGACGTGTTCGACGGCACCGCCTCCGCGATGAAATTTCTGGCTGAACGTTCCGGCAAGCCTTACCCGCTCGACAGCTACACCCAGGTATTCACACACGGAACGGTGGAGCAGGAGGCCGTGGGGATGACGCTGCTTCCGGAGAAATACGCCGCCGAGTTGAAGGAACATCCGGACAACCTGAACCTCCTGGCGCACGAACTGGCGCATCAATGGTACGGCGTCCAAATCGTCGCCCGGGACTGGTCGGATTTCTGGCTGAGCGAGGGCATGGCGACCTTTCTGGCCGACGCGTTCCTCGAGCAGCGGTTCGGCAAAGCCCGCTACGACAAGGAAATCGCGGAGTCCCGCCAGACTTATGAGAATTTGCGCGCGCAGGGGCGCGACCATCCGCTGTTCTTCACGAACTGGCAGACGCCGCAACAGGCCGGCGGTCCGCTGCCGTATCAGAAGGGCGCCTTCGTGCTCTCGGAAATCCGCCGGCTGCTGACCGACAGCGTTTTTTGGCGTGGCCTGGGCGCCTACACCAGTGCGCATTGGGGAGGCCGGGTCACCAGCGACGATTTGGAAGCCGCCTTCGCCAGCGTCGCGCCCAAAGACGAAACCAAGCAGCTTACTAAGATGTTTCAGCAGTATATTTACTAAGATCAACACTTACGGCCAGAGCCCGGGGGAGGGTCATCGAAGGTTGGAATCGATGCGCTCGCCGGCCTGTCCGGTGTAAGGCGGGAGTGCGAAAATATTTGATCTTCAGCGGGATGGTGGAGACGAATGGATGGGCCTGCCCAGGATCATTGGCGTTTTGCGGGCGGAAATGGCAAGAGTCGAGAGAGCCATCGGGCTGCTCGAAAGTCGCGCCGGTCGAAAGCGCTCCCGGCGCAAGTTCATGGACGCCGCGGGACGCCGGCAGGTCTCGGCGCGTATGGCGGGTTATGGGGCTCAACGTCGCGAACAGCAGTTACTGACTGATCTGCGCCGGGAACTGGAGCCAAGCCGGGCGGAGCGGGAGGCTGCAAGCGCCCGCTTCCGGAAACTTTTGAGCCCGTTTCCTCCCGGCATCCTTCCCGCGGACGGCTCCGCCCTGATCCAGTCGGCTGGCATCGCGCGGCGGGCGGCGTACCTCAAATACCGCGAGGCGCGCCGGCGGCAAAACGCCACGGCCGAGGGGAACGCAAAGAAGACCATCCGCGAGCCGGGGGAAGTCGACTAACCCAGGATCGATTCCAGGATGTCGGGGATTTCGAAGACGGCGCGGTTGTGGAGCTTCTGCGTGGCGGAGCGGAAGCGCGAGAAGGCAGAGGGTTCGAGCATCTCCTCCACTGCCCGGGCGATGCTGCGGAAATTGGGCAGCACCACGCCGACGCCCTGTTCGCGGATCCACTCGGCGTTATAACGCTCCTGTGGAAGGGTCCAGGCGTTGCACTCCACGATGAGCGGAAGATGCATGGCCACGGCCTCGCTGATGCTCGCGGGTCCAGGCTTGCCGATGAAGTAGTCGGCCAGTTGCATGTAGCGCGGTATTTCCCTGGTGAACCCTTCCACGAAGATCGGGGCGGTATGTGAAAGCGCGCCGAGCTTCGCGCGCAGCTTCTCATTGTGGCCGCAGATCAGCATGAGTTGGCGATCCGGAAGGCTGCGGGCGATTTCCAGCATCACCGCCGCGCCCTGCCCGCCGAACAGCACCAGCCCGGCCGGAAGTTCGGGGTCGAGCCCGAGGCCGGCGCGCGCCTGGCGCCTGGCTTCCGGTGCGAGCGGCGCGAGTTCGTAAAATCGCGGATTGAGAATCATGCCCGAGACGCGGTGGATCATTGCCGTGGGGATTCCGATCCCGGTAGCCTGCGCCACGGCGTGGTCGGAACCGCAAATCACGTGCTGCTCCTGCCGCTCGAGCCAGAAATGCGGAGGGTAATCGGCAATGTCGGTGATGATGGTGACGAACGGAACTCCCGGCAGGGCTGTGCGAATCGACTCACCCAGCGCTCGCGTAAAATTCGGCACCAGCGAGACCACCATATCCGGGCGGCTTTTACGCCAGAAATCGCTGAGCACCCGGACCTGTTGTTTGTGGAACAGCCGGATGACGAGATGCATCCCGGAGGTAAGTTGCGGCGAACCGAGCGTCCAGCCCTTGCGGAGCATCGTGTTGTAGACGTCTTCCAGGCGCAAGCCGGTGAATTTACGGAAGACGTCCAGCTTGTCGAGCAGTTCCTGAAGATTGACCATGCGGATTTCGACCGGCCGCTCCTGCTGCTCCATCACCTGGCGCAGAGCGTTGGCGGCGGCACGATGGCCGCCGCCGGCGTCGAAATAGACGAAATCGAGCTTCCGCATCCTCCCGATTGTGCCATGCCCCGCCATTGCGGGGAATATGCCCACAATAAATCAATTTCCTTAACGCACGTTTTTTACGGGTGTCATGGATTTGTAGCCGGAGCCCCACTAAAACAGTGGATATGCGGTGCGACCTCCACGTCCACACCAACCACTCGGGAATGTGCACGGTACCGCTTTTGCGGCGCTGGTGCCGGGAAAGCTACAACCAACCGCTGGCCGTTTACGCCAAGCTGAAGCGGCTCGGCATGGATCTGGTGACAATCACCGATCACGACTCGATCGACGCCGTCGAGGTGTTGCGCTCGCGGCCGGATTTCTTCCTCAGCGAAGAAGTCACCTGCCGGATGCCAAGCGGCACCGAACTGCACATGGGCGTGTACGACATCACCGAACGCGACCATGTGGAGCTGCAGCGGCGCCGCGACGACTTCGAGCGGCTGCTGGCGTGGCTGCGCGAGCGCAATCTATTGTTCAGCGCCAATCATATTTTCTCCAGCTTGACCGGGCGGCGCACCCTGGACGATTTCGAGCGGTTCGAGCGCGAATTCCCGGCGCTCGAAACTCGCAACGGCCACATGCTGGCGCGTGCCAACGAGAACGCTGCGGCAATGGCCGATTTCGCGGGCAAGGCGGAGGTGGGCGGCAGCGACGCGCACGCCATGGCGTCGGTGGGATGCGCCTGGACGGTGGTGCCTCGGGCGCGCACGCGCGAGGAATATCTGGAAGGCTTGCGGCGCGGGCAGGGGCGCGTGCGGGGCGCGACTGGCAGTTACTGGAAACTTACCCGCGATATACTGACGATAGGCGGGCTGATGGTGCGGCACGACCCTCGCACTCTGGGTCTGGCGCCTCTCGCCCTGGTTGCACCTCTCGTGACTGCTGGGAATTACGTCCGGGAAAATTTCTTCGCCCGATGGTGGATGGCCCGGTATCTTCGCGCGCGGGCGGAACGGTTCGAGGCGGTCGAAGTTGCGGAGGCGGCCGCATGACCCGTGCCGGCGCGATGTTGAGATATATCGACGGGCGTGATCACAGGCTGATGCGGCGGGTGAATCGCTGGCACGCTCCGCGGTGGATTCGTATCTGGGCGATTTGCGCCACGCGCGGCGGGGACGGCTGGCTCTGGTACGCGATGGGGCTCATGATCCTGCTGGCAGGCGGCCGGCAGCGTTTCGCCTCGGTAGGCGCCGCGGCACTGGCGTCGGGGTTGGGAGTGGCTTTTTTTCTTCGCTTGAAGAAAGCCGCGGCGCGCAAGCGGCCGTGCGCCATCGAGGCGCACTGCTGGGCGACTTTGCTCCCGCCCGATCAATTCTCGTTCCCTTCCGGCCACACCATCACGGCGTTTGCGGTATCGATTGCGCTGAGCTCTTTCTATCCGGAGATGGCGATCGGACTGGTATTCTGTGCGGCATCGATCGCGGCATCGAGGATTCTGCTGGGAATGCACTTTCTCAGCGATGTGGTGGCGGGCGCGGTAATCGGGACCACCGTGGCGTGGAGCGCGGTGTGGCTGGTGCGCCTGGCAGGATAGGCTTAGTCCAGTAAGTTCCGCGCTTCCAAGTCCCGTAAAAAAGCCAGTAAGCGGAAGGACAGGCGATTGAACTCCGAGCCGACTGAATTGAGCTGGGCTTCGGCTGCCGCCGATTGGCCACGGGCCACGAGTTCCCCAATGGACGCGGCGGATGCATGAAAGGCGGCATGAATCTCGGTAAGCTTTTGGAATCGCCCATCGCTCTTATGTTTTAGACCCTCGCCGTGCAGCCATCGGCCCAGCATACAGAGGTTGTCTTTTCCGAGGGCTTGCAGGTCGAGTTTCTCGCCGGCCGTGCCGCGGGAGTAATTCAGCAGGCGAAGCTTCCAATCGTTGTGCGCTTTGGTCGCGCTTGCGATGTCCATGAACTTTTTATCGGCGGCCCGAACGGAGAACTTCAGTGTGGGTGCCGATGGTTCTGTTTAGAGCACCGGCGTGTCATTGCCCAGGAGGGCTTTCCGAACGAGTTTGATCGGCGGCGTGCCCTGCTGGAGAAAGGCGTCGTGGAAGCCTTGTAACGTATATTTCCCGCCTTTCATGGCCTTGTAATCGTTACGTAACTTCAGGATTTCCAATTTGCCCAGCGTGTAGACCAGGTAAGTGGGGTCGGAGGTGCCGCGCTTGGCTTCCTTCTCGGCGGTGGGGCGAACCTGGTGGCCTTCGTTCACGAAGAAATCGATGGCTTGAGCCATCGTCATATCGCCGGTGTGCATGCGGATACCAACGATGTAGCGGGCGTCGCGGAGAAGCGCGTCCTGGATCTGGCCGAGGCGAAGTTTGAGGTCGCCGTTGCCGTAGCCTTCATCGAGCATCATTTGTTCCGTGTAGTGCGCCCATCCTTCGATGTTGGTGCCGGCGCCCATGAGTTTGCGGATCTTGGTGGGCAGGGACGGCACCCACAAAAACTGCACGTAATGGCCCGGAAAGGCCTCGTGTACAGCGGTGCTGACGATAGTGCCGCGATTGAACCCCTCGAGGTACTCGTCAATTTCCTGAGGCGGCCAGGAGGGATCGGGCAGGGTGACGTTGAAGAACGCCTGGCGCGCCACCTTTTCATAGGGGCCAGGCGAATCCATGGAGGCGGAGGTCAAGGCGCGCATGAAAGGCGGTGTTTCCTCGACCGTAGGCATGGTCTGGGAGGGGATGGTGACGATGTGGCGGTCCTCGATGAAGCTGCGCAGGCCGCCGAGCACGTCGCGGAAGGCGCCGAGAAGGTTGGCGGCGGTGGGGTGATCGTGTTCGAGATCCTGAAGGATGGCCTCGGGACTGCGCTGGGGATCGATCTCGGCGGCCACCCGCTTCAGTTCCGCCTGATTGCGATGCAGATCGTCATACCCGATGGCGAGAAGGCGGTCGAGAGGGGTGTCGACCATTTCGTCATACAGCAGTTTCTTGCGATAGTTGTCTGCGCCGATGCGGAAATCCCCCTTGGAGCGCGGGAGAAGATCGCTCTTGAGAAAAGTCTCGTACGATTTGAGGGAGTCGAGAACGGCTCGGTTGGATTTCCGGAATTCGGCGAGGAGGCCGGTATCTTTGACTTTGGAGAAGGCGGAGGGAACGTCCTTTTCGAAGAAGCTTTCGATTCCGGGGAGTTGCTCGAGGGCGACGCTGGTATAAATTTCGGGAGGATCCTTGAGGTTTTCGCGCGCCGATTGAAAAATGCGCGGGATAGCCTTCTCGCGCGCGATGGCGGATTTGAGACGCTCCGCCGCGGGCGCGAAATTGCGGCTGATGATGCCAAATAAGGCGCTGGTGGCATACGAGGTGTAGTTATCGGGGTTCTTCTCCCACATGCGAATGTCTTCGAGTGCGAGCAGTTGAGAGCGCAATTGGGAGAGCATCAGTTCGCGGTCGGCGGCGCTCCAGGGCGAGAGGCCGCGCGGGTCGAAAGCGCCGGCTTCAGCGATGAACTTTTTGGTGACGGCGATTTGTTCGTCGAATTCCGCGCGGGAGAAGGTGGGCATGAGGGCATCGTACTGGTGGAAGCCTGCCTGCGTACCGGAAGCAGGGTCGTAGCGGAAGACTAACTGGTCGAACACGCGGTCGGCGAGTTTGTTGAGGTCGCTATCGCGAGACTGCGCGAGGCAGACCGCGGCCAGCGAAAACAGAAACAGGATGCGTGAAATGTGCATTAAGACGATTCTGTCATATTCTTGTCATTTAAAATGGCATCCTAAATTGCATGCCGCGCTTCAGCGCCTCGCCGCTGCTTGCAGCGGGTTGGCTGAGGGGCGCCGAAACTCTCCTGGCACGGCGCCGCATTCGGAACTCGCTGCCGAAAAGTCCGGAACCACCGCCAATCCATTGCTTCACCAATAGGACAGAGGTGGCGAAGTTCGCGGAGACCAACGATAGCAGCCTTAACGGCGAGGGTAAAGTGCGGGGCAGAAACCCGGCGCTCGCGGCGCAAGTTACTGAAAACAACGCCACGCTTAGCGCGCTCCTGGGATCGTGGACCTAGCTTTCAGAGTTTAACATCAGTTAAACGACAGCCTAAGTCAGTGGAACCGCGGAGAAGAAGAATCGAAAGATTTGTAATGCAATTGGGTGTACTAAATAACACGGCTGTATTACATCTTGAGTAACGAATCGTTTGGCCGCTCAGGAACTTATTCTATTGACTGGCCATCATAGCTATGATACTCTCGCCACCATAACATGCCTATCGAGATTGCAGGGCCATGGAAGCTGATCGCCTGGCGAAGGCTCGAAGGGGACAAAGTTACCTATCCACTTGGCGAGGATGCCACCGGGCTACTCATTTATACTGCCGATTTCAAGATGGCAGTGCAGATTGCCGCGGCGCATCGTCCGGCGATTTCTTCCGACGACCCCCTCGGTGGTGATGCGGAACAGCGCGCGGCGGCTTATTCGACGTGTCTCGCATACTTGGGAAGCTACGAAGTACAGGGCGAGACGGTGATTCACAAAGTGGATGCCAGCTTATATCCGAACTGGTCGGGAGCGACGCAGTCGCGCCCGTTTACCTTTGACGAAAAGAAACTGGTATTAAGAACGCCTCCGGCAGAGGGAGCGGCCGGCGGAACCGTGGTGAACGAAATATCCTGGCTGCGCGCCTAAGCGGTCCGTAGCAGGTGGTACGGAGCCAGAAGCGAAACTCAGAGCAGGAAGCGGAGGATGCATGTCAGCACCGGCAGTTAGCACAGTATTTACACGCGCGTTTGTAACGCCGGCCGCGGCCGGCGCTCCCAAAATTGCGCCGCAGATTGTGTGGTCCGAGGACGGCTTGCCGAAGATCGCGCAGCACATGTATTCGCTGATGCTGCGGAACATGGCAAGCGACGGCTTCTTATTCACCGATCCCAACAATTCCAAGCTGCTTTCGATGCCCGGGTGCATCATTGCCGCGCCATCGGCGCCTTTCAACACCGCGGGGATCACCCAGGACTACGTTTATAACTGGACTCGCGATGGAGCCATCACGGCGATGGAGATCTCGGCCGCCAATATGCCCGCGGCGCCGCGCAGCGGCGTACAGCCGCTCATCGATTATGTGAATTTCGCGCAGACCTGCCAGAACAACGCCACGCCATCCCTGGCGCTCGCCAGTTATATCATCAATGGCCAATCGCGCCAGTGGAGCGAACAAAACGACGGCCCGGCGCTGCAAACCCTGGCCATTCTGAAAGCTTACAAACAGCTGGATGCGGCGACGCAAGCGACAGCTAAGGCAGTCATCGGCAGGAACCTCAGTTACCTCATGGGCGCGTATCAGAACCCGACAACTAACGTGTGGGAAGAGCACCAGGGCTTCTCGTTCTTTGCGCGGTCGGCGCAGTTGCAGTGCTTCCAGACAGTGAAAACGAATACCGCCGGGATCTCGGCGCCCGCGGGGATCGATTCGGCCATCGCCTGGCTGCAATCGGCCCTCCAAGGGCACTGGAACGGAACCCTGTACGTTTCGATGCTACCCGCCCCGGGGGCGCCCGCGCTGACCGGTTACGACCCGAATATCGACATCGTGTCGGCGTGCATCTACGGTGCGATTCCGGTCACCGATACCAAACTGCTGGCGACGGCGGCGCAATTGCGGAGCCAATGGGCCGACCCGGCTTCGCCGGAACTCTTTCCCATCAACATCGTGGACGCCGCCAACGGGATGGGACCGCTGCTCGGCCGGTATCCGGCGGATGTCTATGACGGCGACAACGATGTCGGCACGGGCGACCATCCCTGGGCCTTGTGTACATGCAACCTGGCGGAGTTATACTACCGGCTGGCGCAGCAGATCGGCAGTTCGAAGAAGGTTCCGCTGGATGCGCTTTCCGCGGCATTCTTCAATCAGATTGGAGTTACCTCGACCACCACGGCCGCGGACGCTGTGACGGCTCTGCAAGACGCCGGGGACGCCATGCTTTCGGCGGTGGTTTACCACAGCGACCATCTGGAACTGAGCGAACAGTTCGACGGCACCACGGGGTATGAGAAGAGCGTCAAGAATCTGACGTGGAGTTATGCGGCGTTTCTTTCGGCGGCGCGGGCGCGGACGGGCCAAAGCGTACGGGGGTGAAACGCGATGCGAAAGCGTTTCGACGAATTCCTGGGGCTCTCGGCATTGCTCACCGGATTCGACCGCGTGGACTTACAAAGCACGGGGATCGCCTCCGATTTTCTCACTAAGCTGGACGAGATCTTGCCGGCGGGAATGACTGACCAGTTACTGGAGGTTTATGCAGGATTGCCGAAGGGGAGCGGACGCGAAGCGGCGCTTGAGGCGGCGATTCTGGGGGATGCGAAGTTCGGCCCGGTGGCGCGCAGCTTGATTCTGCTGTGGTACTGCGGATCGTGGACGGTGCTTCCGGACGAATGGCACAGTGCCTACGGCGAGTCGCCACACGAGCAAGGCGGCACCGTATCGGCGCAGGCGTACCTCGGCGGGACTGCAATGGCTGGTTGCGGGGGCCCACGCACCAGGCAGCGCGCAGCAGGGCTGGGCGGCGACCGGGCCCTCGCCGGTTATTGAACCTGCTGCAGGAGACAATCGAGTTCACGACGATCGGCTCGCCGGTGTTTAACCGAGGCAGCCTGAAAAGCCGATATCGCGATTTACGGGTTGACTTACCTGCATCGGGTCACCGACGGGCAAACCGGCGGAGCGCTGCACATCGAGCCGGGGCTGTGGCTGAACATTCCGGCGACCACCGAGCCGCCATCGGAGGCGAGCATCGCGCGGCTGGCGGCGATCCCGCACGGGGACGCGGTGTGCACGGTGGGGCACTCGGAGAACGTGGTATTTCAGGGGCTGCCGCAAATTCCGCCGGCGAATACCATCCCGTTCAAGATCGGCGGGCAGCCGCCGGCGCCGGGGACGAAGAATCCATACCCGGAGTACGATTTGAGGCCACCGAATCAGTTTCGCAGCAGCCCTTTGCCGGGCACAATCACGCAGGCGACGGTCGACGATCCGAATTCGATGCTGCGGGATGCGCTGAAGGGATAGCATCTTACCAGGATCATCCGGTTGATTACCACTACGCCGCCGGATGACGGGGTCAGCAATATACCGTTCATTACTTCGAATGCCAATCCTCTGAACCTGGAGTCGGTTTTTGCGATCGAGACGGTGGAGGATGCGTCGGGGAGCCAATTCCTGCAGTTGCAATATTCGCAAACCGCGCTGCTGAATTTCAAAGGGATGAGTTTTCCGCATGTGACGGTGGGGACTCTGATCAAGGTCTTCTGAGAAGGTCGCCGGCTTCCCACCGCGAGGCGCACACAAAGCCGCAAAGAAAAACTGCTTCGGGTTCTGGCACACTGTTAGGGTGCGGGGGCTGAGATGGCTTGCGGTTTTGGCGGCGGCCTGCGGAGTGTGGGCCGCTAGCGTCGCGAAGGTGTCGCCGCCGAAGGCGTCGTCGACCGTGCGCCGGTGGATGAAGACCATGACGCTGCGCGACGAGGTGGCGCAACTGGTCTTCATTGAGTTTCATGGCGGCTCCCCCAATACACGATCGCGGGATTATCAGAAGTTTGTGCGGCTGATCCGCGATACCCACGTCGGCGGCCTGATTCTGACGAACGCGGTGACGGCGCGCGGGGTGCAGAAGGCGGAGCCGTACGCGCTGGCGGCGTTCCTGAATCGCATGCAGCGGACGGCGCGGGTGCCCTTAATGGTGGGCGCGGATTTCGAGCGCGGGGCGTCCATGCGCATATCGGGGACGACGCCATTCCCGCCGGCGATGGCATTCGGCGCCGCGGGAGACGCCGGGCTGACGCGCTTTGAAGGCGAAGTGGCGGCACGGGAAGCACGGGCGATGGGAATCCAATGGCTGTACGCGCCGGTGGCCGACGTCAACAACAATCCCGATAATCCCATCATCAACATTCGCTCCTTCGGCGAAAATCCGCAGCAAGTGGCGGAGCACGTGAAGGCATTCATCGAAGGCGCCCACTCCGATAAGCGCAACTACGTGCTGACGACGGCGAAGCATTTTCCCGGACACGGCGATACGGCGGTGGACACGCACCTGAGCCTGGCGCAGGTGACGGCCGGCCGTGAGCGGCTGGAGGCGCTGGAGCTGGTTCCGTTCCGCGCGGCGATTCAAGCTGGTGTGGACTCCATCATGACGGCGCACGTGGCGGTGCCGGCGCTGGCGCCCCCAGACGTGCCCGCGACGCTTTCGCCGGCGATTCTCACCGGTCTGTTACGCGATGAGCTCGGGTTCAAGGGCCTGGTGATTACCGACGCGTTGGGAATGGGCGCGATCGTGAATGGATTTGGCGCGGGCGAGGCCGCGGTGCGCGCCCTGGAAGCCGGAGCGGACGCGCTGTTGATGCCGGCCGATGCGGATGCGGCCATTCGCGCGGTTGTGGCGGCGGTGGGCAGCGGGCAGCTTTCGCGGCAGCGGATTCGGGCGAGCGTGGAGAAGGTGCTGGCGGCGAAGGAACGGGTCGGGCTCGACCGGCGGCGGGCCGTGGATGTGGAGGCGATCGGAGACGTGATCGACGACCCGGCGGCGAATGAGAAGGCGGAGGAGATTGCGGAGCGCGCGGTCACCCTGGTGCGCAACGGCGGGAACATGGTGCCGCTGGCCGCGCCCGGCACAGCGTGTTTTGTCACCATGACGGAGAGCCGCTATTCGACCGACGGGGTGACATTCGCGCACGAGGTGCGAAAACGGTCGCTGAAAGCTCCCATAACGGCGCTCGATGGCATGATGACAGGCGGACAGGTGGACGATGCGATGGCGAAACTGGCGGCGTGCGCGCAGTACGTAGTGGCAGCCTTCGCGCCGGTGAATGCGGGTGCGGGAACGGTGGGGATGTCGAGCGAACTGTCGCGGGCGATCGAGAGCCTGGAAGCGGCGGGAAAGCCGGTGGCGCTGGTAGCGCTGGGCAATCCGTACCTGTTGCGCGCCTACCCGAAAGTGACAGCGTACCTGGCAACTTTCAGCACGGTGGCGCCGTCGGAGACGGCGGCCGTGAAGGCGCTATGGGGCGAGATCGCGATTCGTGGCCACCTGCCGGTGACCATTCCGGGGGAGGCGCGCTACGGCGAAGGGATACAACTGGCGGCTACCCGCGGGATGACAAGCAGCGCTAACCAAAAATAGCTGTACTCGGGACATTCGGTTTTCCATACTCGAAGGGACATGTTCTCTCTTCCCTCACCGGCGGCGGAAGTGTTGCTGGTGATTGTGGTGCTCGGCGCGGCGGTTTACGACGTCCGGTACCGGCGCATTCCGAACTGGCTTTCGATGAGCGGAGTTCTGCTCGGCCTGGCGCTGAATGCGTTCCTGTACCAGGGATGGCCGGGGGTGCGGCTTTCGCTACAGGGACTCGGCGTGGGGTTCGGAGTGTACTTTCTGCTCTACGCGCTGCGGGCGATGGGCGCGGGTGACGTGAAGCTGATGGCGGCCGTGGGCGCGATCGTGGGGTGGCGCGACTGGTTCGGGACCTTCTTGATTACGGCGATTATCGGAGGCGCGATGGCGCTGATTCTGGTAACGGCGAAAGGCAGGGTGAGAAAGACCCTGTGGAACCTGAGCTTCATCCTGAGCGAGTTGAAGAGCGGGCGTCCGGCATACATGGGGAAGGAAGAGCTGGACGTGCGAAGTCCCAAAGCGCTGGGCTTGCCCCACGGAGCGGTGATCGCCGTGGGGACGATTTTCTTCCTGGCACTGGCGGCGCACTTCGGGCGGTAGAGCGGACCCGGAACTGGGCTCGGGTTCGGTCCTGAGCGTTATTCCTGGGCGTCCATGTACGCGGCAAACTGGTCTGAGGTCATTTCGTCCGCGGGTGGCAGCGCCGGACCAACCCGTTGGGGCGGTGGGGATATACCCATTCGTTCAGGGTAGTGCCTGTGCCTTGCCAAGTCCAATCGAAAGGCTGAATCAGCTGAATCACGCGGACTGCGTTTGAGCATTGGTCAAGCTGTGGAAAATTCTCACTGCGCCATCGACACCACCCGCGACTCCACGGTGAACTTCTTGAACCCGCTGTAACTCAAATCCAGCTCGCCGGTGTAGCCTTTCACCAGCAGAACGCGCGCCGATCCCGCCACCAGAATGCGCTTCGGCAGCCAGACTTCATTGTTTACGCGCGTCAATTCCACCGTCACCCTCGTTCCTTTGGACACACGGGCGACAATTCCACCCCACGAGATGGTGTCCAGCGTCACGAATTCGATTTTGACCGCCTGAAACCCATCTTTGGTAATCCAGAAACGGCCTTTCACCTTCGGCAGGAAGAACGCGGTTTTGGTCTTCGGCTTGTACCCCGGCTTGGGCGTGCCTTCGATCACGTACACCGGGTGGCCTTCGATGGTCTCGTCGGGATCGAAACGCAGATTGAACGCCTCTGGGATCTCGTGCAGAGGCTCGTGCTGTTTTTCTTCCTTGCGATGCCAGTCGGCGATGCGCTGCTGCCGCTGCGCCTCGGTCTCGTGCTTGCGGCCCTCGATGCTCTGGCGCAGTTTCTCCTGTTCCTTGCGCTCGTCCGCCGCACTCAACGGCCGGCCGTTGTGCGAGATCAGCCGCCGGTAGGGCGAACCTTCGAGCAGCGTCACATCGTAAGTGTTGCTGTCGCGCACTTTCATGGTGTTGCCGTCGCGCGTGCGCAGTTCCTGCTTTTCCAGGTACGTGTAATTGCGCGCGATGGCTTCCGATGCGGTATCCTCCGCCAACGCGCGCCGGACAATTTCGGCGGCATTTTGGGCGGCCAGGAGGGAAGGCAGGCAAAGTACCAGCACCAGGCTGCCCACCAGGTACCTGACCGCGTGAGAATCTTCGTAACGGCAATCCCGAGAGCAAGGGCACTGCTTCGAGACGCGAGGACATGGATCTTTCGGCGGCACTATCTGGTTGGACGCCCGGCTCCCGCCGGCGGTTGCGGCGGCCATCAGCCGATGAGCCGCTCCAGGCGCGAACCCGCCCGGACGATGGTCTGATTTCTCTCCGGCCCGGTCGAGATGCAGCCAACCTCGACGCCGGTATGCTGCTCGAGAAACGCCAGGTATTCTTTGGCCTTCACCGGCAATTGATTGTACGACGAGATCCCGAAGGTGGACGTTTGCCAGCCCGGCTGCCATTCGTAAACCGGCTGAACGCCGGCGATTTCCGCCACGGTTGGCGGCATGTCGAGCACATCTCCGGCCGCATTCCGGTAGCCTACGCACACCGGAATAGAGTCGAATTCGTCCAAGACGTCGAGCTTGGTCACAACGATGCTGTCAAAGCCGTTGATGGCGGCCGTGTAGCGGAGCAACGGCGCGTCGAACCATCCGCAGCGGCGCGGGCGCCCGGTCACCGCGCCGAATTCTTTTCCCCGGGCGCGAATCTGATCGCCTTTTTCGTCCAGCGCCTCGGTTGGGAACGGTCCCCCGCCGACGCGCGTGATGTATGCCTTGGAGACTCCGATCACGCCGGAAATACGCGTGGGCGCTACCCCGGTGCCGGTACAGGCCCCGCCGGCGCTGGCATTGGACGACGTGACAAACGGGTACGTGCCGTGATCGATATCGAGCATGGTGCCCTGCGCGCCCTCGAATAGGACGGTTTTGCCATCGCCGATCGCCTGGTTCAGGAACCAGGCGGTATCGCGCACCATGGGGCGAATCCGTTCCGCGAAGCACTCGTAGCGCTCGCGGATTTCGGCGAGATCGATCTCGGTATAGATGCCGAAGGTCTTGGCAATGGCGACTTTCTCTTCCATCACGAAATCGTATTGCGCGCGGAAGAATTCGCGGTCGAGCAGGTCGGCGATGCGGATGCCGCGGCGGGCGATCTTGTCTTCGTAGCACGGTCCGATGCCGCGCGAAGTGGTCCCGATGGATACCCGGCCGGGCCGCGCTTCCGAGAGCTTCTCCATCAGGCGGTGTGCCGGGAACAGCACATGGGCGCGATTGCTGATAAAAAGATGGCGGGTTACCGGCACGCCGGCCGATTCCAACGCATCGATTTCGGCGAGCAGGGCCTCCGGATCGATGACCAGCCCGTTGCCGATGACGGCTTGCTTTCCGGGGCGCAGGATTCCGCTGGGAATCAGCTTGAGGACATACTTTTGTTCGCCAATGAAAACCGTATGGCCGGCATTGTGGCCGCCCTGATAGCGCGCGACGATGTCGAATTGATCGGAGAAGAGATCGACAATCTTCCCCTTGCCCTCGTCTCCCCACTGGGATCCCAGGATGATAACGTTACGCATTTTAATGAAACCTATCTATTTTACCGTTTTCGGAGAGGTACACGCTCGGCTCATCGATAAGTCTTGTCGTCGATGCGGCGGATGTCGATGGGATCGGCGAGGACGCCGATCGTGACGGCGACGAAGGTGAAGACGTTGGTTCCCGGCTCCAGATGGCCGCCGAAAGCCTTTTCGGGAGTGGCCATCGAGATGTGCGCGTGAATCCGGCCATCGATTACATAGCCGCTCATGCCGATGACGTCCGCCGGCGCGGAGGGATCCTGCGTGAAGGTATCGCGCGAAGGGAAAGTGCGGTTGGAGACGGCGTGCACCTGGTAATTGCGCACCGAGCCGATGGCGCTGAGGATCACGGCGTTGCGGATGTGCTGTTGTTGGACGATTTTTTCGAGCCCGGCGAGAAGATCGGTCTGGTATTTGAGTCGCACGATCGCGATCCGGTCGAAATGGCCGTTGATGGCCTCGGCGTCCGGGACATTAGGGCTGTTTGCCCGGGCATCTTCGGCGGCGCCCAAAGATCGCACCTCGTCGCGGTGGGTTTGCTGGGCCGCCAGCAAGAGGCCGGCCAGAATGCAGGATAGGAGCAGTCTTTGCATAATCACAGAATACAGAGCCGGCGCCCGCTGGCGCGCGGTGGCGAGCAAGGTTGCAGCGAACTCCTGCCGGCCGCTTACCGCCAGTCGACTCACAAATAAAAATGTATTCTTTAGGCAGTACGGCCCTTTGAGAATGCGGTTCAAGAGCGGATAATAAGGCGAATGCGCATAACGAGTCACGCCGGGAGAACGGTCTGGTTGTGGGCTGTCCTCTCGGTCTCGGCCCTTCATGCCGAGAAAGGCGTCCTGTCGTTCGTATTCGGTCCCGCTTCACCCGATACGATACGGCAAGCGGCGCACGGTGCCGCCTCTGCCGCGCGCCATTGGGTGCAGACCGAGGGAGGGGCGGTGGAACTGCGGCGGCCCGGCAGTGCCGGCGTGCAGCAAATCGATGCCTCGATGGACTCCAAGCAGTTGGAACAGGCGTTTTTGGACGCCGCGCAGGCGGCGCGCGAAGCCGATCCGCCTTCATTTCTGATGGCCCTGGATGCCGCGGCGCAGGCGGTGTCCGTGCGCCCGGGCTTGCGAGTGGTGGTCGCGGTCCTGAACACGCCGTCCTTCTCGGACGATGGCGAGCGCCGGCTGGAGAATCTGGGCGAGATTTGCCGGTCGCACGGAGTCCGGGTCCTGGTACTGGATGTCGCCGAGGACGCCAGGCGCGTTCCCGCGGTCGCGCTGCATGGATTGGTGGAGAAAACCGGCGGTGCATGGATCCATCAGCCGAAGGATTTGGAGGCGCAGGTGGCGAGCGTACCTCCTCCGGCCGCGACGGGTGCGCCGGCGCCGGCCGCACCGCCGCCATCCCAGGAGCCCGCGCCCAAACCGGCTGAAGAAGCTTCCTCGACAGGATTTAAGATTCCCTTCGCGATTCCCGTACACATCCGGCTGATGCGCATTCCGGATCCGGCGGCGACTTCGGAAAACGTCGCGGACAAGGAGTCAGGCTTCGGCGAAACCATCACCATCGTCGATGCCCGCGACTTCACGGTCATCAGCGGCGGAGATTCCTCGGAACCGTCTTCCTGGCCCAACGATCCACATGCCCCGCTCCAGGGCATGATCACCGTGGAAACCCCGCTTACCGGCTTCCGTTTCGATCGCGATGACAAGGCGGGAACTTATCAGGTGCACGCACGCATCACCGCCGCCATGCGGGACGCCAAAGGCGTGGCTGTCTGGAACGGACGAAAGGATGTCGATCTCCACGGCATGATCGGCAGGATGGACGCGCGGCGCCAGGGCAGCATATACTTCATGCGCGCGGTGACGCTCGTGGGAGAAGGGCCGTTCACCCTGGAGGCCAAGGTCGAAGACCTCGTGGGACATACCATCGGAACGGTACAGGAGACAGCGCGCATGGGGCGAAACGCGCCGGGGTTGATGGCCAGCGATGCGTTGGTGGTGCGTCCGTTCCGCGGATTGGCGGATGCCGTCGAAGCCGACCAGATGCTGAGCTACAATAGCGAGCCGTTGTCGCCGGTACTGGACCCGGTTTATTCCGCGTCGAAACCGGTGGACATGCAGATCTACCTGCGGCTCTATCCCCAACCCCAAGGACCGCCGCTCAACATGAGCATGGAAGTGCAGGACAATCTGGGAAAAGTGATGGGCCGAATGCCGCTGCCCTTCAAAGGCGCGCCCTCGAGTAGCGGGTCCAAAGGTTCCAACGCGCCAGCCGGCGCCCAGGCGAAGGAGCTTCCGTACCTGGTGAACATGAAGGGCGCCAGACTCCCGGCCGGCGATTACCAGGCGGTGATTTCCATTCATCAGGGAGAGAAGACCATCAAGCGCCTGGTAGCGTTCAAAGTGATCGGCAGCGGCATGGCGCCGGGATCGGCCGCGACAGGGCCGGACGCAACCGACGATTCCGATACCATCGTCCTGCCGGAAATCGAACCGGACAACGTCGATACCAGCGGCGTCAAAATGCGCGATGTCGACCAGAAGGCGCTCTGGGACTCTGCCGCTAAAAACGCGATGGGATATCTGGCGCAGCTTCCGAACTTCGTCTGCATCCAGGAGACGCATCGCTTTACCGCCCCCGCCAAGTTGCCGGACCAGCTTGCGGAGAGCGACTCGTACCTCGATGAGTTGGTCTTTGAGGACGGCAAAGAGCGATACCAGAGACTGGAAGCTAATGGCGAGAAGGTCAACGTCGCCCCGAGCGAACAAAAGGGCGTGATGTCGCGCTATGAGTTCGGTTCCATGCTGAGCGGCTTGTTCGACCCGGCGCTCGACGCCAAATACCACTGGGCCGGCCGGTCGATGACTCTGGGGGTGCTCTGCCAAGTGTTCGAGTTCGAGGTGCCGCGCGCCAAGTCCAATTTTGTTCTCAGGTCCGGCAACACGGTCGAAACGGCCGGGTACACCGGGCGCGTCTTCATCGATGAAGACTCCGGCATGGTGCGCCGGCTCACCATCGAGGGTACCGGCCTGACGAAGGATTTCGGACTACAATCGCCTTCCATGTCTCTCGATTACGGCATGGTAAAGATCGGCGAAAAGGACTATCTGCTGCCGCTGCGTTCGGTTCTGCAACTGCGGCAGGCCAAGACTTTCGTGCGCAACGAAAAGGTTTTTCGCGGCTACCGTAAGTGGCAGGCCGATTCTCAGATTAAGTTCGGAAAGTAAACCGGGCATTCCGCGCCGTGCGGCAGCCGGGATCGGATGGGCAGCCAGGCGCCCATGCGGCGGAGTGCTTCAAAATAAGAGATTTTACGGGGGCGCTGGCCGCTCAGCAAGGCCCGCTCGGCGATATAATAGCCAAAACGAGGGTTTAAACTGCAATGGTGGATTTGTTGGCTTCTACCCGGAGGCCCGCCCGAGTTTCCGCTGTCTGTGTTTTGCTGGCTGGAATTGGCGCGGGTTCATTCCTCTTCCTCAGAGGGGCAGCGCCCCAGGAATCGGCGGCCCATCCGGCAGCCATCACCATCGATTACCCGGCTGAAGGCTCGGTTTTTCCGCCGGAGATTACGCCCCCCACGTTTCTCTGGCGCGACGCCGCGTCCAACGCCGCGTCGTGGACTATCGACGTTACGTTCCCGGATGGCACTCCCGCCATTCATGCCAAATCCGCCGGCGAACCGATGCATATCGGGGAAATCGATCCGGAAGCCATGGGTCCGACCAACCAACCTCCGAAACTGACGCCGCAACAGGCGGCCGCGCACACCTGGATACCGGATGCGGCGACATGGTCTGCCATCAAGCAGCATTCCGTCGGCGCGCCGGCACACATCACGATCACCGGTTTCAAAAGCGAGGACGGGAAAGAGGCTCTGTCGCGCGGAAACGTCAGGATTGCGACCTCGGCCGACCCGGTCGGCGCCCCGGTGTTTTATCGCGATGTGCCGCTTATGCCCAGCGAAGGGAAAAAGGGCGTCATCTCACCGCTGGCGCCCGCGGCAATCGGGCTGATCAAATGGCGTCTGCGCTATATCGACGAGCCCCAAAGCAAGGTGGTGATGGAGAAAATCTCCACCTGCGCCAACTGCCATTCGTTTTCCGCCGACGGCAAGACCATGGGCCTGGATGTGGACGGTCCGCAGAACGATCACGGTTTGTACGCCCTGATTCCGGTGGCCAAGGAAACCGAGATCCGCATGCAGGACGTAATCCAGTGGCCGACAGTACGAGATCCCGACATTCCGCGGCTGCGGGCCGCATTCATGTCGCGGATTTCGCCGGACGGACGTTATGTGCTGTCGACGATCGACGATGCCGATGCCGTTAAGCGCATGACCGGGCGAACGTTGGAAGACAAATACTACGTCGCCAATTTCCTCGATTACCGCTTTCTCCAGGTGTTCTATCCCACGCGTGGCACGCTCGCCTGGTACGACCGGCAGACCAATCGCCTGGAGCGCCTCCCGGGCGCTGACGACCCGCGGTACGTGCAGGCGGGCGGGGTCTGGAGCCGCGACGGAAAGTACATCGTTTTCATGCGGGCTAAAGCGCAGAATCCCTATCCGCCGGGAATTCCGCTGGCGAATTACGCCAACGACCCCAACGAAACCCAGGTGCAATACGACCTTTACCGCATTCCCTTCAACGGCGGCAAAGGCGGGCAGGCGGAGCCGATCCGCGGCGCTTCCGCCAACGGGATGAGCAACAGCTTTCCCAAGATTTCCCCCGACGGCCGCTGGGTGGTGTTCGTCCAGGCGCGCAATGGCATGGTGATGCGGCCGGATGGCAAGCTCTACATCGTCCCCTTGGATGGCGGGGAAGCCCGCTTGATGAAGTGCAACACGCCCATCATGAATTCCTGGCACACGTTTTCGCCGAACGGCCGCTGGCTGGCTTTCTCTTCGAAAGCCCGGTCGCCATACACTCAGTTGTACCTGACCCACATCGATGCCAACGGCAACGACACGCCGGCAATCCTGGTAGACAACACCACGGCGGCGAACCGGGCGGTGAACCTGCCGGAATTCGCCAATATCCCCAAGGGAGGCCTGGAGAGAATCAATCCGGTGGCGAACCAGTACTACAAGATGGAAAACACGGCCATCGAAATGATGACCAAGAATCAGTTTGCCGAGGCCATCCCGGTTTGGCGCGATGCTTTGGAAAAGAATCCAAAAGATGGCCGCGCGCACCGCAATCTGGCGTACGCGTTGCGCCAGACCGGGCAGGTGAGCGAGGCGCTGAAGGAGTCCCGCCTGGCTTGCGATCTCAGCCCGGACGACCCGCTGGCATCTGCCGATTTCGCTCTGGCTCTGCTCCAGCAAGGCAAGCCGGAGGAAGCCATCCCGTATTACCGGAAGTCGATTGCGCTGGACCCTTGGAACGCCGGCGTGCAGGCCGATCTGGGCGCGATTCTGGCGCAGAGCGGTAAGACCGCCGAGGGGCTGGAACACCTCCAAAAAGCCGTGGACTTGAAACCCGAATCGGCGGCGGTGCGCTACAAGTACGCATCGGCGCTGGCGCAAGCCGGACGCCTTCCCGATGCCGTGGCGCAACTGCAAAAATCCATCCAAACCGGCGGCGGCCGCGACTGGCAGCCCTACGATTCGCTGGGCGCGATTTACAACAGAATGGGCCGGGCGAACGACGCGATCCGTGCCGAGCGTCAGGCAGTGAACCTGGCGCCCAACAAGGACGACGAATTGGTCCGCACCTTACGAGCCCGGCTGGCGGGCTACGAGCAAAGCCTCCAGCGCTAGCCGAAAACCGGTCACCGGGATCGGCGTGAGTGGTTAACTCCAATGTCTGCAACACGAAAATCGGCAAAACCGGTCTCGTGACCGGAAGGCTCACAACCGGCGGTGCCTTTTATCGATGAGGCAGGCTGGTGTCGCCCGATTCGGTGACCTCGATGATGCGGTCTGCCGCGAGATCGTGCAGCACCTGCCGGGTGCCACTCGGCCAGAGGATTTGGAGTTCCTTGACGGCGGCATTCGGCCCCAGGCCGAAGTGCACGCGCGAATCGCTCGATGAAGCATACCCCACGCTGGTCGTGACGTGGTTGTACTGCACCATGCCGTCGGCGGTAGTCACCCGGACTTTGGCGCCGATTCCCATGCGGTTGCTTTTCGTCCCTCTGAGCTTCAGCAGAAGCCAGTGGTTGCGATTTTGCGAGGTGTTGTGGAAGATTCGGGCCGGCCCATTCAACACGCTGATCACCGTGTCGATGCGGCCATCATTGTCCAGATCTCCGAAAGCCACACCGCGGTTTCCGGCCGGGACCTGAAAATCGGGACCCGCGGTGCGGCTGGCGTTTTCGAACTTCCCCTTGCCGATGTTGCGGAAGATGCTGGCAGGTTCCGCGAAGAAGCGAGGAGAGAACTCGTGCACGTTCTCGTCGGTGTGAGCGCGCGCCACGAAAAGGTCCTTCCAGCCATCGTTGTCGAAATCGGCGATGCCGTCTCCCCAGCCGGACATTTCGAAGGTATCCATGGCGAGCCCGGCGGCGTTCGTCTTGACGGCGAATTGGCCGTTCCCCAAATTCACGTACAGGGGAAAAGTCTCTTTCTCAACCGCCGTCATCCAAATATCGGGGCGGCCGTTGTTGAGCACGTCGCGGAAATCGACGCCCATCCCCGACATCACGTTGCCATCCTCCGACATCGCCACGCCGGCATCGAGCGCGATTTCTTCGAAGCGTTCTCCGTGCTGGTTGTGGAACAGCTGATTGGCGGCTTTATCGTTGGCCACGAAGATGTCGGGGTAGCCGTCGCCGTCATAATCGGCAACCGCGACGCCCATGCCGCGCCCAAGACGATCGGCAATCCCGGTTTCGGCGGAAACATCGGTGAAGGTGCCGTCGCCGTTATTGCGGTAAAGCGTATTGGGGAGCGGACCGTAGAACCGGGGGTTGCAGGTAATGCGAATGCCGTTCCGGCCGTTGGCGAAGCATGCCTGCTCGGTGCCGGGATCCCAGCGGCAGTAATTGGAGACGAACAGGTCGAGGAGACCGTCGTTATTGTAATCCACCCACGCCGCGGCAATCGACCACATTTTTTGCCCGTCGTACATCCCGCCCGCGACGCCGGCTTTGGCGGTGACATCGGTAAACGTTCCGTCCCCGTTGTTGTGGAACAACTGATTGCCGTTGACGGCGGTTACAAACAGATCGGGGCGCCCGTCGTTGTCGTAGTCCCCCACGGCCACACCCATGCCGTATCCGGCGCCGGCGAGACCCGCTTTTTCAGTCACATCGGTAAACGTCAGATTCCCGTTGTTATGGTAGAGGCGGTTGCTGAACTGCGGGCCGGTCTTTGCCAGCGAGGGCATGTCCGCGGCATTCACGAAATAGAGATCCAGGTATCCGTCCCCGTCATAGTCGAAGAGCGCGACGCCGCCGGGCATCACCTCGGGCTGATGACGCAAGGGAGTCGGCGAACTGTCGAGGATGAAGTGGACACCGGCTTTGCTCGAGATCTCTTCGAAGGTGATGGGACCCACGGCCAAGCTTCCCACGGCCAAACAAGAAATGCCGACGAAGATCAGCGGACGCATGAGGATTCCCCAGTATATCCTGCTGGTAACGGGCTCACTTCTCGGTGACGCCGAACGAGTGCAAGGCCGGCACGCCGAGGGGATCGTGCTGGGCTTTCAGCCTCTCGAATTCCGTCTTCTCTTTGTCGGCGTCGGCCTTCCGGCCGGCATTGCGGTAGGCTTCGGCGAGGTAATAGTGCACGCTGGGATTGGAGGGCATCTGCCGCAGGGCGGCTTCCAGTTCGGTAACGGCGGCGGTGGCGTTATCGGAATCGAGATCGGCACGGCCCAGGTTCATATGGCAGAGCCAGCGGTATCGAGTGGGCACGTCCTTCATGCCTTTGCGTACGGTCTCCATCGCCTTTTCGGGTGCCCCCTGGCGGATTTGAAGGGACGCCAACACCAGCATCGCCGGCCAATGCGTGGGATTGTTCTGCACCTCCTGCTGGAATTCGGCCAGCGCCGCCCGCGTGTCGGTTTCCATGAGGAAAAGGCCGTAGGCATAGTGTACCCCCGGCTCCTTGGGATATTGCGCGACCAACTGTTTGTAGGCGGCGGTGGCCGCGTCCAATCGTTGCGTGGCGAACGACCAGGCGGCATGGCCCGCCAGGTCTACCACCGCACGGCGCGGCGCCGAAAGCTGGCCTAGATCGTCCGGGCTGGCGAGCGCGCAAAGCCCCATTTCCTCCTCCACTACGGGTGGTACGCTGGGGTGCCTGGTAAGCGGCTGTAGTTGTGCGAGCGCCTCATCGAAAGCCGACGACCGGATCAGAAGCTGGGCGGCGCGCACGCGCACGGCGGTTTCAAACTGGATGTTGTTGGCCAGCCCCATTTGCTCGCCCTTCCGAATGTCCGCCAGGGCTTGCTCCTCGTCTTCCAATTGGGATTCGCTGAGACCGAGAAGCGCCCACCCGTTGGCGAAGACCGGAGCGAGGTCGAGTCCTTTGTGGAGTGCGTCAACGGCTTCCGCATAGCGTTGCAGTTGGTAAAACGCGCCGCCCATGTAGAGCCAGCCTTCCGCCCAATCGGGACGAATGGCCAGCGCCTGCTTGTATAACTGGATCGCTTCGTCGGGATGGGCGCCCAGCGCGGCTTGCGCGCGGCGCGACAGGTCGTCGAACTGCTCTCTCGAAGGTGTTTGCGCGCGCAGATAAGGCATGGCGAGAAGCGCGAGCAATGCGAACCCGCTCCACCCGAATGATCGGCCCCACATACTCTCCTTACGGTATCGCAAATCGGTGGGGAGAAGGGCGCTGCGCGAGCCAAATTACGGAGTGCCACTGACGGAGGGATTCACGGCGCACGGCAGTGGGCACATCGCCCGCCGCACTATAAGAAAAGGGGCGGCCGGAGCCGCCCCCTTGGTTGATTGATGGAAATTCCAAGCTTCGCGGACGAAGCTTAGAACATGAATTTCAGTGCGAACTCAAGCACGCGCGGCACCTCGTTCTTGTACAACGGGGAACCGGTGAGGGTGGTATTGAGATTGGTCGGGCTCAAGCCGCACGGCGCCGGTGAGTTGCCGCAGTTGCTGGCGTTCGAAGTGCTGAAATTGAGGGTCAGATCCGAAGCGCCGCCCTGGTTGAACTGCCACAGCGCGTGGTTCAGGAAGTTGAACGCCGAGAAACGGAATTCAACCTTGTCTTTTTCTTTAAAGACAAAGTCCTTGTAGATCGCGAGGTCGCTATTGAAGAACGCCGGCCCCTTGATGTACGGCCAGATCAAATCTCCGTCCTTGCCGCCCGTGGGAGGCACGAAACAGGCCGGATTGAAATACTGGTTGGAGCCAAGGTTCTTGCGCGGGTCGCAGACCAGCAATGGCTCGGTGACGGATACCGAGTTGGTGCCCAGGTAGTCCGTCGGCTGCATGCTGGACGGCAACGCGATATTGAACGCTCCGTTGGTGTTGGGCTGGAGCGGCGGACCGCTCTGCCACTGCGTGATTCCCGAAAGGACCCAGCCGTTGGTCAGGCCGCCCAGGAATTTATCTCCAGCGCTCTTGCCTTTCACGGCGTTGGGGATATTGACGACGTAAGCCGCGTTGAAGATGTGGGTGCGGTCGTAATCCAACACGCCGTAGTTCTGGGCGCAGGTATACGGCCAGACGGAAGCGCCGTCGCTACCGTTGTTGCTGCTCTGACCGTCGCGGCAGCCCAGGTTCTTGGAGAACGTGTAGTTCGTCGTGAACGTGAGGCGCCCGGCCTGCTTCTGCCAGGTAGCGATGAACGCGTTGTAGTTGGAGTAGCTGAGGTGGCCGACGAGACCGATGGACGTGTAGTTGTGGTATGGGTTCCAGTCGAGGCCTAGATTCTCTCCACTGAAGTTGCTGGGGAGAATGCCCTGCGCGTACTGGTTCTGGCCGGTGATCGGGTCGGTGCCGAAGAACGCGCCCAGCGGGACGATGTCCACACTGCCGGGATTGGTGGTACCGCCGGAGCTCAGAAGATCGCGCCCCCGGTTGCCCGCATACTGGAATTCGGCAACCGAACGCCAGGGTATGCGCTGCGACACGGTGAGGTTGTACGTCCAGGTGTTCGGCGTGTTCGCATCGCCCATGGTGAGGAGTGTAGGTCCGCTGCCAATTCCAGGGACGCCTGTCGCGTTGCTGTATTGATTGAAGCTAGTGAGGCCCACGCAGCAGTTGTTGGTATTGACACCGATGCCTTCGAGGCCGAGCGGCTCGTTGTAACCAGCACTGGCATTGTTATACGCAATCTGGAACCGGAACAAACCGGCGCCGCCGCGGATCACAGTCTTGCCATTGCCGAAGATGTCATAAGCGAAGCCGAAGCGCGGCTCCACAAACAACGACTTACTGGGGAAACCGGAAGTGGGAATGGCGGAATCGATGGAATTCCATTCCAAACCGGTCCAGGCCGGAGCAGACGAGGTGTTGTTGTAGGTGGCGGGATCCCAAACCGCTACGCCGTACTTGTCGTTGGGGACCCAGTTGCCCATGTGCTCGAACCTCAAACCGCCGGTGAGGGTCAGCCTGCGGCTGGCTTTCCACTGGTCGTTGATGAAGAACGAGATCTGGTGGTACCTCATGTCTTGCACGGCTTCGGCGTTGTCCTGGTTGAAGCCGTCGGACCGGGCCGTGAGGTAGTCTGCCAGGTAGTTACCGGCGGTAATAGACGACGCGCCCCAGGGATCGAAATTGATCGAGCCGTTGGTCGCGGAGCTCAGGTTGCCGCTGGTTTGGTAGTTGCGGGCGTAGTCCCAATAAACGCCGGCTTTGATGGTGTGAGCGCCTTGAATCTTGGTCACGTTGTCGCTGATCTGCGGGGTCTGCGACAGCTTGCCGAAAGAGTTCTTGCCACCGGGAGTAAACGGTTCGCCGTACTGGTAGGTACCGAAGCCGACAATACCGTTGGCTTGGCCGCCCCACCCGTAGGTGTTCGGCATCATGGGTGTGTACGGGTTCTGGAAGATGCCGGTCATGTTGATTCCAAGAGTACTGGGATCCACCTTGGAGGGTTGGCCCAGGATGATTGGATTCAGGAAGCTGGCATCCGCGAATACGAACTCGTTGGTCAGCGTGGGGCTGAACACGTGCACCAGGTTGGCGCTGTACACGTTGGAGTCCTGGTTGGCGTTCTGACTCGATGGATAGGGTAGCGAGCCGTTCAGGTTCCACCAGATGCTGATGGGGTTCTGATCGTGCTCGATCTGGTGGTTCCACGAGAAGAACAGTTTGGTGTTGGTGCTGATGTTGTAATCGCCGCGGAGGCGGAGTTCCCAGCGGTTCACAGGCGGTCCATTAAACCACTCGTAGTTCGCTCCGGTTGGATTCGTCACGGGATTGACGTTCGGCGCCGGCATGAGCTTCATCATCGCCAGGGTGCCCGGGTTGATGTCGCTCGCCGGAATCTGGCCGCTGGGATAAATGTTCGCGTTCAGGCCGTAGTTGTCCTCGTATTCATTGTTGGCGAAGTTCGTCCCCAAGGTCGCGAGGTATGCCGGGGTGAAGTTGCCTTGCTCCATCTGCGCGGTGGGGACGAAGTACTGGGTCAGGCTACCGGCCGGCTGCTGCTTCATGTATTCGTAGGCGCCATAGAAGAACAGCTTGTCGTGGTTCTTGTTGAAGTGCGTGCCGGGAATCAGCACCGGTCCGCCGAAATCACCGCCGGGATAGTAGAAACTATTGGGCGGAGCGGCTACTTTCTGAGAGTTGTTGTACCATCCGTTGCTGTTGAGCACGCCGTTGCGGGCGTAGAAGTAGGCCTGCCCGTGGAACTGCGCGCCGCCGCTCTTGCCAATGGCCTGGAAAGTCACCGGGCCTTTAGCGAACTCAGCGCCGTAGGCATTCGTCAGAATCGAAACTTCCTGTACCTGGTTCTGATTGATGTTGGCGGTCTGTGTTCCCTGATTGCCCGGGTCAAGCAGGTTGGCACCGTCGGACGTCATCGTCATACCGCCGTTGACGCCGCTGCCCTGGACGTTGAACTTGCCGATCGGGCCGTTGTTGCTCTGTGTCGGCACGGCTCCCTGGCCCCATTCACTCTGGTTGAGAGCACCACCGCCGTTGGAAATGGCGACTCCCGGCATGATCTTGACCAGCTCGGCGGCATCGCGGCCGTTGAGCGAAATGTTTTCGACCATGCTCTGATTGAGCGTTTGGCTGACTTGACCGGAATCGACCGGCACTACCACCGATTCGGCGGCAACCACTTCGATTTCGGTTT
>DATJMA010000073.1:0-73549 GCA_035509055.1 Bryobacteraceae bacterium | reverse complement strand
CATCATCACGAACATGCGCACGGCCATGAGCATGTTCACGATCACGCGGGTCACGATCACGCCCATGGCCACACGAACTCGCCGCTGAAGTTCCTCATCAATCTGATCTGCCCGGGGATGGTGCTGCTGTCCTTCATTTTTTCGTTGGGCGCAGTCTGGCAGCTTTCATCACGGCACCTGAACGAATATGAGGTGCGACAGTTCACCTGGATTGCCGGATTGCCGTTCCACCTGGCGAATGGCACGATGGGCACCTTCATGGCCGATTGGGGCTTTCTGCTCGATCATCTGAGCGCCGTAATGATCCTGGTGGTAACCGGCGTCGGATTCCTCATCCACATCTATTCCATCGGCTACATGGCCCACGACAACGGCTACTACCGGTTCTTCGGCTACCTGAATCTGTTCGTCTTCTTCATGCTGATGCTGGTGCTGGCGAACAACTACGCTCTCTTGTTCGTCGGCTGGGAAGGCGTGGGGTTGTGCAGCTACCTGCTGATTGGCTTCTACTTCCACAAGAAATCGGCCGGCGACGCCGGGAAGAAGGCATTCATCGTCAATCGCGTGGGCGACGCGGGGTTCGTGCTCGGGATGTTGCTGATGATGTCGGTGCTGGGCACGGTTCGCTTTGTCGACGTGCGGGCCATGCTGCAGAGTGGGCAATTCACCGCGGAAACCGCGGGGTTTGGGGTATTGAGCGCGATGGCGCTGCTGATGTTCATCGGCGCCACCGGCAAATCGGCGCAGATTCCGCTTTACGTGTGGCTGCCCGACGCCATGGAGGGTCCCACACCGGTGTCTGCCCTCATCCACGCGGCGACAATGGTCACCGCCGGTGTGTACATGGTGGCGCGCTCGGCGGCGCTTTTCCAGTTGACGCCCAGCACTTCCACCGTGGTGGCGACTGTCGGCGCGTTCACGGCGATTCTGGCGGCGACCATCGCGCTCGTGCAGAACGACATCAAGCGGGTACTGGCGTATTCCACCGTGAGCCAGCTCGGGTATATGTTTCTGGCGCTGGGCGTGGGCGCCTACTGGGTGGCAATTTTCCACCTCTTCACGCATGCCTTCTTCAAGGCCCTGCTCTTCCTGTGCTCCGGGTCGGTCATCCACGCCATGAGCGGCGAACAGGACATGCGCCACATGGGCGATCTGAAAAATAAGATCCCCATCACGCACTGGACGATGTTGATCGGCTCGGTGGCGATCGCCGGCATTCCCGGCCTTGCGGGTTTCTTTTCCAAGGACGAGATTCTCTGGCAGACGTACAGCTCGCCGCTGGGCTCGAAATTTCTTTATATCATCGGCCTTGTAACCGCGGGACTTACCGCCTTCTATATGTTCCGCATGATGAACATGACGTTCTATGGCAAGTCGCGCGTAAAGCCGGAAGTCGCGGCGCATATCCACGAATCGCCGGCGACGATGACCGTGCCGCTCTCGCTGCTCGCGCTGGGGAGCATCCTGGCCGGATGGCTGGGGGTTCCCAAGCTTTGGACCATTTTCGGTGAGACCTGGCGCGGCTTCGAGCACTGGCTGGAGCCGTCGTTCGCTTCGGCGGCGGTGGAAGCTGCCAAGGAAGGCGCGCACGATGCGTCGGTGGAGTGGGCTCTGATGGGTGCTTCCGTGGCAATCGCGATCATTGGGATCGTGGTCGCGCGATATTTCTATCACCACAAACCGGAAATACCCCATTCCATCGGGCAGTCGGTGAAGCCGCTCTACGCCCTCTGTTACAACAAGTGGTACGTCGACGAGATCTACGATTTCCTCTTCGTCAACGGCCTCTGCAAGGGCGGCGGCGAAGTGCTGGGCGCGTTCGATCGCAAGGTGGTGGATGGCGGGGTAAACGGCGCCGGATGGTTCACGCGGTTTTCCTCGCAAGTCTCGATGTGGTGGGACACATGGGTGGTGGACGGCTTGGTCCGTTTCACCGGCTTTTTCGTCAAGATGATGTCTTATCCGGTCTGCATCCTGCAAAGCGGGCGCGTGCAAACTTATGCTTTCTTCGTCGTGGTCGGCGTAGTGGTCATGTTCGGATATTACGTGATTCGGTAACTTATGGACCAGCACTTACTCAGTATCGTCTTGTTGACGCCCCTGGCCGGCTTGCTGGTTCTGCTGCTCCTTCCGGGCAACAAGAACCTGATCCGTATCTGGGCTAACCTGGCCGCTCTCGCCGGGTTTCTGGTTTCCCTTCCGCTGGTCTACCGTTTCCAAACGGGACTTCCCGGCTTCCAGTTCGAAGAGCGCGCCGACTGGATCCCCGCGCTCGGCGCGCACTACCACCTCGGTCTCGACGGCATCAGCCTTCTGCTGGTGATGCTCACCACCTTCATGGGCGTGATCGCCATGCTCTGCTCCTGGAGCGCCGTCCAGGACCGCGTGCGCGAGTATTACGCTATGTTCCTGCTCTTGCAGACGGGCATGATCGGCGTGTTCCTCTCGCTCGATTTCTTCCTGTTCTACATATTCTGGGAACTGGTTCTGGTGCCCATGTACTTCATCATCGGAGTGTGGGGCGGGCCGCGAAAACTGTACGCCGCGATCAAGTTCTTCCTGTATACGCTGGCCGGGTCGGTGCTGATGCTGCTGGGCATTCTGACTTTGTACTTCCAGCATTTCCAGCAGACCGGCGCCTACTCGTTCGAAATTGCGGATTTGATGAAGACCAGCGCCGGCATGAGTCTCGGCACGCAGGAGTGGGTCTTCTGGGCGTTCTTCATCGGGTTCGCCATCAAGGTGCCGATGTTCCCGTTCCACACCTGGCTGCCCGATGCGCACGTCGAGGCGCCGACCGCCGGTTCGGTGATCCTGGCCGCGGTACTGCTGAAGATGGGCACGTACGGATTCCTGCGCTTTTCGCTGCCGCTGCTGCCACAAGCATCGGCCGACCAGAAAATCGTCCAGATCCTCGCGGTTCTCTCGATTATCGGCATCATTTACGGCGCGCTGGTCTGCCTGATGCAGAAGGACTGGAAGAAACTCGTGGCATATTCGTCGGTCAGCCACCTGGGCTTCTGCACGCTCGGGATTTTCGCCATGAATCCCAACGGAATCGCCGGGAGCGTGATCCAGCAGGTGAATCACGGCATCTCTACCGGCATGCTCTTCATGGTGATCGGCGTGATTTACGAGCGGCGCCATACGCGCGAGATTGCCGAATACGGCGGACTGGGTCACGTCATGCCGAAATTCGCCATCATTTTCGCGATCGCCATGCTGAGTTCGGCGGGCCTGCCGCTGCTCAACGGATTCGTCGGCGAGTTCACGATTTTACAGGGCGCGTTCGAGGCCAATCGCGTGTGGGCGGCATTTGCGGTAACGGGGGTGATTCTCGGCGCCGCCTATCTGCTGTGGCTCTACCAGCGGACGATCCTCGGCCAGGTGACCAACGGCAAGAATCTGACCATCCCCGACATGAATTTCCGCGAGGTGGCGATGTTCGTCCCGCTGATCGCGTGGGCCGTCTGGATCGGCGTCTATCCCAAGCCGTTCTTCGACGTTCTGCGGCAACCGGTCACCGAGATCGTGGAGCGCGTGCATCCGGACTATTTCAAAAACGGCCGCCCCCAGCCAGCCTTGGCTGGATTTGGGGTTCAGCGGGGGACCGAAGTGGCGGTGCAGGCGGGAGGCGCGCGATGATCGAATCTTTATACACGGCCAACGATCATTTCTCCATCGTTCCGGCGCTCATGCTGGCATTGTTCGGCTGCGCCATCCTGCTGTTCGATTTTCTGATTTTCCCCGATCCGCGCCAGCGTAAGTGGCTGCTGATTTTCGTCGTGCTGGCTGAGGGGTTCACGGGGTACGGACTGTATCGGCAGACTGGCTGGGTGATGGCCAATGGCCCACTCACCGACGCGTTCAAGGGCTCGGTGCAGGTGGATCAGTTCAGCATCTTCTTTAACTGGCTCTTCCTCATCGCCGCGCTGATCGTCGCCCTCGTCTCGTACAAGTATCTCGAGAATGCCGGCGAGCACCATGGCGAATATTACAGCCTGATCCTCTTTGCGCAGTGCGGGATGTACTTCCTGGCCACGGGCGCCGACCTGGTGACGTTGTTTGTCGGCCTCGAACTGATGGCCCTCAGTTTCTACGTCATGGTGGGATTCCTCCGCTCCGAAAAACGGTCCAACGAAGCGGCGCTCAAGTACCTGCTTCTGGGCGCGTTTTCGAGCGGCTTCCTGGCATACGGTTTCTCGCTGCTCTACGGCATTGCCGGATCTACGAATCTCAAGACCATCGTGGACACGATTGCCAGCAAGCCGGCGTGGGATCCGGTGGTCTACCTGGCGCTGATCACCACCTCGGTGGGCCTGCTTTTCAAGGTCGCCGCGGCTCCCTTCCATATGTGGGCGCCGGACGCCTACGAGGGCGCGCCGACCACGGTAACGGCCTATCTTTCGGTGGCTTCCAAAGCCGCTTCTTTCGCGTTCCTGCTGCGCCTTTTCTATGGTCCGCTCGCGCCGTTCGCGGCGATGCGCGAAGTGTGGGCGCCGATTCTCGCGGTGATCGCGGTCGTCACTATGACGGTAGGCAATCTGGCTGCCATCAATCAATCGAACATCAAGCGCCTGCTTGCCTACAGCTCGATTTCCCACGCCGGCTACATGCTCCTCGGCCTGGTGGCCGGCAATGAGACGGGCATCACCGGCGTCGAAGTTTACCTGATGGTCTACACCTTCATGAACCTGGGCGCGTTCCTCGTGCTCGTGGCGCTCCGGCGGCAGAAGATCATCGGCGACGAAATGGACGACATCTCCGGGCTAATGAAGAAAAGCCCTGGATACGCAGTCCTGATGCTGATTTTCCTGATCTCGCTCGCGGGCATCCCGCCCACGGCCGGCTTCCTCGGCAAGTATTATATCTTCTGGTCGCTGATTGAGGCCCATCAATACACGCTGGCGGTGATCGCGACGCTCTACGCGGCGGTGGCGGTCTATTACTACTTCCGCATCGTTAAGAGCATGTTCGTGGCCGAGGTAAAAGAGAAAGAGCCCATGGCCACGAGCTTCGGAATCCGCGTGGCGCTGGCGGTGAGCGGCGTTATGACGCTTTTGATCGGCGTTTATCCCGAGCCGTTCCTGAAACTGGCGCAGAGTTCGCTGCTGCGGTAACAACGATATGTGGCACACGATAACGTCAAATTGGTTGTTCACGCCGATCGTAGTAACGGCGGTGGTGATCGCGCTCTTTCCGCTGGTGGCCGGCTACATCGTGCTGGTGGAACGCAAAGTACTGGCCGACTTTCAGGTCCGGCTGGGCCCGATGCGCGTCGGCCCGCACGGATTGCTCCAGCCGATCGCCGATGCTCTGAAGCTTTTGCTCAAGGAAGACATCATCCCGCAGGAGTCCGACCGGGCGATCTTCTGGTTTGCGCCATGCGTTTCAACCATTACGGCACTGACGGCCTTCGCCGTGCTGCCGTTCGCGAAAACGATCTTCGTGGCGGACGTGAACGTGGGGCTCCTCGTGATTTCCGCCGTCTCGGCAATGGGAATCCTGGGGATCATTCTGGGCGGGTGGGCGTCCAACAGCCATTATTCGCTCCTCGGCGCGCTGCGGAGCGCGGCGCAACTCGTGAGTTATGAAGTTGCGCTGGCGTTCGCTCTGCTGTCCGGCGTCATGGCCGCCGGCACGCTGAGCATGCAAGGCATTATTATGGCGCAGCAAACGCGGGGCATCTGGTTCGTGTTCTCGAACTACGGCTTCATGATCGTGCCGTTCGCGGTGTACCTGATCGCCGCCACCGCGGAGACCAATCGCGCGCCGTTCGATCTTCCGGAAGCGGAGTCGGAACTCGTGGCGGGATTCCATACCGAGTACAGCGGCTTCCGTTGGGCCCTCTACTTCCTCGCGGAGTACGCCAATATCTTCGTGGTTTCCTCGGTGGCCGTGACGCTTTTCTGGGGCGGATGGCTGCGGCCATTCCCCAGCGTGAAATGGCTCGATTTTGCGTTGAATGTCGGATTCCCCGTGGTGCTGTTTGTGTCTTCGGGGATTCTGACCCTCACGCTGGTCAAGAAACTGCGCGACCCCATGCAGCAGAAGGTGCTCGCAGCCTGCGCGATCCTGCTCATCCTCTGCGCCGCGATTTTCGTTTTTCCGGCAATCAACGAACCGGTGTCGGGAATGTTCTGGTTCCTTTTCAAGGTCGCAGTCATCATCTACACCTTGATCTGGTTCCGCGGCACGTTTCCCCGCTTCCGCTACGACCAGTTGATGAATATCGGCTGGAAAATTGCGATTCCCGTCGGCATGGCCGCCGTGGTGATCAATGCGCTTCTGGGAATGATTCCTCCCAAGGGCGCTTAGGTCGCTTCCTCCGCTTCGAGCAGGGTAACCCAGCACGGGCCCCCCTCGCCGCGGAAGCAGACGCGACAGAGTGTGCGCGCGTGGCAGACGCGCAGCGAGTACTCCGCGCCATCGGTTACCGAGGGGATGGACACGCGAATTCCCGGTGCCAGCGTACACTTCAGATTGCCGGCGATCATATTTGCCAGTTCGCCCATGACGTCGCGTACGTCATTGGTGACCGCCTCTTCCGCGGGAATGCCCAGAAAGCGTCCTGCGAAGGCACACGCCTGCGGCGGCGCGACGTGGACTGCGACCGCGCCGTTCCACTCGCCGGTCAAGTACACCGAGGACGTCAGTACGCCCGCCAATCCGGGACACTGTTCCGTCGACGGGTGTACTTCCAACCCCATCATCGTGCTGAACACCGATGCAACAACCGATTCCAGATCTTCGCTGTGAACCGGTCTAACGTTTTCCGACATGCCGGCTTCCCTCAACAAGCAACGTAAACCGCCGAATTCCCGATTGTCTGCCGCCGGAAACGATCGCCTGCCGGCAGCCCGGCTTCTGTCGTCCCAACCAGCAAGTGGCCTCCGCGGAAGAGGCTTCCGTGAATTTGCTCCAGGATGCGCTTCTTCGTGGGCAGGTCGAAATAGATCAACACATTGCGGCAGAAGACGACGTCGAAGGGCCCCAGCGATCGCATTCCCGAGCGCAGATCGAACCGCTGGAAGCGGACCATCCGGCGGACTTCTTCCTTCAGCTCCCATTCGAGCCCAACCCGCTGGAAGTACTTCAGCAGGAGCGCCGCGGGCAGCCCGCGATTCACTTCCAGTTGCGAATAGCGGCCCGATTCCGCCTGCTTCAGCACTCGCGATGAAAGATCAGTGCCCAGGATATCGATGCTCCAGCCGCCGAGTTCCGCTTCGAGCAGCGCCATCGCCAGGCTGTAAGCTTCCTGCCCCGTGGAGGCCGCGGCCGACCAGAAACTCAGCTTGCGCGTCCCGGCGCGCAGCTCAAGCAACTCGGGAATAATCGTCCGGCGCAATGCATCGTAGTGGGCCGGCTCGCGGAAGAAATACGTCTCGTTGGTAGTCATTGCTTCTACTACCTGGCTATGCAGCGCCGGCGATTGCGTGGAACGGAGCACTTCGCAGAGCTCGAAAAGCGAGGTCAACCCCCGCTCGCGGAGGATCGGCGCCAGGCGGGCTTCCAGCAGGTACTGCTTCTCGGCATCGAGCACGATGCCGGAGCCGGCATATACCTGTTGCTGAAGATAAGCGACATGATCCTGCGGTGGACTCACGTGCGGATCACCTCGCGCAAAATCGCCGGAACGACGTCATCCAGCGGCAGTATTTCGGCAGCCAAGCCAGCGCCGGCTACCGCGCCGGGCATGCCCCAGACGACACTGGTGGCTTCATCCTGAGCGAGAATGCAGGCGCCGCGAGCCGAGAGTTGCCGGGCGCCGCTCGTGCCGTCGTGGCCCATTCCGGTGAGCACGGCGGCGACGACGGCGGAGCCATAGACCTCGGCAAGTGAGCTGAACAGGGCGTCCACGGCCGGCCGGCAGGAGTTGAGCGGCGGTCCCTGATCGAGCGCGATCGCCGGCCCCTGAACGGATTTCGTGAGGCGCATATGCCAGTCGCCAGGAGCGACGTAGATGTGGCCGGGAGCCGGCGCCTCGCCATCTGCGCCTTCCCCGACCGAGAGCGGCGTCAGGCTGTCCAGGCGTTCGGCCAGGAGTTGCGTGAACAAAGGCGGCATGTGTTGCACGATAAAGACGGGCAACGGAAAGCCGGCCGGAAATTGCGGAATTATCTTCGCCAGAGCCGCCGGTCCACCGGTGGAAACACCGATGGCGACCGCGCGGCGCTCGGGGCTGGTCGCTATGGTCGCGACGGCTCGCGCCGGCGGTTGCGGCCGCACCTCCGGCGGGCGCGCCATTTCGAAAAACTGGCGGATCTTCGGGATCAGTTCGTGACGGAGGTTGGCCAGAGAAACATCGAGCGAACCCGCGTTGGAGGCTTTCGTAACATAGTCGTCCGCGCCCAGCGATAGCGCCTCGAAGGTTGCGGCGGCGCCACGCTCTGTCATCGTGCTAAACATGACCACGGGCGTCGCCCGGTCCTGCCGGCGCAGTTCCCGCAGCATCTCCAGGCCGTCCATCTCGGGCATCTCGATATCGAGGGTGATCACGTCGGGATTTACTTGCGGAATCCGGTTGAGGGCGATGCGGCCGTTGGCGGCGGCCCCGACAACTTCCAGGCCGGGATCCTCTTCCAGGGCGAGGCATACCAGCCGGCGAATCACCACAGAATCATCCACCACCAGCACGCGGATTTTCTGCCCCGGCCGAATTAGTCGGGCGTTACGAACCCGCATGGCCTTACCCCACCACCCCCGCCAGGCGCAGTTTGTCCGCCAGGATCTCCGCCGTGAAAGGCTTCATGATGTATTCGGTCGCGCCGGCCTCGAGCGCCAGGGTCATCTGGTCGATTTCGGCTTCGGTCGTCACCATGATCACCGGGACAGCGGAGAACTCCTCGCTCCCGCGAATTCTCCGCAGCAATTCCAACCCATCCATGACCGGCATATTCCAGTCGGCCATGACAAGGTCTGGGCGGGGGCCGGCCCCCAGGGCAGCGAGGGCGTCGGCACCATTTCCAGCTTCGCGCACCTCGTACCCCAGTCCCCGCAGTGTTCGGCCCAGAATCATGCGAATAGCGCGCGAGTCGTCTACTACGATCGCAGTTGGCATCGAGACGCCTCAGAACGTGAACCGCGAGACCAAACCCTGGAGGCGGGAGGCCATCTGGGTCAGTTCCTGAGCCGCCTTCTGGGTGTTGTTGGCGCCTTGCGTGGTGTCTTTAGCGGCGACCGCCACACCGGTGATGTTTTTGCTGATATCCCCGACGCCCTTGGCGGCTTCCGCCATGCTCCGGTTGATTTCGTTGGTGGTCACCGTCTGTTCCTCCACCGCCGAGGCGATCGCGTTGGAGATGTCGTTGATTTGATTGATTACCGTGGTAATTTCACCAATGGCTCCCACCGCTGCCTTGGTGTCGCCCTGGATCGCCTCGATCTTTTGGCTGATTTCTTCGGTAGCCTTGGCTGTCTGCTTGGCGAGTTCCTTGACTTCGTTCGCCACCACGGCGAATCCCTTGCCGGCTTCTCCGGCTCGCGCCGCCTCGATGGTAGCGTTGAGTGCCAGAAGATTCGTCTGCTGCGCGATGGAAGTGATTACTTTGATGACATTGCCGATCTCCGTGCTGGATTCGCCCAGCTTGGTGACGGTGACGTTCGTCGCGGTGGCGGAATGGACTGCGTTCTTGGCCACGCGCGCGGCCTCATTGGCGTTTTTGGCGATTTCGCGGATGGAACTCTGCATCTGTTCCCCACCGGAAGCTACCGTGGCGACGTTCCGGGACACTTGTTCACTGGCTGCCGAGACCACATTCGCTTGAGTCGCAGTCTCTTCGGCGTTTCCGGCCATTTGATGACTCACTGCCGTGAGTTCTTCGGAAGAGGAAGCCAGCGCCTGCGCGTTCTGCCCGAGCATGCGGAAGTTTTCTTGCAGATTTCCCGCCATCTTATTGAGATCGTCCTTAATGCGCGCGTGATCGCCGCGATATTGGCCCTCTACGCGAGAGGTGAGGTCGCCCGCGGCGATCTTCGAAAGGACCACCGACGCTTCTTTCACCGGCTCTATGACCGCGTCGAGCGTGCGGTTGATGCCCTGCACGATTTTTCCGAAATCGCCCCGGTGCCGGGAAGTTTCCGCTCGAAAATCAAGCTTGCCTTCGGTTGCACTCCCGATGAGTTGGTCCGTGTCGGCGATCAGGTTCTTCAAATGCACGCGAACCTGTTCGATGGTGTCATTGATGAACGCTTTCTTGCCGGGAAAACGCTCCAGCGGCGCATCGAAGTTGCCGCGGCCGAATTCGGCTATGCAGGCCATGGCTTTTTTCTTCACCGAGATGTGCCCACCCACCATATGGTTGACGCCTTCGGCCATGGTGAGGAAGTCGCCGTTGAATTTGCCGGTGGGTATCTGGACGTCGATGTCGCCCTTGTTGTGTTCGTCCGACATGCGGTTCATCTCGGAAATGAAGGATTTCACGTTGGCCCGCAGGGCCTCGACATTTTCGTTGATGAACGCTTTCTTGCCGGGAAAACGCTCCAGCGGCGCATCGAAATTGCCCTTGGCGAATTCGGCAACGCAGGCCATGGCTTTCTTCTTCACCGAAATGTGTCCGGCCACCATCTCATTGACCCCCTGCGCCATGGTGCGGAAATCGCCGGGGAACTTGTCGCAGGGAAGGAACACATCGATATCGCCCTTGTTGTGCTCGTCTGACATGTGGTTCACTTCGCCCATTAAGGTCTTGACGTTCCCGCGCAGACGCTCGATGGTGTCGTTGATGGCTGCCTTCTTTCCTGCAAGCCGTTTCAAAGGTGCATCGAAATTGCCTTTGGAGAACTCTTCCATGCATCCCATGGCCTGAGCCTTCATGTCCATGTGATCTTCGACGACGTCGTTGACCGCCTGCGCGATCGAGCCGAAACCGCCGGGAAAGCGGTCCACCGGCAACCGGTAGTCGATATTGCCCTTTTCGTGCTCGGCCACCATTCCGTGGATCTCGGCAACGAGGGAGCGGAGGCTTCCGCGCAGTCGCTCAATGACACTGTTGATGAGATGGTGCCCCGTTTCCTCCAGAGGAGTATCGAAATCGCCTTCCGCCAAGCCTCGCAGGCAGTCGATTGCGCGCCGCCTCACGACTACGTAACTATCCAAAAGCCCATTCACTGCCAGACCGATCTCGCGGTTCACGCCGGTGAATTGCTCTTCCGAAATTCGCACGTCCAATTCTCCCCGGACATGCCGCTCCGCGACGCGCCGCAGCTCTTCCAGCAAATGCCCGGATTCGTGCGGGGAACTGACTTTCGCGGCCCGGCCGGGCTGCGGTTCCAGTAATGCGGCCGAGCCATTCTGCCTGGGCCGCGGGGTGGTTTTCATGGTACTTGCCATTTTGACGGGATGCTCCTTTTAGTTCGAGCCCGCGGGGCGGGCCTCCAAGAATTCGTTTACTTCCAATGCCCGGTCCGGATCCAGGACCAGTAAGAGCCGGTCTTTGAGTTTGTAAACTCCCTGGACCAACTCGCGCGCAGCCTGGGACAGATTGTCAGGGGCGGCTTCAAAGTCCGCCTGGTCTAACTGCAGAACATCGCCGATTTCATCCACCAGCAGGCTCACCGGTCCCTCCTCGGTGCGTACCACCAGGTTCATCGGCAGCCTCTCCGAGCTTCTGGGCTCGAGGCCCAAACGGCGGCGCATGTCGAGGGCCGTGACTATCTGTCCACGCAGATTGATCAGCCCTTCGGCCACCGTCGGCGCTAGCGGAATGCGCGTCATCTCCTGGTAGCGCAGAACTTCCTGGACGCGCAAAACGTCGATTCCAAAAAACAGGTCTTCCACCACAAAAGTGGCATACTGCATTGCTAGTGCGACGCTCATCCCTGGCCCTCCACCGATTCGACCGCCCCAGCCGGGCTGTCAGATGTCAGCGCGGAGGCAAGGTGCGCGATGGATCGAAACATCGCCTCCCGGCTGCCTGAGGACTGTGCGAGTTCTATCACCGGAATTCCCCCCATTTTGTGTTGTTGCTTCAGCGCATTCTGCAAACCGGCGAACCCCTTCGGCGGCAGATCTGCGGCTGCCAGCACGAGGTTGACTGCCCGAGCCTCCAACCGGCCCAGCACTTCTTCCGTGCTGCTCGCCTCAAGGACCCGATGACCAGCCATTTCGAGTTCTCCCCGGACGAGGCTGCGTACAAATGGCGAGGCTTCCGCCAGCAGAATGGCTGCGCTTTGGCACTGGCTTTGCCTCTCGAGCCATTCGGGTGCTGCTGCCTCCACAACAGCCCTCAGATCGAGGAAATCGGTCACCTCTTTTCCAACCACGGCCGATCCCAGTAAGCCGGGCCGGCTTGCGGATTGGCGCACCGTGACCGTTTCGTCCGCGATGTCGAGGATCTGGTCGACCATGATCCCGAGGCTCCGTTGGCCGTCTGCTACCACGATCGCCTGAATGGGATCGCGGGAAAGCATGGAATTTGGTGCGGAATCGGGTTCCAGCACTGACGCTAGAGAAACCAGTGTCAGGATTCCGCCGCGATATTGCACTACCTGACGCCCGCTGGCATGCTCTACCATCGATTGCGGGAATTCCTCGAGGCGCGCGACCAGCGATAGGGGAAGCGCCAGACGGGAAAACGAACCCGCGCGGAACAGGAGTATCCGCTGATTGTCCGACCCCGTCGCGGCCGTTACCTGAGCAGCCGCATGATTCTGGCTTTCGCGATTCGCCAGTACTCCCGACCTCTGACCTATACCGAGGACGTCGAGAATCAGCGCGACCCTTCCATCCCCCATGATCGTTGCACCGGAGTAAACCGAGAGCCCCTTGAGTTGTTTTCCCAACGGCTTTACTACAATTTCCTGGGTATCCTTGATGCCATCCACAACCAGGCCGAACTGCCGGTCTTCCGCTTGCAGGACCACAATGTTCACCAGATCGCCCTGGGCAGTGTTTTCCAGACCCAGAATCCGGTTCAAAAATGCCACCGGCAACAACCGGCCGCGCCGGCGATAGACCGGTGTGCCATGCACGCTTTCAATCCTGCCGGCGGAGTCGCCTTCGAGCCGGATCAGTTCGAGCAGGCTGGCCTGAGGAATGAGAAATCGTTCTCCGCCGCTGGCAGCCACCAGGCCTGGAATAATGGCCAGCGTCAAGGGAATCTTCAAGCGGATCATGGTCCCTTTGCCTGTAGTGCTCGATACATCCACCGTGCCGCCAATCCGTTCGATGTTGCAACGAACCACATCAAGACCCACCCCGCGCCCGGACACGTTCGTCACGGTTTTGGCGGTGGAAAAGCCAGGGACAAACATAATTTGCATGGCTTCGTGCTCGCTCATGCGTTCAGCGTGTTCCGGACGAACGAGCCCTTTCTCCAGGGCTTTCGCCTTGATTGCAACAACGTCTACCCCGGCTCCATCGTCCGCCACTTCGATATTTACCTGGCCGCCCTCGTGGTAGGCCTTGAGGGAGATCGCGCCCTGCGGCGTTTTACCGGCGCGAACGCGCTCCTCCGGGCACTCGATGCCGTGGTCGCAGCAGTTGCGGACCAGATGCGTCAGCGGATCCTTGATGGCTTCGATGATGGTCTTATCCAACTCCGTCCCGGCTCCATCCAGATCGAGACGAACCAATTTGCCGCAGGCGTTTGCGGTGTCGCGCACCAGGCGCGGCAGCTTGTTCCAGACCACTCCGATTGGCTGCATGCGCGTCTTCATGACGTTTTCCTGCAGCTCGGTAGTGATCAGGTTGAGGCGCTGAGCGGTAGCGGTCAGCGCGCCGTCTTCTTTCTGGTTTGTGAACTGGAGAACCTGATTGCGCGCGAGTACCAACTCCCCCACCAGATTCATCAGCTTGTCGAGCAGCCCGACATCCACGCGGATAGCCGATTCGGAAACGGCCGAGCTCCTTTCGGCCTCCGGTGGCGCGGCCTCCTGGGGTGCAGCCGTTAAATCAGGAACGTCCTCCGGATCCGCAATGGCCGATGAGAGCCGGTCGATCAGTCCGCCATATTCGTCTGGCCCCTCCTTTTCGGTCCTCTCGAGGTTAGCCAGAATTTTGCGAACGGCATCCATGCATTCGAGAATGACGGCGATCACGCGAGGCGTGGCACGTTTCTCGCCGGACCGCAAGAGCGATAACAGGTTTTCCGCCTGGTGAGCGATCCGTTCGAGAAGAGGAAAGCCAAGGAACCCACACGTTCCCTTGATGGTATGGATCGTACGGAAAACACTCGCCAATAGATCCTTGTCCGCCGGTTTCTGTTCCAGTTCGACGATCTCCGAATCCAGACGGTTCAGATTTTCCGTGCTTTCGAGAATGAACTCCCGCAAAACATCCTGTTCCAACACATGAGTTTTATCGTCCGAAGGTTGGAATTACTGTAGGGCGGGGCTAACAGCCCGTTGCGATACTTGCCTTGCTTTCGACAGTAGCCATCCCCTAACAAACGGGAATATTGCCGAGATGAGCCCATTCCAGTCAAACTTCACAGCTAAGTTGCCTGAATTCGCACTCAGGAGGGTCAGCAAACCATGCTTCGCAGCGTGATCGGTTCCAGTGTTTTTATGGTCCTTCTCCTTCCGCGCTGTCTTGCGGCTGCGCCTGGAGGGAGCGCGTGCCGCCCGAACACTGCCTATTCCGGCGATGCGTTCGGGGCGTCGGTAAAACTATTGAGCACAGACGTGACATTATCCGATACCGGTCCGTTGCCGGCGAGCGGGGCTCCTTATCCACCCAATTGCTGAGCGCTGAGGTGCCCGGCGCGCTGAACGCCGGTCTCTTGACTGAAAGCACCACCGGCGGATCCAACCGGGCGTCCTCGCAGTCGTCGGTTGCCAATGTCGATCTCACGGTTGCCGGAATCGGCATTACCGCTTCCCTCCTTACGTCGAACGCCACCGCGCAAGCCTGCGGCGGCGGTAGTCCGTCCACCGCGGGAGGATCGAACATCGCGAATCTGGTGGTCAACGGCCAGTCGATCACCGTCACCGGCGAGCCGAACCAGCGGGTGCCTTTGATTGCCGGCACCCTCATCATTAACGAACAGATCAGTTCTTTGGCCAGTTCTTCGTGCGGAGGCAGCGCCAGCATGCGCGTCAATGCGCTTCATCTCACAGTCCTTGGCATCGCCGAAGTCGTGATCTCATCGTCTCAGGCGGGCGTGAGCTGCGTTCCGCCGCAGCGATAGTCCGTCCGCGATTTTTGGCAAACCGCAACCGCGATCAAGTGCGCTTCGGCCCGGCCCGGTATGCTGAATTCGTGCCGACCCGATTAAACCCCACAGAAAAGGCCCTCTGGTACGTCGAAAGCCATTTCCGGCGCGAATTGCCGCTCGAGGAAATCGCTGGAGCCGCCGGTGTCTCCCGGTACCACTTATCGCGTGCCTTCGGGCTGGCGACCGGGCATTCCGTCATGCGCTATGTGCGTGGCAGGCGCCTTACCGAGGCCGCCCGGATGCTCGCCGGCGGCGCTCCCGATATCCTTACGGTGGCGATCGATTGCGGCTATGGGTCTCACGAAGCGTTCACCCGCGCCTTCCGCGACCACTTCGGACTCACTCCGGAGGCACTGCGGGAGCGGTCCACGCTCGACGGACTAAAACTTGTAGAGGCAATCAAAATGGACGAAACTCTATTGACCAATTTACAGCCGCCGCGCTTCGAAAACGGCCGCACCTTGCTGATCGCAGGTCTGAGCGACCGCTATAACTCCGAGACATCGGCCGGCATCCCGGCCCAGTGGCAGCGATTCGGCCCGTATCTGGGTCATATTCCACGACAAGTGGGGCGAGTAGCGTATGGAGTCCTTTGCAACAGCGACGATGCCGGGAATGTCGAATACATCAGTGGTGTCGAAGTCTCGGACTTTGCGCTGTTGCCGGAGGAATTCGCCCGCCTGCGGATTCCCGAGGCCCGATACGCGGTATTTTCGCATCCCGGGCACATCTCCACCATCCGGCGAGTTTGGGCGACGATTTTCAATGGATGGCTGCCGGAGTCGGGCTACCGGATCGCCGAAGGGCCGGAATTCGAGCGCTATGGCGAGGAGTTCAACGGCCTCACTGGGACGGGTGGCTTCGAAATCTGGATTCCGGTTCGCGAAGCGAAGCCGATTGCGGATGCGCCGACCGCCGCCAGATAAAATACGCCGGGATCCCGGTAAGGATGAGGCCCAGTCCGGTGAGTGCCGGGCCGGGGCGGGTGATCAGCATATTGGCCAGGAAACAGACTGTGACCGCCAGGAATAACAGCGGTGTAACCGGATATCCCCACATACGGTAAGGCCGGGGCAGATCGGCGCGGGTGTGCCGCAAGATCATGACGCCGGCTACCATCAGTCCATAGAAAATCCAGGTTCCGAACAGGGCGTAATCGATCAGCGCCTCGTAAGAACCCGATATGATCAGGACGGCCGACCACGCGGACTGCGCCACGATCGCGAACGCCGGCGTCCCGTAACGCGGATGTACCTCGGCAAACTTGTGGAAGAACAAGCCGTCGGACGCCTGCGCGAAGTAGACCCGCGGAATCGTCAGGCAGCAGCCGTTCAGGGTTCCGAGAACCGACACCAGAATGATGACCGAAACCACCGTGCCGCCGGCCGCGCCCAGCGTTCGCCCGGCGGCATCGGCACCGACGTGTTCGCTGGCCGCGATTTCCGGAATCGAGAGCACGTGCAGGTAGGCGATGTTCGCCAGAAGATAAATGGCCGTCACCGCCAGCGTGCCGATTGCCAACGCCCGCACCACATTGCGTTGCGGCTCGCGAATCTCGCCCGCCACGAAGCTCAACTGTACCCATCCGTCATAGCAGAGCAGGCAGGCGATCAGAGCGACACCGAAGTTGTTCACCGAAGTCATCGGAACAGCCGCGTTTACCGTGTGCCCTGTATGCCCGCCAAACATCAGTGCGGCCGAAATGATGATCAGCAGGCCCACTATCTTGGCCGTCGAAAAGCCATTCATAATGACCGCGCCAAACCGGGTTCCGCGATAGTTCACCCATGTAAAGATAGCCAACACGGCCAAGCCCAGAACCTTTGAGGCAAGCGGGCCCAATGGCATGAGGTAGGCGAAATACATCGCGAACACCACCGCCAGCCATGCCGATTGAGCACCGCGGGATACTGTGAAACTCGACCATCCGCACAGGAAAGCCGCGAACGGTCCGTAAGCTTCGCGTAGAAAAACATATTGGCCCCCGGTGGAAGGGAACGTGGCTCCCAGTTCCGCGCATGCCAGCGCCCCGATGAAGGAAACCACGCCTGCCAGTACCCACACCCCCAGGATCGGCATCGCGGCGGACAAGTTGCGCGCCACCAGGTTCGGCACCAGAAAAATCCCGCCGCCGATCGTGACCCCCACCACGATGGAGATCGAGTCGGCCAGCGACAGGCGGCGCGCCAGTTCCTGAGGAAGGGTTGTTTCGGCGGCGGCTTTCGGCGCATGCTCCATTCTGAGGCGATTGAATAAGCGTACAACGCCTGCCAACGGGCTGCAAATTCGGGGAGTGCGCCGGTTACCGGAACCCGCTCCAATTCTCCGCCACTACAATGGAATTCGCCGGGTTCTGCGGGAGATATTTCACCGCTACGGCGATCAGAACCGACAGGTCTCGCGGTACCCGTTCGCGGAGCGCGGAAACATCTTGCGATGCGGTATATTCCACTCCGCGGACGGAATAGCTGAAAAAGATAAGGTCGTCGCGAATTTCCACCAGGACCGCATCGCCCATCTTGCCGAGGGCTACCAGCATCGTGCGACGCCGGCGCTCCCGTTCTTCCGGGCTGATGCGCGACGCTCTCCAACGACGAATGCCGACTGTCGTCAGCAGCGCTACGGCCGCCACAGCCAGTGAAAGTAGCGCTGCCTCCACCGCCGAGGGCGGCCAAGCCAGAGTACCCGCCATTTTGCGGAAATCCCGACCCTCCGAACATCCTCAGTTTAACAAAGGCTCAGGCCGGATCCGCTCGTCTGAAAAACCCAAGTGTCGCTTAGCTTATTCGGAAAGGGCACCCCCGGGTTTCCCGACGACAGAAATTCTGCATCAATTGGGGCCGGCAGCCGGCCGCAACTGGAACTTTCCGCCTCGGTGATTGCGAATTCAGTGGCGATCACCTGATGAATGGTGCCGCCCGACGTCCGGGCAGATTTACGCCCATACGTCGTGCCATCGGACACCAAGGGCGCGGAACGATGCTTCAGGCCGAGAGCCGGCCGGGTACGCATCATTGGGGCGCACGGTGAATTCCTCGCCTCAAACCCCGCGGTGTCCGGAACCAAGCGAACGCGCGAGCTCGATCATCTCTTCCCGCCATGCACCCGGGCGGCGAAAGTACCGGCGTGCCGGCTGTCGCTTGAGAATTCTCTCGCGCATTCTTCTCGTGGTCAACCCTCGTCCATAATCCGCTTGACGATATCCCCGAGCGCCAGAAATTCATCGAGAGAACACGGTTTTCGAAAATAGTGGAGCGCCGCATGTCGCTCCGCATCCTCCATATCCTGTGGCGAGTCCGATGAAGTCAGGATCACAACAGGAGTTCGTCCGCACCGTGGGCTGGCCCGCAGGCGGATCATGACTTCAACGCCGTCGTGTTTGGGAAGGTGTAGATCGAGTAGAAACAGGCTGGGGCAGGCCAGCTTCGAATCGGCATCGAGCTGGTCCAGGAATTCCATGGCTTTCTGGCCGTCGGAAACCAGTTCCAGCTCGCAATCCACCGCTCTGTCTTCCAGCGCCACGCGCACAAGTGCCACGTCGGCGGGATTGTCTTCCGCCAGGAGGATGTATCGTAAATGTTCACCCAGCGGCCGCATTTCCCCTGAAACAAGTCGTTTCAAAGTAGCACGTTTGTTCCCTTAATAGCAGATCGGCACCGCGGCGAATATATGAAAACTCACGATGCCACTAGCCCGGGTACCTGACAGCGTGCAAATCCTCGTAATTGCCATCCCGAGGCAAAGCCTTGCAAGGGCAATGCTTCGAGACGCGAGGAAATTTAATCATGCGCTCGCGGCACTAGGTATAATCCCTGCATGGTGTTTCGTATCCTGATCGCGCCGGCCGTGTGCGCCGCCGCCCTGGCTCCCTGCCTGCTCTCGCAAAAGGCCGATGTTCACCGGCCGCCCATTGTCGGCGTCGCCCACATTTTGCTGAAGACCAACGATCTGGCCGCCGCGCGAGCATTCTACGGGCACTATCTCGGATTCGCCTCCATTGGCGTCATGCCACCCCACGGAGTGGGCTTCAAAGTCAATGACCACCAGTTCATCTATGTTGCCGACACGCTCATGGGAGACGAAGATCGCCTCGACCACGTGGCCTTCGAGACCACCGATGCCCGGCAATTGAGAAATTACCTTGCCGAACATGGAGTGCGCGTGCCGGCAAGCCTCGATCCCGACCTGGACGGTAATTACAGCTTCATGGTGGAAGACCCGGAGGGCCATCACGTCGAGTTCGTGGAGTACCGCAAGGGGTCGGCCACCAGCCGCAATTTCGGTAAGGACCTGCCGAAGTCGCGCATCTCCGACCGCATCATCCACTGCGGGTTCACGGTTCAGGACGCGGCGGCCGCCGACAAACTCTATGCCGATGTTTTCGGTTTTCGAAACACCTGGCACGGCGGAATGACCGATACCAAGACCGATTGGGTGGACATGCGCGTGCCGGATGGTCCGGACTGGCTGGAATATATGCTGAACCAGCCGCACCCTTCGGTGAAGACTCGCGGAGTGATGAATCACCTGGCCCTTGGCGTTCCCGACATCCAGGCGGCTTACCGGGAGTTGCAGAAGCGTGGGCTCAAAATGGATGCCCCTCCGAAGATCGGCCGCGATGGTAAGTGGCAATTGAATCTGTACGATCCGAACTTCACGCGGGCCGAGTTGATGGAGCCGAAGCCAGTCCAGCCACCCTGTTGCTCACCCTTCCTCGACAAGTAACGGCATCGGCGGCAAAGAGCCTTGCGCGCGATCGGCCGCCCACCCGCAAGGAACGCCTCCGCTACCCCCATTTTCGCTAGGACGCTCCCCCATACCCCGCAAGATATACTGTGGTTTAAGAACTTAGGATTCTTGAGACCTGCCCATGGCTCAAATGAGTGTCATCTGGCTCCGCGTGGCCGCCGCCCTTTACTCGCTCGGTCTTTTGCATGCCATCCTCACCCTGGTCCGCCGGCGCGAACACCTCTTTCGCGTCGCGCTGGGCGCCTTTGGCCTCGCGTCCGTCTTTCATTTCGTTTCCATCGTAGAAGAGGGCATCGTTAACAATCGCTGCCCCATCACCAATTTCTACGAAACCCTCTCGATGTGCGCTTTCCTGCTGGTGTTGGTCTATTTGTTCGCACACTGGCGCTACAAACTGGAAAGCCTGAGCGTTTTCGTGTTTCCCCTGGTGTTTGTGGCGGCGCTGGTCGCCACCATGGGAAATCCCGTCGGCGGATGGTCCAGCCCGGCCTTGAAAAACAGCTGGTTGATCGTTCATATCGTACTGGTATTGCTTGGGTTGGCGGCGCTTTTGCTGGCCGCCATCGCGTCCCTGGTCTATCTCTTCCAGGAGCGCGAACTGAAGCGCAAGAAGCCTCGCAAGTCGTACTACCGCCTTCCGGCGCTCGGCACGCTCGACGAGCTCATTTCCCGAGCCATGGCGGTTGGGTTCGTTTTGATAACGTTGGCTGTGATTGCCGGCACCACCTGGGCCTTTATTGAAGCCAAGGCGGGCTGGCTTACCGACCCGAAAATCGTAATTTCCTTCATCACGTGGGGCGTTTACATGGCCCTGGTGTTTCTGCGAACCGTAGCGGGATGGCGCGGGCGGAAAGCCGCCATCATGACCGTGACGGTATCGGCCTTCGCCGCCATTACCTGGGCGGCGCACGCGCGGTTGGGCAATCTTTTGTTCAAGTCATGAAGCTGCACATCACAGGCGTGAGTCACAAAACAGCACCCGTCGAGGTGCGCGAACGCCTGGCCTTCCGGCCGGAGGCTATACCGGCCGCGCTGGCCGACTTGAAAAGTCGTGAAGGAATCGCCGAGGCGGTGATCCTTTCCACGTGCAATCGCGTGGAAATTACCGTAACCACCGACGATCAGTCGGACCCGCAGGCAATTGTCGATTCGTTCCTGGCCGACCAGAAACACGCCGATTCCGGCAGCATCGCCCCGCATCTTTACCGGCACGAAGGCCGTGACGCGATTCATCATCTGTTTCGGGTAGCCGCCAGTCTGGATTCCATGGTGGTTGGGGAGCCGCAGATCCTTGGTCAACTAAAGACAGCGTACGCTGCCGCCAAGGATTGCGGCTCGGTTTGCGGCTGGCTCGACGGCCTGATGACGCGTGCTTTCGGCGTGGCCAAGAAAGTCCGTTCCGAAACCGGCGTGGGCCAGATGGCGGTATCCATCAGCTACGCCGCCGTGGAACTCGCCCGCAAAATCTTCGGCTCGCTGGCCAATCGCAAAATCATGATCGTGGGCGCGGGCAAGATGTCCGAACTCGCGGCCCGCCACCTGCGCCGCTCGGGCGCCTCCCATGTCTTCGTCACCAACCGGACGCACGAGCGCGCCATCGAAATGGCGGCCCTGTTCCAGGGCACGCCCGTCGAATACGCGCGCTTCGTCAGCATGCTGCCCGAAGTGGATATCGTGATCACGAGTTCCGGCGCGCCACACTGCATCCTGCACAAGGACGACATGCAGCGCGTCATCGCCGCCCGCCGGAACAAGCCGATGTTCCTGATCGATATCGCCGTGCCGCGCAATATCGAGTCCGCGGTCAACGATGTCGATAACGTTTACCTGTACGACATTGACGACCTTCAGGAAGTGGTCAACTCCAATCTGCGCGAGCGCATGAAGGAGGCCGACCGCGCCGAGAGCCTGGTGACGGAAGAAGTCGAGCGCATGATGGCGCGGCTGAAGGTAGCCGAGGTCGCCCCGAGTATCGTGGCCCTGCAGGAGCAGCTCGAGCAGATCCGGACCGCCGAGATGGAGAAAATGCGGCGCAAGCTCGGGCCGCTCACGCCCGAGATGGAGCACGCCATCGAAGCCATGACACGCGCGATCATCAATAAAGTGGCGCATGGGCCGATATCCGAATTGCGCAATCACGCCGGACATCCCGAGGGCGCGCACGTGGTCGCCGCCATCCGCAAGGCATTCCACCTTCAGGATCAATAATGCTCGTTATCGCCTCTCGCGGTTCGCAATTGGCACTCTGGCAGGCTCGTTGGGTGAGCGCGCAGCTCACTTCGCTGGGCCATGAATGCCGCATCGAGATCATCAAGACCACCGGAGACAAGATCACCGATGTCCCGTTGGCGAAAGTCGGCACCAAAGGGCTGTTCACCAAGGAAATCGAGGAAGCGCTGCTCGACGGGCGTGCCGATCTCGCGGTCCACAGCTTGAAAGACCTGCCCACGGAGTTGCCGGAAGGCCTGGTGCTGGCGGCGGTGCCGGAGCGCGAAGATCCGCGCGATGCGGTGGTCGGCAGAAGGCTGGCCGATTTGCCCGAGGGCGCGAAGGTGGGCACGAGCTCGCTGCGGCGGTCGGCACAGTTGCGCAAGCTTCGCCCCGATCTCGTGATCGAATCCGTGCGCGGCAATCTGGATACGCGTCTCCGCAAGCTTGACGAAGGCCAGTACGACGCGATTTTGTTGGCGGCCGCGGGCTTGAAGCGATTGGGATGGGGCGACCGCATTGCCGAGATTCTGCCGCCGGAAACCATGTGCCCGGCCGTCGGACAGGGTGCGCTGGCCATCGAAACGCGCTTCTCCGGCGCCGGTTTCGATGCCGTCCAGGCGATGGATCACCCCGAGACCCATGCCGCGGTATTGGCCGAGCGCGGCGTTTTGGGAGCCCTCGGTGGAGGATGCCAGGTGCCGATCGGCGCTCATGCCACGGTGGAACGCGGATGGCTGCGCCTGCTGGGGCTGGTGGCGTCGCCCGCCGGCGATGAGGTGATCCGCAACGAAGCTTCCGGATCCGCGAGCGAGGCCGAAGCGCTTGGGCGCGCACTCGGCAACGACCTGCTCGAGCGCGGCGCGCGCCGCATTCTTGACGTGGTCTACGCTGGATAGGATGCCCGGCAAAGTCTACCTCATCGGCGCCGGCCCCGGCGATCCGGAATTGCTCACCCTGAAAGGGCGCCGCATTCTCGAGCAGGCCGATGCCATCCTGTTCGATCATCTCGCGCCCGCCGCACTCCTTGCTCTCGCTCCGCCATCGGCCGAGCGCATTTACGTCGGCAAGAAAAAATCGGACCACGCGTTCTCGCAGGAGGAAATTTGCGCCATGTTGATGGACCGCGCGCGGCGCGGTCTCAACGTGGTTCGACTGAAGGGCGGCGATCCGCTGATATTCGGACGCGGAGGCGAAGAGGCCGAGATTCTGGCCGATAACGGTATGGCATTCGAAATCGTGCCTGGAGTGACGTCGCCACTCGGGATCGCTGCCTACGCCGGAGTTCCTCTGACGCACCGCGGCGCGAGCTCGTCCGTCAGTTTCGTCTCCGGCCATGAACTCGCGGCAGTCAACTGGCGCACCGTCGGGCAGGCCGATACGCTCGTCATCTTCATGGGCATGTCTGCCTTCGCCGAAATCGCGCGCGAGCTCACTGCGGCGGGGCGCTCGCCTGAAACCCCCGCGATTGCCGTTCGCTGGGCGACGCGCCCAGATCAGCAGTGCATCGAGGGCACGCTTGCGTCCCTTCCGCGACTCATCGCCGATCGCGGCCTGAAACCGCCGGCCACCATCATTGTGGGCGAGGTGGTGCGTCTGCGGGAAAAACTGAACTGGTTCGAACGCCTGCCGCTTTTCGGCCGCCGCATCGTTAACACCCGCCCTAAAGCGCAGTCCGAAGCGCTCTCGTTCCGCCTGAAAGCTCTCGGTGCGGACGTCATCGAGATGTCCACCATCGCCATCGAGCCCGCATCCGACTACGCCCCGCTGGATCGCGCCTTGCGCGAGTTGCCTTCTTACGACTGGCTGATCTTCACCAGTGCCAACGGCGTACGCTCGTTCATCGAGCGGCTGGACGCCTCCGGGTCCGATCTGCGCGCACTCCGCGCCAGAATCTGCGCCATCGGTCCGGCGACCCGCGCCGTCATCGAAGCGCTACACCTGAAAGTCGACCTGATGGGCCGGGAGTACGTGGCGGAAGGGCTGCTCGAGGCGTTTTCCGCCCACGATCTTGCCGGAAAACGAGTGCTCCTGCCGCGCGCGGCGGTTGCCCGCGATCTGGTGCCTGTGGAACTCGCCAGCCGCGGCGCGCATGTCGACGTCGTCGAAGTTTACCGGACCGTGCTTCCGCACGACGCTGCTGCGCAAGCCGCGAAAATCTTCGGGGAAGAGCGCAAGCCCGATTGCATCACCTTCACCAGTTCCTCGACGGTGCAGAATTTCGTGACGATTGCCGGCGACGCTGCGCTCGCAGGGGTGAAAGTGGCTTCGATCGGCCCGGTGACGACTGCAACGGCACGGCGGTCAGGAATACATGTGGATACTGAAGCTAGGCAGTATACCGTCGATGGGCTTGTCGAGGCGGTGCTCGGGTTGTACACTGATTCTTCGCATTCCAACGGATGAAACCGCACATAATTGGCATTGCCGGACCGTCGAGTTCGGGGAAGACGGAACTGGCTCGGCAACTGGCCGCGCAACTTCCGGGTACTTCCGTCGTTTCGCTCGATTCCTACTACCGTGGCATGGAGGAGATCCCTCTAGAGGCGCGAAAACGGGTGAATTTCGACCATCCCGACTCTCTTGAATGGCCGCTGCTCGCGCAGCATCTGAAGGCTCTGGCAGCGGGGTTGCCCTTTGACGAGCCCGTCTACTCGTTCGCCGATTATGCGCGCACCGCCGACACCAGACGGATCGTCCCCGGCAGATTCGTAATCGTCGAAGGCCTGTTCGTGTTCCACTGGCCGGAGTTGCGGGCCCTGTTGGACACCAAAGTTTATGTCGAGACCGACGCCAGCGTGTGCTTCAATCGCCGTCTGTTGCGCGATGTGAAAGAGCGCGGACGCACACCGCAATCGGTCTGCGAGCAATATGAACGCACCGTCCGGCCGAGCGCCGAATGGTTCGTCGCGCCCAGCCGGAAATTCGCGGATCTCATCGTGTCCGGGGAGGAGCCTGTGGCGAACTCCACCGCCGCGGTAATCCATGCTCTCAATCAGGCAACGCTGGCAGCCGGCGCGGGATAAACCCTCAAAAATGAAATCCCAGGGTCGCCGTCACCGTTCGCGGCGTTACGTAATGTGTCCCGCTGAATGTCGACAGAAAGTTGTATAACGCCTCTGTATTGGTCAGATTGACCACTGCGATTTGCGCGCTCCACTTATATTTGTCACCGTGGAATAAATTGTCGTCCCCCACCGCCACGTCGAACAGATTGCGCGATCCGACGCGCGGCGGATTGTGATCGTCGTTTTCCGTCCCCGGCGCCGGAATGTGAATCAATCGCGATCCGTATAGCGAGGCGGGACAAAGGCCGGTAGCACTGATCGGTGTGGTCGGCGTGGCGAAAACGCCTCCGCAAAACAGTCCGGCCTGATATTGCTGGTCGGGAGTAATGCCCGAGACGTCGATTACGGAATCGTCGCCGCCCGGCCCATTGGCGCAATTGCCGCCCGCGCACGGCACAGCGCCGGCGACCTCTCCGCTGTCATAGCGCCAGTTGAAACTGATCCACGGGGCTGCCTTCCACGGCTGGTATTGCAGATGCGTGGTCTGGTTGAAGAACTCGTCGTGATCGATCCGGAAGACCGAACTTCCCATCGGGGTGGCGCCGATGCCCGCCACCTGCGGTTCGAAGAAACGGGCGGAAACGTGCGACATCACGATATAGGCCGACAGGCCGTGGTAGTTCGGCATGCTGCCACGCACCGCGAACCCTGGAATCTTCGATCGGCTCCACTCGATGGGAAAGGTAAGGGGGGTATCGCCCAGAACACTGAAGTCGTATGCGTTGTGCGTATACTTCCAGATGTACTCGCCGTCGAGTACAAAAAACTTGCCGAATGCTTGCTGCAAGCCGGCATGGAATTCGTTGCGCCAGCCGGGCGTGAGCGGGACGTTGGTCGCGCACGGCGTTACCGTGGCGGCCATAATCGCCGCGATCACCGGGTCGCTGCAACCCTCGCTTGCGAGTACCAGATTCTCATTGAACGGCGTCTCCAGCGTGCGGGCATAGGAGATGCGGAACACCGTGTTCGTCGGCTTGAAGTTGTAGGACGCGCCCAGCCTTGGCTCTATCTGATTTGCCGTCACGGTGCCATCGTAGTAATCGAACCGCAGCCCGGTATTGAACGTGAAGCGGCCCACGGTGATGTCGTCTTGCGCGAAGAGCGCCAGTTCGCGAATGTTGGCGTGGCCGTAGAAGCCATACAAACCGCTGGTGGAATTTGGGCATCCCGGCTGCGGCCCGGTGAGTGCCAGATCGTAGCAATCGAGAAGTGGCGCGAAGTTTGGGCCGGAAGCGGCGGTGGGATCGACGATGCCGATCGAATCGCGCTCGGTCAACACGGTGTCCGTATAAGTCGCACCGGCTTTGAAGTTATGGATGCCCTTCGCGTATGCGAGATTGCTTCTGAATCCCAGGTTCGTCAGGGTGCGGTGCTGTCCCACAGTCTGCAATGTCAGGTCGGGAACGAGGTCGGCGAACGGGTTGTCGCTCGGGTAGTAATAATATTGGTCCTGGCGGGCGAACCCGGCGAAGGTAAATACCGTGTCGGTGTTGAGGATGCGAGTCCACGTAGGCGCGATGTTAAAAGTCCGGATTTGCGAGCGCTGATCGGTGGTGCCGACTACCTGCCCATTCGGACCGAGCCCGTTGCACTGCGCGGAATATCCAAGCAGCGGGCAGACCGGGCCCGACCATGCGGTGGCATCCTGCGCATCGTACGAGTTCGGGGTCTGGAACCACGACCGCGAGAAGTTGAGATTCGCGGTCAAGGCGTCCACCTGAGTCGGTTTATAATCCACGCGGTCGAAGATGTTCTCTTCGTTGCCGTGGTCGTGCAGCACCGCCCATTCGGGAGTGTCCAGAAAGCGGCCGGTATCGAGTCCGTTGGCCGAGATGAAATTGCCCACCATGGCGCTGCCATAAGCTAGGTTGAAGCTTTCATTCGTCGTGCCGAACCTGCCGTACGAAGCGGTGATATCGCCATGCGCCGGCTTCGTGTTCAATCCGGAGCGGGTGGTGACCGCGATGACCATGCTGGTCTTGTCTCCATACTCCGCCGGCGGCGCGCCTTCGATCACCTCCATCGACTGCACGGCGTCCAGCGGAATCTGGTTCGAGAATACCTTGCTTTGCTGATCGGTGATCGGCTGGCCGTCGAGCGAGAACTGGTTCTCTGCGTGGTCGCCGAGGCCATGGATCATGCCGTTGGAATCGGCGGTGATTCCGGGTGCGGTGTCCACCAAAGCGCTGCTGAGGGCCGACGATTGGTTTTGCACCGGAAGGCGGTTCAACACGTCGCGATCCACGTCGGTGTGGGTTTCCGGTACATTTTCCACCAGGTCTTCCCCTTCGGCGGTCACGGTAATGTTCGTAGCGCCGCCGGAGAGTGGGAGCGTAACCGTCACATCGGCCGGGATAGATGTGCGTAAGTCGACTTCCTGTGTGTTCGGCCGGAAGTTTGGTGCGCTCGTGGTTAAGTGGTAGTTATTGTATGGAACGTTGTCGAACTCAAACTTACCCTGGCTGTCGGTCGTGATGTTCCGCGCGTAGTGCGACACCGGATTCTCGATTGCTACCGCGGCTCCTGTTATCGCCGCGCCGGAAGGATCGAGTACCGAGCCGCGAATCGTGCCCGAGTTGGCGGATTGGGTGAAGGCGGGAGCTGCGATAGTTAGTAAGAGCACAATACCAGCAGCGCGAGTTCTCCTCATGGTCTAAGTATCCGGTTGGCGTTTAGCACGAGTCTAACCAAAAGTGCCAGCCGGACCATTTACTGGGTTCGAGCGGGCTGGAAAAGCTCGTGAGCGGACTTATGTGCGTTTCAGTCCGTCACCTGTGTGCACTAAGTGCTCAGATGCGATGAAAACCTTTCAGTATGTCGCGGGTAGAATAATGCATGGCGATAGGGCGTCCGTGCGGGCAACTCATGGGGCAATCGGTGGCCGCCAACGCACGAAGCAGCCACTCCATTTTGGCGGTATCGAGCCGCATGTTGATCTTGATGGCGGCGCGGCAGGCGATGGACGCACAGATGTTGCGGCGTAGATCGTCGAGCGAAGCGCAGCGCAGTTCCGTTTCCGCGATTTCCAGAATCTCGTAAAGGATCTTTTCGAGCTCCGCCGCGCCGATATTCGCGGGCGCGGCTTTCACGGCGATGGTGCGATTTCCGAAGGGCTCGGTCTCAAAGCCCGAGGCATTCAATTCATCGGCGATGCGGGCGTAATCGATCTGCTGTTCGGGTGTGAGTTGTAGAATCAGCGGCATCAGCAGGCGTTGCATTTCCACCCGTCCGGCAGCCCGTTGACGCATCACCTGTTCGAAAAGGATCCGCTCATGAGCCACGTGCTGATCGATAATCCACAGGCCGTCGCGCCCGGCGGCGATGATGAAACTCTCGTGGATCTGCCCTAGCGGGCGGAGTTCCGAAAGCGCGGACAGCGACATCTCGGGCGCGGGTACCGCGTCCGCGGGGAATTCGCCGTGACTATCGACGCGGCGCGAAAGTTTGCCCGAGGGCGGCGGTCCAGGCGTAATTTCGAGCGGCGGCGCACTGAAATCGAGGCGCGGCGCGGGTCCTACCGGAGCTCGCAGGGTGAATGTGGGAAGATCCGGCGCGGCAGGCTCTTGCAGCGGCGCGGCCGGCTCCAGGGCGCTGGGTGCGGATGGCGCGGTATCCGCGATCATCTGGCTGAATTCCGAATATGGCAGCCGCGCGGCGGGCTGCGCCACGGCCACGGTTCGCGGGGAAAAGGCCGGCGCCGGGCGCGACTCGATGAGGCGCTCGCGCAGCGTGTCGCGAACGAAATCGTGGACGAAGCTGCCGTGCCGGAAGCGCACCTCGGTTTTCGACGGGTGTACGTTGACATCGACCTCTTCGGCGTCGCATTCGAGGAACAGAAGCGCGAACGGGTATGCCGAGGCCGGCATCAGGTTATGATACGCCGACGAAATGGCGTGCAGCAGCAGGCGATCGCGAATCAGGCGGCCGTTCACGAAAATATAGATCGAATTGCGATTTCCCTTTTGTACCTGCGGGCGTGAGAAGAAGCCAGAGAGGCGGAATAGGCGCGTGGGCGGATCTTCGGGCTCGCGGCGATACTCTGCGATAGCTTCGGACGCCGGCACGTTGGGCGGCGGCAGGTACATCTCGCGCTCGCGCACGCCGATCTCCACTAACTCGTCGAGCACCTGGCTGCCGAATACCTGGTACACGCGCTCTTTCATGGTGCCCACCGGCGTGACGTGCAGGAGTTCGGCGGCAGCGTTTGCGAGCAGAAACGTCTTTTCCGGATGGGCCAGGCTGTAGTGCGTGACCAGCGATGCGATGTGCGCCAGTTCCGTCGGTTCGGTGCGCAAAAACTTGCGACGGGCCGGCACGTTGTAAAAGAGGTCGCGCACGGTGATGACCGTGCCGCCGCCGAGCGCCGCTTCCTCGCACCGCAGCATCTTGCCGCCGGCGATTTCGATACGCGTGCCGGTGGTCTCCTCGGCCGAGCGCGTTTCGAGCAGCAGACGCGATACGGAAGCGATGGAGGGCAGCGCCTCGCCGCGGAATCCGAGCGTGGCGATAGAAAGCAGGTCCTTCACGTCGCGCAGTTTGCTGGTGGCGTGGCGCTCGAAAGCGAGCAGCGCGTCGTCGCGCAGCATGCCGCAACCATCGTCGGTGATGCGAATGAGCCGGCGCCCGCCGGCTTCCACCTCCACGCGAACGGTGGTAGCGCCCGCATCGAGCGAGTTTTCCAGAAGCTCCTTGACCACCGAGGCTGGGCGTTCGACCACTTCTCCGGCGGCGATCTTGTTCGCGACCTGGTCGGGAAGGATGCGGATGCGGCCCACGCGATTATGGTAGCAGCGTGGTGAGAAAATGGCAGCGTGACTTCGCAAGCTCGCCGGTGCGTCCTGATTGCCAATATCGGGAGTACTTCCTTCAAATACCGCTTGTTCGATATGAGCGGTCCGGCCGTCCTGGCACAAGGGCGGATCGAACGCATCGGGCAGCCGGGTGGCGCCTGTCCCAATTACGAAGCGGCGCTCGATGCCTGCATGGAATCGATCGCTGGACCGGGGAAGCCTCTCGCCGGTGCGAGTGAACTCGCCGGGATCGGGTTCAAAGCCGTTCACGCAGGTCCAATCAGCGGCACTCGCCGGATCGACGACGAAGTGCTGGCGGCCATGGAGGAATTCTCGTTTCTGGCGCCGGCGCACAATCCGCCATACATCGCGGCCATGCGCGCCTTCCGTCATGCCATGCCCGAAGTGCCGCTGGTGGCGCTATTCGAGACCGCGTTCTTCGACAAGCTGGACGAAGCTGCCGTCACCTATGCCGTGCCATACGAATGGAAAGAGGCTCATGGCGTCCGGCGCTACGGATTTCACGGCGCCAGCCATCGCGCCGCCAGCGAGAGAGCGCGGCAGTTGTGCGGCGGCGGAGACCTGCGCCACATTTCGTGCCACCTGGGAGGCAGTTCGAGCTTGGCGGCGATTCGTGGCGGCATAGCTATCGACACCAGTTTCGGCATCTCGCCGCAATCGGGGCTGCCGCAGAACAACCGCGTCGGGGATCTCGACGTGTTCGCGGCGCTCCACATCATGGAAAAGCGCGGGCTGACACCTACCCAGATGGCGCGCACGCTAGCGAGCCAGGCGGGGCTGGCGGGAATCGCCGGCGGCACCGGCGACGTGCGTGATCTGGCCGATGCCGCGGCGCGGGGCGATGCGCGGGCGCGGCTGGCGCTGGATGTGTTCGTGCGCGCAGTGCGCCATTATCTCGGCGCGTTTCTGGTGGAACTGGGTGGGCTCGATGTGCTGACCTTTTCCGGCGGCATCGGCGAGAATAGCGCCGACGTGCGGGCAGCGGTATGCGCGAACCTCGAGGCGTTTGGCATCGAACTGGACCCAGCGCGCAATGCGGATCTGAGTGGCGAGGGCCGCATTTCGTGCGATAGCACGCCGGTGACCGTGCTGGTGCTGCCCGCCGACGAGGAGACCGTCGTGGCGCGCGCGGTGGCGGACTTTCTCGGGCTGCGCGCGGAGAGATAATGCAGTTTCGAGGTGAAACGGTGCCAAAGTCTTTACTCGTAGCTGCCTGTCTGACCTGGTTCGCGGCAAGTCTGCCGGCATTGGACAACGGACTGGCGAAAACCCCGCCGATGGGTTGGAACAGTTGGAACAAAATTGGCTGCAATGTCAATGAAGATGCGGTCAAGAAAGCCGCCGACGCCATGGTCAGTAGCGGCATGAAAGACGCCGGCTATCAGTACATCGTGATCGACGATTGCTGGCAGGTCTCGCGCGATGCCGACGGCAATATCGTCGCCGACGCGAAGAAGTTCCCGTCGGGCATCAAAGCGCTGGCGGACTACGTGCACGGCCGCGGGCTGAAATTCGGTATCTATTCCGATGCCGGTACGAAGACCTGCGCCGGCCGCCCGGCCAGCCGCGGTTACGAATTCCAGGACGCGCGCACCTACGCCAAGTGGGGCGTGGATTACCTGAAATACGATTGGTGCAATACCGGCAAAGAGAATGCCGAAGCCGCCTACAGCACCATGCGCGACGCGCTAGCGGCAACCGGCCGCCCGATCGTATTCAGCATGTGCGAATGGGGCACCGCCAAGCCGTGGACGTGGGCCGCGCCTGTCGGCAACCTTTGGCGCACCACCACCGACATCCTTGACCGGTGGGAAGGCAAGGGCAAGGATTACGGCGCCGGCGCTATCACTATCGTGGATATGAATGCCGGCCTCGCTGATTACGCCGGCCCGGGCCATTGGAACGATCCGGACATGCTGGAAGTGGGCAACGGCGGGATGACTCCGACGGAGTATCGCTCGCACTTCAGCCTTTGGGCGATCATGGCGGCGCCGCTGATGGCCGGCAACGATCTGGACGCGATGAAGCCGGAGACCGGCGAAATCCTCATGAATAAGGAAGCGATCGCGATCGATCAGGACCCGCTCGGCAAGCAGGGCAAGCGAGTGCGGCACGCCAACGATCAGGACATTTTCGTCAAGCCCCTGGCCGATGGCGGCGTCGCGGTGACGATGACGAATCGCGGGAAAGATACGCAGACCATCACGCTGAATTGGGCGGATGCCGGGCTGCCGGCCGGAAAGAGCGTGGCGATTCGCGATCTGTGGCAGCACAAAGATCTCGGGACATTCAAAGATAGCTTCTCGGCGCCGGTGCCGTCTCATGGGACGGTGATGATTCGGATGAAGTAGGGAACTCGACGGCGGAGGGCGGTGTCTGTTCCTGATGGTGTCCCGGATTCTGCGCGTCATTTCGTGGTTTGTGGTTGCCGACGGCATCCTGGCCGGGGCTTTCATGATTACGGTTGCCGGGGGGCTTGTTGATCGCGACTCGTCCACCCGATTGTTCATGGCGCTGATCAGTGGTGCCGGTCCGATTTCAGCGGCGCTCATCGCGACTCGCAAGCCACGAATTGCAGCTTGGATCTGCTTGTCCGTGGCGCTGATTCTTGCATGGATTGCTCTGCCTTGGGACAACTTGTTTTCTCGGAATGGGGCGATCTTCTTGGCGCTGTCCGCGCCTGGGTTTTTCTGGGTGCTGGCTGCCTGGCGAAGATGGCCGGTATTGCTGTCGGCCTGGCCATTCACAAGACAGCCATGGCTCAGATTGTTCGTGGGATGCGGCCTAGGCGTGATCCTATTTGCGACCTCCGCTTTTGGATCGCTCTTCATGCCGTGGTGGCGACCCATCGGAGATTGCAATGGTCTTCCTCTGCTCGACGGAAACGGGCACCCCCGCTTTACCGATTTCACCGCCAAAATCCTGTTAACGGGACCGGAAACGTGGCGAGGTTACTCCCTCTGGGCCCTTGCTCGGGTAGAGAGGCGATTTTCGGGGGAACCGTGGCTGGGTTCGGACTTGGTAATCCTTCGTGGAGGCTTCAGACGCAAGGATAATGGCCGGCGCTATTTTATGGAAGGCTACCGTTCCTCCGGGTTTGCACGGGTGCTCCCGATCATCACGCCGACCCAGTGCAGCCACACCGCCTTATTAGATCGTGCCGGAGTGGACGTTCGAATCCTGATGGACGGGCCGCCCAAGTCCGGAGCGCGACTTATTGGAGCAGTTGGCGGGTGTAGCCTCTACGATCCGCGCCCCGGCGTATCCATTCGAGTCGATGGACCCGCGACCAGCTTCGATCTGGTAACAGACAAACAGGGCATCTATGACGCCAAAGATTTGCCTTCGGGCATATACACAATCCACGAGCCCGGCGGAACAATATCAACGGTTCAGCTATCAGAAGGCAAAATCGAGAGGCGTGATCTATGCGAGAAATAGAGAGTCTCCGCCAGGACGTCGTCTACGCCATCCGCATGCCCGTCAAATCGCCTGGGTTTGCCGCCATCGCCGTGTTCTCGGTGGGCATGGGGGGTGGCATGTGCAGCGCCGTGCAGGGCTTCTTAACTGCACTTGAATAGTTATTATAGTTACCGCATCACCAGCCGCACCGGTCCGAGAATTCCCGACGGCAGCGGCGCGAGATGCGCCATGTCCTGGGGCTGGAATCGCTCGCCGTATTTCGCGTTGAGGGCCTTGTAATCGGGGAGCGGACCTTTGGCGAGTTCGTTAATCGCCAGGTTCGCGACTTCGATCCGCACGCGGTTCTCGCCAGCTTTCAGAAGGCCCGTTACGTCCACCCGGTACGGCGCGCACCACAACGACCCTGCGCGTTTGCCGTTGATGTAGACGATTGCCGCTTCGCGGACCGGCGCTTCCAGCATGGCCCGCATGCCGGGTCCGGAGTTGTGTTCGGCCGTGGCGACAGGTGTACCTTCGCCGAAATCGAGGTAGGTGGGCCGTCCGGCGTCGCGCACGCCGACGCTCGTCTCGTATGTCGCCAGGCCCGAAAAGTAGCGGTGCGCCTCGTCGTCCGTCCACGAATGAAGGGGCGCGATGGACGGCGCCTCGCCGGGGAATGCGATCGTCCACTTACCGTTCAGGTCGACCGAAGCGGTCGAAGGGCCGGCCAGCGGGGCCGTATCGTGCGTGGCATCCTTCGAGAACACCAGCACGCGCGATTCGTACGGGGCGAGATCGAGATCGCCGCTGAATGCCGCCGTCTTCCCGGTGACCGGATCCCATGATTCCGCGCGCTCCTTCGAGCGGAAAACCGCCGGCGCATGCACCCGATGATTGCTCGTGTTCACCAGGAAGTAAATGTCCGCGTATCCCAGCTTGCGGTGCACGAATCCGATCTCGGGCGCCGTCGCGACATCGGCCGGCAACGCCGCATGCATCACGGACGTCAGTGCAGCGAGATCGGTCGCCTGATGATGTTCTGAAAGCGCGACGATCGCGGGCGTGTCGCCCGCCTCCATCACTCCGGGAGCAAGCGATGGTTTACGGCCCGTGAAAATCGGCGTGCCGCCCTTTCCGGCGTACTCCTCGATCTTGCGGTACGTCGCCAGCGGAATGCGTTCCACGTTCGGCAATATCAGAATGCGATACGGCACGCCGCCGTGCGCGATGGCGCCATCGTCGATGAAATCGAAGTCGTATCCGGCGTCGAGAATTTTCGAAATGAGATCGGCGCCGAGGAGTTGATCCACGGTTTTATTCACCGAGACACTGCCAGGTGTGAATGCGGCATAGGCGTCATCGGTGGGAAGGTATACAGCGACATCGTTTGCGGGCTGGCCCTGCCGCAGGAGGAAGCTGATGCGTTGGAGGTATAGCGCGATATCCGGCATCACCATCCACCACGGATTGTGCTGATTGAACACCGCGGCGGCGTAAAATCGCCATCCCGGTTCGCCCGCCGACGGCGGCGAGTACGGCCATCCGTGGCCCACCAGTTGATTGATGCCTTCGAGAAAGTGAATGTCCGCTTCGGCCTTCATGTCCAGAGGAGTAGCGCGGAAGACCGGCGAATGCAGCCAGGTCCAGGTCTCCGATGAGGTTACCGGGCGGCCGTAAAGATGGCTCGCGGATGATGCCCACCGCGTCGCCGAGAAGCGCCGCCATTGGCTGCCTTCGCCCTCGGGCAGATCGACCAGCGCGTTGCTCGAAAGGTTCACCGGCGGCGTGCCGTAGGTTTGCGATCGGAAGAGAGTGCCGTGCCGGTGCGCCCATTCGGTCAACGGTTGTAGATAATTTTCATTCGCCAATTCGGTGAGGGTGCGGCCCCAATCGTGGCGAATAGCCATGGTCTTCTCGCCGATGTCGCCGGCGAGCGCGGGAAGGTAAGGCGTGAGGTCATACCCGCGCCGCTTGCGGAATTCCGCTGGAAAGTCGCCCGTCCAATCGGAGCGTTCCACTTCGAGAGAATCGCTGAAAATAGCATGCGGCGGGTTGCCGCTGAACGACTGCGCCAGCCGGTCGCCGACGGCCCGCAGGTGCGCCTCAATCGCGGCGCGATCGTAATGATTGAGCACGAACCCTTCTGCGCCCACCGCGGCGCGTTTCACCATCATACGGGTGTGGCTCGCCACGAAATACAGCCGGCGGCCGGGGAACGATGCCACCAGCGTTTCGCCATCGGCGAGCTGAGGCGCATCGCCATGCACGATGCGCAATCGCGGCGCGGCGAGCGCGAGCGGAATGTGCGGTCCGCCATAGGGCCAGCCGCTAGCGAGCGTGAGATCGTAGCGCAGGCCAAGTTCGCGCGCCTTGGCGCCGGTGAAACGGAGCGCATCGAGGAATTCATCGGAAAGGTAGGGAAAATTGCCGTCGAGTTCCAGCGGATATACGGTTTGCACTTCAAACCCGCCGATTCCGCCTTCCTTCATGAGGCGCATTTCGCGTTCCAGTTCCGGCTTGGTGACGGCGGGGCCGAACCACCACCAGCGCATCATGATCCGCGCGTCGTCGGGCGGACGTTCGAATTGGCGGCGCAAGTCGGCCAGCGGGTCGGGTGCGGCGGCCGCAATCCACAACATGGCTGGGAGTGCCAGCCATGCGAGTTTGGTGCGCATGGTTTCCATGCTATCGAATCTGCTCTTATATAAGGATGTCGAAATTCGCGTCGCTCGTGCTGCTGCTTCTGGCTGCCTGGCTGGAGGCGGGCGGCGATTTTCTGGTTCGCAAAGGTCTCCACACCGCTTCCTGGCAGCGCGCGGGCTGGTTCGCCGTAGGCGCGGCGGTACTGTTCCTCTATGGTTGGACCGTGAACCGGCCGCCCTGGAATTTTGGGGAACTGCTCGGGCTTTACGTGGTCTTCTTCTTCGTGGCGGCGCAAATCATCTCCGTCGTTCTCCTCCACGAACACGTGCGCGCGCCGCTTGTTGCCGGAGGCCTTCTGATCGTCAGCGGAGGTCTGGTAATCTTTCTATCGAAGTAAATGTCGCATCAATACCTGGCAATCGATCTGGGCGCGGAGAGCGGGCGGGCCATGTTGGCCGATCTCTCCGGCCACCTGCTGAAACTCCAGGAAGTACACCGTTTTCCCAACGGGCCGGCAATTCTGCCCACGGGCCTTTACTGGGACACCCTCGGGCTGTTCCTGGAGATTCTGGAAGGTCTCCGCGCCGCGGCGCGCCTTTCGGGCCGGCTCGAAAGTGTCGCCATCGACACTTGGGGTGTCGATTTCGGCCTGATCGGCGTCGATGGCGCCCTCATCGATAACCCGCGGCATTATCGCGATCCGCGCACCGCGGGCCTCCCGGAGAAAATGTTCGCGATCGTACCGCGCGCGGAGATCTTCGCGGCCACGGGAATTCAGTTCATGGAGCTGAATTCTCTCTACCAGCTTTGGGCGATCGCGCGCGAAACGCCATGGCGGCTGGCGCACGCCAAGGCGCTGCTCTTCATGCCCGACCTGTTCAACTACTTCCTCTGCGGCGCGATGGCGTCCGAGCGGACCATCGCCAGCACGTCGCAATTTTACGACCCCGCGGGCGGGAAATTCGCCACCGAGCTTCTGCAAAGGCTCGATATTCCGAGCGGATTCCTGGCCGAGTTGGTGGATCCCGGCGTGCAACTGGGTTCCATCCGTCCGGCGCTTGTGGAATCCTGCGGAGTCCCGCGCGGGACGCCTGTGTACACCACGGCCAGCCACGATACCGCGTCGGCCGTGGCGGCGGTGCCGGCCGACGGGCGGTCGCCATGGTGCTACATCAGCTCCGGAACGTGGTCGCTGATGGGGATGGAATTGCCGCGGCCGCTCATCAACGAGGCGTCGCTCGCGGCAAACTTCACCAACGAAGTCGGGGTGGACGGCCGCATTCGATTTCTGAAGAATATTCCGGGATTATGGCTGCTGCAGGAGTGCCGGCGGGCATGGGCGCGGGAAGGTAAACCATACAGCTACGACGAATTGATCGCCCTGGCGCGCGAGGTGGGAGATTCGGGCGCCGTGCTCGATTTGGAAGCATTTCAATCGCCAGGACAGAGCGCCGAGCGCGTCATAGATTACTGCCGCGCCACCGGGCAGCCCGTCCCCGGCACCCCAGGCGCGATTTGCCGCGTCATTTTGTACAGCTTGGCGGTCCGCTATCGCGAGGTGCTGGGTGTGCTGGAAGCAATGACCGGGCAACCGGTCGAAGTGATCCACATCGTAGGCGGCGGATCGCGCAATCGTCTGCTGAATCAACTGACGGCGGACGTCACCGGCCGCCGTGTGGTGGCCGGACCATCGGAAGCCACCGCGGCCGGCAATGCGCTGGTGCAGGCACTGGGTGCGGGAGACCTCGGCTCGCTCGCGGAATTGCGGCAAGTGGTACGCGAATCGTTCGTGGTCGAGGAATTTCTGCCGAAGGGATAGCCGGCCAGCGGAAGTATCGCGGCGCTACGGGAGGGTGAACCTGGCGATCCTGCCTGACGGTCCGACCGCCCATCCTGCCTCGCTCGAAGCGAAACTCACGGCGTTGTAATTTCCTTCGTCGATGGGCTTCCAGGTTTTGCCATTGTCCCTCGAGAGGTCCGAGCCCGACGTGCCTACCGCAACCCAAACCTGGCGATCGGGAAGATACGCCACGGCCGATCGAAAACCTTTGGGAGGCGTTTTCGCCGTGAGCCAGGTTTTGCAGCCGTTTACCGTCAGCGCGATATTGCCGGCGAATTCTTTCGGCTTGGAATAATCGCCGCCCACGGCGATTCCGTGTAGCGGGTCGGAAAAGGCAAGGGAGAAAATTCCTGCGTTGGCCGAATCGGCGCGAATGGGAACGAACCCAACCGTCCAGGTGTGGCCGCCATCGGCGGAATGATACACACGCGGTGTGCCGTAGCCGCCGGTGCCGATCCACACCTCGCGATCGCCCAGAACCGTGATGCCCGTACCGCTCGCCGCGAAGGCGCCTTCGCCGGGAAGCGCCGGCGGCATCTTCATCCGCTGCCACCGGTTCCCGCCATCGTCCGTAACCATCACCACCATTTCGCCGCCCACCTGGTCGCCCACCAGGATTCCGTGCCGCGGATTCCAGAAAGCCATTTCATCGAAAAAACCGTCCTCATCGCGATTTTGCAGCGAGAGCTGCCAATGCGCGCCGCCGTCCACAGTCTTATAGACGCGTGAGTTCTGTCCCTTGCCGATACTCAGCAGGTAGGCCGTGTCCGCGTCGATCCCTTGCACGTCGCGAAAATCGAGGGCTGCAGCCCCGGGAACCGTCGCGGGCGTCCAGTGCTGGCCGCCATCGGTGGTACGCAGGCACGTTCCGCGACTCCCGCTGGCCCACACCACCCGCGCGTTTACCGCCCAGACGCCGCGCAGCGATGCCTGCGTTCCGCTGGTTTGCACGGTGACGGTTTGGCACCATACAGTGGCGGCGGTGAGCGGCGCCATCAGAATGCGTGTAATCCCCACAGGTTGCCTATCTCTAACCTATCACCGGCCGCCACGCGTTATATAATTGTTAACAACTTCCGGCACTGGGAGATAGATGCTCCGTCTCAACCGTTTCGTGCTTGCCGCGATGCTCGCGGCTCCCGCCGTTCCCGCCGCTAACCTCGGGTTAGAGCAGCAGTTCGCTCAGACCGTGCGCCCGTTTGTGGAGAAATACTGTGCCGTATGCCATAGCGGCGACTCTCCCGCCGGGCAATTCGATCTCGGATCTTACACCACGGTCGATTCCGTGGTCCGCGACCATCCACGATGGGCGCTGGCGGCGCGCCGGCTCACCGCGCACGAGATGCCGCCATCCACGATGCCCCAGCCGCCGGCGGAATTGCGCCAGCAGGTGATCGATTGGATCGGGGCGATGCGGGCGGAAGAAGCGCGCAAAAACGCGGGCGCCCCGGGCATCGTGCTGGCCCGCCGATTGAGTAATGCCGAGTATGACTATACGATTCGCGATCTGACAGGAGTGGATCTCGAGCCGGCCCGCGAGTTCCCCGTCGACCCTGCAAACCCCGAAGGCTTCGACAATACCGGGGAATCGCTCACAATGTCTTCCGCCTTGCTCAATAAGTACCTCAAGGCCGCGCGCTCCGTCAGCAATGACATGGTGCTCACGCCCGACGGTATCGATTTCGCGCCCCACCCCATGCTCGTGGAGACCGATCGCGACGAATACTGCATCCAGCGGATCGTGGATTTCTACAAGCGACAGCCCACCGATTATGCGGACTACTTCCAGGCGGCTTGGCGGTACAAATATCGCAACCTGCTGGGGAAGCCGCATGCGACTCTGGCTTCCACCGCGGGAGATGCCAAGATCAGCGGCAAGTATCTGGCGCTGGTTTGGGCGCTGCTGGAAGAGCCGGAAGAGAAAGCCGAGGCTGAAGTCGGCCCGATTGCCAAATTGCAGGCCATGTGGCAGGCGCTGCCCTCTCCCAGCCCGGACCGGCTCGACCCGAAGAGCACGCCACTGCGCGAGGGGTGCCTCGATATGCGCGATTTCGTCGTCAAAATCCGCCGGCACACTGCCATGGAGTTCAGCGCGCCAGTGGTAAAAGGATTGCCCCCGGGATCGCAGCCTCTGCTCGATTGGAAGCTTTACGAATTCGCCGCGCACCGCCGCGATTTCGAGCCGAAAGACCTGCTGAACGACACCGATGTAGCGCCGGATGTGCCGAAGATTCCGCCGTATCCGGACCTGCACGAGGAGGCGGCACCGAGATGGGCCGCGCTCTCCGCGCGAGCGCGCTCGGGAGATGCCGATCTGGTGATTCCCGCGGCCCAACGGGGTCGGTACGAGGCGTCGTTCGCGCGATTCGCCTCGATCTTCCCCGATGAATTCTATGTGAGCGAGCGAGGACGCTACTTCCCCGACGATTCGGATGATAAAGGCCGCCTGCTAAGCGCCAGCTACCACAACACCATGGGCTATTTCCGGGACGACACGCCACTCATGGAGTTGATCCTCGACGACAACGGCCGGAAAGAGCTGAATCGCCTCTGGAATGAATTCGATTTTGTCGCTGCCTACACCGCGCGCACGTTCGTTCAGTATTACTACAATCAGAGCGGCGAAGTTTTGGGCAACGGCGCGGAATCGGCGCAACCCCGGCCGGAAGGGCACGAAGTGACCGATTCCGATGTGATCTTCCATCTGCGCGATCAGTATCTGGCTAAGGCTGCTGAAGATCCGGAGAACGATCCGGTGGCTCCCGAGGCCATCCGCGCGCACTTTCAACGCGTCAACGACACGCTGCGAGCACTCGAGAAAGAACACGCCGCAGCCGAGCCCTTGCACTTGCAGGCGCTGGTCAAACTCGCGTCGCGCGCCTATCGCCGGCCGCTTTCGAAAGCCGAGAGCGACGACATCCTGGCTTACTATCATGAGCTGCGAGAGAAAGAAGGGCTTTCCCACCAGGATGCGATCCGCGATTCGGTGGTCAGTATCCTCATGGCTCCCGATTTCCTGTACCGCTTCGATTTGCGCAGCACCGCGCCGGGAACGGGCTCCGTGGCTCCTCTTTCCGGATACGAATTGGCCAGCCGGCTGAGCTATTTCCTGTGGTCGAGCATGCCCGACGAGAAATTGCTGGTGCATGCCGCGGCGGGCGACCTGCGCCGGCCGGAGATCCTGCTCGCCGAAACGCACCGCATGTTGCAGGACGATCGCGTACGCGGCCTGGCCACCGAATTCGGGGGAAGCTGGCTCGATTTCGGGCATTTCGAATCCATTACGTCGGTGGACCGGAGCCGCTTCCCCAGCTTTGATAACAACCTGCGCGAGGCGATGTTCCAGGAGCCCATCCATCTCATCGCGGATGCGATCCGCAGCAACCGGTCGGTGCTCGAACTGATCTATGGCAACTACACGTTCGTAAACGCATCGCTCGCCAGGCATTATGGCATGCCGGCGGTTTCGAGCGGCGAAAACGATTGGGTGCGCGTGGACAATGCGGGAGCTTTCGGCCGCGGCGGACTGCTTCCAATGGCCGTCTTCCTTACCGAGAATTCTCCTGGTTTGCGTACCAGCCCTGTGAAGCGGGGAAACTGGGTAGTAAAGAGAATTCTGGGCGAAGTGATCCCGCCGCCTCCCCCGGTGGTTCCCGAGTTACCCGCCGACGAAGCAAAGAGCGACCTGCCGATTCGCGAGGAATTGATCCAGCATCGCGCCAACCCTATGTGCGCCGCCTGCCACTCGAAATTCGATTCCTTCGGCCTGGCGTTCGAAGGCTATGGCCCTATTGGCGACCGTCGCACGAAAGATCTCGCCGGCCGCCTCATCGACGCCATGGCGACATTCCCCGGTGGCAGTCAGGGCGCTGGTTACCAGGGAATACAGACCTACATTCGCGAGCATCGCCAGCGCGAATACCTGGAAAATCTGAGCCGCAAATTGCTGGCGTACGCGCTCAACCGTTCGCTCGAATTATCGGACGATCCGCTGATCGAAAGCATGCAAACTAAGCTTGCCGCGGGCGGCGACCGCTTCGATGTCCTGATCGATGCGATCGTCACCAGCCCGCAGTTTTTGAACAAGCGCAATCCGGTGGCACGCGATGCGGCGGCCGCCGCAACCAGAGAAAGGTGAACCCATGCCAGAAGCCAGAAGCAAGGTGCCAGAAGCCACAAGCAAAACCGGAATCTCGCGCCGCGCGGTACTCCGCGGCGCGGGAGTCACGATGGCGCTGCCGTTTCTGCCGTCGCTCTCACGCGCGGAGACCCCCGCTTTTCCCAAGCGATTCGCGGTGTTCTTCATGGGCAACGGCATCAATGAACAGCAGTGGAGCGCCGAAGGCAGCGGCGCCGGGATGAAGCTTTCGGGATCCTTGCGCGTGCTGGAGCCGATTAAGCAGAAGATCAATGTGATCGATGGCTTGTACAATCAGCATGCGGTCGGACATGGCATCCATCCGGCGCAAACCGGCAGCCTGCTTTCCGGAGTCGATATCCAGAAAGGCGCGATTATCCACTCCGGCGTTTCCATGGACCAGATGATCGCGAACGCCATCGGGCAGGATACCGCGCAATCCAGCATCGTGCTGGCGTGCGAGCAGCCCATGACGGGCTATCACGAAAGCAACTATTCGCTGGCGTACAGCTCGCACATCTCGTGGCAGAGCCCCGATTCGCCCGTGCCGGTGGAAGTTTATCCTTCGCTGGCGTTCGACAGCCTGTTCGAGAATCGCGGCAGCCTGCGCAACCTGAGCATTCTCGATCGCGTGAGGGACCGCGCGGAAGCGCTGAGCCGTCAGGTGAGTTCCAGCGATAAGGCCAAGATCGACGAATATCTGACCAGCGTGCGCGAAGTGGAAAAGCGCGTCGACAGCATGCGCAAAGTGAAGGACACGGCCGACGACCAGGCGAAGGCGCAGAATCGGCCGGCGTACACCATGCCCCGCCCGGCGGACGGCCTTCCCGAAGATCTACGCGAGCACGCGCGTTTGATGTGCGATCTCATCGCCATCGCTTTCCAGACCGACCGCACGCGCGTGGCGAGCCTGATTCTGGCGCGCGACCTTTCGGCGCAGATTTATCCCTTCCTCGACGTAAAAGACGGTCATCACGCCGCCTCGCACGACAATACGTCCGCGGCGTACGAGCGCATCACCCATTTTCATTTGAGCCAACTCGCCTATCTGGCGGGTAAACTCGACGGAATGACCGAAGGCAGCGGGACGGTGCTCGACAATTCCTGCCTGATGTGGCTTTCGAATATGTGGATCGGCCGGCAGCACGATAACCGGCGATTGCCGCTGGTCCTCGCCGGTGGTTTGGGCGGCACGCTTCAAACCGGCCGGGCGCTGAACTATCTCGACGCGGGCGATGAGAATCGCAAGATGTCCAGCCTGTATCTCTCGCTGATGGACCGGATGGGATTGAAGCTGGAAAAATTCGGGGATGGCACCAATCAATTGAGTAATTTGTGAGCCAGACTCTTCTGGCTTCCGGCTACTTGCTTCTGAATCCTAAATTTCGATAACCGGATCTTTCCGGCAGACGTCCATAAAACCATGCGCCGATTGGCCTGCTGTTTCCTTCTTTCCTGCTCGATTGCCGGCCTGCTGGAGGCCGTTCCGCCGTCCACCGGTCAGTGGATGGTGATGCTTTCCGATGCGCCGGTGGTACAACGGTATCCCGGACGCATCGAACAGACGCGGGCGCTTTCCGCCGCGTATCGGCAGCACATCCTCGACATGCAAACCAACCTTAGGGCGCAGATTGCGGCGCAGGGAATCATGGTTTTCGGCGCCGTTCAGCACCTGCTGAACGGCATATTCGTCGTAGCCACGCCGGCGCAGGCGGCTTCGCTACGCAATCTGCCCGGCGTCGCCGGCGTGGTGCCGATGCGCCGCTTTCATCTTGCCGATCAACTGACTTTGAGCGACGTCCAGCAGGCTTGGAATAGCGCGCCCATCAACGGGGCGGGCAATGCCGGCGCGGGGTTGAAAATCGGGATCATCGACACCGGCATCGACCAGACCCACCCATCGTTTCAGGACAGCTCGCTTACGCCGCCAGCGGGCTTTCCCAAATGCGACACGTACCCGTTGGGAGCGGCCACGCAATCGGACTGCGCGTTCACAACCGGCAAGGTCATCGTGGCACGAAGTTACGTGAGCACGATTTCTCCGGGCGGCGATCCCCCGACTTCACGCCCCGACGACAACTCGGCGCGCGATCTTATCGGTCACGGTACCGCGGTGGCTTCGGTTGCCGCCGGTGTGGCATCGTCGTACTTCTCGAACTCGCTTTCCGGCGTCGCGCCCAAAGCTTTTCTAGGGAACTACAAAATCTACGGATCGCCGGAATTGGGCGGCGGCGCTTCAGAAGCGGGAATCCTGGAAGCGGTGGACGACGTGGTGATGGACGGCATGGATGTGGTGAATTTTTCCTCCGGCGCGCCGGCATTCGAGAACCCCACCGACAGCGGAGCGATTTGCGGTGCTCCCACCGGTTCGCCGTGCGACCCATTGGCCGCGGCGTTTGAGAACGCCATGAAACTCGGAGAGGTGATTGCCGTGGTGGCGGCAGGCAACATGGGGGCCAGCGGCCTTCAGGCCGCGAACGGCAACGCCACCTACGGCTCGGTCACATCGCCGGGATATACGCCATCGGTAATCGCCGCGGGAGGGGTCGAGAACGACGTTACCTACGCCGACAGCATCGACATTGCCGGCAATGCCGTGCCATCGGATCTTCAGAAACTGGTTGCGTTTCCCGCGGTGGATAGCGTTGTTTTGAGTTCGCCGCTTACCGCGCCGATTGTGGATGTGACACAAGTAGGCGACGACCCCGAATTGTGTACGGCGCCTGCTTCCGCCAATCTGTCGGGCGACATCGCGCTGATTTCGCGCGGCTGCTATTTCAGCACGTCGGTGCCAAACGCGCAGGCGGCCGGCGCGGTTGGGGTGGTCATCATGAACAGCAGCACTGGCTCGCTCACGGGTTGGGGAGGACTGAGTGGCGCCAGCATTCCGGCGCTGATGATCAGCCAGTCGGATGGCCAGAATCTGCAAGCATACATCGATGCCAACCATTCCTCCAAGGCGACCTTGAATATGCAGGAGTCGCAAGTGCCGGCGAGCACGCTGGGCCTCGTGCCGGAATCGGTGGCATATTTTGCTTCGCGCGGTCCGAGCGTGGGGAATTATGGATTGAAGCCGGATATCTCCGCCGCGGCAACCAACTTTTTGCTGGCAGCAGAGAATGTCGATCCGTTCGGCGAGTTGTTTTCCCCGTCGCGATATGCCGTAGCGGACGGCACAAGTTTTGCGAGCCCGATGGTGGCGGGGGCGGCGGCGCTGGTGAAACAGGCGCAGCCGAACCTGACGCCGCTCCAGGTGAAGTCGGCGCTGGTGAACTCGGCGACGCTTTCGAGCGTGCTCGATCAAGCCGGCACGGGACCGGCATTTATCGCCGATGTCGGTTCGGGTCTGCTGCAGGCGCAGAACGCGGTGCTGCCGCAGGTAGAGTTCAATCCATCCACGATCTCGTTCGGCTCGGTGGCGGCGGGGTTGCCGGTGCCGCAGACCGTCGCCATTACGAACAGTTCGGGCTCGCCGCTCAACCTGACCTTCACGGTCTCCGCCTCCACATCGTCCCCCACGACGCAGGTTCTGGTAAATAGTTCGAGCACGGCAAACGTTGCCGTTCCCGCGAACGGATCGTCGATCATTGTGAGGCTTTCCGGCGGAATCCCCGCCGCGGGGCGCTATGAGGGCGTGATCAACGTTATGGGCGCCTCGACTCCGCTGCACATTCCCTACATGTTTGTGGTTCCCAGCAAGACGGCGTACGATGTCATTCCCTTAGCGCCGCAAGTGCCCTTTGATGGCCCCATCGGTGAGCAACTCCCACCCGCCGCTTACGGCGCGCCGTCGCTCTGGCTTCGCGTGATTGATCGTTACGGCACATCCGTGCCCAATCTCCCTGTGGCGTGGGCGGCAACGGCAGGCGGCGGATCGGTGCTTTCGGGTTCGGAATTGACCAGCACCGTCACGGATGTCAACGGAGTGGCAGCCGCAACGGTCGTGCTCGGCCCCACCGCGGGGTCGCAGAATTTCAGCGCTACGGTTGCGGGCATGACGGTCAACTTCAGCGGGACTGCTCGCAATGTGCCCACTATCAGTGCGGGCGGCATAGTGGATGGCGCCGCGTTCACGGCGAACCGCGCTGTGGCGCCGGGATCGTTCATTTCCATTTTCGGCACAAATCTTTCCGATTCAACTGCCACCGCGACCCAGTTCCCGTTTCCGCTGGGAATCGGCGGGGTAGCTTTCAGCTTCGATGTGCCGTCCGCCAATGTGAGCCTGCCCGGCCGATTCTACTATGTCAGCCCCACACAGCTAGACGTGCTGGTCCCCTGGGAGCTGGCTAACTATTCCTCCGCCACCGTAAAGGTAATCATTAACTATACGTACAGCGCGACCTACTCATTGAATCTGGCGACTTACTCCCCGGGATTCTTTGCATACCAGGCAAACGGGCAGTTGTATGCTTCCGCGCAGGATTCCTCTCTGAAGGATGTCACGGCGAGCAATCCGGTGGCGCGCGGAACCACTGTCGTGCTTTATATGAACGGCCTGGGACCGGTCAACAACCCACCGGCCGACGGCTGGCCGGCACCCGATGCGACATCCACCACTATTACGAATCCCACCATCGACATTGGCGGGCAGCCAGCCACGGTCATGTTCAGCGGCCTCGCGCCGGGGTTTGCCGGCCTGTACCAGGTAAACGCCACCGTGCCTGCGGGCATCGGGAGCGGTCCGCAGCAGGTCACCTGCTCGATTGGGGGTGTGGCGTGCCAGACGGTCAACTTATACGTGAAGTAAGATGGCGAAGCAGCACCTCGGTTTTCTGTTCCTGATCCCCTTGTCGATTCACGCTCAGGACGCCCGGGAAATCGTGCGCCGCGCCGTGGAACTCGATCAGAATAATTGGGCCCAACGCGCCGACTATACCTGGGTGGGGCACTCGCGCGAGCGTCATTTCGATGCCCGCAATCAGGTGACTTCCGACCACCAGGAGAGCTGGGAAGTGCTCGTTCTCGACGGCTTGCCCTTCACTCGCGAGCTTTCGCGCGATGGCAAGCCGCTGCCCGCGGCCGAGGAACGCAAGGAGCAGCAGAGGCTCGACAAAGAGACCGCCAAACTCGCGGGCGAGACAGACGCCGAAAAGCAAAGACGCGCCGCGCAGTTCGAAAAATCGCGGCGCCACGAGCGCGCTTTTCTGCTGGAAATGCCCGACGCGTTCGAGCTTCACCTGGACGGCAGCGATACCATCGAGGGGCAGGATGTCTGGGTGATCTCCGGCGTGCCCAAGCCGGGCTATCATGCGCGAACGCGCGATGGCGCGGCGCTGGCGAAAATCCGCGGCAAGATGTGGATTGAAAAAGCGAGCAATCAGTGGGTACGGGTGGAAGCGGAGACCATCCAGACGATCTCTTTCGGGGTGTTTCTGGCGCGCCTGGCTCCCGGAGCGAAACTGGTGCTTGAGCAAACCAGGATTAGCGATAAGCTGTGGCTCCCGAAACGCGAGTACATGAGCGGCAAAGGGCGGATCGCGCTGGTCAAGAGAATTTCGGAAGACGACGAGATCACCTGGACGGATTATAAAAAATTCCAGGTGGATTCCCGGATCGTGCCGCGCCTTCCGTAACCGATTTACCGGTGATGGTGTTCCTCTGGCGCCGGTGCGTGTCCCAGACGGGCTTCTTCTCTTTCCCGGGCGGACCGCGCGATCAACTCGTGCGTCTCGACGCGTTTCCCTGCTTCATAACGCGGCATGCGATAAGGGTGAATATAGCTCGCCCGGTTGGCCCAGGTGCGGCCCCATAAGCGGTCGTCGATGTACCACCCTCCGAAATCCCAGGCGATGTGAATACCGCCCCACCCCCAAGGCCGGAACGCCGAGGTCAGTGTGACTCCGAAACCGAGACCGATTGCCGTGCCCACCACAAATCCCGGCTTCGGCGCCACAAAGACGACGGCGGGATCGTATGCCGGGACGATGTAATAATTCGGGGGGGTCGACATAATGTGGATGTACAACCCGTTGGACACGACCAGGTGCGCGCCGGTTCGGAGATACCCGAACTCCCACGCCCTGTGGCGTAGTCTTTGAACCGATTGCATCACATCGTTCTTTTGCACGAGAACGGCGTTGCCCAATTGAGCGGTCCAGGTCATGTCGGCCGCCATCATCTCGAGTACCGAGGGAAACGGCAAGAGACCCTGGACGCTGGGGTCCCAGGGGAGGTGGTCGCTGGAGATGGCGGTGGCCAGTTCCGGGCCCGCGAGGTAGTGATGCTCATCGGCCCACTTGGCCGCCTCCGGAATCTGGTCGGAGTACGTGGCGGCGGAGAAGACCTGGGCCAAAAGCGGGTCGGGGTAGAGTGCAATGCGCTGCACCAGGCGCTCGAGATCCGTTGCCGAGAGCCGCGCTTGCGCTCGCATCGGGACCCCGCCGGCCAATAGCGTCAATGCCAGCAAATACTCGAAAACGCGCCTGGAAAGATGCCGTCTCTGCATGGTTTCTAATAGCCTCCTGTGCCGGACAAATGAAAACGCAACTATTATGCTACTTCAGGCTAGACGGCTGGCGGCAATCTCACACAGGGCTCCAGCAGCGAAGTCCCACGGCGATCATACCGGAGAAACTCGCCCAATGGCCGATCCACCGCTCAAGTTGAGCGGTGCACTTTCCTCTTTCTCCTTTCGAATCAGCAAAAGCGCCATTCTGCACCGCTTATATGTGCGTCGAAACGATGGATTCGGGTTTCCGGAACATGGAGAAAACCCATTCCGTCTCCAGTCTTACTCCTGCTTCGCCAGGCACCTCGGATCACGTTCGTGCCCGCCGGCTCGCATATAATCGAATGAATCTTTATTTGGCGAGGGGTAATCATGATCGATCTTTCCGACAACCGGCGGCGATTCCTGGCTTACTTTTCGGGCGCTGGCCTTGGCGCCACGCTGCTTCCGGGCGTTCTGTGGGGACAGATGCAGCAGGAGGGCACGGAGCGCGTGACTCCCGAGATGCTGAAGGACGCGCTCGCGGTCGCTGGCTTGAGCTTCAGCGAGGAAGAGCAGAAGGCGATGGTGCAGGGCGTGAACCGCAATCTGGCGAATTACGAGGAATTGCGCAAGATCGCGATCCCCAACAATGTGGCGCCGCCGTTTTACTTCAGCGCCCTCGTGCCGGGTATGAAGGTGAATCGCAAGCGCGAGGAATTTCGCGCGAGCGCCCCGAAAGTGAAGCGGCCGGCGGATCTCGAAGAGGCGGCTTTCTGGCCGATCGTCCAGCTTGCGCAGTTGCTCAAGACGCGGCAGGTGACATCCACCGAATTGACGAAGATGTACCTGGCGCGCCTGCACAAGCACAACGACCAGCTGAACTGCGTGGTGACTTTTCTCGACGAGGTGGGGCTGGCGCAGGCGAAGCAGGCCGATGCCGAAATCGCAGCGGGGAAATACAAGGGTCCGCTGCATGGCATTCCGTGGGGGGCGAAGGACATCATCGCGGTGAAGGGGTATAAGACGACGTGGGGCTCGGGGGCATTCAAAGACCAGGTGATCGATGAAGACGCCAGCGTGATCGAGATGCTGCGCGATGCCGGCGCTGTTTTGATCGCCAAACTAACCACCGGCGAACTGGCGCAGGGCGACAACTGGTTCGGCGGGCAGACGAAGAATCCATGGAATCTGTCGCAGGGATCGAGCGGGTCGTCGGCCGGTCCGGCGTCGGCCACGGCGGCGGGGTGCGTGGCGTTCGGGATCGGATCGGAAACCAGCGGGTCGATTCTCAGCCCATCGGGCCGGTGCGGCGTTACCGGACTGCGGCCGACATTCGGGCGGATCAGCCGTTACGGCGTGATGACGCTTTCGTGGACGCAGGACCGGCTGGGTCCTCTGTGCCGCTATGCCGAGGATTGCGCGCTGGTGATGAACGCCATCGCCAAGCCGGACGACCGCGATCTGAGCGTGGCCGAGATTCCGTTCAACTGGAATGCGCAAATGGACATTCGCAAGCTGCGGATCGGGTACGTGAAGCCGGCGTTCGACGAAACGCGGGATGCCCTGGCGAAACAGCAGGATCAAAAGACGCTCGACCAGTTGCAGTCGATGGGGTTCCAGCTGGTCGAAGTTGCCGTGCCCGAGACGAATTACGACACATCGGGGTTCAATGTGGAATCGGCGGCCTTCTTCGACGAGTTCACCCGCACGGGACGCGACAAGCAGATGACCAATCCCGGGCGGGCGGCGGGATGGCGTCCGACGCGGCTGATACCGGGAGTTGAATACCTGCAAGGGCAGAGGGCGCGGGCGATGATGATGGCGAAGCTGGCGGAGGCGACCAAGGATGTGGATGTTTACCTGGTGCCCTCGGGCGCTGGGGCGGGCGGCGGAGGGCGCGGACGTGGGGCGGCCACAGACGGCGGCGGGGCCAGTGGGAGGGCGGCGGGTGGTCCGCCGAGGCGCGCCAGTGTGACGCAGAGGCACTTCAACATGGCGAATATCGCCGGCTATCCGGCGCTAGCTGTGCCGAATGGATTCGCGGAATCGGGATCGCCATTGAGTATTACGTTTCATGCACGCCCGTTCGGGGAAACGGAACTGCTGACGGTCGGAAAGGCTTACCAGGACGCTTCGGGGTTTCATTTGAAGCGGCCCTCGCTGGGGTAGGAGGAGTCAGGAGACGGGAGCCGGAAGCCAGGGGGCACCGGTCGCTCCATATCAATTCTCAGTGGGCACTTTGTTGGCGCTATCGACGACGATCATTTCGATTGGCGATTTCTTCGGTTCGAGCTTCAGCCCCAGCGTCTGCTGCAAGGCTTGCGGAAGGGTCGCGGTTGGCGTGTTGACGTCCTGTTCATGCTGGGCGTCTCCGCGGCCGCCGGGTCCGCCATCGGGCCTGGGCGGAGGAGGATTGGATGCGATCATCCGGCCGATGCCGTCGTTCTCGTCTCCCAGGTAGGAGAGTTCGATCTCGTATGTGCCCTTTAGCCCGGTCTTATCGAGCACCGGCCGGTCGAGCGAATTGCTGAGGTGGTTGACCAGTTGTTCGATGGTCATGTTACCGCGGACCATTCTGGCGCCATTCGAGTTGATCATCATCATCACGGCGCCGGCCGGCATGCTGCCCAAAGGCGGAGGTCCTGCGCCCGGCCCGCGCGGGGGCGGGGGCGGTAAAGCCGACCCCGGTTCCGGCAGGGAGGGCAGCTTGGCACTGTCGGTTTCCTTCAGTTTCGGCCCTCCCTTGGCAATACTTAATTCATATGCCGGCAGGACTCGCGTCTCTTTGTGGACCCGGGCTCCGAGGCGTTCCGCCAGCAGCGCTTGCAGCATGGCGGGAATTTGATCGGCAGGGGCGCCCTCCGGAACCTTGGCCATCACATCGAAGGTCTCGGTGTTGATCCACGCGGGGCCCTCGATTTGATAGCTCTTCACATCGTAGGCGCGCATGAGGAGCATCCTTAGACTGGCGCCGTTGCAACGCAGCAGCGCCGGATCGGGCTTGCCACAGCCGCGCGCCCTCATCACCGGACCAGGGCCCATACCGGGATTGAACGGCGCCGCGACCTTTACGGACGCTACCTCGAATGACGGCGGGGCAGTTTCCTGCTGTGCCCAGACGAGGGAAGCGGGAATGCAAAGCAAGGCGAGAGTTTTCATGGCGTCCCTGGACAACAGTAAACCATATTGGACGTCTGGTAGCTTGAAAGTTCCATGATTTCATTTGCGAGCGTCCATAAGCAATACGGCAAGCAGCTGCTTTTCGTCGATGCCAGTTTTCAGTTGAACCCCGGCGAGAAGGTGGGGCTGGTGGGGCCGAACGGCTCGGGCAAGACCACGCTCTTCCGCATGATCGTCGGCGAAGAATTGCCGGACGAGGGCGAAGTCTCCGTGCCGAAGAGGCTCACGATCGGCTATTTTCGCCAGGACGTTGAGGAAATGCAAGGCCGGTCGGTGCTCGACGAAGCAATTGCGGGCAGCGGGCGGCTGGGCGATCTGCATCACGAGTTGGAAGCACTGCATCGAGCGATGGAAGATCCCGATCAGGCCGGCGAAATGGACCGAATCCTCGATCGCTTCGGCCACGTGCAGGAAGAGTACGAGCATCTTGGCGGCTACTCGCTCGAAGCGCAGGCACGCGAGGTACTGCACGGGTTGGGATTTGAAGATGAGCAGATCGATGGCGACGTAGGGGCGCTTTCCGGGGGGTGGAAAATGCGGGTGGCGCTGGCGCGGGTGCTATTGGGCCGCCCCGACGTGCTGCTGGCCGACGAGCCGACCAATCACCTCGATATCGAATCGATCATCTGGCTGGAGAAATTCCTGAAGTCGTACGAGGGTGCGCTGCTGATGACGTCGCACGACCGCGACTTCATGAATCGCGTGGTCACGAAGATCGCGGAAATCGATGGCGGTGAAATCACGACTTATTCCGGCAATTACGAGTTCTACGAGCGCGAGCGCGCCATTCGCGAGGAGAATCAGCAGGCGGCATTTGCCCGCCAGCAGGCCATGTTCGCCAAGGAGCAGCGCTTCATAGAACGATTTAAGACGCACGCCGCGAAGGCCGCGCAGGTGCAGAGCCGCATCAAGGCGCTGGATAAGATCGAGAAGATCGAATTGCCGAGGAAACGGCACGTGGTGAAGTTCGAGTTTCGCGTGCCGCCGCGCTCTGGCGACCAGGTAGCGGTGATCGAAGACCTGCACAAGCGCTATGGATCGCGCTTGCTTTACGACGGGTTCGGACTGACGATTCGCCGGGGCGAACGGTGGGCCGTAATGGGCAAGAACGGCGCGGGCAAAACCACGCTGCTTAAAATGATCGCTGGCGCCAGTACGCCCGATAGCGGTGGCGTACGGCTCGGGGCGAGCCTGATCATGGGCTACTTCGCCCAGCAATCGCTGGACGTTTTAGATCCGGAACTGAGCATTATGGAGCAGTTGCTGAAGGATTTCCCGCAGGATGGAATCGGGGCGCTACGGACACTCGCCGGGGCGTTCCAGTTTTCGGGCGACGACGTCGATAAGCGCATTCGAGCGCTCTCCGGCGGCGAGAAATCGCGGCTGGCGATGGCGCGGCTGCTGTACAATCCCCCGAATTTCCTGGTGCTGGACGAGCCTACCAACCATCTCGATCTGGCCACGAAGGAGATGCTGGTCGAGGCGCTGCGCGATTTCGAGGGGACGATGATTTTCGTGTCGCACGACCGGACGTTCCTGCGCGGGCTGAGCTCACGCGTGTTGGAGTTGGGCGGTGAAAGCGGGCGCGACAAAACTCCAGTCGTTTACCCGGGCAGTTATTCCGAGTACGTGGCCAAAATGGGTCACGAAGCGCCGGGAATATACGGGTAATCCGCTATTTCCCGATCACCGTTAAGGTCACGGACGACGCGTACTGCCTGGAGTGGTGGACGGCGTTGTGGGCCACGACGCCTTTCGATTCGTCATAGTTGTTGCCGCCGGTGTTCAAGTTGCGGTCAAAGCGCGGGAAGTTACTGCTGCTCACTTCGATGCGGATCTGGTGGCCGGCGGGGAAGTAATTGCTCGTGTTCATGGGCTGGAGCGCCACTTTATACACGCTCCCCGGCTGCATCCATGCGAGCGGCTTGTCGTAGCCGTCGCGATACCGCAGGCGCTGGATGGTCTCATCGAGATTGTAGGCGGTGCCGTCCGGCGAAACGTCGATCAGCTTGATGGTGATGTCGGTGTCTTTGGCGTCGGACGAGACGTAGAGCGTCGCGTTGATCGGTCCGCTGGCCTCCATCGGCTCTTTGAGCGGCTCGGACGTGTAGACCAGGATATCGGGGCGTCCTTCCATCTTCCGTTGGTCGTAGGCGCCACCAGTCACGGCACTGCCGGTGCAACAGACTCCGCCGCCATAGCTTGGGACGGGATTCATGGGGTCGTAAGTGAACGAATCGGGGCTGTCGCCGCCCGGGGCATCGGCGGCGAGATGGCCGTCTCCCTCGAGCGTGTTCGCCCTGCCTCCGCTGGCGAGGTAGAGGGTCATCGGCTTCGCGCCGGCGGGCGGCCACGTGTCGGCGGACTGCCACTTATTCAGTCCCATAGTGTAATAGCGCACTTTGGGCATGCTCTGGAGTATGTGGTTATCCTCGCCCTTCAGGAAGTGGTCGAACCAGCCGTAAGTCAGCTCGTTGTAGTCGAGCCGCGCGTCGCCCATATTCCGCTCGCCCACGACAGTGTTCTCGGTGGCGCGCGTATAGCTGCAATGCAGCGTCGGCGCGATTACGGCGTACTGCTCGTTGGCAATCTCGGGACTAGCGGTCTTGCGCACGAAATTGTAGGCGGCGAGGTTTGGACCCACCGATACGTCATACCAGGACATGAACCAGAAGCCTGGGATGTTGATTTTCATGTTGTCGTGCCAGAGGCCGCCGCGATACCATGCGGGATCGTTGGGTGTGCGCTTGATCATAGCGCCGCCGGTGGAGACCTCCATGCGGTCGGCGTAAATACCCGTGGGCCCGTCCACGGCCTTGATAATATCCATCTCTGGCAGATGCTTCAACGCTTCCGCCCAATCCACCGGCGGCATCTGCGGCGCGAGGTCGAACAGCCTCGAAGCCTTGATCAGGTCGGCCTGGGAAGTGTTGGCGGAAAACATGGGGCGGACCTGGTTCTGCTCGCCGTAAATCCAGGTGGCGAACAGCATCTGGAAAGCGCCGCCGCGATACCAGTTGCCCTGCTCGTAATACGGAGCTACGCGTCCAACGCCGGCGCCGAATCCCTGCGGGATCATGGTGGTGAAGGCCGGGTTGCCCTGCGCCGCAACTCCGAGTTGCCATTCCGCGGTGGATGAGCAGCCGATGGTGCCCACTTTGCCGTTCGACCAGGGCTGTTTGCCGAGCCACGTCATGGCGTCGTCGCCATCGCTCAGGGGCGCGCCGAGAATATCGTAGAAGCCCTCGGAAAAGAAGTGGCCGCGCTCGTTCATTTCGACGTAAGCGTAGCCGCGCTTCACGGCGGCGAGTTCGGCGGTCATGTCCCTCCAGACCCCGTTGCGCACGTCCCAGTAATTGAAGTTGTAGGGAGTGCGGACGAAGATGACGGGATATTTCTTCGACGTGTCTTTGGGGCGGTAGATATCGGTGGCCATCCGCTTGCCGTCGCGCATCGGCACCATCACTTTGCGGTCGATGATGGCGATGGATTCCAGTTCGGCTTCCGTCGAGTCTCTCTTGGCGCGCTGTTCCTTCGTCATTTGGCCGCCGCGCTGAGCTTGCGCGGCGGTGACCAGGGCCAGGGCGAGGCCGGCGGAGGTTATGGCCAATACAACGGAAGCAGGTGCGATTCGCGGAATACGCATGGGGTTAGTGTATAACGAAGCGTGAGGCGAGGTTAAAAATAAACGCCGAAGTCTTTTTGCAGAATCAGCGCCACAGTGCCGCGCAGGCGCGCCATGCCGTCTTCATGGGCGGGATCGACGCGGGGCATTTCGCCGCCCGGCAGGACCTGGGCTCTCACTTCCGCCTCGATGATCGAGCCGAAGCGGTTCCAGGCGCGGGTAAGGTCGCCGACCACCACGATCCGCTCCGGCGCCAGTCCGGCCACGATCATGCGCATGCCACGGCCGAGGTATTGCGCCATGGTTTCGAGCGCTTTGGCGGCACGGACATCGCCGTTGTCGGCGCGGCTCAACAGATCCAGAAATGTGAGAGCGGAGTCGGGGCCTCCCGATTCGCCGTAATAGCGCAGTGCCGCTCGATTCGAGGCAAAGACCTCCCAGCAGCCGCGCCCGCCACAGCCGCAAACGGGGCCCTTGCTGTCCAGGGGCACGTGGCCGAATTCGCCTGCCATGCCGTTGTGCCCGCGCAGCAACTGGCCATTCATGAAAATGCCGGTGCCGATTCCTTCGGAAACCGTGACGACTACGAGGTTGCGGCTGGCATCCTGATGTTCGAACCAGACCGTGGCGAGAGCGCAAGCATTGGCGGCGTTCTCCATCTCCATTTCGAGGCCGGTGGCCTGCATGATAGGCGTCCGCAGATCGAAATCGCGCCACTTGAGGTTCGGCGCGAAGACCAGCCGGTCGGAAATATGGCTGAAACGGCCAGGCAGGCTGATGCCGATGCCTTCTACTTTCTTGCCGCGCGATGAAGCCAGCACGCGGCGAATGGATTCGATCAACTCATTGACGGCGGTCTTCGGGTCGGTAGGCGTAGCGATTACTTCGCGCGAGGTAAACTTGCCGTTGGCATCGGCGAGCGCCACGGTGATCTGCGAAGGGCGGATATCGACGCCGACAATCACGCGTTCGTCGTTCAAGCGCAGGAAGGTGGGGCGGCGGCCGCGGGGAAGGCGGCCAGTGGGCCCTTCGAGAACCCAGGATTCGGCAATGAGCTGCTCTACGATGAGCGAAATGGTGCTTCGCTGGAGGCCGCAGAGGCGTGCCAGGTCGGCGCGCGAGATGGGATGCCGCGTACGAATGAGGTTCAGGACAATGCGTCGGTTGATGTCGCGAACCACTTCGCTCGACGCGCCCTGAATTCGGTCTGGATCGATTACCTTCACAGCTCTGTGAAAGCGTAGTGTACCTCAGACCCGTGTGAAAAGCACCGCTTCCTTGCGGTTGCGGCTCATTTATGTAAATTCAGTTCGAGGTGCGGCACCGTGCCTAGTGGCTGCCCGCCGCCGATTGAGAGGCTGATGCGATCCCTCGGCAGATCGTCGCCTTCGAGAGCGAACGTTACTTCCTTCGATTCGCCCGGCTTGAGATGCACGCGCTGGAAGCCGCGCAGGCTGCGAATCGCGTCGTACGGTCCGCCGTTGACGTACACCTGGATTACTTCGTCGCCTTCCGGACCGGACGCGTTCGTCACGCGGACCGAAGCTTCCCAGCCCGATTTGGTCCGCCGACCTTTCGGCGTGGAATAGCGGAAGGCAGAATAGCTCAATCCATAGCCGAAGGGATAGAGCGGATCGCCTTTGAAGTAGCGATAGGTGCGTCCGTCCATCGAGTAATCGTCGAACTGCGGCAACTGGTCGACACCCTTATAAAAAGTTACGGGCAGGCGGCCGGCGGGATTATTGATGCCGGCGAGCGTCTCGGCAACAGCGGTGCCGGATTCTTCGCCTCCATACCAAAGCTCCAGGAGCGCAGCGGCGTGTTCGGCGGCGTAATTGGCGGCGACGGCGCTGCCGCTGGTAAGCACGACGATCACCGGCTTGCCCGTGTCGATCGCGGCTTTCGTCAGGTTCTCTTGGGTTTCCGGCAGGCCGATCGTGGTGCGGTCGCCACCGAGGAATCCCGGCTGACTGACCGGCATCTCCTCGCCTTCCAGGTTGGGATTGAGGCCGACAAATACTACCGCAACGTCGGAGTTTTTCACGGCGTCGATAGCGTCGGCGAGCATTGCCGGCACGGGCGGCAGCCACGAAAGCTGCGCTGAACCGGACGGACCGTTCAGGCGGGATTCCACGCGGAGTTTGTAGCTGCGGCCGGCTTCCAGGAAGACGTGGATGGGCGCGAAAGCGGCGCGTCCCCTTCCGCGCGCGGGAGCAGGAGCTTCGGCGGAAGGAGTGGTCACGACCAGTTCCTTGTCGTCGAGGAAAATGCGCGCCGGAGGGCCGAAACCGCCGCCGCGGCCACTCATCAGGTAATCGCCCGTGAACGGAGCATTTAATGTTCCCGTCCAGCGCGCCGAGGCGGGACCGGATGGAATCACGGCGGCAATCGCCGGGTCGACAAATCCCTGCTGCATGAACACGCGCGGCTCGACACGCGACAATTTGGGCGCGCCGCTTGCGTCGGGGTTGTCGAAATATTCGGCCAGCAATCCGTGGCCTTGCCCATTGGGCGGAGTCAACGCGGAGACGGGCACGAGACCCGTGCTGCCGGGCACATAGGGACTACCCATGGAGTAGCGAATCTGGGCTTTTCCGGCAAACACGGCTTCCATGCCTTCGAGCGGCGCGATCTGTTTCTTGGAAAAACCGTTGTAATTGCCGAGCAGCGCGACGGGATCGTCCGCCGAGGGGCCGATGACCGCGATCTTCTTCACGGAAGACTTCAACGGGAGCGTTTGATTCTCATTCTTTAGCAAAACAATGGCCTTCCGAGCCGCTTCGAGCGCCACTTTGCGGTGATCGTCGGTGTCGTTTTCGGCCAGCGTGACCTTATTGAATGGCACACGTTCCGGCGGGTCGAACATGCCGAGCTTCATCCGCGCAGTGAACAGCCGGACCAGCGCGGCGTCGAGTTCCGACTCCTGAATGAGCCCGTTCTTCACTGCGTCGGGCAATCCTCGGGCGTATTCCCCGCCGCAGGTGAGATCGGTGCCCGCCTTGACGGCGGCCGCCGAAGCTTCCGCTGCCGAAGGGCTGTACTTGTGGCCATTAGGGCTGAAGAAATCGCTGATGGCGCCGCAATCGCTTACGATATAGCCGTCGAATCCCCAGGATTTCAGGTCCTTCTGCAAGAGGTCGGTATTGGCGCAAGCCGGCTTGCCATCCACCGCATTGTAGGCGCACATGATGGAATCCACGTGCCCGTCGTGCACGGCGGCGCGGAACGCAGGCAGATAGGTGCCGTTCAGGTCGCGCTCGCTGGGATGCACGTCGAAGCGATGCCGTTCGGGCTCCGGTCCGCTATGCACGGCGTAATGTTTGGCGGTGGCGATGACCTTGAAATAGTGAGGATCGTTGCCCTGCATGCCGCGAATGAAGGCAACGGCGATGCGCCCGGTGAGATACGGGTCTTCGCCGAAAGTCTCCTGGCCGCGGCCCCAGCGAGGATCGCGAAAAATATTGATGTTTGGCGACCAGAACGTGAGACCCTCATACTGTCCATGTTTGTTGTGGTTGATTGCGTCATTATATTTGGCGCGCGCTTCCGTGGAGATGATGTCTCCGATGCGCCGTTCGAGATCGGTATCCCACGTGGCGGCCAATCCGATGGCTTGCGGAAAGACAGTCGCTTCGCCATTCCGGGCGACGCCGTGTAGCGCTTCGTTCCACCATCCGTAGGCCGGCACACCGAGCCGGTCGATGGCCGGCGCCTGATTCTGCATCTGGCGGACCTTTTCGTCGAGCGTCATGCGGCTCACGAGATCGGCGGCGCGCTTTTCGGGAGAGAGATCGGGATTGCGATACGCCGGTGGATCGGCGGTCTGACCGGCGAGGGATAGCGCTACTGACAAGGTGGCCAATGCCTGCACGAACTTTCGCGCCATTTGGAAAGAATCCTTTCTACGCGTTCAAATAAACAGCGCCTTCTTCCACGCTTAGCTCCACGCCGGCGGCTTTGGCAGCTTCCTGCAGGGCGGCATCGAGCATGACCACGGGGTCGGGTCCCAAATCCAGGCGCCGCATGAGCCCTTCGCCTTTCTTAGCGCCGACGGTCAGGGTGATTTTCAAGCCGCGGCGCTTGCATTTCACGGCCGTGCCGTCCGGCAGCCTGGCATTCATCGGCTTGATGAATGCATCGATATAGTGGACGCCGATGCCCGACTTGTCGTCGGTATGCGCCGGAAGGCGGGACGGCGCGGCGGGATTGAGGTCACACAGTTTGGTTTTCATGAATTCTCTCCTTCGCGCGCAGATATTCATCCATCGCCTGGCGGAACGCCCGGATATGTGCCGGCGTGCTGCCGCAGCATCCGCCGATGATGCTGGCGCCGGCTTCGAGCAGCGGCACGACACCGGTGACCATTTGCTCCGGCGTTTCGTCGTAGCAAACCTTCATGTTCACCAGTTTGGGTTGGCCGGCATTGGGCTGGACCATCACGGGCAAGCCGGTCGCCCCACGGTAGCGCTCGACGGCTGCCAGCGCGCGCTGCATGTCCATGCCCGTGCCGCAATTCAGCGCCACGATATCGGCGCCGTTCTCCTGCATGAATTCGGCGGCGCGCTCGGGATCGATGCCCATCATGGTGCGGAAAGTCGAGCCATCGCGGGTCACGTCGTACGCCATCGAGCCGATGATCGAAGGCGCGCCCGCGCGCCTGGCGGCTTCAAGGCCCAGCAGCAGTTCTTCGAGCGAGGTCTGGGTCTCGACAATAATTGCATCGGCGCCGGCATCGACCAAAGCTTGCGCCTGCTCGTCGAACGCCTGGCGCACCTGCGCCTCGGTGAACTCGCCGTACGGTTCGAGCAGGCCGCCGAACGGTCCGATATCGCCGATGACAAAGCCTGGGCGCCCGTCGAATGCCTGCCGGGCAATGCGCACTCCGGCCTGGTTGACTTCCGCCGCCTGACCGGCACGCCCGTGGCGATTGAGCATGATGCGCGATCCGCCGAAGGTGTTAGTGAGGATGCAATCGGCGCCGGCATCGGCGTAACTTCGCTGGATGGCCAGCACTTTTTCGGGATGCGTGAGATTCCAGGCTTCGCCGCAATTGCCCTGTTCCAGGCCCGCAAGCATCAGTTGCGTTCCCATGGCACCGTCCGCCAGCAGCGGACGGTGCGCCAGCGCGTCGAGTAGCCGGGATTTACCGTGGTTGTTCATTTTTGTACAAAGCGAAGTGGATGGTTTCGAGCGCCAGGCCCCATTTATAATCGCGGCTGGCGGCGTCGCAATAGCAGCCGGCGGGGCTGGTTTCTCGCCGCCATGCCAGAACGCTCTTGAGGGGTTGGCCGAGCAGCGGTTTTTCGCGCTCGATGGCGGCCATCAACGGGCCGGCATTGGCGATGTACTGGCACATGGCGGTGTGGCCGGTGTCGCCGGGCGTGGGCGCGCAGTGCAGTTCGCGGATCTGGTAGCCATCCTCCGGTGGTCCGAGAAGCACGTCGTATTGGAATACCAGAGGGCGGCCCATGTTGGTGCAGGTGGTTCCATCGTAACGGAAACGCGCGGCAATCGCGCCGTCGGGGCGCGTTTCAAGCGACAGGCGCTCGGAAGCCCAGCGGGCCAGCGCCTTGGTGTTGACGGAGTAGTTGGCCCCCACGGGCGCGCGCCGGTAAGGCTGGCGGCGGAACGAGCAGTTCGAAAGTGAGCAGTTCTGGCACGGAACGAGATCGGCCAGGCGCGCGACGCGATCTACCTGGCGGGTTAAACCGAACACCGCCAGTTGCGACTTTTTGGGCCGCAAGGCGCCGGAGTCGAGAGTATCCAGCGGACCCGGTAAGGCGATCCGCGATTTCACCAGCCGAAGCAATTGCGTTTGTTCCGAAATATCCCACAGCGAATATCCCGGGCTGTAGTGCGGCAGCACTGCCATCCCTTCGCCGTCGGCCCAGCCGCAAAGACGCGCGCCGGCCACGGTGATCAGGTGCTCCACCACGGCGGAGGCATAGGTTTCCAGGAAAAAATATTCGTCCGGCTTCTCGTCGAGCCAGCGGCGCTGCGCTTCTTCTTCGGCTTCCGGCCCGGCGCTTACCGCGACCAGGAATCCGCCGTGCGCCTCCGCCTGCCTCAGGATCGCGGCCAGGCGCTGGCTGGTGAATTCCGCACCGTCGATGACCATGCGGTCCCCGTCCAGTTCGATGCCAGCGGCCTGGCGGGCGTAGAGCCAGGGACGCCCCCAGTGCCGGTACCACTCGCAGGCGGAGTGCGCCAGTTCCTGGGCGCGATCGCAGATTTCATGGTCGCGCGGATAACCGAGAAGGCGGCGGTACTCCGCGGGATCTATGTGGATCTCGGGCGATGTGTCGAGGAGATCGATCATTGGAAGACCTCCGCACGAAAGGCACCGTTCCCTAGCGGTGGCGGGCCACGATGGCCGCCGCTTGCCGAATGGGCCGCGACCCCGAGGGAGCGGTGCCTGATTTTCATCGCGTCACCTTCGCGCCTGTCTCAATGGGATGAAACTGGCAGCCGTCCACGAAGAAGTCGAAGAACTGCGGGTGCGTCTCCAGGCGGCAGTGTTCGACCCGCCGGACCAAGGCCTCGAGTTCCGCGCGCTTGGATTTCGACAGCAGCGCGATGGTGGCGCCTTCGATGGCCGCATTGCCGATCTGTACCATGCGATTGCTCGGGATCGGCGGGATCAGCCCGATACTCGCGGCGGCGCGGGCATCCAAATGCCGGCCGAATCCGCCCGCCAGGTAAAACACTTCGATATCCTCGAAGCGGATTCCGTAATCGCTGAAAACCACCTGCAAGCCCGCGACATTCGCGCCTTTCGCCTGCGCCAGTTCGTTCACATCGCTTTCCTGGAAGAAGATTCCATTCGCGGCGTCGAGTTCGATGCGATTGCCGTCGTCTTCGAAGCGCCCGCGCTCGTTCATCCGGCCGGTGCAAAGCAATTCGCCCAGGAGCGATACCAACCCCGAGCCGCAGATTCCTTGGGGCGTCCCGCCGCCGATCACCGTCAACTGAAAATTCCCGGCCGCGAGCCGCACCTGCTCGATGGCGCCATCGAGCGCCGGCATTCCGCACGCGATGGCGCCGCCTTCGAACGCCGGACCGGCCGGGCAAGACGCCGCCAGAATGCGATGCCGATTGCCGACGATCAACTCCGTGTTGGTGCCGATGTCCATGATCGCGACAAGGCGGTCTTCACGGCCAATATCGGTTGCCAGCAGGCACGCGGCGGCATCGGCGCCCACATGGCCGCTGATAATAGGCGCGCCGTAGACGCGCGCCTGGGGATGAATCGGCAGCAGGCACCGGCGACCGGTTTCGACGAGGCTGGTGGAAGTCCGTTTGCCCGCCGCCATCTCGATTTCGGTGATCGACCGGTAAGGGCTCTGGCCGATGGTGTAAACGCTCTGCCGGAAGAACAGATCGCGCATGGTGGAATTGCCCACCACTACCATCTCGTAGATCGACTTCGGATCCACCGGAAACTCTTCGATGGCGTGCGCCAGATAGCCGGCGAGCGTTCGGCGCAGCAGTTTGTTGGGATGGTCCGTATCGTACTGAATGCGGGCCATGATGTCCGATCCGCCGAAGCGCTGCGGATTCTCGAACGACGAATCGGCCACCATTTCGCCGGTCTCGAGATCGAGCAGGCGCAGAACCACGGTCGTGGTGCCGAGGTCCATGGCGATGCCATAGACCGGACCGGTGATGCGGTCGCCATCGCGCGTAACCGCTGGATCGAGTTCCATGCGCGCGCCGGTCGAAGGCAATCCCAGCGCCTGCCGTTCTATGCGCATGTGTCCGCGCCGCATGGTGTGGCAGCGAACATGGCCGTCGCCGGCGGCGATCGACGCCTGGCAGGAAAGGCGGAAATGGCCGGCCAGATGGCTCTCGGATGGCGTGGGCGGCGAGAGGTATTCCATCCCCTCGGCAACTTCCACCACGCACTCTTTGCACTTACCGTTCTTCAGGCAGGAGGTGGGCACACGAACGCCGGCCCGCCCGGCGCAGTCGAATAGCGACGCACCCACGGGCGCGATCGTGGTTTGCCCGTTGATCGAAAGTGCTACCAATCCGCTCCGGCCTCAAGCTCCGCCACCACCGCTGCGGCCACTTCCTGCGCCGAGCCATCGCGCTCCTGTTCGTCACTCCAATGCCACTGCGCCAGGAAGTCATCACTGCCGTGCAAGCCGCGCTGCATAGCCAGGCGGTCGATCCGCTCGAGAAAGCGCGGGGGCAGCGGGAGATTCACTACGTCCTCGCCGTCATCAGCCTTCACTTGAGACGGAACTTCCTGCCAACAGAGAACCTTATACGTTGCCATGAGGCACCTGACCGCGATTTTAGCGTGCGCCGGCGAGCCGCGACGCGTTGAATTCCTGCAGCGCCTCGAGCATTGCCACGATGTTCTGGCGCGGCATACCCGGGCTGGTGCCGCCGCCCACCGAAAGAATGATGCCCTCGCCTTCCGCGCCTTCCAGCACGTCGAGCGTCGCCTCGCGAACTTCCTGGGGCGTGCCGCGAACGCCGATTTCGAGCGGGTTCACATTCCCCATCAGGCACATGCGGTTGCCGACACGCTGCTTCACTTCGCGAATGTCCTTCTGCTTGCCCCAATTCAGCACGTTGAAGCCGCAGTCGGGCAGATGGTCGAGGCAGGCATCCACCTCAGCGTCGTTATGGTAGACCTTCACCCACTCCTGCGGGAAAGCGTCGCAAATGCGCTTCAAGTAGGGGTGAGCGAACTCCAGGTAGTGCTCTTCGTTCACGAACCCGACGATGTCGTCGAGAATGAAAATACTCTCGCACGTCGGGCCCATGGTTTTTATCTGCGCCTTGAGCCAGTCGACGATCACGCGCGTGCAAAGGTCGATGAGCTTGTGCGCGCCTTCGGGATTTTCGACAAGGTCGATCATGAACGGCGTGGTGCCGCGGACAAATCCGGCGGTGCACATCGGACCGCGCGAGGTCGCCATGGGCAGGATATAGCCATGGTCGAGAATGCGCTGTCTCTGCATTCCGATGCGATGCAGAGTAAGGGCAGCGAACGCATCGGCCTCCACTTCGTACTCGGGAAACTGTTCAATATCTTCCAGGCGATAGAGGGTGTGGTATTCGCTCGGGGTGTTGTCCTGCCAGAACTTGATTTTGGCACCGAGTACCGAAGGTTCGGCCGCCATCCCGTATTCCATCCACCAAGAGGGGACGAAGATTATGTCCGGGAACTCCCGCATGATCTTCAGGTTGGACTCAAACCAGAGCTCCGGATCGAGGAAATAGTCGAGGTGCTTGATCCCCAGATAGCCTGGAATCCACGGGCTGTCGATGATCAGCGCCATCGGAATCTTGTCGAGCTTCTCGCGGCGCGCCGCCCGTTTAAATGTTTCCCATTGATGTGGCAACATTTGCAGATCTCAAATAATTGGTTTCATGATACAACAAATTTCATTCCAGCTCCGCGATGCTGCCGAAAATGGGCTTTAGAGCCGGGTAAATCGCCCCATAGACTTTATGCGCCACACCGTAATAAGACGCTTCGGCGCTTCGAGGCTCGACCGATTCCGTCTCGCGAATGGTATTCCGGCAGACCTCCGGCACCGACCCGTATTCGCCCGTCCCAGCGAGCGCAAGCAAGGCCGCACCGTATGCTGAACCCTCTTGCGTTTCGAGTGTAACCACGCGATGCCCGAGAATATCGGCCAGGAGTTGACGCCAGAAAGCGCTCTTGGCGCCGCCGCCCGAAGCGCGGACCGAACTCAGCGGCACGCCGAGCGCCGCCACAATGTCGAGGCAATCGCGCTGGCTGTACGAGACACCTTCGATGACGGCGCGGATCAAATCCGCTCTGCAATGGCTGTTGGTGAGGCCGATCCATCCGCCGCGCGCTGTGGCGTCGAGGTGCGGCGTCCGCTCGCCCATCAGGTAGGGTAGCCAAAACAGTCCATGGGCACCGGCGGGCGATTGGGCCGCCTCGGCGGTGAGCGCGTCGTAATCCGTTCCCGGGGCAAGTCGGTTGCGGAACCATTGCAGGCTGAGGCCGGCTCCCTGGGTGACGCCCATCACGTGCCACTTATCGCGGACCGCGTGGCAGAACGTGTGGACGCGACCGGCGGGATCGTAGGCCACTTCGTCCATGTGGGCGAAGACGACGCCCGAGGTGCCGAGCGTACACGAGACGATACCTGGCTCGACGATGCCGTTGCCCACCGCGCTCGATGCCTGATCGCCGCCGCCGCCCACCACGGGTGTTCCCGCGGCGAGGCCAGTGAGTTCAGCCACTCGCGGCGTGATTTTGCCGGTGATATCGCTGGATTCGTAACACTTCGGCAGAGTGGTGCGGTCGAGTCCGAGCCCGTCGATCATCTCGAATGACCAGCGGCGTTTCACCACATCGAAAACCGCCGTGCCGGAAGCGTCGGAGACTTCGGTGGCGAACTCTCCGGTAAGGCGGAAGCGCACATAATCCTTGGGCAGAAGCATGCGGCGCATGCGGCCGAAGTTGTGCGGCTCGTTATCGCGGACCCAGAGCAGTTTGGGCAGAGTGAATCCGGTCAGCACCGGATTGGCGATGTAGCGCAGGATGTTCTCACGACCCAACTGGGCATTGACCGCGTCCACCTGGGTCTGGCTGCGCTGATCGCACCAGATGAGCGAGGGACGAATCACATCGCCCGCGCCATCGAGCATCACCAAGCCGTGCATCTGACCCGAGAGTCCGATGCCCTTCACCTGCGAGCCAACAATGCCGGCCTCGGCAAGCACTCCGCGAATGGCGAGCACAGCGGCGTCCCACCAGTTTTCGGGGCGCTGTTCGGCCCATAACGGCCGTTCCATTCGCATATCTTCGTGAGGCGCGGTAAACCCCGCGCGAACAGCGCCCTTTTCGTCGATGAGAAGCGCACGCGAACCACCGGTACCGATATCGATTCCGAGCCACATAGAATTAATATGGTGGCACAACATTTGGTAGCACGGACGCCCTGGCCGGCCATTTGTTGCCTGAGAAATCCGGTGGCAGCTCGCGACTGCTGAAGTGTGACGTTGATTATCGCCATCTTGCGCACATCGATGAACCGGGCAAACCGGTCTTCCACTGGATGGAAGTCTGCGCCAACTGCGCTATCCCCGAAGAATCTTTGACTTTCAGGACAGGCGTTGGCCGCGATCGACCGATTGCGGCATGGAGGCTTCAGGCACGATACACGCCGCGCCTTCGTCGTCATGCCGGATCCCGGAGGAGTTTCAGAATATCAGGCGGTACGTCGAACACACCGGTCCGAGCGCGCTTGGTTATCTGTGCCGCCGAGTTCCTACGGTGGCGCGCGATCAGGGGGTCGAGCGCGGACCCGCGGTCCGCCCTACCAAGGCCCGTGCTATCCTGACGTGATACGAGGGCTTCGCGGAAATGCGCCCGCATGCAGAACTTCCCCGCCGTGCTGGATTGCTTGTAACTCCCGTACACCGCCAACGCGTCTACCGTATCAACGGTATAGTCCCGGATCGCCGAATTCATGTTTGAAATCCTTTTCAAATACCCGCTCAGTATCTTCCACAAGGGGACATTCGTCTTTCTGACGCCCTGGCCGCTGTGGGGCCTAGCAGCCGGCATTCTGGCCGCGGCGGGACTTCTCTTCTGGCAGGTCCGCCGGAATCATGGCATGCTGAGCGGCTTGCGGCCGATAGCGATCTGGGTACTGGAAACCTGCATGGTCGCCATCATTCTTTTCCTTTTGTGGCATCCCGCACTGAGCGTGGCGACGCTGCGGCCGCAGCAGAACGTGGTCGCCGTGCTGGTGGACGATTCGCGAAGCATGTCGATCGCCGATTCTTCCGGCACTCGCGAAGCCGCCGCCAAATCGGTGCTGGATGGCGGTCTGCTCAAGGCTCTCGGCCAAAAGTTCCAGGTGCGCCTGTACAAGTTCGGCAAAGAGCCGGTCCGCATTCCGGGCGTGGATCAACTCACCGGGACGGAGCCCGCGACACGCATCGGCGATACCCTGGAGCGCGTCCTGGCCGAGTCTTCCTCGCTGCCCCTCGGCGCGATCGTGCTGCTTTCGGACGGCGCCGATAATTCCGGCGGAATCGATCTGAACACCATAGAGGCCATCCGGCGCCAGCGCATTCCGGTACACACCATCGGGTTCGGCAAGGAACACCCCGATCGCGACGTGGAGATCAGCGAAGCCGTCCTGGCCCCGCGCGCGCTTCCGAAATCGCGTCTCACCGCGGTCGTCACGGTCCAAAGCTATGGCCTCTCCGGCACGAAAACCAAGCTCGTGATCCGCGATGCGGGAAAGGTTCTGGCGTCGCAGAACATCACGCTGAAGGGCGATGGCGAGCCGGAGACCGAATCGGTGGCTTTCAATGTGGGAGAGGCGGGACCGAAAACGCTGGATATCGCCGTCGAGCCGGTTTCGGGCGAGTCGAATACGCAAAACAATTCCATCGCGCGGGTGGTTAACGTGGAGAATCGTAAGCCCAGGATTCTTTACTTCGACGGTGAAGAGCAATGGGAGTACAAATTCATCCGGCGCGCGGTGCAGGACTATCCCGATCTCGGCATCGAACTGGCCTCCATCGATCGCGTGACGGAGAACAAGCTGCTCACGCAGCTCGATCTAGCGCCCAGCTTGAAGAAGGACGACCTCGCGGACGGATTCCCCGCCAAGCCGGAGGAGTTGTTCCAATTTCAGGCGCTGATTATCGGCTCCTCGGAAGCCAACTATTTCACGGCAACGCAGCAGCAATTAATTCGCGACTTTGTCGATAAGCGCGGCGGGGGCCTGCTTTTCACCGGAGGGCGGCACGCGCTCTCCGACGGTGGTTATCAATCGTCGCCATTGGCCGACCTGATGCCCACCAGGCTGCCTGCAGCTTCGGGCACGTTTCACCGGGTGTTCACGCCGGTGGAACTGACGCCGCAGGGGGCACAGAGCGTGATCTGCCGCCTGGATGACGACCCGGCGAAAAATCTCTTGCGCTGGAGAACGATTCCGATGATCGCGGACTGGCAGGAGATCGGCGAACCCAAGCCAGGCGCAACAACTCTGCTGGTTTCCCGCCCCCCGGGCAAGCCTCCACAGCCGCTGCTCGTGACCGAGAACTACGGCCGCGGCCGCACCGCCGTGATGGCGACTTCGGGGACGTGGCGATGGAAAATGTGGCTCGATCACGCCGACAAGACGCATGCCACATTCTGGCAGCAGTTGATGCGCTACCTGGTGACCGATACCCCCGGACAGGTAATGGGTAGTACTCCGAAACAGATGCTTGCCGACGACACACGGGTGCCCATTCGCGTAGAAGTGCGCGACAAGCAATTCAACCCAGTCGACAATGCCAAGGTGCAGGCGCGCTTCACGGCTCCCGACGGTACGCTCTCTACCCTCGAGCTCACGCCGCAGCCGCTCGAAGAGGGTGTTTATACGGGCGAATGGTCGGCCGAGAAGACGGGATCGTACGTGGCCGAAATCATCGCCGGTCGCGAGCAGGAGGAATTGGGCCGCGACCTGCTGACGTTCCGCCGGGAGGATGGCGTGGCTGAGAACTTTCACACTTCTCAGAATCGCGAGTTGCTGGAGAAGCTTTCGGAGCAGACCGGGGGCCGGTACTACAAGCCGGGTGATGCGTCCAAGTTGGCGAGCGAGATTTCGTACTCGGAAGCGGGAATCACAACGCGGGAAACCAGGGATCTTTGGGATATGCCGGTATTGTTCTTATTGGTGCTGTCGCTGCGGGCTTCCGAATGGTTGCTGCGGCGGCGATGGGGTGTGGTATGAAACTGGCAAGCCTGCTGCTCTTTTCCATACTCTGCGCACACGCCGCCACCTACTACGTCACCATTTCGGGATTGGGCGGCGAACCCGACTACGAGCAACGCTTCAAAGGCTGGGCCACCGATATCGATTCCAGCCTGAAGAAAGCCGGCGAGAGCAACGTGACGACCATGATTGCGCCGACGCGCGACCAGATTCGCGCGCGCCTGGAAGCGCTTGCCCGCGAAGCGAAGCCTAACGACGCGCTGGTAGTGATGCTGATCGGCCACGGTACGTATGACGGCGTCGACTACAAATTCAATATTCCCGGACCGGACATCACCGGCGCGGAACTAGCCTCTCTGCTCGATCGCATTCCAGCAAACCGCCAGCTCGTCATGAACGCCACCAGTTGCAGCGGCGCATCGATCGAATTCCTTCGCAAGCCCAACCGCGTGGTGATTGCCGCCACTCGTTCCGGGACCGAGAAAAATGCCACTATGTTCGCCCGGTTTTGGGCGGAAGCGCTGCGCGAGCCCGCGGCCGATACCGACAAGAACGACGCGATCTCCGCGCTGGAAGCGTTCCATTACGCGCAGCGCAAGACCAAGGAATTCTTCGACACGCAGAAGCGCCTGGCCACCGAGCACGCGGTCATTGAGGACACCGGCAAAGGCAGCGGGGTAGCGACTGCGGGGAACGGTCCCGACCCGGACACCGGCGAGGGAAAGCTGGCGGAATCGTTCACCATTGTTCGATTAGGCGCTAATGCCGCGATGGCCAAAGACCCCGCCAAGAAAGCCCTGCTCGACCAGAAGGAACAGATCGAAAACGCCATTGACGAACTGAAGTACCAGAAAGCTGCCATGGCTGCCGACGATTATAAGAAGCAATTGACCCGGCTCCTGCTGGAGCTGGCGCGGCTGCAGGCGGAGATCGATAAATGACGGTCCCGCGGCTCGGCGCCCTGCTGTTTCTGGCCGCTTCAGTGATTCCGGCCCAAACACTCCAGCAAGCGGAAGCTTACTGGAAGGCGCGCAACTTCGGCGAATGCAATAACACTTTCCGCGAACTGGTGGCGCAGAACCCGAAAAACGCCGAGTACCGCGTCCAATGGGGCCGCATGTTTCTGGACCATGGCACCAACGACGACATCCAGAACGCCTCCGACCTCTTCCACGAAGCATTGGGAATCAAGAAGGATGACGCGGACGCCGAAGTGGGTCTCGCGATCATAGCCGCCGACGAGTTTTCGCCCAACGCCGAGGAATTGGCACACCAGGCCCTGGAATGGAATCCCAAAGAGCTCGAAGCGCAGGAACTCCTGGCACGCATCGCGCTGGAAGACAACAATAACGAGAAAGCCGCCGCGGAAGCCAAGAAGGCTCTCGCCATAGACGCCGGTTCGCCGGTGGCCAAGGGCGTCCTGGCGGCGGTCGATTATCTTTCGGGAAAGAAAGAGAGCTCGTGGGAGCCGCACGACGCCCGCGGCTACGCCACCATTGCCCACTTCTTCGTCATGAACCGCCGCTACGAAGAGGGCATAGAGTATTTCCACAAAGCTGTCGCGCTCGATCCCTCTCTGTATAGCGCTCATGCCGAACTCGGCTTGAACCTAATGCGACTCAGCCAGAACGAAGAGGCCTACAAAGAACTGAGCCTTGCCTTCACCAACGGCTTCCAGAACAACGCCACCACAAACTCCCTCAAGCTGATAGACAGCTATAAGAATTTCGTGACCACCAAGACTCCGAAGTACGGCGCGATTCTGAAGCTAGGCAAGAAAGAAGCAGACCTGCTGCGGCCGTACTTTGCGGCAGAAATCGATAAATGCATCGAAACCTACGAGGCGAAGTACAAAATCGAGCTCACGAAGCCGGTCACGGTCGAAGTCTATCCGGACCACGCCGATTTTGAAGTCCGCGCTATCGGCATGCCGGGCATGGGCGCGCTCGGCGTGACGTTCACGGCCAAAAGCTTCGGCGGCGCCATCGCCATGGACAGCCCTTCCGGCCGCCGGCCCGGCGATTTCCACTGGGCGGCCACGCTGTGGCACGAAATGAGCCACGTTTTCACCCTCACCATGACCGATTCCCACGTGCCGCGCTGGTTCACCGAGGGAATCGCGGTGCACGAAGAGAACACTCCCTCGCCGGAGTGGGGCGACCGCATTACGCCCGACATCCTGATGGCTATCAAGAACAAGCAACTGCTGCCCATCAGCGACCTGGACCGCGGCTTCATCCATCCCCGCGCGCCCATGCAGGTGGTCGTAAGTTACTATCAGGCCGGTAAGATCTGCGACTACATCACCAATAAGTGGGGGTGGGACACGATCCTGGCCATGCTGAAGGATTATGCCAACGATATCGACACCCCCACCGTCATCCGCAAAGAACTCAAGATGCAGCCGGAAGAATTCGACAAGCAATTCTTCGCGACGGTGGAAGCGGAGAACAAGAAAGCCATCGATGGCTTTCCGGAGTGGACCGACGACGTGAAGACCATCGCCGCGGCTTCCCAGGCGAAAGATTACGACACCGTGATCAAGCTCGGTTTGCAGGCGCGAGACCTGTTCCCCGACTATGTGGAAGCTGGCAGTGTATACGAGTTCCTCGCCAAAGCTTATGCGGCGAAGAACGATAAGGCCGACGCAGAGGACGAACTTCAGCGTTACGTGAAGAACGGCGGGCGCGATCCTTCCACCATGAAGACCCTGGCGGACGATTTGACGGCCGACGGCAAGAAGAAGGAAGCCGCCGCTGTACTCGATCGAGTCAATTACATTTATCCGATGAATCGCGAGCAGCACCAGCAATTAGGGCAGCTCCTGCTCGACTTGAACGACAATGCCGGCGCGATCCGCGAGTTTAAGGCGGTGATCGCGCGCGACCCCATCGACCTGGCGCAGGCGCACTTCAATCTGGCACGCGCCTATAATCAAAACCGCCAGCCCGAGCAGGCGAAGGACGAGCTGATATCCTCGCTCGAAGCCGCGCCCGGCTTCCGGCCGGCACAAAAGTTATTGTTGGAACTAAGCGGTCCGGACAAGTAGCCGGACGCACCTCGAAAGAAAGTGGACTGAAAATCGACATGTCAACTACCGCTACGACGCAGTTGGATCCAGAAGCCCTAAAAGCCCGCATCGGCCGCTTCCGGGAGGTGCAGGGAAAAATCGTGGAGCAGGTGCGCCGCGTGATTGTGGGCCAGGACGAAGTGCTGGAACAGGTGATGATCGGCCTGTTTGTGGGCGGCCACTGTCTGATCACGGGTCTTCCCGGCACCGCCAAGACGCTGCTGGTGCGGACCATGGCGCAGACCCTCGGACTGGTGTTCAAACGCATTCAGTTCACGCCTGACCTGATGCCGAGCGACATCACCGGCACCGACATCATCGAAGAGGACCCCGCCCACGGACGCCGCACCTGGACCTTCGTGCCGGGGCCGATTTTCGCCAACATCCTGCTGGCGGACGAAGTCAACCGCACTCCTCCCAAGACGCAGAGCGCACTGCTCGAAGCGATGCAGGAGCGCGCTTGCACCGTCCGCGGCAATAACTACACGCTACCGGCGCCGTTTTTCGTGCTGGCCACGCAGAACCCCATCGAACTGGAAGGTACTTATCCGCTCCCCGAAGCGCAACTCGATCGCTTCCTGTTCAACACTGTCCTCGATTACCTCTCCGCAGACGAAGAGCTGAAGGTCGTCGATCTCACCACCGTGACGACGGTCCCGACGGCCGATGCCGTGACGAATGCCGGAGAAATTCTCGATTTCCAGCAGTTGGTCCGGATGGTGCCGATCGGTGAAAGCGTGGCGCGGCACGCGATCGACTTGGTGCGCGCCAGTCGCTCGAGCGACGACGGGTCGCCCGATTTCGTCAAGAAATACGTCAATTACGGCGCCAGCGTCCGCGCCGCCCAATTCCTGGTGCTTGCCGCGAAGGCGAGAGCGTTGATGAAGGGCCGCTACCACGTGAACTACGAAGACATCCGGTCGCTATATATACCAGTGCTGAGGCACCGTGTTCTCCTCAACTTCCACGCCGAATCGGAGAGATTGAAGCAGGACGATATTTTGAAGAGAGTGCTGGAGTGGAAGCCGGCTCCAAGAGAATAAGAATTCACCGCAGAGACGCAGAGAAATGCGAGAAACAAATTCAAAACCGGAGATCGCAGAGGGCGCAGAGGGAACCTGCGTTTCTCAGCAAGCTCGCGCCAATCGACCGACCAAATCGATCATTGGCGCGGCCATCGAAGTGCATCGCATTACCGGGCCTGGCCGGTTGGAACCGGTTTATGAAGAGTGCCTCTGCTATGAGCTGAGCCAGCGCGGGCTGAGGTTTCAGCGCCAGCTTGACCTTGCGGTCGCGTACCAGCGAGTCAAGCTGCATTGCGGTCTTCGAATGGATGTGGTTGTTGAAGGTGCGGTGATTCTCGAACTGAAGACCGTTGATCAGCTTCTGCCGATTCATGAATCACAACTCCTGACGTATTTGAAACTCACTGGCAAAAAGGTGGGACTCCTGATTAAGTTTCACGAGCGCACGATCACCAGAGGTTTAAGGCGAATGGTGAATCATTTC
>DATJMA010000072.1:0-74974 GCA_035509055.1 Bryobacteraceae bacterium | reverse complement strand
GTTCTTGCCAAGCCCCAGACACACAGGGCCACGCCTCCTCATCTGCAACGTACCCGCCGAACAGGAATTCGCCGTTGGGAAGACTTACTTCGCTTTCATCCGAATACGCCACGTACACGGCCACTCTACACACTCCGCGTCTAGACCCGCAGAACAGCGACCTCGTGAGAGCCTTCGCGAGTTCAGGGGTCAAATACTTATCGGACGACACGGATTGGACAATTGCCGCCATCAATCCCTACAATGGAAAGTGGCGCGCTCGCTTGCTGGTGTTGGTAGCACTAGCGAGCCCTCTCCGCGTCGCACAACTTCCAGGGCGGCCTTCGGGTCGCCCTTTCCCTTTCTGTAGCTTAGCATAGCGTGGTCAGACAAGTATATTTTTACCACCTTTTTCGTTCACAAAAACTTTTGGGAAATCGTCGCAGCCGCTCCAACCACTTACAAGCCACCCGCCTCGCGGCCCGCTGGCTCACACGTTATCCTCACGCTCTATGCCGACACCAAAACAACTCGCCGCCAATCGACTCAACGCACAGAAATCCACTGGACCCCGCACCGCCGCGGGCAAGGCCCGTTCTGCCAGGAACGCCCTCCGCTCCGGCATCGATGCCAGCGCTCAAACCATCATCCACCGGGAAACTGCCGGCGATCTCGAAGTCCTCAAGTGGGAGTACGAGGGCCGATTCCACCCCAGCACCCCTGAGCAGCGCATGCTCGTCGACACCCTCATCGATTGCGAGTTCCTCCTCCGCCGCTTCCGCTTCATCGAAGCCCAGCTCTGGGAAGACGGCATGCAGAACACCGTCCACAAAACCATCCTCGGCGAAGCCTTCCGCCGCAATTGCGACGCCTTCACCCGCCTTCAGCGCCGCATCGATGCTACCCAGCGCAACTACCGCAACGCCCTCCACGAACTCGAACGCCTCCAAGCCATCGAAGACGCCGATGGCGGCGCCGGACTCGACCCCGAACCAACCTCCGTAAACTCCCGGCAACAAACGCCCAACCCCGAAATTGGCTTCGTTCCGCAACTTCCCTCCGGCCCGGCCCCGCCACCGCCCCAACGCTAACGCTTATGAACCCTATGGCCTAATAACGCAGATAAATTGGATTGCCGTCAGGGTCGCACAGTGCGACCACCCTCGCCGGATAGCCCGACGTGTGGACCACCTGCCTCAGCCCCGACAACGTCACGTCCGGCACGGACGCGCCGTTTCTGACCCGGACCCCCGAGCCGCGCTCGCCGCGCAGCAGATCGTCGGAAGCGAGAGCGTCGAACGCCGCCAGCACGGTATTCCTTGAAACGCCCAGCAGCCGCGCCAACGCTCGCGAGGAGGGTAGGCGTGAGCCTCCGGGAATGGCGCCTTCGCGGATGCCGGCCGCGATCTGGAGGTAGATCTGCCGGTGGAGCGGCACATCCAACATCGGGTCCAGCGAAACGGACGGCACGAACGATTTCAAAGTGGCTCCCTCGAGTGGCTCTTTTCATTGTCGCCCTTTTCGGCCAATATAAAGCCCAGGAGGGGAAATCGACATGATCACCGGCGGCAACGCAACCGTTCTGGTATCCAACATGGACCGCGCGGTCCATTTCTACACTCAGGTATTGGGCCTCAAGCTCACCAACCGCTTTGGCGACCACTGGGCCACCGTGGAAGCCGGCAAAGGCCTTACCATCGGACTCCATCCGGCGTCACCCAAGTATCCCGCCCCCGGAACCAAAGGCGGCATGATGCTCGGCATGGAGATCGAGGGCGCTATCGACAAGGCGGTCGCGCGCCTGACCGAGAAGGGCGTGCAGTTCAAAGGCTCCGTCGTACGCGACCAGGCGGGGAATTTCATCCATCTGGAAGATCCCGACGGCAACGAGATTTATCTCTGGGAAATGACGCCCGTCTCCATGCCCGAAACGGAATTCGCGGCGAGCGAGAAGCGGTAAAGCTCGCCCCCAGTTTGCGCCGGCCGGCCCGTGAACGCGCACGAACTTCGCCTCGAGCTTCGCCTTCTCATTCACCTCGAGGCCAAGATCCCACCCGCCGGCGCGCGCCTTCCAGCCGACCATGTGACACTGCCCGCGGCCAAATCGCGACGCGGGCGTTGCGCCGGAAGAATCCCACTCTTGCCAACCTGCTATCCTGTGGATCGATGTACCTCAAGATTCTGGGCCACCCGGTTTTTCCCAACCTGAATTTTCACATGCCCATGGTGGTGGACCTCTCGCATCCGCTGATTATGCTCCGCGGCGAGAACGGGTGCGGCAAGTCCACGCTGCTCCATTCCATCTACTACGCGCTTCGAGGCGAGCAGGTGGAGGGATATGTCTACCGCCTCGAGCCCGGCACTGTGAAACACGATTCGGTGTTTCTTTTCGACGCCGAGCAGCACAATCCGCGCCAGCAGCTCGAGTTCTTCTCCGATCAGCCGGAGATGCTGGAGTTCCTCAAAACGGCGAGCCACGGACAGGTGATGCTGGCGCTGTTCAGCGAAAGTTTCCCGCGGCTGCCGGAAGGATCCATTCTGCTGCTGGACGAGCCGGAGATGGCGCTCTCGGTATCCAACCAGCGCCGCATCCTGAAAATGCTGATGGAGCTTACGGACCGTAAGCGCTTCCGCATCGTCTGCGCCACCCATTCGCCGGTGCTCATCGACGCGCCCGAAACCTACGTCATTAACCTTGACGACCACATCAATCGCAACGTCCTTTCGACCGACATGGGTATCCAGGGAGCCAGCACCATCCAGTAGCCATGGGGTGGACCATCGAAGCCATGCAGGATTCCGACTGGCCGCGGGTGCGCGAAATTTACCGCCAGGGTATCGATACCGGCAACGCCACGTTTCAATATGAGGCGCCGGAATGGGAGGAATGGGACGCCGGTCATCTGCGCCACTGCCGGCTGGCGGCGCGTAGCGCGGGCTCCGTTGGCGGATGGACGGCGCTGAGCGCCGTGTCGCGGCGCGAATGCTATGCCGGCGTCGCCGAAGTCTCGATTTACGTCGCCGCGGCGCACCGCGGCCAAGGACTGGGACGGCAATTGTTGGAGGCGCTGATCGCGGCGTCCGAAACCCATGGCATCTGGACTTTGCAAGCCGGCATTTTTCCGGAGAATGCCGCTTCCATCGCGCTGCACGAACGGCTGGGATTCCGCCGCGTCGGAGTGCGCGAGCGTATCGGACGGCGCGACGGGCGGTGGCGCGATACCGTCCTCCTTGAGCGCCGCAGCAAGGTGGTGGGAGCATGACCTGTTGTCAGCAATTCGAGAACCTGATCGACCGCGAACTCGCGCGCCACGCGCAGCCTTACCAGCTCGCCGACGGCACCATCATCACCGAGATCGACACCGAGTATTTCCTGGTGTTCGGTGACGTCCGGCATCAGTTCGTGGGCGTCAATTATTGCCCGTTCTGCGGGCGGGCGCTTTCGCGCCAGTTGTGGAACCTGGAGAAAAAGAAATAGCGGACAATGGAGACAATGCCTCGGTTAGCAAGCTCGGTGGAGAGGGTGCCGCACTCGCGAATTCGCGAACTGGCTGAAATCGCCATGGGGATGGATGGCGTGCTCCGCCTGTATTTCGGCGAATCGAACCTGCCCACGCCGGATTACATCAAGCGCGCGGCGGTGGCCGCCATGGAAAACGGCTACACGTTTTATACCGAGAACGCCGGGCTGCCGTCTCTCCGCCGCGCCATCGCCGGAAACTACCGCCGCCTGCACAATGTGGAACTCGACCCCGCCAATGAGATCGTAGTCACAGCTTCCGGGGTGCAGGCGCTCCATCTGGCCATCCGCTGCGCTCTCGATCCAGGCGATGAAGCTCTCGCCCTCACGCCGGCCTGGCCCAACGGCAGTTCGAGCATCATGATGGCCAATGCCACGGTGACGCAGATTGCCCATCCGCTGTGCGGCCATCGCTACGTGTGCGACTTCGACGCGCTCGAACGAGCGGTGACGCCGCGCACTCGCCTGCTGCTCTACACCTCGCCGTCCAATCCGCTCGGTTGGGTGGCCACCGGGGAGGAACAGCGAAAGCTGCTCGCTTTTGCGCGCCGCCACGGCCTCTGGCTCCTCGCCGACGAGGTTTATGACCGGCTCTACTACGCCGGCGCCGCGCCCGGCGATCCGGCGCCTTCCATCCTGCGCCTCGCCACGCGTGACGATGCCGTGGCCGTGGTTCATTCGTTCTCGAAAACCTACTGTATGACGGGCTGGCGGGTGGGCTGGCTGGTGGCGCGGCGCGACATGGGAGCCAAGGCCACCCAGTTGAACGAGTTCGTCGTCTCGCACGCACCCAGCGTGGCGCAGAAGGCGGGAGAAACGGCGCTGGCCGATGGCGAGCCGGAGCTGCGACGCATGCTCGAACGTTTGCGCGAGAATCGCGAGATCTGCCTTCAGGCACTCTCCGGCGTGAGCGGGCTGACGCTTCCCGTGCCGGACGGCGCGTTTTATGTCTTCCCGCGGATCGACGGGCTCGACGATTCGTTCGGGTTCTGCAAGCGTCTGCTGGAGGAAACCCGCGTAGGCCTGGCGCCGGGAGTGGCGTTCGGCGCGGGCGGCGAGGGCTCGATCCGCATATGTTACGCCGCGGAAAGATCGATCCTGGAGCCGGCGATGGAACGGCTCGTCAAGTTCCTGCACTCCTGAGCCCTTCTAAAGCGTTCTCTATTCGCAAACTGATAAGACGCGCATGAGGACCATCCGTCTCCCGGCATTCGATGTGTGCCTCCTCAGCGCCACTTTCGCGCAACGCGTGGCGTTCCGCCACGGGTCTCGATAACGTCGGCGTGGACCAACTCTTCAGCGTGCAGGTGACTGCGGTGGACTGCCAAAGCGCCGGCCGCGGTTTGCTGCGTCCGATATCCGCCGCTCGGGGGTTACATCCATTCCCGAAGCGCTGGGGTTCCCTCGCTGATTTCCACCGTGTACCCGTGCAACCGCGGTGGGGGCGCATGTTCCGTCTGATCCCGCTATTCCTGAAAACCTGCCCCCCATAGATCTCGTTGCGTTGGCTGGTCTGCCGGCGCGGCTCGTAATTGACAGGAAACTGCTCAAATTGCCGCCGGAGAAGGCGCGCCACTCCCCGTAGTACGATAGCGGTAGGAGCCTGTTCTGACCAAGGCCAATCTGAAAGAAACCGCCGCCACCCAAACCAAAACACCCACCTGGCTGATTGCTGTCCGCGCCGCCGAAGCCAAAAAAGCTTCCGATCTCATGGTGCTCGATCTCACCGGCGTCACTGCGTTCGCCGATTACTTCCTGATCTGCACCGGCGCCAATCAGAAACAGGTGCAGGCCATCAGCGACGAAGTCGGGCTGCGGCTCAAGCACGAAGCCGGGGAGTTGCCCACCAATGTCGAGGGCTATACCCAGGCCGAATGGGTGCTGGCCGATTACGGCGATCTGTTGATCCATATTTTTTCGCCGCAAGCGCGCGCCTACTACGCGCTGGAACGCCTGTGGCGCGGCGCCCGGCAGGTCGAGATTCCGCCCGAGTGAAGATTTTCGTCTACTTCATCGGCAAACCGAAAGATCCTCACGCCAACGCCGTCGCGGAAGATTTTCTGGGCCGCGCCGCGCGCTACGCGCCTTCCGTCATGCACGAAATCCGCCCGGACCGCACCCACCTCTGGGCAAAACATCCCTCCGCCCGCAAGATCTTCCTCGATCCCGCGGGCAAGCCCATGGACTCGGCCGGCTTCGCGCAGATGGTTGCCCGCTCCGAGATGGAGGGCCGCGATCTGGTCTTCCTCATCGGCGGCCACGACGGCCTGCCGCAAGGCTGGGGGGCGCGGGCCGACCTCCTGCTCTCGCTCTCGCCCATGACCTTCCCGCACGAACTGGCCCGCGCCATGCTCGCCGAGCAGATCTATCGCGCCTTCGCGACGTTGCGGGGACATCCTTACCCGCGCTAACTTGAAATCTGCATGGCTTGGTTCCGACGCGACAAGAATCCCGACGATAAGGTGCCCCCGACCGGCAACGGCGAGCGCAAAGTGCGCACCGAAGGGCTGTGGCAGAAGTGCGAGGGATGCCGGCAGATCATCTGGAAGAAGGATCTCGAAGGAAACTGGAGCGTTTGTCCGAAGTGCGGGTGGCACAGCCGCATCGATGCCGTCAGCCGGCTCAAGCTCCTGCTCGATGACGGCGAGTACCGGGAGTTCGATACCGGCCTGCGCTCGTCCGACCCGCTGGGATTCGTCGATTCCAAGCCCTACAGCGAGCGGCTGCGCGCTTCCGAGGAAGCCACCAATCTTTCGGACGCGTTGATTGCCGCGGAAGGCAAACTGGCCGGGCGCACCGTGCAGCTCTGCGTGATGGAAGCGAAATTCATCGGCGGCAGCATGGGATCCGTGGTGGGCGAGAAAATCGCGCGGGCCATCGATCGATCGCTCGACCGGCGCGACCCGTTGATCATCGTCTCGGCTTCGGGCGGCGCGCGCATGCAGGAGGGCGCGATAAGCCTCATGCAGATGGCGAAGATTTCCGCCGGGCTGATGAAGCTCGACCAGGCGCGCCTGCCCTACATCAGCATCCTGACCGACCCCACCACCGGGGGCGTCACCGCCAGCTACGCCATGCTGGGCGATCTGAACATCGCCGAGCCGGGCGCGCTCATCGGCTTTGCCGGCCCGCGGGTGATCGAACAGGCGGTCCGCCAGAAATTGCCCGATGGATTTCAGCGCAGCGAGTTCCTGCTCAAGCACGGCATGCTGGACGATGTAGTGCCACGCACCGAACTGAAGCCTTATCTCGCCCGCGCGTTGAAGTTCCTGGCGGCATGAATTATCCCGATTCGGTCCACTTCCTTTACGCGCTGGGCAACGAGATCAAGACCGCGAAGTTCGGCCTGGAGCGCATCCGCGCGGTTCTGGAGGCTCTTGGCCGGCCGCAAGACCGGCTTCATTTCGTGCACGTCGCCGGTACCAACGGCAAGGGGTCGGTATGCGCCATGCTGGAATCGGCTCTGCGCGCGGCAGGTCGGCGAACCGGCCTGTTCACCTCGCCGCACCTCGCCGAACCCACCGAACGGATTCGCATCGACGGCGCGCCCATTTCCGCCGGGCGCTTCGCGGCGGCGTTCGATCGCGTGCACGCCTGTGTGGAGTCACTCATTGCCGCGGGCACGATCGATCTGCACACTACTTATTTCGAAACCGTCACCGCCATGGCGCTCACGGTGTTCGATGAGGAGCGCGTGGACATGGTGGTGTTCGAAGTGGGTCTCGGCGGACGGCTGGATGCCACCAACGTTGTCATTCCCGATCTGGCCGTGATCACTCCCATCGATTTCGATCACGAAGCGTTTCTGGGCAAAAGCCTCGACTCCATCGCGCGCGAGAAAGCCGGCATCCTCAAGCCTGGCGTGCCGGCCGTGTTTGCGCGCCAGCGGCCGGAAGCCGCGCGTGTGCTGGAAGCGCGCCTGGTCGATGCGCGGTGGAGCGAGCACTGGCCCGCCAGCCGGCTGGAAGTGGACGCCCGCGGAAGCCGTTTTGAGCTCGCGAAGCTGAAGATTCACTGCCCTCTGGCCGGCGAGCACCAGACGGAAAACGCCATCACGGCGGTGCTGGCGCTGATGCGTCTGGGCGTTCCCGATTCCGCGATCGAGACCGGCATCGCCGGCGCACGCTGGCCCGGCCGGCTCGAGCGCGTGTCCGAGAATCCCGAAATCATCCTCGACGGCGCTCATAATCCTGCGGGGGCGCGCGCGCTCGCTGCCTACATCCAGCGGTTTTACGCCCAGTCCCGCATCCGGCTGATCTTCGGCGCGATGCGAGACAAGGCCGTGGCGGAAATCAGCGGCATTCTCTTCCCGCTGGCCGACGAGGTGGTGGTCACGGCGCCCAAACAGGCCCGCGCGCTGGCCCCCGAAACGCTTCGTACCATCTCCGACCATCCCAACCTCGTAATTGTCCGGGATATCGACGCGGCACTGGCGCAACCACCGGGTGCCGATGTTACGTTCGTGACCGGGTCGCTGTTTCTGGTGGCGGAAGCGCGCACGCGAATGATGGCGGCGGACGGGAAGTCACGGGAATGAGCGATATCTTACGCTGCGGATATTGAGGTTCAGCCCGCCAATGCTAAACTATGCTAGCGCCTGGAACGCGTTAATAGTTGACAGGGCTGCAAGGTCAATTTTTCACTTACTTGAAGAGGACAATGAGCGATTTCCAGAGGTGGTTTATCGCAGCCGCAGCTTTCAGCCTGTCGGCGGGTGTGACTCAAGCACAAGCTCCCTACCTGATCTCGACTTATGCCGGAGGCCTGGTAGCACCCACGGCGGCGCCGGCGGTCAACTTCGCGTTCGAGTTCCCCAACGCAGTTGCCACCGATGCCTTCGGCAACACTTACATCAGCAGCGGATACCACTGCGTTTTTCGCCTGGACAAGAGCGGTAACCTCTCGAGGGTGGCCGGCACCTGCCAGATGGGCTTTTCGGGCGATGGCGCGAGCGCGGTCAAGGCGCAGTTGAATAATCCCCAGGGCCTGGCGGTGGATTCCTTGGGCAACCTGTATATCGCGGATCAGGGCAACCAGCGCATTCGCATGGTCACGCCGGAAGGGATCATCTCCACGGTGGCGGGGACGGGAACGTCCGGATATTCGGGGGACAACAATCCGGCAATCAGCGCCAAGTTGAACAATCCCGATGGAGTGGTAGTAGATACCGCGGGCAATTTATACATCGCTGACACGTCAAACTTAGTGATCCGTAAAGTAGCGCCGAATGGCACGATATCGACTTTCGCCGGCACGGGCGCTTCCGGCAGTTCGGGCGACAGCGGACCGGCGACCGCAGCTACGTTCACTTCGCCCACCGGCCTGGCGCTGGATTCCACAGGCAATCTGTACATCGCCGATGCGACTGTGGGCGAAGTCCGCATGGTCAACCCTCAGGGCACAATTTCGCGGGTCGCGGGAACGGGCACTCAGGGATACAATGGCGATTCCAAGCCCGCGATTTCCGCGGAACTGTACAGTCCGCAAGGCCTGGCTGTGGATTTGGCCGGCAACCTTTATATCGCGGATAAACTGAATTTCCGCGTGCGCGTGGTGAGCCCCGGGGGTGGCATCAGCACTTACGCGGGCGATGGCATACCCGGCGATTCCGGCGACGGCCACCCGGCTACGGGCGCGGAATTGGAGTATCCGGCCGGTGTGGCCGCCGATTCCAGCGGCAACCTCTTCATATGCGACTTAATCGGTGTGATCCGTCTGGTGAATGCCAGCGGCACGATCAGCAGCGTCGCCGGAAATCCGAATTCCCCGCTTCCGTTTTCCGGCGACGGAGGACCAGCCGCGCTGGCGACGATGGCAACGCCCTGGGGACTCGCGCTCGACGGTTCCGGCAATCTGTATGCCGCCGATTGGAAGGGGAACCGCGTGCGGAAAATCGATGCGGCGACGCGCACAATCTCCACTTTCGCCGGTAACGGTCTCGCTCCGGATAGCGGCGACGGCGGTCAGGCGGCCAGCGCGTCGGTCACGGCTCCGTTCGCCGTGGTTACGGATACGGTTGCGGGAAACTTCTACCTGGCCGAGCCGGGACGGATCCGGAAGATCGACTCGAGCGGCGTGATCTCCACCATCGCGGGAAATGGCACGTTCGGCAATTCTCCCGACGGCACTCTCGCGGTAAACGCGGTGATTGGGAATTATCTGCCGGGGCTGGCGGTCGACTCCCAGCACAATGTCTATTTTGCCGATTGGAACAACCAGCGGGTCCGTAAAATTATCGCGGCGACGGGAGTGCTTTCCACCGCGGCCGGCAACGGCACCGCGGGCTACAAGGGCGACGGGCAGCCGGCTACCTCGGCCGAGGTCAATTACCCGGCTGGACTGGCGGTGGATGGCAGCGGAAATCTGTACATCGCCGACAATATCAACTGCGTGGTGCGGATGGTCGCGGTGGCGACGGGCAACATTTCCACCGTGGCGGGCAACGGTACGTGCAGCAATTCGGGGAACTCGGGGGGAGCCACGGCCACGGAGATCAGCAATCCCTGGGGAGTCGCTGTGGACGGACAGGGCAACCTCTACATCTCGACGCAGGGGAACACCGTCCAAAAGGTATCGGGAGGAAGCATTGCTACCGTCGCCGGCAGCGGGGTAGCGGGTTACGCGGGCGACGGAGGTCCGGCAATCGCGGCGCAGTTCGATAGCCCTTATGGCATGGTGGCCGATAAGAACGGAAACCTCTACGTGGGTGACTTCGGCAACGGTGCGATACGGGTCTTGCAGCCGGAAACCGAGCCGCTGCTCACGGTCTCCTCTACTCACGCGGGAACCTTCCCGCTGGGGCAGAGCGGCACTTTCCAGATTACGGTGAGCAATGCGCCGCAGGCAGCTTCGAGCAACGGGACGGTCACGGTGACCGCCGCCCTCTCGGGCGGTCTCACGGCGATTTCCATGGATGGAACGGGCTGGAGTTGCGACACTTTGAACCTGCCCTACACCTGTACCAATAGCGGAACGCTTGCGGGCAATACCAGTTTCGATCCGATCAGCCTGACGGTAAGCGTTCCCAACGGCGCGCTGCCGCAGGTGACGAATCAGGTGATGGTATCGGGCGGAGGAACGCTGGGAGCGGGTTCGGAAGATGCCGCTTACATCGGTTCCGCTACCGCGGCACTGCAAATCTCCGCCACGCACTACCGGGACTTTATTGCGGGGGGACAGGGCAAGTTCACCATCACGGTGGGCAACCAGATCTCCGCCGCGAACACAAGCAGCACGGTAACCGTCAGCGATACGCTTCCCGCGGCTTTCACACTGGTATCCTTGACCGGCACGGGATGGGATTGCACCGGGACGACGTGCACGAACAGCACTCCTTTGGCGGGCGGCTCGAATTACAGCCCGATCGTGGGAGCGGTGACGGTGTCTTCCTCCGCGAGTTCGCCGCAGACCAATACCGCAGCAGTGAGCGGTGGCGGCGGATCGGTGGGACCCGCGTCCAACGACACTATCGTTGTGCTGCCGTTCTGCGTCGATGTCAGCACCGTGCAGGTGGTCGTCGACCAAGCTCTGGGAATCAGCGCGGCGTCGGGCAGCGTCAACGTGGTGAATGTCCAGAACGAGGTCCTGATGGCGCTCGCGGCCAATTGCAGCCAATAGAGCCGGCGGAACCAGGCACTTCGTTACGGTCCGGTGGGCGCTCGCTCCAGCAGGATGAGGCGGCTGCGAACGCCACCAGCGGTATCGACCTGGCGGTAGTGTTGGCGGATGTAGCCGTTCAAGGCGGCCATGGGGATGCGCGCGGGGTCGCTCTCCGGCCAGATGCGGAATACGGCTTCCGCCGGGAAATTCTCGTAGAGCACCCAACGAGGCGGATCGGCTTTCAATTCCTCCACCGCCCGCCGTTCATCCTCGCGATTCATCATGCCCGGTTGCAGAAACGTGTAGCGGGACGGGTTGCGCGCGTCGAGATAGAAATAGGCGGACGGCAAATAGGGGAATGAGAACAGGGTGTCTCCGGGTTGCACCAGGTTTTCGAGATTTTCCAGGATGGCGCCGCTATCGTACGGGTCGAGCAAGCTTCCCACTCTGGTTTCCCGAGATGGGTAATTCAGTGGCGCCAGCGCCTTCGACGCCAGCGTGCCTGCCGCCACCAGGAGCACGGCGCCCGACCACCAGAATCGCTGGGCAGGCGTGGTGACGCGGTAGAGCAGCCAGGCGCCGAGAAACCAGGACAACGCCAGAGTATGGAGGAGCGTGTCGGAACTCCAGCGCGGCCACGCGGCCAGTGTGAGCGCTGCGGCCGCTGCCAGGAGGAACCAGATTTCCGGCGCGGCATCGCGGTTTCCGGACTTTCGACAATGGAAAATCCATCCCAGGATCGCGGCGGGCGGCAGCAGGGCTGGAATCATGTGCAGGAGCGTCAATGGCAGGTATTGCCATACCGGCAGGTGAGGCGCGGCTCCCGCCCAGACGTTGCCATAAGACACCCGGTTGGGCGCCGTATAGTTCGCTGCCGTCCAGGCGAGCGAATGGATCATTGGCACAAGTGCGCGATGTAAGGCGAGGTAGGACGTGCAGGCGCCGGTTACCATCGCGCCACCGGCCAGCCACGCGAGGGCCTCGGAACGGGCCTTTGCCAGGCTCCAGAAGAGCAGTGGCGCGGCTAGAATGGCGATCGAAGGTGTCGCCCAGGCCGCGGCGGCAGTGAGCGAGCCGGAGAAAATCCACCAGATCCGCCGGTCCAAACGCCAGGCTGCCAGCGCGGCGATGACGGCAGCTGTGGCCAGAGCGCCACTATCCCAACGGTGATTGACAAACAAAAGCCTCGTCTGGGATTGGTACGCCAGAAACACCAACGCCGCACCGGCCGAATAGAGTTCTCCCGCGTACCGGGATATCAGCCAATACACCGCCCACACCAGGAAAGCCGCGTCCACGATCATGGGCAACCGCATGATCACGAGCGCGGGTCCGCTCAGGCGCGCCAATACTCCCTCGATCCAGAATGTCAGGGGACCGGTGAGGATGAAGAAGTCGCGATATGCCTGTTGGCCGACCGCGATCCGCCGGCCGCCCTCCAGGTAGATGCCTTCGTCGCCGGCAATTTCCAGAAGTTTGGCGGCGATCGCAAACAATAAGAGGAACGCAAGCAGGAAAATAGTGGGCCCGGTGAAACGCTGCGGAAACGGCCGCCCTTTATTGGTCATTGGCGACTGGACCGGAGGTTGGGGGGGAATAGAGGATACGCGGGAATGAAAAAGAAAAACGGGCCAACGCCTCTAAAGGCACCGGCCCGTTGATCAGACAATATTGGGACTGCAAAAAAAAAGAATTCAGGCGTCTAGCGCTGGCGTTTTCGGCGAGCGAAAACTCCCAAACCGATCAGACCGCTACCGACGAGAAGCAGCGAGGCCGGTTCCGGGATGCTGGCGGTGGGCACATAGGTGAATTCGATGAACACATCCGCCGAATCGCTACCGGAACCTGAAAGGCCGGCGCCGCTTTCGGCAGGTGTCACATCGAACACGAAATTGCCGCTGGTCGCGCCATTGGCGTAGTTATTGACCATGCCAAAAGACTCGAACTGGTTGCATATCAAATTGCCGGTACCGGAGCAGGCTCCAAAGGAGAAGAGCGCGCCGTTCGGCTGACCGGTTTCCGAGTTCGTTCCGGAGGGGATCGGACTCAGCTGTTCGCCGGACTCGGTCCAAGTCCACGTGACCATGCTGGTTGCGTTGACAGGCTGTTGCGCATCGTCTCCAACCACCACGGTGATTCCGATGAGTGTCTGCAACGGCGGGACGGTGTAACCATTGCACGTGATTATCCCCATACCGGCGGAAGTCGCGGCCGAGCCGCCTCCATAGTTCGTGGCGGTAGTAAAGGCGGGATTACCGTTACCAGCACTACCGACGGACCCGCATTCCACGAGCGCTGTGGTTGTGGCCCCAGCCGTGGAGACGAGAAGAAGTGCCAGCCCTCCGACCAGCAGCCCAATATTTGTCTTCATTTTGTTTTGGTTCTCCTTACTCCGAGTTTCGGATTTCACTTCCCGGGCCGACGCCGTAAACCATGGTTAGCAACAATCCCGATTTACGTACACAAGACACCCGTAAGCCGAGTGGACCAAACCCACTCGTCTTCAGATGTTACTTGTTACGGGCTTAAAAATCAAGGGAATTTCCCATTTTCTTTACCCGGCGGTACTATAGCGTCCGCCATATTCCATCGGTGAACTCTGGTTTGTTGATTCAGATAGTTGCGGGGACCTGCCGATTGGAATTAAATTACCAAAAGTGGCTAGTTCCAACGATAGCAGTCCGTTCTACACCACCGTCTGGTTCGGTATTTTATTCACCGTTCTGGCGGTCGGCGCACTGTACCTGATAGCCATCGCAGTACCGGATGTTGGCGGCCGGCCGAACAAGGGGATCGGCCAGTTTGGAGTGGTGCTGATCGCGATATATTGGGTAATTATTTTTCCGAAATTGCGCCGGATCAGACAAAATCAGGCGTCAGTTTCTTCCGATAGTGGGAAAGATCGCAAAAATCATTGATATTTTCTTCGGGAATTTTCCCGAGTTCGCAATAACACAATTTAAGCCGAAAGAAATTCCGGGGAACTCGGAATGCGTCAGAGCGCTTTCTGAATGGCGGCAGCCAGATCTTGCGCGGTCAGGCTTTCATCGAAACGCTTCACTTCCTTGCCGGAGCGGTCGAAGACGATGGTGACGGGCCGGGATTCCAGCTTGAACCTGGTCTCCAGCGCCTGGTCTCCCAGAGCCAGGGTGTAGTCGATGGGGTGCTTGACGAGGAAGCGGCGGATGGTGCCGGCCGTGTCGGGGTTGTCCGGGTCGAGGACATCCACGCCGATGACGGCCACGCCTTGGGACGCAAAATCACGGTGCACTTGGTTAAAGGTGGGTAATTCCCCGATGCAGGGGACGCACCAGGTAGCCCAGAAATTCAACACCACGACTTTCCCCTTCAGCGCCGCGGTGTCCAGCGGGGCGCCATCGAGGGTGGTCAAGCCCGGCAGATCGAGGCCGGACCGGGATGCGGCAGAGGCAGGAGATTTCTGTACGGCCGACTGCATCCAGGCGAGATATTTGGCGCGCTGCGCGTCGGTCCCGGTTCGCCCTTCGTTCCAGGCAGCGACAAGCTGGCCATCCGGGTCGATCACGGCGTAAAAAGGCGTGGCGACCGTGCCGAATTGGTCGGCTTCCAGCTTGGCGTTCGCGTCGTCGAGGGCGCTGCCGTTATCGGTATTGAGTTCCAGCAGCACGAAATTTTTCAGGACATCCTGGAATTCCGGGCGGGAAAGGACATTGGCGCGCATCCAGTGGCAGTTGGCGCAGGCATAGCCGGTGAAATCGATGAAAACCAGTTTGTGCTCGCGCCTGGCTTGGTCGAGTGCATCCTGATAGCGATCGGTGATCCAGGTCAGGCCGCCGGCAGCGGCGTCCGTTGTGGCGCCGGCGTCCGCCGCGGGTACATAGGCGTCGAAAAGTCCGAGTTTGCCGCCCGACATGCCGGGCCAAAGGCTGATGGCGAAGATCAGAAGGAGCATTCCGATCAGCAGGCGGCCGAGACCTACATTTTCGTCTCGCTTGACTCCTTCCAGGCGGACGAACCCGAGCAGGTAAAGCCCGGCCATGGCGAACAGGACGATCCATGCCGCCAGAAATCGCTCGCGCGTGAGAAATCCCCAGCCGAGCACCTGGTCGACGCTCGCCAGGTATTTCAGGCTGGCAGCCAGGATGATGAATCCCATCACCACTTTCACTCGGGCGAGCCATCCGCCGCTCTTGGGCATTCGCTTGAGGTAGGAGGGGAAAAGAGCCAGGAGGAAGAAGGGGAGCGCCAGGCCGGCGGCGAAAACCACCATGCCAACCACGGGGCGCGCGCGGCCTTCGGTGGCCGACGCGGCGAGAAGCGTGCCGACGAACGGACCGACGCAGGCGAACGAGGAAAGCGCGAAGGTCAGGCCCATCAGAAGGGTGCCGACAAATCCGCCGGCGCTGGAGGATTGATTCAATTTCGTGAGGACGGATGAGGGAACGGTGATTTCGAATGCGCCGAGCAGGCTCAATCCGAAGGCGATGAACAGGACCGAAATGAAGCCGTTCACCCACGGACTCGAACCCAATTGTTTGACCCCCACCGGTCCGAGGAGCGCCGTTACCGCGAGACCCAGTCCGGAAAAGAGAACGATGATTCCCAGGCAGAAAACCACCGCCTGCACGACGCCGCCGCGCTTTCCCCCGGATTGCTGATTGAGGAAGTACGACATGGTGATGGGGATCATGGGGAAGACGCACGGGGTGAAGATGCAAGCCAATCCGGCGCCAAAAGCTACCAGCAGAAATGCCGGCCAGCCCTGCGATTCCGGCGAGGTCTGGGCGGGCGCGTTGCCGGCGGCCGGCGGCTTGGCTTCCGCAAAGCCGGCGGGAATCGCGGTAGATGGCGCGGTGGCGGCGCGATCGACGGTGAAGGGAACTTTGACGCCCGCCAACCGGCCCGCCACGCACGATTTGTCGTTGCAGGTCTGATAGCGGACGTCGACCGAGAGTTCGTCGGGCCCGGTGGGCGCATCGGGGCGGATTTTCACTTCGAGGAGAAATGCGGTATCGCCTTCGTAGGTCTCGGTCTCCGAGCCCTGCACGGGATCGTAGGCGCGCTTGGGGGGCATTTGCAAGACGCGCACCAGAGTCTCGGGCGACACTTGAAACTGCGCGGGAATTCCGGCCGTGGAAGAAGCGGAATAGAGGTGCCAGCCGGGATCGATGCGGACCGCGGCGCGAATGTGGATGGTCGAGCCCGGCGGCGCCGACGCCGGTTCGGCGGTGAAGGTCCATGCCGCATGCTGCTGTCCCTGCCCAAAGGCGGAAAGGGCGCAGAGAAGAAGAAATGCGGATCGCAATCGTCTACCCGTTGACGGCGAATTGGGCGCCGCGCAGTTCTTCCTCGATCCGCTGATTGATTTTTGCGCCGGAAAACTCGGACGCCACGCGAATCGCGTTCTTGATGGCGTTGGAATTGGAGCGGCCATGGCAAATGATGCATCCGCCGCGGACACCGAGCAATGGCGCGCCGCCGTATTCGGAATAATCCAGCCGTTTTTTGAAAGTGGCGAAAGCGTTTTTGGAAATGGCGTAACCGATTTTGCCGCTGATAGTGGATTCGAGCGAATCGCGGAGCAGGTGTTTCACCATGTCGCCGAGACCTTCGCTCACTTTGAGCGCTACGTTGCCGATGAAACCGTCGCAGACGATGACGTCGACCGTTCCCTCGTAAAGATCGCGTCCCTCCACGTTGCCGATGAAGTTCAGATTCAGGCTCTTCAGCACGGGAGTGGCGGCATGAGTGAGTTCGTTGCCCTTGTGTTCCTCCTCGCCGATGGAAAGCAGTCCGACGCGAGGTTTGGGCTGGCGCAAAATGACGCGCGAATAAATTTCCGCCATCACGGCAAACTGGCCGAGCATGCGCGGCGAGCAATCGACATTGGCGCCGACGTCCACGAGGACGACGGGCTTGCCTTCGACCGCGGTGGGAAGGACGGCAACCAGAGCAGGCCGCTCGACACCGGGGACAACCCCCTGCACCATTTTGGCGGTGGCCATGACGGCGCCGGTATTGCCGGCCGAGACGAGCCCCTGGGCGCGGCCCTCGCGCACCATGCGGGCGGCTACACGAATGGAACTGTCGCGCTTGGCGCGGAAGGACTTGGCGGCGCTGTCCTCCATGGTGACGCGTTCGGAGGCGTGTTCGACTTCGATCGGGAGGTCGTAGTGGCCATTCTGCACCTGCAACTCCCGATGAACCACATCCTGCTGGCCCACCAGAACTACTCTTACGCCGAAATCTCTGGCGGCGCGTATCGCCCCTTCGACTTCCGCTTTCGGGGCGTGATCGCCGCCCATTGCGTCCACGGCAATGGTCAGCATGTTAGACCGGAAACTATTCCTCGACGACTTCGATCACTTCCCTACCCTTGTACTGCCCGCAATGGGGGCACACGCGGTGAGGCAACTTGGGCTCATGGCAGTTGGGACACTCCGAGAGGCCCGCCGGTTTCATGGCGTCGTGAGCGCGCCGGGTGCTGGTGCGCCGTTTGGAGTGTCTACGTTTGGGATTCGGCATATCTCTTCCTTTACTACGAAATTCCTCAGATCTCTAATTTGCGCAGAGCGCTCCAGCGATCGTCCACTGGATGGACATGGCAATCGCACGCGCTCTGGTTCCGGTTCTTGCCGCAAACGGGGCAAATCCCCTTGCAGGCTTCGCTACAAACTCTTTGCATCGGCAAGGCGAGCAGGATCTGTTCGCGGAGGATATCCTCCAGCTCCAGGCCGCCACCTTGGTAGAATCCGATTTCCGCCTCGCCTTCGTCAATCTCAATCTCTTCATCGCGAGCGATGGCCGCCACCGGTTGGTAAAACAGGTCGAACCCGGCATCCAGCGGATAACGTGAATTGACCAGGCAACGATCGCAGGGCGCCGTGAACTCGACGGTATAACGGCCCCGGATGCGCACTTCCCCATCGGTGTTCTTCAACAATTCCGCCGAACCTTCGGCGTGCAAAGGGGAAACCTGCTCCAGATTCTCGCTCGAAAATTCTATCTGCCCGGGTGCGAAAGTTTCGTCGAAACGAATCTTCCGCAGCTCCATCTCTTTGACACTAAGGAACATAAGGGCACACCTAGATTGTCGGGCAGAACTTTCACATTATAGCAGTAGGAAGCGCGGTAAAAAACTACTGCACGTCTTTCACGCAGCGGAAGCCGATATCGGGGCCGCTGAAGCGATCGGGGATGGCCAGTGAATCCCAGACCAGCCCGGGCGAAAGAGGCGGAAACCGGTAAGAGCCTCCGCGCGCCTGGTGCCAGGATTCGGTTCGAGTCGGGGGTGGTTGCATCTGGGCGAACGCCTTCAGCGCCTCGTCGCTTTTCGGAGTAGTGGACTCGTCGATCACTTCCCAGGCATTTCCCACCATTTGCAGAACCTTATAGGGACTGGCGCCAGCCTCGAGATCGGCCGCCGGACGGAGAGAGCTCGACTGCAGGTTGGCTTTGGCGGCGTCGGCGTCGTTACCCCAGGGGAAATTGCGGCCATCGGTGCCGCGAGCCGCCTTTTCCCATTCGCGGGCGCTAGGCAGGCGCTCACCGGCCCATTTGGCAAAAGCCTGGGCGTCGCCAAAAGTCACATTCACCACGGGGTAATCCGGCTTGCCGGCGGGAAAATCCGGGGGCAGCGCGTGGCCGGTGGCGTCGCAGAATTTCTTGTACGCCTGGTTGGTGACTTCCGTTTTGTCGATGTAATATGCCCCGGTCTGCGCGTCCGCCTTGTCCTCGCCGAACAGAAAACGACCGGCGGGGACGTATTCCATCTCGCCCGATTTTGCGGTGATGGTTGCGGGCACTTTCTTCGGCTTCATCAGGAAATACAATCCGGCGGCAAGCACCAGCACCAGGGCGGCCAAAACCGGTATCAGCCATTTCGGATGGCCCGCCGGCTCCTGGATCAGCATGGGCTCCTGGTCCGGCGCCTTGTAAAGCTGGGTGGGCGCGTCGAGCTCGGTGATGATGCGATCAAGCTCGGCGATCACGGGCCCGAACCCTTGCGGCCGCTCGGCGGGACTCTTCATGGTGCAGTGCGTGACCAGGTCGCAGACGGATTGCGGAGCGCCGGCCTGAATCATGGGATCGAGCTTCAGCGGCTCGTTGAGGATGCTGTAGAAGATGCGTTCCACGGTATCGCCGGCGATGGGTTTGGCGCCGGTCATCAGTTCGAACAGGAGGACGCCGAACGCGTAGACATCCACCTGTTCGGTGACGTTGGCGCCGGTCACCTGCTCGGGAGCCATGTAATACGGCGTGCCGAGAACATAGCCGGCGCGGGTCATCTGCAAGCCCTCGGTTTTGGCGATGCCGAAATCCATCAATTTGACCACGCCGGTCGGGCTGACGTTGACGTTTTCGGGCTTGATGTCGCGGTGAATGATTTTCTGGGAGTGGATGTATTCGAGGGCGCGGGCGATCTGGACGGCGATTTTCAGTTTATCGCGCAAGCCTCCGGTGCGGCCGCCTTTAATGGCGTGTCGCAGGTCCTCGCCCTTGAGGAACTCCATCACCATGAAAGGGTGATGCTGGTCGTCCTCACCGAAATCATAGATGCTCAGGACATTGTCGTGTGAGATGTTGCCGGCCATGCGGGCTTCGGCGAGGAAGCGCTCTTTGGCTTCGGCATCTTCGCAGCCGGCCTCGGTGAGGATCTTGAGAGCGACGGTGCGGCCGATCACGGTATCGCGCGCGCGGTACACGTGGGACATGCCTCCGCCGAGGAATTCCTCGAGTTCATATTTGCCGATTCGGGCGGGAAGTTGCACTCACGCATTCTATCGCGCCAGGGGGCAAACGCGCATAACAACACAATCGGACCGCATTGTTTTATCCACATGAGATTCTACGCACATTTGGTGTAACACTCTCGAAATAAAGGCAGATAAATGTTGTGGAAATGGTGTTTTCCAGGCTCTGAAATGGATTGACGGAAAAAGGACTTAAGGGCATAGTGAAGAAGGTTCCAAGAGGTTTGAGGAACAGCGAGCCTCCGGAAACGTAGCGAACCAGGAACGTTGATCCGCAGCCAACCCTAGAAATAGAACCGGCGGCGGGGAGCGAGAGGAAATCGGGCGGGTTCGGAAGGCGGGCCGCGAGGCAGCGGAATTTGCTGAACGCTTCGATCCCGAGGGAGGTAAAAGTCCCGGAGGGGAGTGGAGGCAAAGGAAGCAGCTGAGCGAACCGGTTGGCGGAGACGCAACGGGCTCGAGGCGAAGAAACTGCCTGCGACTGGGGCAAACCAGCGAAGGCAGCCGAGCCGAGGGCGGACCGGGCGGTTGCGCAAGCCGGAAGGTCTTGAAGTGTCAGGCCAGAGCCCATTGACCCTGGAATGGTGGCTTCTGAGAGGGAGCAGCCGTTGCAGGCGAGGAAAAGGCCGACGCGAGAGGCCGGCTCCGTTGAGAAGCGGAACCGCGGTGAGCCGGAAGGCATTGATCCCAGGGAAGAGAAATCGGCCTTGGGGGAGCGGAACGGCGAAGCACCCGGGGCTTCTCAATGCGTTGCTTTGTACCGAGCATGCCGGTGGAGAGCAAGGCTGGGAATCGGATCACTTGGAACCATTTTCTTTTGGCCGGCAGAAAAATTTCAGATGCAAAAGCGGCGTGAACGGCACTAGTAAAATCTGTGCGCGACGATGCCGAATCCCCCACCGCCAAAGCCGGCAACCCAGCCGCCCGCCTGGATGCCAACCATGGCGCTGCCCTTCCCCGCATGCCTGGCGCGATGAAAGGCGAAATCTGGATGGCTCCCGATTTCGAATCGCTCCCGGACGATATGGCCGAAGCTTTCGGCATGAAAGCGGCTGAAAGTTGAAGCTACTCCTCGACACCCGTATTCTGCTCTGGTGGCTCGATGCCAATCCTCTGCTGCCGCGGGACGCCATGGCGCTGATTCGCGATCCGCAAAACACGATTTTTGTGAGCGCAGTTTCGCTTTGCGAAATCTGGCTGAAGCAGAGCCTGGGCAAGCTACGCTTGCCCGCGAGTTTCCAGGAGCGGCTGGCGAGCGAAGGTTTTGAAAACCTGCCGCTGACCTCCGCGCAGAGCGCGCGCATCGGCCAGATGGAGTGGATGCACCGCGATCCCTTCGACCGCATGCTGGTGGCGCAAGCGCAGGCCGAGAATCTGACTTTCCTGACCGCGGACGAGGCGCTCGCAGGCTATGGCCCGGTTGTGCGCGTGGCCCGCTAGTCCAGCGTCTTGCGGAAGCGCGCGGCGCTGAAGAGCAGAATGCTCGATCCGTAGACGAACAGGCACAGCATTTGCGGCCAGAGCGCCGCGACGCCCACGCCTTTCAGAAAAATGCCGCGCACGATCTCCATGAAGTATCGCAGGGGATTCAAATAGGCGATGTAGCGCACCACCAGCGGCATATTGCGGATGGGAAACATGAAGCCGCTCAACACGAAGCAAGGCGTGGTGAAAAAAAACGATCCCATGTTGGCCTGCTGCTGGGTGTGGGAAATGGTGGAGAGGAAAAGACCGGCGCCCAGGCTGCTCATAAGGAACAGCAGCGCGCAAAACATCAGCAGCAGGAAATTGCCCCGGAAGGGGACATGGAAAATGAAGAGCGCGCCGCCGGCGATCACCAGCAGATTCACCATTCCGACCACGGCAAAGGGCAGCGTCTTGCCGAGCATCAGCTCGATGGGCCGCATGGGAGTGACCATGAGCTGCTCCATGGTGCCGATCTCTTTTTCGCGGATGATGGCCTGCGAAGTGAGCATCAGGGTCACCATGAAGAGAATGTTCGCCGCCACTCCGGGCACGAAATAGTTGCGGCTGTGGAGGTCGGGATTGAACCAGACGCGGCTTTCGGCAGTTGCCGGGGTGAGCATTTCGCGCGCGACTCCCGGACCGCGGATTTCCACTTTGATGGTCTGCTGGTTCTTGGTCTGCGCCGTCATCACGTCGTTGGAGTAAGCGGCGATCACCTGCTGCGCGTAGGCGGCCACCAGCGAAGCGGTGTTGGAATTGGTGCCGTCGAGCAGCACCTGCACTTCGGTGGCGCGTCCGCGCGCGAGATCGCGCGCGAAACCGGGCAGCACGCGGACTACGCCGTGTACCAGGCCGCCATCCAGCAGGTTCTGGGTTTCCTGCTCGCTGCGAGGCGTGGCAATTACGTCAAAGCGGCCGGAGCCCTGGAAACGGGCTGCGAGCGCGCGGCTTTCGGGCGTGTTGTCCATGTCCATCCAGCCGATGCGCGCGTGGTCGACGTCGAGCGTGACGGCGTAGCCGAAGACCAGCAGTTGCAGCAGCGGCGGAATGAATAACAGGGCGCGCATGCGCGGCTCGCGGAACGCCTGGAGGAATTCTTTGCGAAGGATGGTACGAATTCGTTCGCGCATGGTCATGCCACCTTCTGGTTCATTTTGCGGACGGTCCGCCAGAAAATCAGGGTTCCATAGAGGACCAGAAACCCCATCTCGCCCCACAGGATGCGGAAGTCGATGCCCTTGAGGAATACGCCCTTCACGATGGTCACGTAATAGCGGGCGGGGAAAAAGTAGCTCAGGCCCTGGATGACTTTCGGCATGGTGTCGATGGAGAAAGTGAATCCGGAAAGCAGGAAACCCGGCAGGAACGACACCAGGATGCCGAACTGATAGGCCTGTACCTGCGTTCTCTGGCCCGCGGAGACCCAGATGCCTGTAAACAGCGCGCACCAGAGAAACGCACAGGTGGAAATCGCCAGCACCAGGAAGCTGCCGCGGAAGGGAACGGCGAAAACCGTGATGGCGACGACGGTAGCGATGGCCGAATCGACCAGTCCCACCAGGAAATACGCCATCATCTTGCCGAGCACGATTTCGGTGGGCCGCAGCGGCGTGGAGAGCACCTGTTCCATGGTGCCCATTTCCCATTCGCGGGCGATGGTAAGGGAACTGAGTTGCCCCGCGAGAATCACCATGATGACGCCCACGAGGCCGGGGACGATGAAATTCTTGGATTCGAGCGAGCTGTTATACCAGACGCGCATGCGGGCATCGATCGGTCCGGGCGGCTTGATGCCTCGGTGATTAATGATGTCGCGTTGGATACCGGCCGAATAGCCCTGGACCACGTTTTCGGCGTATCCCATGGCGATGGACGCCGTATTGGAATCGCTGCCATCGACGAGCAGCTGCACCTTGCCCTTGCCGGCCTCGAGATCCTTGCCGAACCCGCGCGGAATCGCCACACCGATGAGGATGCGGTTGGAATCGATGGCCTCTTCGATGGCGCGATAGCCGCCGACGAAGCCCACCACGTCGAAGTAGCGCGAACCCTGAAACTGGCGGGTGAGATCGCGGCTGGCAATGGTGCCGTCCTGGTCGAAGACCAGGGTCTGAATGTGGTCGACATCGAGAGAGAGCGCATAGCCGTACAGCAGCAGCATCATCATCGGCATGGCGAGGGCCATGCCAAGACTGCGCGAATCGCGCGTCACGTGGTGCAGTTCCTTGACGAACATGGCCTTCAGACGGCGGTAGCTCATGCGGCTTTCCTTTCTTCGGCCTCGATCAATGCCACGAAAACATCTTCCATGGAGGGCAGGATGCGGTCGAGGCTCCCGATGGCGATGCTCCTGGAGGCGAGCGCCTGCCGGATCCGCTCGCTGGTGGCGTCGAGATCGTCCACCATGACGTGCAGGCCGCGCCCGAAAATCGCGACATCGAGGACTCCCGGTAACGGTTCCACGGCGCGCATAGTAGCCAGCGGATCGGCGGAGTTCAGGTTCAGCAGGAAATGCGAGTCGAGGCCGTGCTTCAGCTCGGCCGGAGTCCCGAGCGCGATCACCTTGCCGCGATACATGAGCGCGAGGCGATGGCAGTATTCGGCTTCGTCCATGTAGTGCGTGCTGACGAAAACGGTGTGGCCGGAGGCGGAGAGCTCGTGGATCAGACCCCAGAACGCGCCGCGCGCGATGGGATCGACACCCGAGGTCGGCTCGTCGAGGAAGAGGATGGGCGGATCGTGCAGGATGGCGCAGCCGAGCGCGAGGCGCTGTTTCCAGCCGCCGGAAAGCGTCTGCGTAAGGGCGTCGTGGCGGCCGGTGAGGTTGGCCATTTCGAGGACGTACTGCTTCCGCGCGGCGCGCTGTGGTTTCGGGACGCCGTACATGCCGGCGAAGAAGTCGATGTTCTCGCCGACGGTGAGGTCGTCATACAACGAGAACTTCTGCGACATGTAGCCGATGTTTTCGCGGATCTCTTCGGGCTGGGTGGCGACGTCGAGCCCGTTCACCGATGCTTCGCCCGAAGTAGGTGTGAGGAGGCCGCAGAGCATGCGAATGGTAGTGGATTTCCCCGCCCCGTTCGGACCGAGGAAACCGAAGATTTCGCCTTTCGGCACCTGGAGCGACACGTGGTCGACAGCCACGAACGAGCCGAATGTCTTTACGAGGTCGCGGATTTCCACTCCCCAACCGCCGCCATTCATTGGGCCGCCGCCTGTTCTTCCACCATGCGGATGGTCTTGATGAACGCGCCTTCCAGGTTGGCCGATTCCGTCTCCTGCTTCATAATTTCCGGCGCCGAGCAGCGGATGAGCTTGCCTTTGTGCATGAGCCCGACGCGATTGCAGCGCTCGGCCTCGTCGAGATAAGCGGTGGTCATGAAAATGGTGATGCCGTCCTTGAGCAGTTCGTAGAGAATGGCCCAGAAATCGCGGCGCGAAACGGGGTCGACGCCGTTGGTGGGTTCGTCCAGGAAGAGGATCTGCGGGCGATGCAGCAGGGTACACATGAGCGCGAGCTTCTGCTTCATCCCGCCGGAGAGGCGTCCGGCCTGGCGGGAGCGGAAGGGATCCATGCGCGTCATACGCAGAAGATCGACGGTCAGCCGCCGGCGCTCGGCGCCCACGATACCGAACAGGTCGCCGTAGAAATCCATGTTCTCCTGGACGGTGAGATCGGCGTAGAGACCGAAGCGCTGGGCCATGTACCCGATTTGGTCCTTCACGGACTGCGACTGGCGCGCGGCGTCGAATCCGGCCACGCGGGCGCTGCCTCCGGTGGGGTCGAGCAGGCCGCAGAGCATGCGGAGCGTCGTGGTCTTGCCGGCGCCATCGGGACCGACGAGCCCGAAGATCTCGCCGGGCGAGACGGTGAGATTCAGCCGGTCAACGGCGACAATGGGGCCGAAGCGGCGGGTGAGATCGCGAGTTTCGATGATGGGTTCCATGGCAAATTCAGATCGCTAAGACCGGGCCGCGGAGGGAACGCATCTCAATTCAGCACGATCTCGCCATCCGCCGGCATGTTGGATTTCAGCTCGCGGCTGGAGTTATCCAGGTCAATCTTGATGCGGTAGACCAGCTTGACACGCTCCTGCTGGGTTTGAATCTGCTTGGGAGTGAATTCGGCTTCCGAAGCGATGAAGCTCACGTGGCCGGTGTACGTTTTGCCTTTGTAGGAATCGGTGGTCACGCGCACCGGCGCTCCGAGTTTCACGCGTCCCAGGTCCGTCTCATCGATATAGCCGCGCAGCCAGGGGTGCTGGATATCGCCGACGGTGACCACGGTGGTGCCCGCCGACAGGACTTCGCCGGGATCGGCCGACTTCACCAGCACCACGCCATCCACGGGCGAGGCGGCGATGGTGTCGGCCAGTTGCGAATCGATGAGCGCGATCGAAGCGCGCGAGCGGGCGATTTCAGCGGCGCGGGTAGTAAGCTCCTGCTCGCGGCGCTTCATCTCGAGCGCGTTGGCTTGCGACATTTTGAGCGCGGCGCGCACGCGCTCCACCTGGCCTTGCTGGGCATTGATGACTTCCACCCGCGGACCAGCCAGCACCAGCGCCTGGCGCTCTTTGGCGGAATGGAGCGCCGCCTCGGCAGTTTCCCAGCGATTGCGGTACTGGTCGAACTGCGCGGTGGAGATATCGTCGTTGCCGTGCAGGACCTGGGCGCGATCCCAATCTTTTTGGGAGCGTTCCACCTCCGATTGCGCCGAATCGACGGCGGCCTGGGCATCCAGTCTTTCCTGCGGGCGGGCACCGTTTCTGAGTTCCGCGAGGCGGGCTTCGTTGGACGAGAGATCGGCGGCGCGCTGCTCGATATCGGCGGCGAGGGTATCTTTCTGCCACTGGAGCGCGGTCTTCGCCTGCGCCAACTGCGATTCCGCCGATTCCAGGCCGGCCACTTCGCGCTCGCGTTGCGCGATCAACTGGTCGCGATCGAGCCGCGCGATGATTTGCCCCTTCTTGACGCTGTCGCCCTCGTCGACGGTCCGCTCGATGAGTTTTCCGGCGGTCTTGAAGGCGATATTGACCTCGGTGAGTTCGATGTTGCCGGAGACCACGATGCGGCGGTCCGGGGCCTTATTCGCGCCGCGATATGCGTAAACCCCAGCCACGGCGACGGCGACCAGGACAAGAACGATGACGATTGGTTTTTTCATTTTCGACTCCGGTTACTGCACGGTTGCCCGCACCCGTCCCATGGCTTGCGCCAGATCGAGGCGCGCCAGGTTGTAGTTGTAGAGAGCTTCGGTGGAGTTGTCGCGCGCGCGTTCGAGACGGGTCTGCGCGTCGGTGACTTCCACGCTGACGGCAACTCCCGCGTCGTACCGGCGCCGCGCCTGGGTGAGTTCGTTGTTGGCCAACTCGAGCCCCTCCTGCGCGACTTTGACCTGATCGTCGGCGGATTGCAGGCTGTCGAGCGCCAGGCGCACGTCGAGTTCGATCTGCTCCTTGAGGTCGCTGGTGCGCACGCTTTCCGCGCGAAATTGCGATGCCGATTCCTCGCGGCGCGCGTCGCGGCGTCCGCCGTCGAACAGCGGCACTCGCACCTGGATTCCCACGGTGCGGGTGGGGACGGAACTGGTGAGCGACGTGCCGATATCGCCGTAATCGCCGAATGCGGAGACCGAGGGCAGGCGCTCGAGCCTGGTGGCACTGGCGGAAAGCCGCGCGTTCCATTCGCGATCCTGCTGCGCCTTCAGATCGGGCCGTTCCTTGAGCGCCTGGGCTTTCGCCGCCTCGAGGGTGAGCGCATCGACGGGAACATATTGCAGCTTGTCGGTTAATTGCAGGCCGGTATCGAGCCGCATATTGATGGCGCGGAGAAGTTGCAGGTGGGCGCTGTGGCGAGAGTTCTGCGCCACCAGGAGGCGCTGGCGATCGTTGGCCAATTGCACCCTGGCGCGCGTGATCTCGATGCCGGTTCCGGTGCCGGCTTCCTTCTCGTCCTGCGCCTGTTTGACGAGCGCTTCGGAAAGTCTGACGTCGGCTTGGGCGGTTTCGACATCGGCGTCACCCTTGACAGCGGCAAGGTAGGCGCGGGCAACTACGGAAGCCACTTGTTCGGCGGTGGCGTCGGAATCGGCGCGGGCGGCGGTAACACCCACCTTGGAAGCCTGATAGCGGCGGATGACGCTGAGGTCCAGGAGGTTCTGCGCGCCGGTGATGCGCGCATCGACCGTGGTAAACGGGCCGACGAAAGTCGAAAAGCTGAAGGGCACGGGAATGACGGCGGCGAACAGCTTCGAATTGAAACCCAGGGCGGCCAGGTTTTCGGTGCGGCTCTGATCGCTGAACGCGGCATCGACATTGGGCAGAAGAGCGGCGCGCTGCTCGAGGGCGCGCGCTTGCGCCTGCTTGAGGGCTTCCCCGGCGAGTTGGATGCGGGCGCTGCCTTCGGGTGAAATGGCGACATCCACGGCGCGCTTCAAGCTCAACTGCACCGGTTCGACGGCGGCGGCCAGGGCGGCGCTGAACAACAGTAGATAGGTAGTTCTCATGAATTTTCCTCAGTGATTTCACCCGGGAGGGCTGGGGCTTTTAGCCCTCCGATGACGAAACCGATCAGATCCCGAATGAGCAGATCGCTATCAATGGGGGATCGCTGGAATGCGAACAACATCGTATGGGCCATGGCCCCCACCATAAATTGGAGACGAATGGCAACCTGCCTTTCATCTAAATGCGGAAGTGAGCGGGTGAAGGCTGCGGTAAATCGATGAATCACGGTTTGAAAATGCTGTTCGGCGACCCTGGGCATCAGCCCTTCGCCATAGAGCCGGCCCATCATCCGGGCGAAATCGGGATGCTCCTTAATTCTCAAGAGGGGTGGTTCGAGGAACGCTCTCAAGAGTTTGTCGACAGGGACAGGGGCGGGCGCGGCTTGGGCTTCGAAACGCTCTAACATTGCCAACCGCTCCTGGTTCACAGGACCTACCTTTCGCTTCACCAGTTGATCCAGGAGCTCTTCTTTGCTGCCGAAATGATAATGGATGGCGGCCAGATTTACTCCGGCCTTGGCGATGATCTGGCGAAGAGAAGTGCCGGCGTAGCCTTGTTCGCCAAACAGGCGTTCGGCCGTATCGAGGATTTTACCTTGCGTCTCAATCATTCGATTGATTGAATCATACGATTTAATACAAAGCCTGTCAATAGTCTTTTGCGCACGGTACGCAAATTGCCCTAGGAATAGCCGGGGGCAGGGCAAGCAATTTTATGTGGGACCGAATTGCAGATCTTTGGTGCCGGAAGATGCATCGGGAAGCGATGTGGCCGATTCACGGGAAGTACGTTTGCAAACGTTGCTTACGGGAATATCCTGTAGAGTGGGAGGGGCGTTTTATTCTTAGCGCGGATTCCAGTGCGGGGACGGAGTCCACGCCCTTGCTGGCGGAGCACCGCTGAAGGTCCGCCTGTTAGTATGTAAATCTGCGGCTAGGTATTCATCTTTACACATTCGGATCGCTGAAAAGAGCGGCGTCACGGGCCGCGCAGATTCACGCCGACACCCTTCAAATCTTCACTGCCAGCCCGCGGATGTGGCGGGCAGGCTCTCCCAATCCTAATGAAATAGAGGCGTTACAGGCGATCCGGCGGCAACACCGGATTTATCCGCTGGTGATTCACGTGAATTACCTGGTTAACCTGGCATCGCGCGACCCGACGATCCGCGCCAAATCCATCGCTACTTTTCGCGGAGAACTGGACCGCGCAGCGGCCGTCGGGGGCGAATTCGTGGTGGTTCATCCCGGCAGCTACCGGGGCCAGACCACGGATGACGCCATATCGGCATGTGCCGAAGGATTGTGTCAGGCGGTAGACGGTTTCGCAGGGAATGTATCCGTTTTGATCGAGAATACTGCCGGATGCGGATGCAATTTAGGCAGCCGGTTCGAAGAATTGCATGCCATTCGCGACAAGGCGCTGCCTTTCTCGAAGGTTCCCATCGGCTATTGCCTGGACACCTGTCATCTTTTGGCAGCCGGTTTCGACATCGTGACTGTGGGTGGTCTACGGACCACCGTCCGGAGAGCCGGGGATATTCTCGGGCTGGAAAACGTGCCGGTATTTCACGCCAACGATTCCAAGGCGCCATTGGGCTCGCGGGTCGACCGGCACGCCAAAATCGGCAAGGGGCATATCGGCCGCGAGCCGTTCCGCCGGCTGCTGGCCCATCCAAAATTGCGCGCCAAGACATTCATTTCCGAGACGCCGGTGGAAGAAGATGGCGACGACCGCAGGAACATGGCGACGCTGCGGTCGCTAGCGGGGCGCTAATCGGCGCGCAGCACGCGCGCGGGATCGGTCCGCACGGCCCGGATGACGCCCGGCACTGCCGCCAATATGGCCGCCAGCAGAATCGCCGCCGAAGGGAATGCCAGGCGCGCCAGATCGGTGGCGCGCACGGCGAACAGCAGCGACTCGATGTAGCGCGACGAAGCCAGCCCACCGATGAGGCCGGCGGCGCCGCCCACGGCCACCATGACGAACACATCGGCCGTGACGCCGCGGGCAATCTTCCCGGCGGGTGCGCCGATGGCCATGCGGATGCCGATTTCGCGCCGCCGCAACTGGACGGAGTAGTCGAGCACCCCGTGGAGGCCAACGCCTGCGAGAGCGAGCGCCGTCGCGGCGAAGAACAGTCCGAGCATCGCCAGCATGTGCTCGCGCACGGTGTGGGATTCCTCAATTTCGGTTTGGGTGCGGATGTTGCTCGCGTGAATCTCCGGCTGCGCGCGCGGCAATTCCAGGCGGAGGGAGGAAGCCAGGGCCAGCGGATTCCGGGCCGCCGTGCGCACTACGAACGTGCCGCGGCGCGCGGGTACCGGCGTGCCATCGGCATCGACCGCCTGAAACGGAAAATACGCCGTGGGACGGATGGGGAAGCGGATGTTATCGCGCGAGCGCGCGTCAGCGACGAGCCCGGCGATGGCGACAGAGATTCGGCGATTACCCGCGAGCATCTCGAACGATTTGCCGACAGGGTCTTCGCCTTGCAAGTATTGCCGGGCGAACGCGCGATTTACGATGGCGGTCCGCGGGCTCGAATCCTCGGGGCGGAAATCGCGCCCGTCGAGGAGAGGAATGCGCATCAGGTCGAACCAGCCGGGTGTGACGTTGAGGATGTCGCACAGCATGGGAAACGGCGGCCCGCCGTTAAAAGCCACCGGACTGACGCGGCTTTCGCCGCTCATCATGGGCCAGATGGTAATGGCGGCGCCTTCGACTCCGGGTGAGGCGCGCAGGCGGCCGGCCACCTGGTTCCATGCGGAGGCCGGCAAAGGATGGAGCGAAGCCGCTTCCAGGTTCAGAATGCGATCGGCGGAGAAGCCCGTGGGCTGGCGCGAAAGGCGGTCGAAGGAAGTGACGAAGAGGCCGGCGACAAAATTCACCATCAGGCAGAAGGCGCACTGCAGAGCGATGAGAGCGTGCAGGAAGCGGCGGCGCGCCGGCGGAGCGGAGCCGCCTTTGAGCGCCTCGACAGGCTGGATGGAGGAGGCGCGCCAGGCGGGCGCGAGTCCGAACAGCAAGGCTACCGCGAGTGCCAGAAGCAGGCCGAAAGACAGCACGCGCCAGTCAGCCAGCAGTTCGAGGCGCGCGGGGTTTTCCGGGGAGTTGATTCTGGCTATCAGAAATGGCGCGGACCACCAGGCAAAGGCGGCGCCCACAGCGGCGGCTATCAGCGCCAGCCACACGCTTTCGATGAGCACCATGCGCACCAGGCGCCATCGCCCGGCACCGAGCGAAATTCGCAGCGCCATCTCTCTGGCGCGCGCCGCTGTCTGCGCCATCTTGAGGTTGGCGACATTGGCGCAGGCGATCAACAACACGAGCGCAACCAGCACGGCGATCGCGCCGAGCGCGAGGCGGTAGTCGCGCTGCAGGTTGGAGCGTCCCGATGGGGCAGGTTCGAAAAGCATCTTGTCGTTGGGCGGAATGATTCCCGGCAGATGCGGCATGGGGCTGGCCAGCGCCTGCTCTTCCTGAATTTGCCGGAACACGGCGCGCAGCTTCTCGCCTACAGGTTGGGGCGCGGCGCCGGGCTTTAATTCCACCAGAGTCCGCAGCCAGTAGTTATGCGAGCTCGCGAGAGTAGCCGGATTCTTCATCATCATGGGGACGAAGATTTCAGTCATCAGACCGGTCTCGGTGCCGGTGAAAGGCGGAGCGGCGACGCCCACGATTTCGAAAATGCGGCCGTCCAGATGAAAGGTGCGGCCCACAACGTGCGGATCGCGGCCGAAGCGGCGCGACCAATAATCGTAGGACAGAACTGCCACCGGCTGGGCGCCGGGAGTGAGGTCGTCCGCGGCGGACAGCAGCCGTCCCGCAGCGGGGCGAAGCTCGAAGGCGGGGAACAGCGAGCCGGAGACGTATTGCAGCCAGGCGCGCTCCATCGCGAGATCGGAGCCATAGGTGAGGTCCACACGGTCTCCGTACGAGACGGCGATGGTATCGGCCTCGTTTCGTACGGCATCCGCCATGCGGCGGTACATGGGATAGGACGAACTGTCGTACGACAGACGCTTGCCATCCATGCCGGTGCCTTCGAAGGCTACGGCATACAGGCGATCGGGCGCGGCGACGGGCAGCGGACGGAGGAGCAGCGCGTCGATCAGCCGGAAGGCGGAAGTACACGCGCCGATGGCGAGCGCGAGCGAGAGGATGGCGGCGGCGGATGCCACTTTTTTGCGCGCCAGCTGACGCCATCCGAAAAGGCAATCGAGCCGCAGCGAACCCAAACCGGCGAGGGCCGCATTCACACTGCGATTCATGGATTTCCCCTACACTTCCACGGAAGAATACTAGGTGGGACAACAAAAGTTACCCGGTTTTGGTTAACTTTAGGCCCTGTTTTTTTGGCTCGCATCCTGGTACACTGTTTCCCTACTATGAAGCTTGCCACCTTTGCGGCCACTCTGGCCATAGGGGCCCTTGCATGGGCCGGCGGACCGGACACCACGCCCACGCGGGGTGCCACGCCAGCCAGGAAGGCTCCGGCAGCGACGGTCCGAAGAACCGCTTACACGGCAAGGACAGCGGCGGCAAGGAGCACGGCGGGCCGCACGGCTACGGCGAAGCGAACGGCACGCAAGGCACCCGTGGTTCGTATGAGCTGGCGCACGCGGCAGACTTCACCCACCGCCGACCGCTACCGGGAAATTCAGGAGGCTCTGGTGGCGCGGGGTTATCTTTCCGCGGAGGACGCCACCGGCGCGTGGGGTCCGGAATCGGCCGACGCGCTGAAGAAATTTCAAGCCGAGCAAACGCTGGATTCCACCGGCAAAATCGATTCGCTCTCGCTGATCGCGCTGGGCCTTGGGCCCAGGCACGATAATACGGTCTCTCTGCCGCACGTTATCGATGGCAACCTTCAGGCGGAAGCCGGGCACAACAACTAAATCGATGATGCGGCCGCAGCGCTAACTGCCCGGTTCGCGCACGAACACGATCACCGGTTTTCCCTGATAAACACCGGGCTGCAGTTCGCGATAGCCGCATTTCTCCGCCACGCGAATGGAGGCGGGATTCTCCGGGCTGATCATGCAGGTGGTTCGCGGCGGTGAAAAGTGCTCATCGCCCCAGGCGAGAGCGGCGCGCGCGGCTTCGGTGGCGTATCCTTTGCCGTGGGCCGAGGCGGCCAACACCCAGCCGATTTCCGGCAGCTCCCTGACGGGCGATTCCATGTCGCGTTTGTAATCGGCGAACCCCACTTCACCCAAGAATCTGCCGGAAGATTTCTCTTCGACCACCCAATAGCCGAAGCCCAGAAGCGACCAGTGGCCGGCGTAGCGCAAGAGGCGAGTCCACGACTCCTCTTCGGTGAACGGGTTTCGCCCGAAATAGCGGGTTACAGCCGGGTCGGACCACATGGCGGCGCAGGCGGGAAAGTCCGCGAGGTCATGGCCGCGGAGGCGCAGCCGCGCGGTTTCGAGAACGGGAGCCAGCATGGGAATATTTTGCTACAGGCACGGTCACGGAGGCCGGCAGCGGCAGAGCCAGACGCTTGTCCGGGATGCCGGCCAGTTCTCGGGTTTTCACTTTTCACCGGTTCCGAGCAGCGTCTCGAAATAGGGCGCTTCCGGCTCGCGATGCACTACCGACGTCTCGACATTCCGGAAGCCGCCGCCCTTCAGGTACCGCTCGAGCTCCAATTCGGTAAAGCCGAGCCAGACGTCGGCGTACATTTCGCGAGCTTCTTCGAAATGGTGGCGGTTGAGATCGAGCACGGCGATTCTTCCGCCGGATTTGAGAATGCGGCGCGCTTCCTCTACGGCCCGATTGGGATGGCGGGCGTGGTGCAGCGCCTGGCTGAGGAACGCGAGGTCCACCGTTCCGCTGCGAATCGGCACGTCTTCGAGATCGCCCAGCCGGTATTCCATGTTGCCAATGCCGTGTTTGCGCGCCAGTTCGGCGCCGAATTCCACCATTTTTTCGGAATTGTCGATGGCGATGACCTTTTTGGCGCGCTGCGCCATCAATTGCGAGATGGTGCCTTCGCCGGCGCCGAGATCGGCAATTACCATCGGAGGCATGAGCTTGAGCAGGGCTTCCGCCACGCCCTTCCAGGATCGCCCCGGCACGTATTGGCGTCCGAATTTGCCGGCCAGTTCGTCGAAATAGCGGCGCATCTGGTCCTGGCGCTTGCGCAGAGTCAGACGGAGGGCATTCCGGTCCTCGGCCGCCTCGGGGACTTCGGCGGCGGCCTTGCGCAGCACATCCATCAGTTCCGCCGGCGCCGTCAGGCGATAGAAACTGTTCTTCCCCGTACGCCGGTCGTCCACCAGCCCGGCCTGCTTGAGCTGCGCCAGGTTGGTGGAGATGCGGCTCTGGCCCTGCGCCAGAATCTCCTGTAACTCGGCCACCGAAAGCTCTTCCTGCTCGAGCAGTACCAATAGCCGCAGCCGGCTGGGATCGGCCGCCGCGCGCAGCGATTTCAGGATTGACGCCATGGCCTAGAATCTTCTAATATCAATGTATCAAGATTTCTTGATACAAGAAAGAGGTTTGCCCATGGGCACTGCCACACTGAACCAGACGGATTTCAAAGTTGCCGACCTCGCGCTGGCCGATTGGGGCCGCAAGGAAATCTCCATTGCCGAATCCGAGATGCCGGGCCTGATGGCCATCCGGCGGAAGTACGCCACCGAAAAGCCGCTGGCCGGCGTGCGCGTCACCGGTTCCCTGCACATGACCATCCAAACGGCGGTGCTGATCGAGACCCTGGTGGATCTGGGCGCGTCGGTGCGCTGGGCGAGCTGCAACATTTTCTCCACGCAGGACCACGCCGCGGCCGCGATTGCCGCCGCCGGCGTCCCGGTATTCGCCTGGAAGGGCGAGACCCTCGAGGATTACTGGTGGGCGACGTACCAGGCACTGTCGCACCCGGGCGGCAAGGGACCGCAGCTCATCGTGGACGACGGCGGCGACGCCACGCTCCTCATCCATAAAGGCCACGAGCTCGAAAACGGCAGCGACTGGGTCCATACTCCGTCCTCGTCGCACGAAGAAGAGGTAATCAAGGATCTGCTGAAGAAGGTCCACGCGGAGAATCCGCGGCGCTGGCACAAAGTGGTGAAGGACTGGCGCGGCGTGTCGGAAGAGACCACCACCGGTGTACACCGCCTGTACAAGATGAAGGAAGCCGGCACGCTTCTGGTCCCTGCGATTAATGTGAACGACTCGGTGACCAAATCGAAATTCGATAATCTCTACGGCTGCCGCGAATCCCTGGCCGATGGCATCAAGCGCGCCACGGATGTGATGGTAGCCGGCAAAATCGCGGTAGTTTGCGGATATGGAGACGTGGGCAAGGGTTCGGCGCATTCCCTGCGCGGGATGGGAGCGCGCGTGATCGTGACGGAGATCGATCCGATCAATGCGCTGCAAGCCGCCATGGAAGGTTTCGAAGTCACCACCCTCGAAGACACGCTGGGGCGCGGCGACATTTACGTCACCTGCACGGGCAATTGCGACATCATCACGATCGAGCACATGGAGCGCATGAAAGACCAGGCGATCGTCTGCAACATCGGCCACTTCGACAACGAAATCCAGGTGGACCGGCTGAACGGTTCAGCCGCCGTAAAGACCAATATCAAGCCGCAGGTCGATATGTACAAGTTCCCCGCCGGGCACAGCATTTTCGTCCTGGCCGAAGGCCGCCTGGTGAACCTGGGCTGCGCCACCGGCCACCCCAGTTTCGTCATGAGCAACAGCTTCTCCAACCAGACGCTGGCGCAACTCGATCTGTGGAAGAATCGCGACACGTACAAGGTAGACGTTTACACTCTTCCCAAGAAGCTGGACGAAGAAGTAGCCCGGCTGCACCTGGAAAAGATCGGCGTGAAGCTGACCACGCTCTCGGCCAAGCAGGCCGACTATCTCGGCGTGCCGGTGGAGGGCCCCTACAAGGCGGATCACTATCGATATTAAGGTCCGTGCTATAACGGTCGTGTTAAATTGAGGAGCAGCGCCCCTCAGGAGAACAAACTTGGCAGATACACAGAGACACCTTTTCACATCGGAATCCGTCACCGAAGGCCACCCCGACAAGATCGCCGATCAGATTTCGGACGCCGTGCTCGATGCCGTGCTCAAGGACGATCCCACCGGCCGCGTGGCGTGCGAGGTTCTGGTAACCACCGGCACCTGCATCGTCGCCGGCGAGATCACTACCACGACGTACGTGGATGTTCCGCGCATCGCGCGCGGGACCATCGAATACGTCGGCTACAACGACGCGACCTACGGGTTCGACTGCAATACCTGCGGCGTACACAACCTGATCCAGGCGCAATCGCCCGATATCTCGATGGGAGTGGACACCGGGGGCGCCGGCGATCAGGGCCTGATGTTTGGTTTTGCATGCGACGAGACGCCCGAGTTGATGCCCCTGCCCATCACGATGGCGCACAAACTGGTGCGGAGACTTTCGGACGCGCGGCGCCAGGGCGTGCTCGAATTCCTTCGTCCCGACGGCAAGAGCCAGGTGAGCGTAGAGTACGTGGGCGGGGTTCCCAAACGCATCGAGGCCGTGGTCATCTCCACGCAGCACAGCCCGGATGTTTCCACCGAGGAACTGCGCAGCCAGGTGAAGAAGCACATCATCGACGAGATCATCCCGTCCGGCATGGTGGATTCGCAGACCAAATATCACATCAATCCGACGGGACGGTTCGTGGTCGGCGGTCCGCACGGCGATACCGGATTGACCGGGCGCAAAATCATCGTTGACACCTATGGCGGCATGGGCCGTCACGGCGGCGGCGCGTTCTCCGGCAAGGATCCGACGAAGGTGGACCGGTCGGCCTGCTACATGGCGCGGTACATTGCCAAGAATATCGTCGCCTCGAAGCTGGCCAGCCGCTGCGAAGTGCAATTGGCGTACGCCATCGGCGTGGCCGAACCGGTGTCGGTGCGGGTGGACACGTTCGGCACGGGCGTGATCCCCGACGACCGCTTTACCGAACTGGTGCGGGAGAATTTCATACTCACTCCCCGCGGCATTATCGAGCACCTGAAACTGCGGCGTCCGATCTATCGCAAGACGGCCGCATTCGGTCACTTCGGACGGAACGAAGACTCGTTTAGCTGGGAAGCGACGGACAAGGCGGAAGCGCTCAAAGAGCGGGCCGCGGCTGTGGCGGCAAAGGCGTAAGAAACGCCTCAGTCCCAGATACCCGAACTCGAATAGGCGTAAAGCGTAATCGCCCAAATACCGGGCAAGTTCAAGGCGGCCGACCCCAGACCGGCGGCAAGGGCGAGGGGGAGGCCCTTTTCCCGCGCCAGCTTTCGGTGCGTAGGCGAAAACAGGCCAAAAAACAGTCCCGCCCAAGCCAGCGGAACGACGACCTTCCAGAACCAGCGAAAAACAAGCGGCTGGCGATAGGCAAACCCGAACAGCGCAGGGAGTAGAACGAAATTCGACACAGCCTCGACCAGGTCCCAGCGGCTCGTCAATCCTGTTCGCCTGAAATGCGCCAAGCCGCGACCCACGAGCGTGACCACCGCCAGCAGCAGCATGCTCCACGCGTAAATCTTCCACCACACGGTCAGGCCAGCCCTCTCGCCGCGCTCTCGTCGAGGAACCACGCCACGGACTCGCCCTTATTGCCGAGCTGCGACGGGAACTTTTTGGGATCGTACGGCGCGTGGAAGACCGACCGCAGCGCATTCACCTTATCCTCGCCCGCGACCAAAAAAACGGTATGGCGCGCCGCGAGCAGCACTGCGGGCAGCAGCGTCACGCGCCACTGATTGAATTTGCCGGCAAAAGTCGCCGCGGCGATGCCCGTGCGGTCGTCGATCAGCGGATCGCCAGGAAAGAGACTGGCGGTGTGAGCGTCCGGGCCCATGCCGCGATGCACGATGTCGAATTGCGGAAATTCACCTTCAGGCAGGCCGAAGAACTCGCGGATGTCCGCGGCGTAACGGTTGGCTGCTTCCGCCGGCTCGATCTCTCCCACGATGCGGTGCACATTGCGAGCGGGAATCCTCGCCGGAGCGATCAGATTTTCGTTGGCCATCTTGTAATTGCTGGCCGAATCGGAGGGCGGCACGCACCGCTCGTCAACGAAGAAGAGGTGCACGCCATCCCAGGCGAACGGCGTCGCCGCCATCTTCTGAAACATCAGCTTGGGCGTGCTCCCGCCGGAGATGGCGAGCGAAGCCCGGCCGTGAGCCGCGATCGCCGCCTTAAGCATGCCGAAGATGTGGCGCGCGCAGGCATCGGCGGCGCCTGGCGCATCGGGAGCAGTGAAGGTTTGTACGCTCATCGTTGTATGAGATGCGCCACTTGCGCGGCCGACTTCAGGGTTCTCTCGAAAACCGGGTCGCGGCGCACAATTCCCAGTTCTTCGCGCATCAGCAGGTAATCGGTGGCCTTGGGCAGGTTGGTGCACTGCGAGGCGCCGTTGAGCGTGACCACCATGCGGTCGTCCTCGCGCGCCAATTGCGCATCGATTCCGTCGCCGGTGAGACGCACCCGCAGAAAATCTTCATTTACCGTGTGCGACACCGCCAATTGTGTGTTCACGCCGGCCGCCGCGAGCGAATCGCGGACCCACGCGCCCAGGTAGAGTGCCGGGGCATCGCGCGAACCACCCCACTCCACGTCTACGTTCTCCACCTTGGCGAGCAGCGCGGCGTTTTGCTGATTCTCGAATACCTGGGCCAGCATTTCGCGCCAGCGCGTGAGGATGGTCCAGGAAAGATCGCCGAGCATGATTCCGCGGGAAACGGCGTCGCCCATGCGCTCGATGAGGGCGGCGGCATCGGGCGCGTTGGCGCTATCGAAGACCACCTTATCGGCCAGGCGCGCGATGGCGCGGAATTCCGGCATGGTCAGCAGGCGCGTACTCCGGCACCAGACGATCAACGGGAGGTCGGCCACGGTCAGCGGCAAAACTACCGATTGCAGGTCGGCCAGGGCCGCGTCCGACACGGTGATCTCCACCTGCTCGCAACAGATCTGCCGCCGTTGTCCGAACGGCATCCAGCATTGCGAGTAGACCCGCTCGGTGAGGGACCGATCGCCGGCGCCGCTCAAGCGCACCAGAATCGTGCGCGCCGGATGCTCGGGCATCAACGCCGCAATGGTTTCGCCCAGATCCTGCGTGTCCTCGCCCGCTTCGGCCAGCACCAGCAGAGTCATGGAGCAGGCGCGCAGCACACCTGCGCCCCCTCCCGCCTGTTCTTCCTTGCCGCTATTGACCCACAATTCGGCCAGTTCCTTGAGGATTTTTTCGGGTGCGATGGTTGTTGCCATTACGGCTTCCTCCATACGTGGCCGCGGCGCGCCAACATGGCGTCGGACGCTGCCGGCCCCCAGGTTCCCGCCGGATAGTTCGGGAAATCAGCCTGGTTCTCCCGCCACACGTTTTGAATGGGCTCGACTACGCTCCAGCTCGCCTCCACCATATCCTGCCGGGTGTAGAGGGTGGCGTCGCCGATGATGGCGTCGAGCAGCAGGGTTTCGTAGGCCGAGGGCGAACGCTCGCCGAAACTCGATCCGTAGTTGAAATCCATCGACACCGGCCGCAGGGTCATCCCCGAACCCGGCCGCTTGGATTGAAATTTCAGCGAAATTCCTTCCTCCGGCTGGATGCGCACAATCAGCAGATTGGGCGCGGTTTCAGCGCCGTCATGATCGAAGATATGCAGCGGGGCTTCATTGAATTGGATGGAGATTTCGGTCACGCGCTTCGCCAGGCGCTTGCCGGTGCGGATGTAAAACGGCACTCCGGCCCATCGCCAGTTCTCCACGAACAGCGTGACAGCGGCGTAAGTATTGGTCTGCGATTCGGGATTGACACCTGGCTCCTGGCGAAATCCGGGGACGTCTTTGCCGCCGATGCTCGCCGGACCGTACTGTCCCGCCACGGTGTTTTGGCGGACTTCGGCGGGCGTCATGGGGCGGATGGAGCGCAGCAGTTTGGAGCGCTCGTCGCGCACCGAGGGCGCGCGAAAGGTGGCGCTCGGCTCCATGGCGATGGTGGCCATCACCTGGAGCAGGTGATTCTGGATCATGTCATCGAGCGCGCCGGCTTCCTGGTAATAGGCACCGCGTCCTTCGACGCCGATGGATTCGGCGCCGGTGATCTGGACGTGATTCACGTAGCGCCGGTTCCACAGGGGTTCGAAAATTCCGTTGCCGAAGCGGAAGGCCAAAATGTTCTGCACGGTTTCTTTGCCGAGGTAATGATCGATGCGGTAGACCTCGTTTTCGTCGAACGATTCGTGCAGGCGGTCGCTCAACTCGCGGGCGCTGGCGAGGTCGTGACCGAACGGCTTTTCCACGATCAACCGGCGCCACCCGCTACCCTTGGAGATTCCGGCGGCGCCCAAGCCCTGCGCGGCGCGCGCATACTGGCTCGGCTGGGTGGAAAGATAAAAGAGCACGTTGCCGCCCGTCTGGCGCGCCTTCTCGATCTCCCCCAACCGCTTGGCGAGATTTTGGTAGAGCGCCGCGTCGCCGATGTCGCCGGCCACATAATAGAGGCCCGCGGCGAAGGCGTTCCACACATCGGCATCGAAGTTGGTGTCTTCGGAAAACTGCTTGACGGCCTCCAGCATCTTCTCGCGGAAGGCTTCATCGGTCATAGGGGTGCGAGAGATACCGACCACTGCAAACCCGGCGGACAGACGGCGGTCGTAAGCCAGACGATAGAGAGCGGGAAGCAGCTTGCGCTTGGTGAGGTCGCCGTTGGCGCCGAAGATGACGACTGCACATTCGGGCACGCGCCGTTCAAACCGCAAAGGATCTTGGAACGGATTCTCGATTGGCATCGCCCCAAAATACCACGGCGGAGCGGATCTGGCTTGCATTTCGCGGTGCGCCGGGTAGCGAGGCGGGGAGGAAGGCGGCAAACAACGGCGGCGCCGCTCAGTGCGGAGCACCACACTTGCACACTATGTTGGGAACGGGAGTGACTCCATAAGCGCTCCCGTTGGCGCATAAGATACGCGGCGGATGAGTGAGTAGCGGCTTGCACGGCGCCGGTGCATCCAACCAGCGGCGCGACGCCGGGATATAGAGACGGGGTTCCGTTTTGTTCGCATGACTGTCGAACCGGAACGGCCTATGCACGCTTCGCCCGTTCGGATTCCCGCTGCCCCTGCATAATGCTATTCATCTGCTCGCAATAAGTACGCAGTGCCCTCTCACCGGCCGCCGTGAGTCGGCAGACTGTCAGCGGCATCTTCCCCTTGAACATCTTCCGAATCCGAATGTAGCCCGCCTCCTCCAGTTTGGAAAGATGACCCGAGAGATTGCCTTGCGTGAACCCTCCCTCGCGCTGCAAGTAAAGAAAGTCCGCTTCCTCCACCTCTCGCAGGAACATCAGAATCTGTAAGCGCGCCGGTTCGTGAACCAGCCGGTCGAGGTGCGAAACCTCCCGAATGCGCTCGTTCATGGCCGAAAACTCTCCACGGGTGCGCTGGGGTGCCGACGCACATACCCGATTAGTCTCCAGCCGCCTTGGCCCGCCAGCCAGACGCCTCCGATGAGAACTGCCGCCCAAGCGTTGACGTCCTGCTGCATGTGCAGGAGCATTGCTCCCATCCCGGCAACAGGGAGCGGAAGAACCGATGCCCAATGATATGGTCGTTCACTGTTACGGTGCAGCGCGTATAGCAGAACTGCGACGGCGGACATTGCGATTGGAAGTCCAATGGGCTTCGCAATTACTCCAGCGAGGACGTTCCCGCAGAACACCACGGCGATAGTCGAAGAACGGAAATGTGTAACGTTTTGATCCGGCGTCCGCGTCGCTCCTGAGAGTCCGAGGGCGATGACCGCTTCCTTCTGGGATACTTCTTCCCATTCGGAGGGAGGCCGGACGTATCCGGTTCTGGGAAACGTCACACGGGATTTCAGGAATAGGCTAATGGACCGCCCGTAACCGAAGACAACCATAAGCGAGATCAGCCCAAGGACTATGAACGCCGTGCGGTCAGACCATGAGTGTGGCCGGAACTGGCTGAACCACGCCGCACTGCCGCCGAGCCCAACGAAGCCTACGCCCGCTACGATTTCCGGCAGACCGTCGATGAACCAGTACGCCGCAGCTCGACGGCCAGGCGTATCGGGGAACCACTGCTCTTTCATGGAATCTAGTTTACGGCGCAAACTAGTCTCCGTCAAGGAGCACAAAATCATGGAGACAGAAACGGGTTATCGGTAACTGGACCGCGCCGTTCCCAAATTCCGCGCGGGTAGGCAATGGCGGTAAAATCAAAATTGATGCCGAAGGCCAGAAGAAGAGTCGCAGCAAGCCGGTTCGGTTCGCTCAATGCGGTGATTGCTGATCCCGTCAAGAAGGCTCCTCGGGCCAAGGGCGACCCGGAAGATTTTAGCAAAACGCTGGCACGGGCCACGGAAGTTTTGGGAGACCGGGATTCCGCCTTCCGGTGGCTCGGAACGCCTGTTCCCGGTCTTGATTACGAGACCCCTGTTGCCGTCCTTCGCACACCCCAAGGAGTCATTCGCGTGAACGATATCCTTACGCAAATGGAACATGGTGTCTGGTAATTGACGGTCTAACGGATTTGCAAGGCAAAATATCCCGCAAACGACGGCGAGGGCGCACGCATAGCGGGAGGCCGCTGGAACCACAAGAAATTCGCTGTGGTTTACTGTGGGGCCACGGCGTCGCTGTGCGCTTTAGAGTTGCTGGCGCACAGCGCAAAACTGCCCGTGGATATGATCGTCATCCGGGCGGCAATCCCGAGGAAGCTTCTGGTAGCAACAATACGTGAGACGGATTTACCAGACGGATGGAATGCGCCTCTCGCGATCAAAAAGACCAAGGATAGGGGGTCGGATTGGGTGAAGAGTCGGGCGACTGCAGTTCTGTCAGTGCCGTCTGCGGTAATTCCGAACGAGCGCAATTATCTCCTGAATCCGGCGCACCCCGATTTCTCAAAGATACATTTCTACGCGCCTAAACCGTTTATCTTTGACAAGCGGCTGAAATAGGCATCGGAATCTTCATCGGCTGCTGGGATGGGTCCTGTGGAATTTCCTGCGGAAAGCGGATTCGTTCAAACCGGCGGGTTGAAATTCCCCTGGAGGCCGTGCGATGTCCACGATATCCCTTTCGTGCGTCCTGACGGTTAGAACGCTCGGTCTAGTATTCGGCCAATCCTTCGATGCCACATCGATCAAGAATGATCGGCTTGTCTGATGGCAGGGTCTCGCATGGCATCCTCAACCATCCAGACGATTCGACTTGATCTCGATGGCGGGCGTCCATTGCTGCGTTGTCGCGCGGACGCCGGTTTTTTCTAGATGTGGACGAAGAACGGCATTACCCTCCATTGGCCTGGATGCCGACCGGTGCGCTGGTGGCGTCCGAAGTCAATTCGACAAAACCACATTCGACAAAACCACATATCGGGAGAGTGACGGGAAAGATGCTCTCCGACACATTGTATTTGCGCTACTCAACCAGAGTTTTTCCGGCGCACTTCCGCAGAAAGTCCGCACAAAGGCTATGAGACTTGTCGTTATAAGTAGTGCTGGAATTTCTTTCCCCCCGGATGTATTTGCATTCCGTGATCGCCCCGCTGGAAAAGGACCTGGTGGTGATCGCCGGGGTTGCTTCGTTGCTTCACGGCCTGGCTGGGGGAAACGCCGGCCACTAGCAACGTTGATGGGGCCCTTCATTTTCGCTTGTTTTAAGATCGGCGTTTGCCTGGGATCCAGGCGACTATTCGGACAGAATGAAATCACGACTGCCGATCACAATCTCGGGGTTGCTCCTACTCGCGGCTGCGGGAGCGCATGGCCAGGGTCAGTGTGTCCTCGAGTTGGCAAGTCAATCGGGTGGCGCGAAGTCGGGATTTACACTCTCTCTTTCGGCGGCGGCGGATTCGAGCGGAAACTGCCAACTGAGCTCGCTCATGCTTGGCCTCACGGTGGGGGACGGCAAGTCTCTCCATACCGTCCAAACTCCGTTCTCCTGGCAAACGGGGGTGTTGTACACGGCCTCGGCAACGATCACCAGCGCCGGTCCGCAGCAGCTTGCGATCAACGGACAATCGGCGGGGTCGGTTGCCAGCGCGTTCACGCCGTCGTCGGAGACGCTCTACGGCTCGAACGTCAACGATTCCGGCACGGCAGTCGAGAACTACGTGACGACGCAAATCTCGCTTCAGGTTTCCAATGGTACGAACACGCTCAGCGTGGCGCCCAACGGCAATGCGCCCATCCCGCTGCCGCTGGTGTTGCTCGCGAGTGGTCCGGATCCATGGGAGACGGCCTTCACTGTGAATCCGGCGCAATCGACCACTATCACGGCGACATTCCAGTTCAATGCCACGGTCGCGAACCCCCATCAGTTCGACCCGTACATCGATGTCTACGGGCAGGCGATTGCGGCGTCCTGGCCGTCGAAGATCACATCGGACAGCGACTTACTGACCACGGCCGCCGAAGAGCAGGCATGGCTCGCGGACAACCCACCGGTTGCAGCGCTCGATCAATATGGAGGCTCGACCATCGCCGGATGGACGGGCCCAGCCACCGGTTACTATTACGCGGCGTATCACAGCGGCCACTGGTATATGATCTCGCCGCTTGGGAATCCGCTGTTTTACCTGGGCCTAACCTCCATCGGCGACGGCCCCACCGACATTACGGGGCGCGAATCGATGTTCCAACTGCCTCCGCAGACCGGAGCTTTTGCGGCGGCGTATACCACCGCGCAAGGGGTGACGCGAGTATCCTTCTCCATTGCGAACCAGATCATCAAGTACGGCAGTTCCTGGCGAGCCACGGCAAACACCCTGTTACATCAGCGGTTCCCCAGTTGGGGTTTTGTGGGTGGAGGAAAGTTCGGCACGTTTCCCGCGGATCTGCCGTCTACTCCGGTACTGACGCACAGCGATGTTCCCAATGCCGTGCCGGGCGGTCATCCCGACGCTTTCGATCCGAATATCGTGAGCGAGCTCAAGACTTCATTCGCTGCCCAGATGGAATCGAGCGTCTCGAACCCCTATATCGTGGGGTGGTCCGTAGGCAACGAGATCGACGAAATCATCCAATCTTCCGAGGTGACGGCAATTCTCGCCCTCGGTCCGTCATCGCCGGCCAAGATGGCGTTCGTTAATCAGGCGTTGAATGTTCTGTACGGCGGAAGCGTGAGCAAGCTTGCCGCGGCCTGGAAGATCCCGGCAACAACCGTGGCGGACGTTGACGCAGCCACGAATGCACAGCCGCCTGCGAGCGATGTCGAATCGCTTCGCCAATTCTACGCCGGTACCTATTATTCGATACTCTACAAGATCGTGAAGTCGATCGATCCCAATCACGTCTATTTCGGGATCTGGATTCTGCCCAGTAACGATCCAGACTGGGCACTGGTGGCCGCCAACTGCGACGTAGTCGGTTTCGACGATTTCAACCCCAGCGGGCTCACCTCAGATTTGTTGGCCTTATTCACCAGCACGAATAAGCCGGTGATGATCGGCGCCTGGGTCGCTGCCTCGGATTACGCGGGCGCGCGTGGTTTCGGGTGGCTCGCCGACAGGGTCATGGCGCTGTCGGACTCAGCTGCGGGCGATGCCTACACGCAGTTGCTCGCGAGTTTTGCCGCCAATCCTTATATGGTTGGTTCGATGATCTTCCAGTACGGCGACGGGCCGCTGACCGGCACCGGGGCTGTTAGCAGTAGTGCTCTGGTGATCGGTGGAAACGACATCGCATGGGGCATGGTGGACTTGACCGACACGCCCAAATACGACCTCGTCAACAAAGTTCGCGCGGCGAACCTTGCGACGCTCCAGTCGCTTCAATTGCTGGGGATGGCGCCAGCCTTGACTTCGGCCCCGCAGAACGGCGCTACCTATCTTACCGGCGGCCTTGTACCGGGATCGTGGGCGCAAGTGAAGGGAACCAATCTGGCGGACACGAGCCGGATCTGGGCGTCCGCCGATTTTGCAAATCTCGGCAACGCGCTTCCCACGGACTTGAGCGGTGTGCAGGTGCTGGTGAATGGAATCGGCGCCGCGGTTTACTACATCAGCCCCACGCAGATCAGCTTTCAAGTTCCCGCGGGAGTCTCCGGCACGGCGACGGTTCAAGTGATCCGCGATGGGCTGGCCAGCAACACAATGAGTGCGGCCGCCGTTTCGAGCGCGCCGGGCATTTTTCCGATCATCGTGAATGGAACGAATTACGCCGCCGCCGTTTTTACGGATGGAAAGATGGCCGGCGATCCCTCGGTGAGTTCGGCGTTCCGGAACGCAATGCCGGGAGACGCAATCAGCATTTACGCCACCGGTTTAGCGCCATCGCCGGCGGGAACGCTAGTCAGCCTTAGGCAGCTCACCGGCGTTACGGTTACGGTTGGGGGCATCGCCATCAACGCCACTTTTGCCGGCCTGGTGGCAGTGGGGGAATTTCAGGTCAATCTCACGCTGCCGCAAGAGTTCGCGAACATGCCCGCGGGGAACTATCCGATCACGATTTCGATCAACGGAGTTTCGTCTCCGCCGACGATCAACTCAGTCCCGGCGGCGCCGGTGGTTCTTCCAATCCAACCTTAGATTGCGCCGCGCACGAGACGCGCGGCGCCCCGATCGTGCAGCCGAATGTACCGCTCCCGCCTCGCGGCCGGCTTTTTTACGAAGTTGTCCGTCCCGGGATCTGTCGCTGCCTGGCTCCCTGGTCGGAACGCGCTACTCGTACAGCGGCGTTATCGGCAAATATAGCGCTGCTCTCTCCGAGTGGCCGACCAGCCACCCGGCTTGCTGCAGGTACTTGGTGATCGGCCGAGGGTATCGCGGGCAGCCTTGACGAAAGACGAGCTCTTACGTTGCGCATTTGGGCGTGTTATGGAAGGAGTTTTCGCTTGAGCGGCTGGGAGGCCGAGAGCTGGCCTTGTTCTTAATCAAAGAGCGGGGGGCGATACTGGGCTGCGGAAAAAGGGAGGCCCCGATTTGCCTGCGCGAACGGCCCACCGGGTCCAGCGCCGCGCGCGGGCATTCCCGTCTGTCCGTTTTCAGCAGCCTGTTCGTTTAGACGAGCCCCGCGGCTGCGAGTTCCTTCTGGACCTTGTCATAAATGGCTTGCGCCATTGTGTAAACCCCCATCACCGATGTCGTTCCATTTGAGGCTTTCGCCGAAACTTTGATCGGCCCCTGGTGCGACTTCGGGTCGACGGAAGCTTCGAGTACTACGTCCAGCTTGCCATCGGGCGCGTTGGCTTTGATCCAAGCATCGGCCGGCACCTTGCACTTCACATATTGGCCGAGCCCGAGCAGTTTGAGTACCTTGTTCACGCTATCGGTCATTTTCTTGGCGTCCTTAGCGTCTGTCACTTTGTATGTCTTAATCTTCGCCATAAGCTTCTCCTGGTGAAAAATCGCCTTCATCTTTCAAAACGACTTTTCCGAATTTGTTCCCTCACTCGGCGGCGAGAATCAGAAGAAGAACAGCGGAACGATTTGAATGCACAAACTGCGATGCACCGGGGCCGCCGCCTGAAGCAATGCGGTAACGAGATGCCGTCGGACAGGCGGACTTCGAGAAGATCTCTGTTTCATGAGGGAATGACCGTCCAAAGATCGTTTATGAGTGTAGAGAGCAAACTCTCGACATCGAAAGAGGAGATTCTGAAATGGCCGACATGCTGCAACCAATGCTCAACAAGCGCAAGGAGCGCGAAGCCATCCTTGCAAATCTGCAACAGGCTGCGAAAGCCGCGGACGCGGTCCTTCAAAGCCAGAAACAACTTACCAACACCCTGAAGATCGCCCAAGGCGTCCTCAAGGCCGTACAGGACTAAGAAAGGAGTAACCCAATGGGTAAAACAACTGACGCTCACATCGCAAAAATTGAATCACTGAGTGGCATCTGTGCGAAGCCAACCACTGCCTTTTCCACGGCGCTTATCCGCGCCAAGGCTATACACCACGACATCGCGGCCGCGGAGCAGTTGATGACCAGCCGTCATCAGGCCATCTTTGGAAATGGAACCGGTCAATCGGTCGAAAAGGAGCGGGCCATCACGCACGACGCGCAGTGGATTCAGGCCAATGGAAAGCTCGAGGAACTCGGCAAGATATACGAGCACCACTGCCTGGACTCCTTGAATCCCGCCCGAGCCTCTCTCAGGCAGGGTGTAGCCGCGTTGGATAAGGCGATAAAGGAATTCGAGACGTTCGTCGCGGCGAAGGAGAAAGGTTGGTTTACCAGCAAGAAGTCCGTGCCCGCGGCCAGGGAAGCAATCGGGAGATGCCGGGAGTACCTGGGAACCCTCAAGAGCCTGGTTCAATTGTCCGCATGACCGGTTTCGGCTTGACCGGTGTTAAGTGGAATGGGTGCGGCCGGCGCTCCGGGACAGTTGGTTCATCCCAGGTCGCGCCGGCTTCGCGCGTCTTTGTAGGAGGCGCCGCCGGGTCGCATCGGTGGACCAAGAAACCGCGGGCCGCCGTGTCCCGACCGTATCTGAGGCCGCTAACGCTGAACACCCTTGGGATTTGTTTGGGCGAGTGCTCGCCGATTTTCGCAGTGGTCTTGGAGCTTACGCCATAAGGTCCTATTCTGAGTGGTTCTGAGCGAATCGCGCGCTCCCAAACGCCCGGCGCTTGGCATCAGCGGCGGCGCGACTGGATGGAAGCCGGACTTCACGGGAGTATTCCATTGCCACGCTCCCTCCAACCCCGTATCCGGCCAATCGCGAGGTCGATGGGGGACTGCGGAGTCATCCGAGCTTTGTACGAGCGACAAATCGCCCGAAGGTCAGCTTCGATGGGTCCCTGCACCCGGATCAGTGGTCAATGTACGATAATCCCGCATATCGGGAGAGGGTGCTTGGATCAGGGCGAAATGCTGAGAGGAACTAAGCTATGGCGTAATGGGATCGCGCCGCGCTGAAATCACAAGCCGAGTGGGCATTTGTTTCGCCGACGCGTTCCGGCAGGAATAGCTGACGTCCCGGAGTAATTTGCGCCAACATCCTTGTGCTATACTGTGGGGTCCCAAGGTAGAGCACGTCGAGGCTCATTTGCCGCGTTTCTATCGCTTCGGTAGCATCGCGGAGCGAGCATGGGTTGTGTTATCTCTCCTTGCCTTTGCTCCAGCGTTTGCAGCTACACCGACTATTACTACCCTCAAGGCCTCTCCGAGTCCCTCGAACTACGGGCAGGTGGTCACGCTCACCGCCACAGTTACCGCAGGCGCCAGCGGAAAAGTAACTTTCTACGCTGGTGTAACAATCGTGGGTGTGGTTTCTCTGGTGGGGGATCAAGCGACCCTATCAGCCGTGATGCTGCCCTCCGGCACTAATATGTTACGGGCTTATTATAATGGGGACGGCTGGGCGTTGGCTGCATCTATTAGTTCGGGAAGGCGCCCGATTTGCACTACCGCCGGCGACGGTGCGGTTGAATCCGCGTGTCGCAGGCACAACATGCTTCGAGGCCCACGAAAACGCGGTTTGTCGACAAGCCGCGTCATCGTAAACTGGCCTTGACCCTAGGGCCAGCAGTTCCCTTGTGAGAAGCTCCGGTCTTACCACGCGCCACTCATACATTGGTCCGACCGATAGCGGAGGCCGAATCCGGGGGCGCTGACGGATTCCTCCCGTGAGACACCGGTCACGCCCAAACGCCCGGCGCTTGGCATCAGCGGCAGCGCGACTGAATGGAAGCCGGACTTCACGGGAGTATTCCATTGCCACGCTTCCTCCAACGCCGTATCTTGGGAGTCTGACCCCAGATTGATGGTGTGAAGGGCTGTTATCGCCAGGGACTCATTCTGGCGAGACAGGGACCCCTCCGCGGCGAGACCGCCGGCCCAAAGCACACGCATCCAGCAGTTGCCGGAGCCCTGTTACAAACTCCCCTTCGGATCGGCTAAACTTAGCTGAATCTATTCCATGCCGCTGTCACCGGGCGACAAACTTGGTGCGTACGAAATCCTCGCGCCCTTAGGCACGGGCGGCATGGGCGAAGTGTATCGCGCTCGCGACCCGCGCCTCAATCGCGAAGTGGCCATCAAGGTTTCCAAGCAACGATTCTCCGACCGCTTTGAGCGCGAGGCTCGCGCAGCAGCGGCGCTGAACCACCCGAACATCTGCCGGCTGTACGATGTGGGGCCGGATTACCTGGTGATGGAACTGGTGGAAGGCGAGACGCTAGCCGCGCGCTTGCGGCGCGGAGCGTTGAAGCCGGATCAGGCCGTGGCGTTAGCCATTCAAATTGCCGGCGCCCTGGCGGAGGCTCACGGCAAATTCGTGGTGCATCGCGATCTCAAGCCCGCCAATATCATGCTCGGCAAGGCCGGCGCCAAGGTGCTGGATTTCGGACTGGCCAAGATGGAGCAGCCGGTCACCGATTCTCAGCCAACGGTCACCATGACGGCGGAGGGGACCGTACTCGGCACGGTGCAATACATGTCGCCGGAACAGGCGCAGGGGAAGGAGATGGACGCGCGCAGCGACATTTTCTCGTTTGGCCTGCTGCTGTATGAAATGATCACCGGGAGGCGTGCGTTTGACGGGTCCAACCCGACCACTATCGTTGCCGCGATTCTGGAGCGGGAGGCGCCATCGGTGGAGCCGGCGGGGTTGAATCGAGTGGTGAGCGCCTGCCTGGCCAAGGACCCTGCCGACCGCTTTCAAACCGCGTGCGACCTGAAGCGGGCCCTCGAATGGAGCGGTTCCGGGAATGGTGTGGAAGGCGCCCCCGCGCCAGGCGGGGCTCGCCGCCTGCGGGAGACCTGGAGCTTGGGGGCCGCGCTCGCCGCCATCGCAGCCGTTGCTCTGTGGGCGCCGTGGCGCATGGAGCAGCCTGCGAGCCGCCCCCTGGCGCGGCTGGACGTGGACGTGGGAGCCGATATTCGTTTGGCCATCCCCAGAGCCTTTGGGAGCACGGTTGCGATCTCCCCCGATGCCACACGGCTGGTCTTCGCAGCGGGCTCGCCGGTGAAGCTGTTCCTCCGCCGGCTGGAGGAACGGCAGGTCACCGGGCTTCTGGGAACGGAGGGGGCATCCGTACCGTTTTTCTCGCCGGACGGACGGTGGGTTGGATTCTACTCCGGCGGCAGACTGAACAAGATTCCGGTGCAAGGCGGCGCCGTGGTCCGGCTGGCCGACTTCGCCAGCTTTGCCGGCGCGGACTGGGGTGAGGACGGCAGCATCGTCGTGAGCGCCGTCACGGACGGGCTGCTGAGAATTCCCGCCAATGGAGGCCCGCCCAAGACAGTCGCAATGTTAGGCAACGGAGAGTTTACCTTCTCTTCCCCGCAGATTCTGCCCGGAGGCAAGGCGATCCTGTTCGCGGCGACTACGATTGCGGAGGCGGAGGAGGACAAGTCTACCGTCGAGGTCCTGACTCTGCGGGATGGCCACAGGAAACCTTTGGTCCGTGGCGCCCAATCCCCCCGCTATCTGCGCGCCTTGGGCGGGGCCAACTATCTGGTCTACGTCAACCACGGAAGGCTGTTCGCCATCCCGTTCGATTTGGAAAAACTGGAGACGCGCGGGACGGCGGTACCGGTTCTGGACGACGTCGCCTATGGTTCCGGGCTCGGGATCGGCCAGCTTGGCTTTTCCCCGGCGCCTTCCGGGCACGGTGCCGCGGTCTACCGGGCCGGCGGCAGCGAGTTCGAAGTCACGACGCTCGAACGGGTCGGTCCCAACGGAACCAGGGAACCGTTGGGGAACCCGCCGGGCCGCTACGATAATCCAGGCCTATCCCCGGACGGCAAGCGCATCGCGCTCCAGGAGAGTCCCGACGTGTGGGTCTACGACTCGCAGCGGGGCACCATGACGCGCCTGACGTTCGGCGGGGTGGTCTACGACCACCCAATCTGGAGCCCCGACGGCCGCTTCGTCGTTTTCGGGTCCCATGGCAAGGGCATGTTCGAGGCCCCCGCGAACGGCGCCAGCCAGCCGCGGGAGCTGACCGAGAGAAGCGAAAGCAAGCCCAACCAGTTCCCGTGCTCTTTCACGCCGGATGGCAAGCGGTTGGCTTATTACGAAAGGGGGGCCGGCAACCGGATCTGGACGCTGCCGTTGGAGGAGCGGGGAGGCCAGTTGACCGCCGGTAAGCCCGAACCGTTTCTCGAGGACGGATTCAACGAACGCTCCCCCTCGTTCTCGCCCGACGGGCGATGGATCGCGTACGCTTCGGACGAATCGGGAAAGTACGAAGTGTACGTGCGGCCGTTTCCAGCGCTGACGTCCGGGCCGGGCGGCAAGTTGCTGATCTCGACGGGCGGGGGCGTTACGCCGCATTTTTCGCGTAACGGCCGCGATCTGTTCTACGAGTCCGGCAATCAGATCATGGCGGTGAGCTACACGGTGAAAGGCGGCGCGTTCGCGGCCGGAATACCGCGCGTGTGGATCGCCAGGCTCGACGGAGCGCTCGCCGGTAATTCGGCGTGGGATGTGGCTCCAGATGGCAAGAGCATTGTGGTGCTGAGGCCTGTCGCGTCCGCCGAGACGCCCAGTCAGGAGCACGAAGTGGTGTTCCTCTTGAATTTTTTCGACGAACTGCGCCGGCGCGTGCCCGCAGGAAAATGACTTCAATTACCCGAAACGGCGGGAATCTCTAAGGCTAAACTTACTTCTAGAGATTTGGCACGCTTGTTTCCGGTTGGCTGGGCACTCAGCAAAGACACCGAGATGGTAGTGGATGAAAGCTGCCCACACGAGGCGCCTAACTCTGTTGAGAAATCCCCTTCCCACCACAAAGGCCCGCGAAGTCGCGTTCGGGAAAGCTTCACGCCCGTGAAACGCTCACGTCAGTTGGAGCATCCGTGCAGTCCATGTTGACGGACAGTGGCTTTTCCGCCGATTGGGGCCTGAAACGGGCTACCGGCACGGCCAAGGAGAGCGTCGGGCGTTACACGTCAGCTGGAAGACGAACCGTTTCCCGATTGGCACGTCATCCGGCAGACTCCCTTCAGGTCATCTCGCACGTTAAGGTTGCGGATAATCAGATGCTCAAGAGTTATACTTGAGACGTGGCGCAACCTCGAACCCTACTGTTCTGGCTGCTCCTCATTCCGCTACTGTGGTGGTCTACTCACGCCGGCGGCTACCTGGTCCATGAGTACGCGCATTCTTTCGCCGCTTGGGCTGTCGGCTACAAAGCTGACCCGTTGGCATTGAACTACGGTCACCTCACCCCAGGGAATGTCGCCCTCCTCCGCGACATCGATGAAAACGTTGAATACGATCCAATGTTTGCTGTCCGGAAAGGATACCTGGCAGGATTGGTTGCGGTGGCTGGAGTGCTTTTCGGCAACGGGCTTCTCTACTTCGCTGCAAGGCGACTCTACTCTCACGCCCAGCGGCGGCACAATGAGGTGCTCGTGCTTTTCGCGCTGATGCTCTGCCTGATGAACCTGGGGAATTTTTGGTGCTACGTGCCGGTTAGAACTTTTGCTACGCACGCAGACATGGCCACACTCGAAAAGGGGCTGCATGCATCGCCGTGGTGGATCGTCATCGTGCTTGGTGTCCCTTTTGCCATTGCGATCTGGCACTTCTTCACAAAGCTGCTGCCCGATACCTGCAGTTTTCTTTTCTCCGGTAAGCGGCCTCCTTCAGCCGCTCTACTCGCCTTGTGTTCGTTCACGGTCTTCGTTTTCTTTGGTGCCGCGGGACTACGAGGTTATGGCGAGACGTCGCGTTGGATATCGGCTTCTTCCGTGTGCGGGTTTTTCCCGCTTGTGGTGATTCTCGGCTGGCCATGCAAGGCAAAGCACGGGACCAGTGGACCTGTGAAGCGCAGCCCACCAAACGAATCTCACCCGGTTGCCGTCTGAGGCTGGATTCGATAAATGCCCAGCTTCGTTCTATGTGGATCGTCGCCCACCAGGAGGTGGTACACATGAGCGAGGAGTCCCCGACCCACCGAATCGGCGTGCGACGGCACCGCTATGATTTTCCCGGACGGCAAGCCCCCGCATATTGACCGCTCGCACTCTTCTGGCTTTCGCGTTTTCCAAAGATGGCGCCCCAAGTTTACGGGGTGGTCCGTAACACGGAGGGTCAGGGCGCTCTGTGAACTACTGCCGCACCAAAGTGCCTCTCGGGGCTGTCGAAGCGGTCAACGGGAACATCAAAGCGCTGCTCCGCCGGGGCCGGGGCTACAAGAACCTGCGTTACTTGTTACTGAAGGCGCAGCGGATGGCGGCCCTCAAGACCGAATTCGTGGCTTTCAGGAAAGCAGCCTAAAATACGGGTCCCATCGAATTCCTGCGCAGGGCCCTTCTTCCCTTCGGCGAGAAACCTTCCCTCATTTTCACGCTGAACCAAAACAAAACGAGGTCAGCGAGCTGAACAGCAAATTCCAATTACCCGCGTGATTCAACTCCAGCATCTCGAACTTAGGTGCTTGGCAAGAGTGACCCAGTAGCGCTTGGCTGAACTGACCCACACCGAGAACGGGACTGGGATCGGGAACGCGCCGCGGAGGGTCATCATCCACGCCGAAGGCGTGCTCTTTTGGTGGGTCGTGGGGAGGTGCAGTCGATATCATCCACGCCGCAGGCGTGCGGGCTGGGTTTCCATTATCCGCGCCGAAGGCGCGCATCGTGAGATGAGGAAAGACCTACCGTAGCGGGGACAGCGCGGATTCTCGTGCGGACCCGCAGTCACGCGGAACTCTTCGAGTAACTCGAGTATTTGAGTGACCGATCGGCCGGGAGCGAGAATCGCAGACTATGCCGGCTCGAAGTAGGTTTGCGCCAATTCCGGCTTCTCGCGGATGGCTCGCCGCCAGAAGGATCGCGCTTCCTCTTCCTGCCCCAACGACATGAGCGCGTGTCCGAGATTCAACAACGCTTCCGCGAACTCCGGCTCTTCGTTCAGCGCCTGCTGGTAGAACTGCACGGATTCTTCCGTCATGCCGCGCTTCTGGCAGATCAGTCCGGCGTTGTAGAACAGCTCCGCGCCATGTTCGCCCATCTCGATCAGGCGGCGATGTAATTCGTAGGCTTCCTCGTAATCCTGCTGCTCCAGCGCGAGAGCGGCCAATCCACGGACCGCGTCGGAGGAATCCGGGCGGATGGTGAGCGCCTCCTGGAAGTAGCGGCGGGCAGACTCGGAGTTGCCGCAGCGGGCGAAGGCGATGCCGGCGTTCAAACATGCCTCCGGCCAATCGGGCCGGCGCTCGATGCAAATCTGAAACGCCATGGCGCTCGACTGATAGTCGCCGCGCAGGAGGCGCAGATAGCCCAGCCGGAAGGTCGCGTCGCAGGATTCCGAGGCTTCGTCGGGAATGCGCTCGTAGAGCTTTTCCGCCCAGTTGCGCTCGCCCTGCTGTTCGAGCACCAGCGCGAGATTCCACAGCACCCCGGCCTGGTTGGGATCGGCCTGGAGCGCGCGTTCATAGCAGGCGCGAGCGCCCGGCAGGTCGCTCATTTCCTGCTGCGCCACTCCCAGGTTGAGATGCGCCTGGGCGCACTCCGGCCGCAGGGTGGTTGCCTGTTTGTAAGCCTGGATGGCTTTTTCGTGCTGGCCCAGTTTGTGGTACGCCACGCCCAGGTTGAACCAGTTCTCGAAGCGATCGGGCGCGAGGTCGGAGAGGCTGCGGCAATAGCGCACCGCGGCCATGTAGTCGCCGTCGGCGAAGGCCAGCGTCGCCAGCGCTTCGGCGGCCACCGTGGATTCCGGCTGGAGTTCCGAAAGCATCTCGGCATAACGCCGGACCGAATCGTTGTCCTTCTTTTCCAGGAAGAGGGCCACGAGATTGGAGAGCGCCTCTTCGCAGCGCGGATTGCGCTTCAGCACCTTGCGGTACTCCTCCACCGCTTCGGCGTGGCGGCCGGACTGCTGGAGCGAGACGGCCTTACCGAACAGCGCCTGTTCGTGGTCGGGATAGAGGCTGAGATACTTTTCGAGGGGTTCGAGCGCTTCCTGCGGCTGGCCGACATGAATCAGCGAAGTGCCCAGTCCCAGCAATGCGTCGGCGCGCGTGGCGTCCACCTCGGCGGCCACCCGGAACGACTCGACTGCGTTCACCCAATCCTTCAGATTGCCCTGGCAGACTCCCAGGTTGAAATAGGCGGTGCGGTGCAGCGGCTCCAGTTCCACCAGTTGGGCGTAAACCGCCGCGGCGGCTTCGTAATCGCGCATCTCGTAATGGATGTGGCCGAGCGCGGAATAGAGCGCGGCGTCGCGCTCGCCCGATTCAATGGCCTTACCCAGCATTTTGGCGGCGCTCTCCAGTTTGCCTTCGAGGTGAAGGGAAACGGCCTTGGAAAGCGTGCGGTTAGGACGCTTGAGTTGTTTGGCTTCCTCGATGGAAGTCACGGCCGCCGGCATGGTCTTGGCGGCCGCGGCTGTCTTGGTCACGACCTGCATATTTCGGTCCTCCCGTATTTCAAAATCCTGGCCCTCTGGGGGCCCATCTCTGAGAAATCTTCGTTATCTTCGGCAGCTGCCATAGCCACGTCCGTCGCCGGCGGCGCGGGGGTGAATGGCTGAGTCGGCGCGTGAGGAGTTTCCTCGCGCCACAAGTCCGCGGTATCGCTGCCCGACCCGCTCGAAAGATAGGCACACACACGCCCCAGCCAGTCCTGATTCTTGCTTACCCTCATCCAGTAAAGCCGGGCGCTTTCGCCGAGTTCGCTGAAGAAGCCGACGCCGCCGGTTTTCAGCGAATCGTCGCTCCACGAATCCACCTGCTGGCCTTCAATCGACGTCACCACATGGTTGCCCTTTACGTCTACGGCCACGTGGTAGGGCTCGTTATTGTGCACCATGATGCCCAACGGCGTTTCGATTCGCTGCCCTTTTTTGCCATTGATCACCGCGTAATGCACCATGGCGACCACCGGCCGCAAGCCGGGTTCGATCACCGCCATTTTCATGCCGTAGTAATTCTTGGAATCCTTCGCGCGAACCGCCCAGTCCATGCTCTTTTTCTCGATTTCGCCGAAAAATTCGAAATGGTAGTCGCTGAACGACTGGGCCGGCCGGTAAAGCGCCAGTTGACCGGTCCGGACATATCCATCGGCATTGCGCGACCAGCCCGCCGGCAAGGTCATGGCGTTCTCGCCCCAGGCCTCCATACGGCGGAAGGAGTCGGTGAATTCGACCGCGGCGCGGCTCTGGATGGCGTGGCGAACCTTGGCGATCGTGCCCTCGGATTTCGCCGAATACTTGGCGGCCGGGAAATTCGCCGGGCCCGACGACGTGGTATCCAGACCCGAAGAGGTATTCCTCGAGCCGATTCCGTGGATGGTATTGTCGATGGCAAACAACTGCCGGCTGATCTTCACCGAGCCCGCGCCGAACCACATTCCCAACCCGACAATCAGGCTGGCGGCGATCAGCTTGCCCGCGGAGAACAGTCCGGTGCGAGTGGCGTTGCTCTTGCGCGCCGCCCGGGTGATGGTGAAGATTTCCGCGAACGCCGGAGTCTTTTTTGCCGGCTTGGAAGCGGGAGTTACGGCCTCCTCGACGCGCTCGAACACTGGCCGGACAACGAATTTCGGCGCCATTATGGCCGCTTTGGACTCTACCGGCAGGAGCGATTTGATAGGCGCCAAGGGCTCCTGCTGGCAAATGAAATCGCTCGTGGCCGGCCTCGCCATCGGCAATCCGCAGCGGAGCACCGGCGCGGGCGAATCGAGCGGCTGCACGGCAGACGTGCCAGCGAGCGGAGTGCCGGCTCCGCGATTCACTTCGGATGCGGGGGGTTCGACCGCCGCGGGAATATCGGGGCGGAATGCGGCGGCGCGATTCCCGGTGGCGTGCTCCACGGAGAATGCGGGGACTCGAAGCGCCGGGGTTCCTGGGAGCGATGGACTGGCGGCCAGCGGGGAGCCGGGCGCGGAGGGCTCGGCGGCGTTGGGATAAGATTCAGCGGCGGGCGCGGCCAGACTTTGCGGACGCCGGGCAACCATTCTCTGCAATGCGGCGATGCGCGGAGTGGCGACCGGGAAATCCGCCGCAATCACCGGCGCGAGGTGAGGCGCGACATATGCGATTACTGGTTCGGCCGTCGCGGACGGGCGCCAATCGCCCTCCCAACGAATTTCCGGCTGCGCCAGTTCCAGGTTGAGGGTGGCGGCCATTGGCGCAACGGCATACGGTAGCGCGCCTGCGAACACGGGGTTCACTTCCCGAACCACTTCGCACGCCGGCGGACTCGGCATCCGGTCCTGGCAGGCGTCGGCGACCACGAGTGGCGGAACGAATTCCTCCACAGGTTCCGGTGGGATGGCGGCGACCGCAAACTCAGGCAGCTTGACGCCGGCCGATACCATGGGCACCGCCACTGGTTCGGCAGGCGCCGGCAGCAGCGATTCCACGGCCTGCGCCGCGGGGCCGGCCACCGGATCGGCGGGCCATGCCGAGAGTTCCCAATCGGCGGCTTGCAACGCGAGCGACGGCAGTGAGATGGCAGCTGCCGGCCAGACAACCACCCGCGGTTCGGGATTTTCCGGAAGCAGCGATTCCACGGCTTGCGCGGCGGGGCTGGACACCGGATCGGCGGGCCATGCCGAGAGTTCCCAATCGGCGGCTGCCACCGCAAGCGACGGCAGTGAGACGGCGGCCGCCGGCCAGACAACCATCCGCGGTTCGGGATTTTCCGGCAGCAGCGACTCCACAGCTTGGGCCGCGGGAGCGGCGACAGCTCCGGCCAGATCCACCGAGAGCACCCAGGAAGCGGGACTCATGGCGAAACGGGCGAGTTCGGCACCGCGGGCCGGCCAGGCAACGATTTGTTGCTCCGCCGGACCCGGCAAGAAGGATTCCACTGGCTCGGCCGCAGGACCGGCTACCGCATCGGCCATGACAGTTGCGACCGACCAATCCGCGGCGGCAATCGTCAGTTGCGGTAGAGCGGCAATCGTAGGCCAGGCGGCGACTTCCGGCGCCCCCGGACTTGGCAGCAAGGATTCCACGGGCTCGGCGGCAGGAGCGGGCACCGGATCGGCCGTCGCGGTTGCGACCAGCCAGTCGGCCGCACCAATCGCCAGTTGCGGCGATTGAACTTTTGCCGGCCAGGCGGCGATCCGGGTTTCGTGGAATTGCGGCAGGAACGATTCCACCGGCTCCGCGGCAGCTCCGCGCACCGCGCCGGCGGGTTCGGCCACCACGTCCCAATCGATCGGTTGAAGCGACCAGTGCAGGCGAACAGAGGGCAATGTCCCGAACGACGCCATCTCGGGCTCGGGGCCCAGCGGCAGGAAAGCTTCGACAGCTTCCGCCAGCAGACCCGGAGCGGCGGCGCACAAGTTAAAAGAACTGGGGCGCGCCGGGCTGGATGCGTCCGGCAGGCGAACCGGCGTGGTAGCCCACGACCGGCCTCCCTGGACCGCTGGTTCGGCAGGCGGGTTCGCGGCCGGAAATTCCATGGTCGCGGCTCCGGCGGGCGCCGGGTCGCTTTCAGCCTGGGCCGAGAAGACGGAGACCGAGGCGTCAACCTCGAGCTCGGTCAAAAGGGATGGTAGAGACTTATCGGATGGCCACTCGTGTGGCTCGGCGGAGAATTCCGTTACGACAGCAACTGAGCGTGGCCGCAGTGGCAACGGGGCCGTACGCTCGCGCGGGAGCGGGACGACCGAGAGCGGCCAGGAACTGAGGAGTTGAACCGCGGAGGGGAAAGGTTCGAGAGTGCAATTATGCGAGAGCGTGCAGTTCGTGCCGGGGAACGGCTTATAAGGAATGAACGGGGCGATGGGGGCGGGAGGAGGTTGGTGCTCGGAAATACGGCCCAGCGCCTTGCCCAGACGGGCACTGTACCCCTTCCGGTGCTGAGGACAGCAGAATTCCTTGTCCCGGAGGAGTCGAAAAGGACCGATCTCTTTACCGCAAAACAAACAAGCCAAGCTGCGCTCTCAAGTACTCAAATCTACCGCCGCCGTGACGCAACAAACGTCGTGAGTGGGATCATTATGGAACAATGCATCGCACAAATTAACCATAGATTTTGTTATCGCTTAGAGCTGCCCAATGGTTAGCCAACATCGGTATTACCGACGATGGATAACACACCGGCTGGGTTTGGCAACCTTCCACCCTTCGGGCGGCGCGGCGGATTGCCGCCTCGGGCGGGGTAACATTCCATGGCCGGCGTGCGCCTTGATGGATGTTACCTCATGGCTGCTAACCGTTTATTTCCTTCTTTTGGGCGCCTTTTGCTGGCCGCCTGCTTTACCTTGACGGCTTTAGTGGCCGCACCGAGCCACGGCACTGTCAAAGCCGGCGGACTGCCCGTCCCGGGCGCGACGGTTACCGCCGTCCGGGGCGACCAGAAGTTCGTAACCACCACGGACGATGAGGGATTCTACTCTTTTGCGAACCTGGATGACGGCACCTGGAAGATCACGGTAGAGGCACTCGGGTTCGTTCCGGTCACTCGCGAAATCGGCGTGATTGCCAATATGCCCGGGCCGGAATGGGATCTGAAGTACCAGACTCTGGAAGCCATTGCCAACCCGCAAAAGCCTGAAGTGGTGACCGTTCCGGCACCGGGCGTTCCACCGGCAGCCGAAAAAGCCGTGGCAACCCCGGCTGCCCCCACTCAGGCAACCGCTGCCGCGACCGCCCCACCTACGCCCGGCAAGAATTCCACGCCCCGGCGGGCGGGCGCCAATACTTCGTCGGCAAATAACGGCGGGCGGCCGTCGTTGAACGCCGCACTGGCGGGACAGGGGCAGGGCGGCGGCTTTACCCGGCTGAACGTCGGCCAAACCGGTGACGGGATGGGCGGGCAGGATTTGGGAACGCCCCAGCAGGATATGGGCGACCTGGCCAACCAGGGCAACGATTCGTTCACCATCAATGGCAGCGTCAGTTCCGGATTGGATACACCCCAACCGGGTGGTGACTGGATGGGCGGCGGGCGCGGCGGCATGGGCGGTTTCGGGGGTCCGGGTGGCTTTGGCGGCCCCGAAATGGGTAACCCGGGAGGCAATCCGCAGATCGCGGGCGGCGGACCCGGAGGCGGCGGACCTGGAGGCGGTGGACCTGGAGGCGGCGGTCCTGGCATGCGCGGCGGTGGAGGCTTTGGGGGCGGACGCGGCGGCGGCATGCCTGGAATGGGTTTCGGCGGACGCGGCGGCGGGCGCGGCCGGGGTGGCCGGAATCCCGCGGCTTTCGGAAACAATCGCCGCGATCCGCGCTCGCGCTACAACTTCGCCGCGAGCATCAACAATTTCACCAACGCCATCCTGGATGCGCGGCAATACTCGGTGACCGGCGTCGAACTGCCCAAGCCGGACAATCAGACCGTTCGTGCCACCCTCACCGCCGGCGGTCCATTGAAGATTCCGCACATCTTCGATACCAAGGGCAAGGGGACCTTCAGCATCAACTATTCGTTCACGCGGAACCGGAATGCGCTCACTTTCAGCGACCTGGTGCCGACCGACGCCGAGAGGAACGGCAGCGCTTACGGTCTTCAGCCCAACCAGATCAATCCCGCGGCGGCAGCCCTGGCGAAATTCTATCCCGAGCCCAACGTGTTCACGGTGGGGAGCAGCGCGTTCAACTACGCCGCCGCGGCTTCGGGCCACACCAACCAGGACAACGTCAACGCCCGCTTGAGCTACACCTTCAATACCCGGAACCAGATCAACGGCGGCATCCAGTGGCAGCGGGCGGACACGACCACGCCCAGCGTTTTTTCGGCCGTAATCCCCAATTGGTACGATAATCAGACCAACAACGGCGTCAACGCCAATGCGCAGTACATCTACCATTTCAGCCTGCACGTGATTTCCACCCTGCGCTACAACTACAGCCACGCCACCAATCAGCGAACTCCTTATTTCGCGAACCTGGAGAACGTCGAGGGCAGTCTCGGCATCACCGGCACCGACCAATCGCCGGTAAACTGGGGACCCCCGACCATCAACTTCACGGGCTCGTCGCTTCTCGGGATTCAGGACACCTCCCTGCAATTTCTGCACCCGCAAACCAGCGCCGTGGGCGACACCGTCCTCTGGGTCCACGGAAACCACGAGTTTCAGTTCGGCGGCGATTACAGCCGCCGGCAGACCAATCTGCTCTACCAGGCGAACCCGCGCGGCACCCTGCAATTCAACGGCACGGTAACCGGGGACGACTTTGAAGACTTCCTCACCGGCAATCCCTTCGGCACCTCGATCAGCTACACCAACTCCCTGAGCGGCGCCGAGGCGGCGCAGTTGACGCACGGCTCGACCGATCCAAGCCTCATTGCCTTGCAAGACACGCCCAGCGGCGGCGACCGGTATTTGCGCACCAACGTCTACGATGTCTACGCGACCGATCAGTGGCGCTTCCCGAAACAGGGAATCTCCCTCAGCATCGGTGTACGATGGGATTATCAGGCGCCGTCGACGGAGCTTTACGGCCGCCTCGCCACTATCGATCTTCCGGGTAATTTCCAGGTGCCGCTTTCCGCCTACAACAGTCTGCCATCCACCGGTCTGGCGGTGGTCGCCGGACAGACCGGCCCGGTCACCGGCATTCACTACCCCAATTCCATTCTGAACGGGCAAACCACCGACATTTCCCCGCGGCTGGGCGCGGCGTGGAAGCCGTGGTCGAAGCACTCCACCGTGTTCCGCGGCGGCTGGGGCCTTTACTACATCCCTTCGGTCTACTCCTCGCTGATTTCGCAGTTGGATTCGCAGACGCCGTTTGCCACGGCGTTTAATCTCACCAACACCTGCGGCGCGACCATTCAGAACGCATTCAATCTCTCGTATCTGCAATCCGCGGGATGTCTGAGCGGCATCGGGACAACCACCACCAACGCCATCAACCCCAATTTCCGCGTCGGCTATACCAGCAACTGGCAGCTCTACGTACAGCAGAATCTGATGGCCAATACCGTCGCGTCGGTAACGTACTTCGGCGTAAAAGGGACCGCGCTCACGCAGCAATACTATCCGAATACCTCGCCGGCGCTGGCCAAAGACACCGCCCAATACGTCTATCCCGGCTGCCAACCCGGAAATGTTTGCCCGGTCGGCTACCTGTACGAGACCTCCAACGGGAACAGCATCACCAATGGCATTCAGTTGCAACTCCAGCGACGCCTCCGCTCCGGGCTGGGCGGCAACATCAGCTACACCCTCAATCATTCGATCGACGACGCTCCCAGCGGCAGCACCACGCAGAACTGGCTGGATCTGTCGGCGGAACGCGCCCGCACCGCGGGCATCCGCGCCAACACGCTGAACCTGCTGCTCCAGTACTCCACCGGCGTGAGCGCGAGGGGCGGCGGTCTGGTCAGTGGATGGAAAGGCGTTCTGTTCCGCGATTGGACCGTCATGCCGGGAATCGTCGTCGCCAGCGGCGCGCCCATCACCATCAGCGCGTCCCAGTTGGCGCTGGGCGGCGCACCCAACGGGAACATCCGGGTCAACTACATCGGCGGCCCCACGTACCTGAACGGCGTGCTCAATCCCGCTGCTTTCGCGGACCCGGCCGCGGGTACCTACGGCAATCTCGGCCGCGATTCGCTGACCGGCCCGATGTTGTTCTCCAACACGCTCACCGCGCTGCGCACGTTCCGGCTGGGCGAACGCAAGAACCTGACGTTCAACGCCGGGATCATCAATCCGCTGAATCATCCCAACGTGTCCTCGTGGAACACGAGCTTTCTGCCCACCGCGGCCGCCAACGCGCAATTCGGCCTGCCGCTGGCCTATCAGAGCCAGCGGACGATTACCGCCAGCATGAGGTTTAATTTCTAATGCGAGCCACCCTTACCGTTCTCCTCGCCGCGTTTTTGATCGCTTCCGCGCGACAGGCAACCCAAACTCCGGCCGCGGCCCCGCAGAAGAAGGCCGCTCCCGCCAAACAGAGCAGCGCCCCCGCCAAGAAGACGTTTTCGTTTTCCGATACCGTCCAGTTGGTGATCATCGACGCCTTTGTGAAAGATAAGAACGGTAATCCCATCGAGGGATTGAAGCCTGACGATTTCGTCGTCAGCGAAGACGGCAAGCCGCAAAAGATTACCACCTTCCAATATCAGGCGCTACAAAACGACCCCGAGCCGGCGGCGGACGAGCAGCCGAAATCGCTCACCATCCGCGGTCCGGTGCTGGCGGAGGCCAAGAAACCCGATGCCGCGGCGGCGGTGAAAGCCGTGACGGCCAATCAGATCACGCCGGCCAAAGCCGGAGAAATCAAATATAAGGACCGGCGTTTGATGGTCCTCTTCTTCGACATGACGTCCATGCCCATCCAGGACCAGATTCGCGCGCAGGAGTCGGCCGTCAAGTTCGTCAACACCCAGATTACGCCCTCGGACCTGGTAGCCATCATGAGCTTCTCCGCGGACGTGAAGGTAGTAGAAGATTTCACCGACGACCGCGATCAGCTCATCAAGGATATTAAGGGATTGACTGTGGGTGAAGGCCAGGGCTTCGACATCACCGATCAAAGCGACGCCGCGTCCGACACCGGCGCGGCATTCAGCGCCGACGATACCGAATTCAACATTTTCAATACCGATCGCCAGTTGTCCGCGCTGGAAACCGCGGCCAAAATGTTGGGCACTTTGCCGGAGAAAAAAGCCCTGGTCTACTTCGCCAGCGGCATGACGCGCGATAGCAACGGCAACAACCAGGCGCAGCTCACGGCGACGGTGAACGCCGCGGTGAAGGCGAATGTCGCGTTCTATCCGATCGATGCCCGCGGGCTGGTGGCTTCGGCGCCGCTCGGCGACGCCACCAAGGGTTCGTCGAGCGCCTCCACCGTACGCACCGGTGGCGCGCAGATGTCCGCGCAAGCGAACTTCCAGGCGCAGCAGGAAACGCTCACCACGTTGGCCGGCGATACCGGCGGCAAAGCGCTCCTCGACGAAAACGACCTGTCGGTGGGAATCCAGCAGGCGCAGAAGGATATTTCGAGCTACTACATCATCGGCTACAACAGCGGTAATACCAATCTCGACGGCAAATACCGCAAGATCGATCTCAAGATCAAGAACAACCTGGCCGCCAAGATGGATTACCGCCACGGATATTTCGCCAGCAAGAACTGGGGAAAATTCGACAGTGAGGACAAGGAGCGGCAGCTCTCGGAAGCGTTGATGATGGGCGACCCCATGACGGACATCGATGTGCGCGCCGAAGTGGATTTTTTCCGCCTGGGCCGAGACAGCTATTTCGTGCCCGTAGAAGTGAAGATTCCGGGCAGCGACCTGGAAATGGCCAAGCATGGAACCGCGGAACGGACGCGGCTCGACTTTATCGGCGTGGTGAAAGACTCCAAGGGTGAGGTGACGGGCGGCGGCAACGTTCGCGATTTCGTCGATCTGGAGTTGAAGGGCGACAAGGCCGCGGAGATCACCAGGCACCCGGTCGCGTACGATACCGGATTCACTTTGAAACCGGGCGATTATTCGATGAAGTTCCTGGTTCGCGAGAATGAAACCGGCAAGATCGGCACGTTCGAGACGAAGTTCACCATCCCCAACCTGACTACCGACCAGCCCACGCTGCCGACCAGTTCGGTGATTCTGAGCAATCAGATTCAGCCGGTGACGGAAGCGCTTTACTCGGCTGAAAAAGACCGGAAGCTGCTGGAAGAGAATCCTCTGGTGCAGAACAAGGAAAAGCTGGTTCCCAGCGTGACGCGCGTCTTCAAGCAGAATCAGGATTTGTATGTGTACGCGGAAGTCTATGAACCGACGGCCACCGCCACGCAGCCGGTAGTCGCCGCCGTCAGCTTCTTCCGCGGCAAAGCCAAGGTATTCGAAACGGAGCCGCTGATTGTGAAGGATGGCCTCAATCCCAAAACCAAGGCGGTGCCGGTCCGATTTGCGGTGCCTTTGAAAACGCTGAAGCCGGGATATAAATACACCTGCCAGGTGACGCTGCTGGATCCGGCGGCACAGAAGCGCAGCTATACGCGCGCGGATGTTTTCGTGACGCCGTAGAGCCGTGGCGCCGGCGCGCCACGCGTTATACTGGCATTTCCCATGATTCGCGTTCGCTTTGCGCCTTCTCCCACTGGATTTCTGCACATCGGAAGCGCGCGCACGTTCATTTTCAACTGGCTCTACGCCCGCCACAACGGCGGCACGATGATCCTGCGCCTCGACGATACCGACGTCGCGCGCAACACGGAAGTCTCCGTCAATTCCATCTTCGAGGGATTGCGCTGGCTCGATCTCGGCTGGGACGAAGAGTACAAACAGTCGGAGCGGCTGGCGCAGCATCAACAGATGGCCCGCGCGATCTTCGAAAAAGATCTGGCCTATCGCGATTTCACGCCCGCCCAGAACACCGACAGTGAAAAATCGGGCGCGCAGGGCACCTGGCTTTTCAATGCCGGAATGCGCGAGATGCCGCGCCAGGAAAGCGACCGGCGAGCCGCGGCCGGCGAGCCCTTCGCCCTGCGCTTCCGCGTGCCGCGCGATCGCGTCGAATTGGTTCGTTTCGCCGACGGCGTCTACGGAGAACAGGCGAAATCCACCGCCGACATCGAGGATTTCGCGCTCCTGCGCAGCGACGGCATGCCGACGTATCATTTGGCCTCCTGCGCCGACGATGCCGATCTGCACATCAGCCACATCATCCGCGGGCAGGATCACCTCACCAACACGTTCAAGCACGTGCTGATCTTCGAGGCCGCCGGTGTGACTCCGCCGCGGTTCGCGCATCTTCCGCTGCTGGTGGCGCCCGATGGCACCAAGCTCTCCAAGCGCCGGCACGGGCCGGTGGTGAGCGTCACCACTTACCGCGATGCCGGGTTCCTGCCGGAAGCGTTCGCCAATTTCATCGTGCTGCTCGGCTGGTCGCCCAAGAACGATCGCGAACTGATGACCCGCCAGGAACTGACCGGCGCGTTCACGCTCGAAGGCGTCAATCGCGCCAATGCCGTGGTGAATTTCAAGGACGACGATCCATTCGATCCCAAGGCAGTCTGGCTGAACGCCGAGACCATACGAAATTTGCCGGTCGAACAGCTGTCGGAACGGCTCTTGCCGGTGGTAGAGCGCGCCGGATTCGCCGTCGGCGCGGAAAAGATGGCGCACATCACGCCGCTGGTTCGCGAGCGCATCCGTCTGCTGAACGATGTGCTGCAAGTGGGCGACTTTTTCTTCGCGCCGGAACTCGCGCCGTACGATGCCGCCGAATTGGTTCCCAAAAAAGGAGACGCCGCGATGGCGTTGCGCGCCCTCGAAAAAGCGCGCGGCGTGCTGGCTGGAGCGGAATTCTCGCACGACGGGCTGGAAGCGGCGCTGCGCGCCGCGGCCGGCGAACTCGGCCTCAAAGCGGGCCAGATGTTCGAGCCCGTCCGCGTGGCGGTCTGCGGCCGCAAGACAGCGCCGCCGCTATTTGGCACACTGGAAGTATTGGGCCGCGATACGTGCCTGGCACGCATCGAACAGGCCATCGGAAAGCTGAAAACACTATGAATCCGACTACTCCCGTGGAGCCGCCGGAATCGCCGGCGGCGTCGAATTTTATTCGCGATATCATCCTCGCGGACAACCAGACCGGCAAGTTCGGAGGCCGCGTACACACGCGCTTTCCTCCCGAACCCAACGGCTATCTGCACCTCGGGCACGCCAAATCCATCTGCCTGAATTTCGGACTGGCCCGCGAATTCGGCGGCAAGACCAACCTGCGCTTTGACGACACCAACCCCTCCAAGGAAGAGACCGAGTACGTCGATTCCATCATGGAAAACGTGCGCTGGCTCGGCTTCCAGTGGGACGGCCTCTACTATGCCTCCGATTACTTCCCGCAGCTTTATGAGTGGGCGCTGCAAATGATTCGCGAAGGCAAAGCATTCGTCTGCGATTTGAGCGCCGAGGAAGTGCGCAAAACCCGCGGCACGCTGAACGAGGGCGGCATCGAGAGCCCCTATCGCAATCGCACGGTCGAAGAAAATCTCGATCTCTTTCAACGCATGAAAGCCGGCGAGTTTCCCGATGGCGCGCGCACCCTGCGGGCCAAGATCGATATGGCGTCGCCCAATCTGAACCTGCGCGACCCGGTGATGTACCGCATTCTGCACGCCGATCATCACCGCACCGGCAGCGAATGGTGCATCTACCCGATGTACGATTTCGCGCACGGCCAATCGGACTCCATCGAGCACATCACCCACTCCATCTGCACGCTGGAATTCGAAGACCACCGCCCGCTCTACGACTGGTACGTGGAGGCGCTCGGCATCTATCATCCGCAGCAGATCGAATTCGACCGCCTGAACGTCACGTACACACTTCTCAGCAAACGCAAGCTGCTCCAGCTGGTGCAGGATGGCCACGTGCGCGGATGGGACGATCCGCGCATGCCGACGCTCGCCGGAATCCGCCGCCGCGGCTATCCGCCTGAGGCCTTGCGCAGTTTCTGCGGGGCGATCGGCGTGTCGAAGACCAACGGCAGCATCGAACTGGGCCTTCTGGAACACCACGTCCGGGAGAATCTGAATCGCACCGCGAAGCGCGTGATGGCGGTGCTGAAGCCGCTGCGCGTGGTGATCGACAACTATCCCGAAGGCCAGTTGGAACAGATGGAGGCGGTCAATAATCCGGAGGACGAATCCGCCGGCACCCGCACCGTGCCGTTCTCGAAAGTGCTCTACATCGAGCAGGACGATTTCCGCGAAGTCCCGCCGCCGAAATATTTCCGCCTGTCGCCGGGCAAGGAAGTCCGCCTGCGCTACGGCTATTTCATCACCTGCCAGAGCGTCGTCAAGGACGGTAAGGGCGAGGTGACCGAGATCCACTGCACGTACGACCCGGCCACCCGCGGGGGCAACGCTCCCGATGGCCGCAAGGTGAAATCCACCATCCATTGGGTCTCTGCCGGTCACGCCATCGATGCCGAAGTGCGCCTCTACGACAATCTGTTCCTCAAGGAGAATCCGGGCGAGACGGAGGAGGGTCGGGATTTCACCGCCAATCTCAATCCGAAATCGCTCGAAATCGTGCAGGGGAAACTCGAGCCTTCGCTCGCGGCGGCAGCGGCAGGCGATCGCTTCCAGTTCGAGCGCCTGGGATATTTCTGCGCCGATCAGGATTCCGCCCCCGGCAAGCCGGTTTTTAATCGCACCGTGGGGCTGAAGGATACCTGGGCGAAGATCGAGAAACGCGGCAAATGAAATTAGCGAAAGGCGCCGCTCCCTCGCGGTCGCGGCTCAGTTTATGATCATTCTCGGAATCGGCGGCATCCTCGGCGACGCAGCCAGCGCGGTCCTGAAAGACGGCGAACTGGTCGCCGCCGTGGAAGAATCCAAGCTCGTTCGCCGGCGCACGCACTGGGGCGGACCGAATGGCCTGCCGGACCATTCCATCGCCACTTGCCTCGAATTGGCCGGGGCCCGGCCGGAAGAAGTAGACGCCGTCGCGATCGTGCGGCCGATTCCGGAATCCGACTTTCTGCTGAAACTGCGCGCGCAATTTCCGAAAAGCCGCATCGTGCTGGTGGAACATCATCGCGCGCATGCCGCCTCGGCATATTACCCCTCGCCATTCGACGAAGCCACGGTGCTGACGCTCGATCACGGCGGCGATTTCCGCTGCGGCTCCCGCTGGCAGGCCGGCGGCACCGTGATGACGCTCGACCACGAGCAGTACCCGCCCGATTCCATCGGCGATCTCTACGGGCGTGTCACCGAATTGCTGGGATTTTCCGCCAACGAAGACGAGCACAAGGTGCAATGGCTGTCGGTCTGCGGCGATGAACGGTACCGCGACCTGTATCTTGAAATTCTCAACGTCTCGGAGGCCGGCCCGCACCCGGACTGGTCGTTTTTCTCGCGGGAGCGCCTGCAAAATGGCGGCTTCGGCCCGCGTTTTTACGAGCGGCTGGGATTACCCGACGGCGAGCCTATTCCGGAGTCCATGCGGGCCCACATCGCCGCGGGTATTCAGAAGGCGGTGGAAGCCGCTGCGCTGCGGCTGGCGGGACCGGCGCGCAGTCTCTGCCTGGCCGGCGGGTTAGGCTTGAACGCGCTGCTGGTTTCGGCGCTCGAAAAGGCCCTGGGAAACGGGAACGTCTTCGTGCAGCCGGTGGCGGGAAACGCCGGCACGGCGATGGGCGCGGTACTGAACACCTGGCACACGGTTTACCGCCAGGAAATGCGCGTGCGGCTGCGGACGCTCTCGCTCGGTCCGGCGTATTCCGCCGCCGACACCAAGAAAGAACTCGAAAACTGCAAACTGCGCTTCCGCTACCTGCTGACCACCGACGAAATCGTGGACACCGCGGTGGAGCAACTGGCCGACAACAAGATCGTCGCCTGGATGCACGGGCGCATGGAATTCGGCCCGCGCGCATTGGGCAACCGCAGCATCCTGGCGTCGCCGCTCGATCCTTATTCCACCGAGAATCTGAACATTTTCATCAAGCATCGCGAATCCAACCGCAAGTTCGCCGCCAGCGTGCCGGCCGAATTGTGCGCGCAATATTTCGATGTGGGCGACAACGCGCGCTACCTCTCGACCGTCGGTCATGTGCGGCCGGAATGCCGCGAGCAGTTCGCGGCAGCCATTCTGGCGGACGATCTGGTGCGGGTGCACACCGTCGATCACGACGAGAATCCGCTCTACTGGAAGCTGCTGCATGCCGCCGGAAAAGCGTCGGGGCTGCCGGTGCTCTACAACACCTCGTTCAATCTCTTCGGCGAGCCCTTGGTCTGCACGCCGCGCGACGCCGTTCGCAGCTTCTACTCCTCGGGAATTGACGCGATGCTGGTGGGAAACTTCTTCCTCGGCAAGTAAGAAGCTCGTGCCCGCTGGACGGAAACCGTCCAGAAAATCTGTGGTTTCACTGAAAATAAAGGAGTTGCGGAAAATTCCTGGACAGTTTCCGTCCAGGCGCTAGTAATCCCGGCCTGGCAGGTTGATGGCGTCGTGCACTTCGGGCTTGTTTTTGACTAAGTCCGACCGGTAATCCGCTTCCAGCCGCGACAGCTTCTTGTGGTACACGCTCTTGATTTGCTTACTGCCGCCTTTCCAGACGGCGTGCAAACGGTCGACGCCATACTTCTGGTAGAGATACTCGACAAAGCCGCCCAGTTCGGGATAGGTATCGTCCGGCGAAAAACTGGACGATTCCCATTCCGGGCTTACCAGCTTTCCGAGCTTGATCCACTGCTTGCTCTGCATCATGGCGAGGCACTGCCGCTTCATGAGCGAGGATTTGTTGTCCACGGCATAGTTCGCCAGGCCCTCTTCCAGCCAGTGCTCCGCCGGACCCCAAAGGTTGGTGGCGATCTCGTGGGTCAGCTCGTGTTTCAGGCTCAGCTCCGAAAATGGCGCCACCACGCAAAAAACCGCGTGCTGCGTGGGCCGCGAACGGCCGATCACTTCCGCGCCAATGAGCTGCCGCATGCGCTCGATGGATTCCACGAAGAAGACGTGAATGGTGGGCTGGTAGTCGCGCTCCCCCAGCATTTCGAGGATGGATGTGCGCGCCCGCTCGGCAACTTCCTCGAGTTGCGTGATGCGATACGCGGCTTCCGTATCGGATTCGTAATTCAGCTCGAAATGCGAAACGCGGTCGATTTTCCAGGAGAAGCCCGTGTGCGCGTAGTAGGGCCGCAAATCGTCGGCGACGAAGTGTTCCACCGCCGCCGGTTGGCCGAACAACGCCGCCCCACTCGCCACCCCAAGCAGGCACACTGCGTGGATGATCCTGGTAAGCACCTCTGGTTCAAATTATCTCATGGGTGTAGACGGCGGGACAGGTGCAGTCTATGTTCGAAAGATACACCGCGCAAGCCGGCAGACTCATTTTCTTCGCGGGTTACGAGGGGTGGGTGGCAGCGTATGCGCCCTACTCGAATTCCGCGACGTGCAGCCGGTTTTCTACGCCCGCTGCCCGTGGGTGACAGCGGTACCGGAAGAGCGTCTCGAAGCTGCCTGGCGCATTCCAGGGGCCTTCCGCTGGGGGTCCTCCGCGGTGCGGGGAGCGTCCGTGGACGGCCCTTTCTGGCGTGCGTTGGCATCGGGTCCTACAGAATCGCCATCAGGCGATCGACTGCACGATTCCGCCCTCCGCCCGCACCGCCGAGCCATTGATGGCGGAAGCCAAGGGACTGCACACAAACGCGACTACCGCCGCCACCTCCTCCGGCGTAGCGAATCGCCGAAGCAGCGAAGTCGGGCGCGCGGTGGTGAAGAACTCGCGCTCGATCGCCGCTTGATCGACACCTTTCGCAGACGCCAGCTTACCCACAAATTCGACTACGCCCTCGGACCGGGTCGGCCCGGGAAGAACGGTATTGACCGTCACGCCGGTTCCCGCCGTGGTCTCCGCCAGTCCGCGCGCCACGGCGATTTGCGCGGTTTTGGTCATGCCGTAGTGGATCATCTCCTTGGGGATCTGCAAGCCCGATTCGCTCGAGATGAACACGATCCGGCCCCAATTCCTGCGCCGCATCGGCCCAATGTAATGCCGGCTCAGGCGGACACCGCTGAGCACGTTCATCTCGAAGAACCGGCGCCAATCGTCATCGGGGATCTCTTCGAATGGCTTGGGTTCGAAGATCCCGAGGTTGTTGACCAGGATGTCGGCCTCAGGAAATCGCTCGATCACGGCGCGCGCGCCGGCTTCGGTGCCCAAATCGGCCGCTACGCCGTGGGCGGCGCCGCTGGACACAATGGCGCGGTCCACGCGCTCCTGAGTGCGACCGTTCACGATTACCGCCGCGCCTTCGCGCGCGAGCGCGGTGGCGATGGCCAGTCCGATTCCCGCGGTCGAGCCGCTGACGAGAGCGGTTTTCCCTTGCAGTCCGAGATCCATACGGCATTGGATGCCGAAGGCGCACGGACTGGTGCAGCAAGGCGTGCTACTGGTTGCCGCCGGCTTGCACCTCGCCCTTCGGCGCACCGCGCGGATCGGGCTTCACCGAGACGGGCTGCGAATAAGTTTTTCCATCCACCGTCAGGCGGACGCTATACGCGCCGGGCTGGAGTCCCGGATTGCCGCCCCGGCCGCCGCCGCGCCCTCCACGGCCTCGCCCGCCGCGCGCGTTCTGCATCGCGGCGGCATCCGCGGGCGACGCGGTGCAGGCATCCCGCTCCGGAGCCGCGCCCCCGCGCCCCCGTCCGCCGAAGCCTCCGCCACCGAATCCGCCGCCGCGTCCGGCCGACCCGCCAAGCGCAAATCGGTGCATCCCCGAGGCCGCCGAGGGCGGCTGCGCCGGCTGCTGCCAGATGGCCTGCACGTTCAACAGTTCGATATCCGGCGCGTGAACCGGCGTATCGCTCGCCGCGCACGCGCGAACCGCGCCCGAACCATCCAACAATTCGAGCTTGAGCGGAGCGGCGGCCGCGGACTTCAGCCAATAGTACGCCACCACTCCGGATGGCGGATTTTCTTCCTGCGGCTCTTCGTGCGGCATCGGCGTGCCATTCATCCCGCCGGCGCGGATGGCGAACGTCTCGCCGGGTGGAAACAGGTATGCATTCGAGGTTTCGATTTCCGAACCCTGCCGGGCAATCTGGCGCAGCGGCGTCATCTGGTCCATCACCCAAAAGCCGCGCCCGTGCGTGGCAATCGCCAGATCGTCTCCGTGGATGACGATGTCGCGAATCGACGTAGCCGGCATATTGTTCTGGAGCGGCTGCCACTGCCCGCCATCGTCGAACGACACATAGACGCGCAGTTCGGTGCAGGCGAACAGCAGCCCTTTCACCTGCGGATCTTCCTTCACCGAGTTGACGTACGCGCCGGCGGGAATCCCCGCCACGACGTTCTGCCATGTCTTCCCGCTATCGCGCGTGCGGTAGATGTAGGGCTTGTTGTCGGCGATCCGGTGGCGGTCCACCGAGGCGTACGCCGTCGCCGCGTCGAAGTGGCTGGCTTCGATCTGCGACACTTTGCTCCACGAGGTCATTTGCGGCGGCGTTACGTTGTTCCACGTCTTGCCGTCGTCGCGCGTCACGTAGATCAGGCCGTCGTCGGTGCCCGCCCAAACGGTGGTGGCTTCGAGCGGAGAGGGTCCGATGGTATAGACCACACCAAAGCGATCCACCATCACTTCGTCGATATCTTTCGCCGTGAGGGGATCGAGCGTCTTGGGTAGTTCCGGCTTTACGCGGGACAGGTCGGGGCTGATTCTCTCCCACGTGCGTCCGCGGTCGCGGGTGCGGAAGATGAACTGGTTGGCGTAATACATCGCTTCGTCGGCCGGCGAGAAGACTTGCGGCAGGGTCCAGGTTTTGCGGTTCGGATCGTTATCGTCGGCCGGCGGCAGTTGGCCGCCGAGCGGCGCCGGCACGTTGAAGTACTGGTCGCAGCGCCCCGCGCCGCTCCCGTAAAGAATGTTGCCGTCTTTCGGGTCGGGTATTACGGTGGCGCTCTCGCCGGCAAGGCAGGTCGGCTCCCAGTTGCGGAACGTGAGCAGTCCCTCCCGCGACCACGTGCTCACGCCCACACCGCCCGAATCCTGTTGCGCGCCGTAAAGCCAGTAGGGGAAGCGATTGTCCGCCGCCACGTGATAGATTTCCGCGGTGGGCTGGTTGTACCAGGTGCTCCAACTCTTGCCGCCATCGACGCTTATGACGGTGCCCTGGTCGCTGCTCACAATGATGCGATTGCCGTCCTTGGGATTGACCCACGCCTGGTGGTAATCATCGCCGCCCGGCGCGCCCTTGATCGGCGTCCAGCTCTTGCCGGCGTCGGCGGTCATGTAAGTGGCGGTGTTCATGACGTAGGCCCGGTCGGGGTTGACGGGATCGACCGCCATTTCGCTGAAATACCATCCGCGGCCCCACAACCGGTTCTCGTTATTCACGCGCGTCCAGGTGGCGCCGGCGTCGTTCGAGAGATAAATTCCGCCCGGCGCGGTCCGTTCGCCGCCGCCTCCACCGCCCTGGCGTGCCGGCGGGACAGCCGCTCCGGAATCGTCCACCGCGGCCCAGACGCGATTGGGATTGCTCGGCGAAATCGCCATCCCGATCTTGCCGACGGTATCGTCCGCCGGCAAGCCTCCCGCGAGCTGCTTCCACGTATCGCCGCCGTCGGTGGATTTAAACAAACCGCCGCCCGGCAGATTCGAGGGGGCATACACCGACCATGGCGGGCGCCGCGTGGCCCACAGCGATGCATAGACTACACGCGGGTTCCTGGGATCGATAGCGACTTCGATGGCGCCTACGTCGTCCGGCATTTTCCGGTTGAAGAGAACTTTCTTCCACGTCGTTCCGCCATCGATGGAGCGGTAGAGGCCGCGCTCGGGGTTGGAATCGTACACGTGACCCAGCACCGCAACATACACGCG
>DATJMA010000071.1:0-238359 GCA_035509055.1 Bryobacteraceae bacterium | reverse complement strand
CTACGACCTGGAACAGATCGCGCTGCTGACCGGCGGACGCACCATTCTTGGACCGCCGGTCCGTGAGGCGCTGCAGCAGGTGGCGCTCGATTCCGCGAATGCCTACGAGATATTCTATGCGCCGGAAGCGCAGAACCGGGACAACCAATTCCATCGGATCCGCGTGACCTGCCGGCGCAGCGGAGTCAAGCTGCAGGTGCAGGAGCGGTATTACGCCCTGCCGGATTCGCGCACCGGCCAGCAGCGTCAGGACGAGGATCTTCAATCCGCCTTCTACCGGCCCGCCGACACCTCCGGTATTGGTCTGCGCGTCAAAGTTTCGCCCGCCGCGAACGGTGTACACCTGGAGATCCGCATCGATCTTGCAGATTTATTGCTGCGCGAACAGGACGGCAAATATACCGGGATTGTCTCGGTGCTGCTATCCGACCGCGGCGCCCAGGAGCCATCGAAAAGCGGATTAATGTACCGCCCGCTGGGCAATCCGGCGGAGTCGGACTTCCGGCTGAACCTGACTCAAACAGAGCGCGATTCGCAGATGCGGAATGGTCTCGCGGTTTCGATGGACCATCCAATGGCAACGCCGAAACAACGGGTGCGGGTGATCGTGATGGACCGGAGCACCAGCCAGATCGGCACGGTGACGTTTGCGGTCCGCTAGGCGCAGATTTTTTTGCTAACCTTCGCGGAATCCGGCAGTAATCATCCGTAATGGGCAATTTACTTCAGGATGTACGATTCGGTGTCCGCAATCTGGTGCGGAACCGGAATTTCGTGCTCGCCGCCATGCTGACGCTGGCGCTTGGCATCGGCGCCAACACCACGATCTTCAGTGTGATGAACAGCACCCTCTTCAAGCCGCTGCCGTTCCCCAAGCCCGACCGTCTGGTGCTGGTATGGGAGACGTTCGGGAAAGGACCGGACAATTGGAACATCGTCTCCGCGCCGAACTTCTGGGACTTCCAGAAGCGCGCCCGGTCTTTCGACGCCATGGCCATCTTCGATTCTGCCGGCCGCGGCTATAACCTCGCGGCGAGCAGTGACGCGCACGAAGCGGAGCAGGTGTCGGGACTGCGCGTATCGGCGGGATTCTTCGATGTCCTGGGGGCCAAGCCGATCATCGGGCGGACGTTTCTGCCGGAAGAAGAGACGCTCGGCAGGGACCGCGAAGTGGTCCTCACGTATGGGCTGTGGAAATCGCGCTATAACGGCGATCCCGCTCTCGTGGGCCGGACGATCCGGATCGATGGCGCGGAATTTACGGTGATCGGCGTGATGCCGCGCGAATTCGAATGGCAGTTCTGGAGCGGTGCGCGACAGTTGTTCGTGCCAGTGGGGTACACCAAGACCGATTTCGGCCGCGGCGACAACAGCTTTCTGTGCATTGGCCGCCTCAAGCCCGGCGTCCGCGTGTTGCAGGCCCAAGCCGAGATGGCGGCGGTGGGCGAAAGCGTGCGCGCGCAAAATTCCGCAGTGGACGCAAACATGGGAGCAACCGTGTCTCCCCTCGCGGAGTACGGATTGGAGGGCATTCGCAGCGGATTGTTCACGCTGCTCGCAGCGGTGGCGTTGGTTTTGCTGATCGCTTGCGTGAACGTGGCCAATCTTCTACTGGCGCGCGGCGCCGGTCGGCGGAAGGAGTTCGCCATCCGCCTGGCGGTGGGCGCGCGCCCGTGGCGCATCGCGCGGCAATTGTTGACCGAAAATGCGGTGCTGGCACTGGCGGGCGGCGCGGCCGGCCTGCTGGTGGCCGCGGTCGGCACGAGGGTGCTTTACTACGCGTTTCATGTCGGCGGATTGTCCCTGGCACTGCGCCCGGTCACGTCGATCGATATGGATGGGCGGGTCTACGCCTTCGCGCTGGCGGTCTCCTGCCTGACGGGTTTGCTATTCGGAGCCGCGCCCGCGCTTGCCGCACTTCGCGCCAATCTGAACGATCCATTGAAGGAAGGCGGCCGGACCGGAATGAGCGGCCACAATCGTCTGCGGCAGGTTCTGGTGGCTTCGGAAGTGGCGCTCGCGCTGGTGGTGCTTACCGGCGCCGGGCTGATGATCAAGAGCATGTCGAGGCTGCTCGGAGTGGATCCCGGAATGAAACCCAAAAATGTGCTGACCATGATTGTCTCGGTCCCGCAGGAGGAAATCTATGTCGGGCCGCCCGGGTTGCCCCGCTTCTGCCAGGATCTCAATGAGCGCGCCGGATCGATTCCGGGCATCGTTTCGGTGGGGGCGGTGGCGCATCTGCCATTCGAAGGCAATGCCGGGCGGGGTTTTCAGATCGAAGGACGTCCCCCGGCGGATCCCGGGAACATGCCGGGCGCGAACTACAGCGTGGCGTGTCCGAATTACTTCCGCACCATGGGAATTCCGGTGCTGAAGGGGCGTGAATTCACGGACTATGACACGCTTGCGGCCCCCGGCGTGATCGTCATCAATGAAGCCATGGCGCACAAGTTCTGGCCGAAGGAGGACCCGGTGGGGCGCGCGATCCGCCTGGGAGGATCGGATGGCCCACGGTTGACCATCGTGGGTGTCGTCGGCGACGTTCACTTTCAGGGGCTCGATCGCCCGATGCGGCCGCAATTCATGCGGCCCTATATGCAGGCGGGATGGCCAATCATGAATATCGTGGCGCGCTCGGTGGCCGCGCCGGCCACTTATGCCAGGACGGTCAAGAGCGCGCTGGCCGGTGCCTTCCCGGATCTGCCGGTTTCCAGTCTCGACACCATGGAAAACGTGGTGCGCAATTCCACCTCGGGACGCAGGATGCCAATGCTCATGCTGGGCGTTTTTTCTGTCCTGGCGCTGGTGCTGGCGGCGGTAGGAATTGTCGGAGTGGTAGGGCATTCGGTGACCCAGCGGACGCAGGAAATCGGCATCCGCATGGCGCTGGGCGCGAACGCTCGCGATGTGCTGCGCCTGATGATTGGGGGCAACATGATGTGGGTTGCCGCGGGTCTGGCGGTTGGCGTGGCGGCATCGGCAGTGCTCACGCGTCTGCTCGCCGGATTGCTTTATGACGTGCGGCCGCTCGATCCGGCGGTGCTGGCTTCGGTGGCGCTGCTGTTAGGCGTTGTCGCGCTCACCGCCAGCTATTTGCCGGCGCGGCGGGCGGCTAAGATCGACCCGCTCACGGCGCTGCGCTGCGAATGATTGCAGGGCCGCGCTACCCGATCGCCGTCAGCGCCTGTTCGAAATCGGCCAGCAAGTCGCGCCAGTCTTCGATTCCCACGGAGACGCGCACCAGGCCGTCGGTCACGCCGGATTCGGCCAGTTCCGCGGCGCTCATGCCGGAGTGCGTGGTGCTCTTGGGATGGCAGACCAGAGTTTCCACTCCGCCCAGCGAAACCGCGCTCCTGGCGATGCGCAGGTGCCGCAGAAAATCGAAAGCCGCCGCTTTCCCGCCCTTGAATTCGATGGAGAAAAGGCCGCCGGGATGGGCGCATTGTTTGGCGAAGATGCGTTTCTGCTCCGCATCCCGGAAGAGCGTCGGATAAATGACGTTGCTCAGCTGTTTGTGCCCGTCGAGCGCTTCGGCCAGGCGCTGCGCGTTCTTGCTCTGGCGGGTCATGCGCAGCGCCACGGTGGGCAGGCGGCTGTTCAGTTGCCAGCATTCGTCGGGCTGTAGAATGCTGCCGAACATGTTGCGCCGGCTGCGGATCTTGCGGATCAACTCGGAACTGCGCGTGAGCGCCGCGCCTGCCAGCATGTCGCTGAACCCCGAGAGGTACTTGGTGCCGGAGTAGAGCGAGACATCGGCGCCCCAGGTGAGCGGATGCTGGAATGCGGGACCGAGAAAGGTGTTATCGACCATCACGACAGGGCGGTCGGGATGGCGCGCGGCCGATTCCGCAGCGCGCTCGATGTCGGTCATGATCAGGGTGGGATTGGCTGGCGTCTCGAGCAGCACGATGCTCAGATTGCGCGCGGCACGGACGGCGGCGTCGAGCGCGCCGGCATCGCCCGAGGGCACGGCGATGCCATCCACGCCAAACGGTTTCAGAAAATGGATGAGTCCTGTGGTGCCGCCATAGAGGGGCGTGGTGTAGATGATCGAGCTATCGGGCCGCACCACGGCAAAAAACGCCGTCATGATGGCGGCCATCCCGGTATTGAAGACGGCGGCGTCGGTGGCTCCCGCCTCCAGGGGGACCATCTGGTCTTCGAGGATTTCGGCGTTGGGGTGGGAAAAACGCGAATAAATAAGGTCGGCCCGTTCGCCGGGCGCGGGCTGGGTTTTCCCGGTCGTGATATTAAAGGCTTGTTCGGCCGCTTCCGGACTGGCGAAAACGTAAGTCGAGCTGCGAAACACGGCCGGCCTGGCGGAGCCGAAAGAAAGACTGGGATCGAAGCCGCGAGTCAGGACCGCGGTGCGCGGACGGACGTCTCCATGGGAGTTCTCACGATCAGCCATAAATCCTCCAACCCGAGTGTAGCGCAGAAAGGCACATCGTACGGGTGGTGCTACCCGGCCCGACATTCCGGCGGAGACGAGTGGCTTACGGGATGGGCGGCGCACCAGGAGATCCGCGGGACGGGGAAAGAGAACTGTCCGGGGTCTTCAGACGGCTTCAAGCGCTGGCCGTTTAGCCGACCGCTTATATAAACGCCATCGTCTTCACGCCCGAGATGTCGAAGCGCTTGCGGCAGCGCAGATTCTTGCACGCCACCTTGTCGTCCAGCAGAACCATGTAGCTCTGCGCCTTGGCGAACTTGGCGCGGTCGCGCTCGTCCGCGCCGCCCGGAAGGCGATCTTTCTTCTTGCGTACCGACCACTGCAAGTCGTATGTATCTACGGTGCGGCAATACGGGCAATTCAACGATGCCGGTTTGCTGGTCTGCGACTCCGTGTAAAACGCGCGTTCGTCCATGGAATCATCGGTCCGCGATGGGAATCCACGTCTGGCCGTCGGGATTGCCTTTGTACTCGGCACGCGGGCGGATCAGGCGGTTGTTGTGGTATTGCTCGAGGATGTGCGCGGTCCAGCCGGACATGCGGCTGACGGCGAAGATCGGCGTGTAGAGATCGATGGGAATGCCGAGGGAATAATAGGCCGAGGCAGAATAAAAGTCCACGTTCGGCTGGAGACCCTTGATGTCCTTGATGGTCTCTTCCATCCTCTTCGACAGCCGGTACAACTTCTCGTGACCGGTCCGCTTGCCCAATTCCTCAGAGAGCACGCGCAGGTGGGTGGCGCGCGGATCTTCGGTGCGATACACGCGATGGCCGAAGCCCGGAATCTTCACCTTGCGGGCGAGCGTGTTCTTTACAGCTTCCACGGCCGCATCTTCGTCGCCGAGTTTCAGGAGCCAGTTGATCACGTCCTGATTGGCGCCGCCATGCAGCGGCCCTTTCAGCGCGCCGATGCCGGAGGTCACCGACGAGTAGATATCGGAAAGCGTCGCGGCAGTCACGCGCGCCGCGAATGTGGAGGCATTCAGTTCGTGATCGGCGTGGAGGATCATGGCCACGTCGAATGCGTGCTCCATTACATCATCGGGCCGCTTGCCGGTCAGGGTATACAGGAAGTTGGCGGCAAATCCCAGGTTGGGGTCGCCTTCGATGACAGGCACTCCCTTGCGCAGGCGGTGGAAGGTAGTGACGATGGTCGCGGTATGGGCCATCAGGCGCACGGCCTTGCGATGGTTGGCCTCCGTCGACATGTCCTGCGCTTCGGGATCGTGCAGGCTCAGCATGGAAACGGCGGTGCGCAGCATGTCCATGGTGTTCGATTGCGGCACGCCGCGGAGAAAATCAATTACCGGGCCGGGCAATGGGCGGGCGGCGACGAGATCCTTTTTGAGTTGATCGAGTTCGCCCTGCTTGGGCAGCCAGCCGTTCCAAAGCAGGTAAATCACTTCTTCGAAAATGGCGTTGTCCGCGAGCGTGTGGATATTGTAGCCGCGGTAACTCAGAACGCCCAGGTATCCGTCGATGTAACAAATCTCAGACTCGCCGGCGATTACGCCTTCGAGGCCAGCTAATGTTGTTCCCATAGTCCGCTTTCTCTTCTCTCTGTTTGCTCTTTCATTGTAGAGCGCGACGGGGCGCCCGAAACCGGGATTCTGCGCGAACCACCATGCTACCTTAGGGCTACCTCTTGTATGTCCGGCCGCGCAGGCGGTAGCGTACGTTACGGAACCACTCGTAGACCTGATTGTGACGGTCGCGGTAGGAAAGATTGCCCGCTCCGTCAACCAAGGCCTGCACACACCCTTCCGCACTCGGCGGGAAACTCATGTCGAGCGTGGACCGGTCGACCCAGATCTTTTTATCGCCGGCGGGGCCTGCGTCCACATCGACGATCACGCTCCTGTCGCAGCTTTCGCCGTCGAGAATGGTAAACCCGCGTACATCGACAGGCGGGCCCCAATCCTCCAGAAACGATTTCATCGAATATTGCTTTTGCGCGTCCGCGCCTGGCGCCCACAGGCGGTAGGCAGCTTCGTAATTGTGCGCGGACAACAAATTGAAGAACTGTTTGACCTGATGTTCCTCTGGGTAGTTGTGGAAGAAATAATACCCGAGGCCTCCGACCGCCGCGACCGCGAGCACCGAGACGATCGTGACCTTGATCACGCGAGCCCGTCGTTCGTCTCCGGCGCCATATTCGTCCAGAAAGCCGGCCATTTTTCGCCCCGCTACTATCTTACTTCTTAGGCGGAGCAGTGGGCGCGGCAGCCGCCACGGGATAGGTTTTATCGTAGGCGGCCGTGGCGTCCGCGGTGAGGTCCATCACGGGTTTGAAGTACAAGGCAACCTGGGTATCTACCACCAGGTCGAGCCCCTTTTCTTCCGCGAGTTTCTTTACCACCGTCTGCATCCGGTCGCCGGCTTTCGCAAGAATATTCTGCCGCATGGTTTGCGCATCGGCTTGCAAGTCTTCGTTGAGCCGGGTCAATTCCGTTTGCTTTTGCTTCAACTGGGTCTGCAAATCGAACTGCGCCTGCTGGGTGAGGGTCGAGTCGGTGTTCAGTTTCTGGTTGATTTGGTTGATTTCCTGGTTCAGCCTCTCCGCCTGCTGCTGGCGGGGCCCCAGGGCGGCGTTCATATCGTTTTGGGCCTTCTTGATCTCGGCGGTATCGAAGAGGGCCTTTTGCAGGCTGATCACCGCTATTTTGCTCTGTGCCTGGGCCAATTGGCCGGCAATCAGCAACGCGGAGCACGCCATCATGGGCGTAAACATCCGGAATGACATGGAAAAAACTCCTGATTGTGGTTTAAAGACCTAGATTACCACACGAAAGGCGCCGCTCTTTTCCGCTCCCGGCGCCGCCGGTCCGCCCGGCTCGTTGTCTACTTCGTGGACAGGACGAGGTTCGCCAGGTTGTCCACTTGGTTGACTGCCGAAATGCTAACTGGCTGATTTTACTGTGTAATTGAATCGGGCTTGCGCATGCACTCCCCTCTGCGAAGGGCGGAGGAACTCAAAGATGCTGATTCAGGATTTGGCGGCCGAGAGAAGGAAAAAGGCACGTTTTCCGATCAATCGCGAAATGCGCTACAAGCTTCTCGAAAACGACGCGGTAGTGGCGGTCGGGACCGGTACCACGCTCGACATGGCGAGCGGAGGAATTGCATTCGTCACCGATAACACCCTGAAGGTGGGATGCTTCATCGAGCTGTCCATCAGTTGGCCGGTGCTGCTGGACGATTCCTGCCCGATGCGGTTTATCGTGTTCGGGCGCGTGGTGCGCAGCGGCGGACGCCAGACCGCCTGCACCGTAGACAAGTACGAATTCCGCACGCAGGCGCGCGTACATCAAATGGCTCCGGTCCGCAACGATTCCATGCTGCAAAGGTATGCGGAGACGGTGCGCAAAGAGAGCCTGAAAGCGGCTACCGCCTGATCCCGCCGTTAACGGAGACGATCGATGGTAAAGTCCCCGCCCGGCGCCATCCGCACCACGAAGTCGAGATCCCGCCAGGAAATCCCGCCAGCGGCGCTGCGAAGAAATGGCGCCGCGGCATCGTCGGGATCGAGATAGCTCCAGCGATTCGGCTGCATGGGGCGGAGCATGATCTGCGGCATATCCATCCAGGGGTCGTTCGCCAGGATGGCGCGCGAGCGGCGGAAATAGTGCACCGCGCTCCACATGTAGGGATTGAACTGGAGGCCGGGCGGTGTTTCGCGGCTCGAAGCGACGATCAGGCCCACGTCGCCCGGTTGGGCCAATGGAATCCGCCCCGCGAGTGCCATCCGCGAGGCGATTTCTTCCACCTTGACATGCTGCTGAACCAGCAGGCCGAGAGTTGTCGCGATAGCCAGTCCTCCGGCAGCCAGCGTCCACCCGCGCGGGAGCGGGATGGCTGCTGCCCCGGCAAGCAGGAACAGCACCCACAGGATGGGAAAGCGCTCGGCGAAGTAGAAACTCCCGTTCATACGCTGCGGCACCAGGCAATATGCGGCAAAGCATGCCGCGCTCGCCGCGAGGAGCGCCTTCGCGCCGGACGACACACCACGATGGCGCCTTCGAAGTCCGGCGGCCACGGCAGCGGCCGCCAAAGCAACCAGCAGAATGGGACCGGCGCGATAAAGCAGCGAGCGAAATGGACTCACATGATACAGCTGTAGCTCGGTGGCAATCGTGTCGAACCAGCCCATGGTGGCCAGGTAGTTTCGATTGCGCTCTCCGCTCAAGGTTGGATGCAGGAATGGCGCCACCCAAGCCAGCGCCAGAATCCCCATCGCGGCAAGCAGGACGATGGGCCTGGCATTCCGATTTGATCGCCGGGCGAGCAGGAAAAGCGCGGCGAATCCCAAAAAAACTGCCGCCGGCACAGGGTGGGTCAGGAGCATCAGAATCAGGAAGCCGATCATGATCGCGCCGCGGCGCGTGGTGATTCTCTCCGCGTAGCGAATCCAGAAACCGCAGGCGAACAGGAGCAACGCCAGGGCCATACAGTAGTTCAGGAACCCCATGTACACCAGCATGTTCAGGCAAAACGGAATGCCTGTGAGGATCCACGGCGTGCCGCGCTCCGCGACGCTCTCTACCAGGTAGCGGAAGCCCAGTCCAAAGCCCAAAATGTACGCGAGAATCAGCATTTTCTCGCTGAATACCGGAGAAAAGAAGAGTTCCAGCCCGAGCAGCGAGTAATATTCCAGGGCATACGGCGTGAGAAAGGTCTTGATTCTGAAATGTTGCGCGTAGGGCGCGGAATGGGTCAGCACGCCGCGGAGCACGTCCACATAGTAGAGGTGAACGGGACCATCCTGCGTCGGAAATACCGGCGCGGCGAGCGGGATGGCGGCCGTAGCGGCCAATATAAAAAGCGCCACCCACGTCCAAAAGCGATTTCGGCTTTCCATCCGCTTTCGGGATTGTAGCACCCGCGGGGCGAGCCGCCGCGCCACGATACTATAAGCTGATGCACGATTCATCGCCCGGCGCGCGCGCGCAGTTCGGATATCTCTGCGCCGCCGCGGCGCTGCTGTTCGTGGCACTGCTCTCCTACGCGCTGACACGGGCGTTCGCGTGGGACGAAGGCTTCCATCTGTTGGCCGCGCAGTTGATTCTCGCCGGCAAGCGGCCATATATCGACTTCTGTTTCCCGCAGACACCACTCAACGCCTACCTCACCGCCGGATGGATGCGGCTATTTGGCGAGACCTGGCGAGCGGCGCATATCTTCGAAACGTTCTGGGTAGCGGCGGCGGCACTTCTCACCGCCGATTTCATCCGCGTGCGATTCCCCGTGCCGGAATGGCGTTGGGCTGGCTCGCTGGCTGCGCTGGTGGCGGTGGGGATGAACGCGCAGGTGGTCATCTTCGGGACCATCGGGCAATCGTACGGGCTGGGAATGTTCCTGGTGGTGGCGGCATTCCGGCTGGCGGTGGTTGCGGTGGAGCGCAAGGGGGTGTGGTTGGCCGCGGGCGCGGGTTTCGTGGCGGGAGCCGCGGCGGGGACCACGCTGCTCACATTCCCGGTCGCTCCCGCGGTGGCGATCTGGCTGTATCTGGCGAATCGCGCCGGGAAGGTTTGGGCGAAAATCGCGGCCTGCATCGCCGGCGGGGTGGTATCGTGGCTGCCGGTCGCCTGGCTCTACAAGCAGGGCCCGGCGCAGACCATTTTTAATATCGTCCTGTACCAATTGAAGTACCGGCATAAATGGAACGGCGCGGCGCGGCAGGATATCGACGCGCTCTCGGGGTGGATCAATTCCGCGCAAGGACTGTCACTGATGCTGCTGGGGGGCGTCGCGGTCTGGTTCCTGCTGAAACGCTGCGACTGGCCGCGCGAGCGCCGCGAAGAGATCTGGTTCTCGCTCTGGCTGGCAATCGGGCTGACCACCGAACTGGCGACGGCCCATCCCACTTTCGAGCGCTATTTCCTGCTGGCGGTGCCGTTCCTCGCGATCCCGGCGATCGTCGGATTGTACCTGGTGGGCTCGCGGCTGGCCGGTCCGGAGAGGCCCCTGACGGCGGCGTACATCCTGATCGCGATTCTAGCCCTCGGATTGGGACGCAGCCTGTTCGACGACAGCGATTCGTACGTCTGGGCGGACACCGAGAAGATTGCGCACAAGGTGGCGGAAGTGACGCCGCCCGGCGCGGCTATCTGGGCCGACGAGCTGATCTATTTCCTGATGCACCGCACCCCTCCCGACGGCATGGAGTTCTCCTACGCGCACGAGATCGAGCAAATGCCGGCCGCACAGGCGAAGATGCTGCATATTCTTACCGCGTCGGAACTGCGGCGGCGCACGGCCGAGGGCGACTACAAGACGGTGGCTGCGTGCTATGACACCGAAAATACCGATGCCGCCAAGGTGCCCGATTACTATCGCCAGAAAGACACGGTGAAAGATTGCACGATTTACTGGGATTTCGGGCGCAAATAAATCGATCATAATGAAGCATGCGCTGGGTACCGCTGTTAGCTGTCTGTAGTGGAATCCTGTGCGCGCAGGAGGCGGCGAAATCCGGAACTGTCCATGGCGTAGTCACGGACGAAGCTACCGGCCTGCCGATAAGCGGCGTGATGGTGCAGGCAGCGCTGCGGCGGGAATTGCCGGGCGGCGCCATGATCATGTTCGCGAAAGGCGGGAAAACTACCGATGATCAAGGTCGGTATGTGCTTACGGATGTCCCACCTGGAACGCCGGTAATCACCGTGAATACGCCGAACAGTTGGAGCGTCACGCACAGCATCGCTCTCCACGCCGGCCAGGATGTGGAAGTCGACTTCTCGATGCCCGCCAGGCCGCGGATTGCCGGCCGCGTGCTGGATGAAGACCGGACGCCGGTGAAGGGCGCGTCGGTGTGGGTGATTGAGTCCAATTATGTGATGGGTAAGCTGCGACGGCAGCCGGCGAGCTACGTTTCGACCGATAAAGCGGGGCGATTCGTATTCGATGAATTGTTGCAAGCCGGACGCGGTTATTATCTTGTCGCCAAGGGTGCGGCCGGAGTTCCGATCTTCTACGGAGGGTCGACTTCGCTCGAGGCGGCGGCACCGATCGTTCTTGGAAGCGGAGAACTACGCCAGCAGGCCGACATCGTTTTGCCCACGGCGGCTCTCACCCATTGCGTGCAAGGCACGGTAAAAGCGGGTGGCAAACCGCTCGGCACCGATCTGACCATCGAACTATCGGCCCTCGCGCGCGCCGGGATCGCGCTTGAGCCGCGCGTACAAAGCGCCGGGGACGGCACATTCCGCGCGTGCGGATTAGCGGCCGGCGACTACACAATTTCGGGTCCCGACAGGCATTTTCGCGACGAGCAGTCCTTTACCATCGCCGACTCTGACGTGCATGGCGTTGAACTCAATCTGGACCCGGCGCTGGTCAGGCGGGAATTCGTCTGGGAGGGCGATCCGCCGGCCGAACCGACCGAAGAACCGGCGGCCGCGGAATCCAAATCTCCGTCGCCGCTGGATTTCGCCGAGAAGCAATTTGGGTCCCCGATGGGGCGGGAGGTGGTGCTTCCGCTGAATGGCGTCCGATTCCGCGCCAGGATTCCGTATAGCGATGCCGCGCCTGTCGAAATGTCCGCCGGGGATTTCCCGCTTTCGGTGCAACTGTCCGCAGGCTGCTATGTCAAAGAAATTACCTACGGTGGCGTCCCCTTGATCGACGGTGTGCTGCATCTGATACCGGGAAGCAGCGGGACGTTGCGCATCGTGGCCGCGCAGGGCGGCGCCACAATCTCGGCGAAAGTGGAAGACGGCGAAGGCCAACCGATTCGTGACACCGTAGTCGCGGTAATACCCGAGGGGGTGGAGACCGCGCCACAATTTGCCATGCAGGCGCACCAGGCAGACGCCGATCCCGGAGGGAATTTCACCTCCGAAACGCTCGCGCCGGGCAAGTACCGCGTGCTGGCGCTAACCCGTCGTTATAAGCCCACCGAGGAGGATATGGCGAAGCTGTTGGCGCTGCTGCTTTCGGCGCGGAAGGTGGAAGTCGGGCGGAATGAGAATGTCCATCTGACGCTCCATCCGGTGTCTATCGATTAACCGCGCGCTACAATCTTGGTTCACGGAGATCTTCTTGCGATTCATCACATTTCACAGTCCTCACGGCCTCGAGCCGGGTGTCATGATTCAGGGCCAGGCGGTCGGCCTCCGCGGCGCCGGTTTTGAGAACTTGCTTTCCATCATTGCGGGCGGCGCGGAAGCGCGCGATCGCGTGACGCGCTGGCTGCAATCGCCCCCGACGGGGGCTTTGCCCGACATGACGAACGTCCAACTGCACGCACCGCTGGCGCGCCCGCCCAAAATCATCTGCATCGGCCTGAACTATCGCGATCACGCCGCCGAGGGCAAGATGAGCATTCCCGAAGTGCCCACGGTCTTTTGCAAATTCGCCACGTCGATTATCGGGCCGGGCGATCCCATCGTGCTGCCCAGGAACTCCACCAAGCCGGATTACGAGGCGGAATTCGTGGTGGTGATCGGCAAGCGCGGGCGGCACATTCCCGAGGAGAAATGGCGCGATTACGTCTTCGGCTACAGCATTCTCAACGATGTGAGCGCGCGCGATTTCCAGATGGCTACCACGCAATGGACCATGGGCAAGACATTCGACACCTTCGCGCCGTTCGGTCCGGAAATCGTGACGGCCGATGAAATCGACGATCCGCACAATCTGGCCATTTCGCTCACTCTGAATGGCGAGACGATGCAGAGCTCGAATACCGGCAATATGATTTTCCAGACGCCGCGGTTGATCGCGTTTCTTTCCAGCGTCTTTACGCTCGAACCGGGCGATATTATCTCGACCGGAACGCCGGCGGGCGTGGGATTTGCCCGCAAGCCGCCGCGGTGGCTGCGCCCCGGCGACGAAGTCACCGTGCGGGTGGAGGGACTGGGCGAGTTGACCAATCCGGTGGTGGCGGAAGCTTGAGCGCCGTGAGCGCGGGACAGCGGCAAGCACCGCTAGGTCTCGTCCCACTGAGCCTGCAAGTGCGCCAGTGCCATTCGCATGGCTTGCAGACTACGATCGCTTCCCAGGGTGAACTCGCTTCGCGACAGGACGTCCCTCTGGAGCTTCAGAAACAGGTCTGCAACTCGCGGATCCCGCCATCCGCGCCTGGTTTCTTCCTTAATGATCCGCACAGCCCTGGCCGGTGAAATCGCATCTTTGTAAGGACGCGAAGTGGTGAGCGCATCGTAGATGTCGCCGATTTGCAACAGGCGCGCGAGCAAGGGGATCTGCTCGCCGGCGAGCCCATCCGGATAGCCCGAACCATCCCATCGCTCATGATGATGGCGGATTACCGGGACTACCGGCGCCAGGCTCTTCAAGTGGCGGCAGATTTCCACTCCGCGGGTGGTGTGGGTACGCATGATTTCCCACTCTTGCACCGTCAGCCGGCCCGGCTTGAACAGGATGGAATCGGGAATACCGACCTTTCCAATATCGTGCATGAAACCGCCGCGGTAAAGGATCAGCAGGTCATCCTGGTTTACCCCGGAGATCATTCCCATGGCGACGCTGATGAAAGCCAGCCTCTCGCAGTGCGTCGAGGTATGCAAATCCCGCTGTTCCACTGCCTGTGCCAGTGCGAAGAAGATCATTTCGGTTTCGGTGACGCCCTGGATTTCAGGATCTTTCCGGGCGTCTGTAAGCAAGCTCATTTGACTGGCATCAATAGAAGTGGGCACCGTTAGTTTATCGGCGGAAAACGTATTGAGTTTAGTTCGCGCGAAGCCCCGCGGATCACTGATTCCGGACCACGGTAACGGCGCGCCAGGAAGAGTTGCCGGATGTGTCGTATGCCTTCACGGTGATGGTATTATTCCCAATCAGGAGCGGCACCGAAGCTGTCCACGCGGTGGTACCGGTAGCGGCGCCCGAACTGCCCGTGGAAGTGCTCCATTGAACCGATGCGACCCCGACGTTATCGCTGGCAGTCCCGCTCATCGTGAGCGTGGGTGACGACGCCGAAACCATGGAAGCGCTGGGGTAGGTGATGGTGAGCGTGGGTGGCAGGGTATCCGCTCCGGATGCCGGCGGGGAACTCGCAGGTGGGTTCGAAGTGGGCGGAGTGGTTCCATTTCCGCTGGCTGCCGTGCCGGAACTGACGGGCGGGGCGGCAACGCCTCCGGTCGCCGGTGGACCGTAGAGCGCCTGAATACCGGCTATGTCGTCGGGCGTAAGCCCGGTCTGGAATCGGTAATAAGGATACATGACGGAGGTAGGGTCATCGGAGTGGCCGAGTCCAAGGGCGTGTCCAGTCTCATGCAAAGCTACCGAGAATAAATCCAGCGTGCCGCCAATGCTCCAGCTTTCGTCGGCATTTAGGTGCATATCGCCGGCCAGCGGCTCGGGATTGGACGGCGTGGGATAGAAGGTGTGGGCGATCACTCCGCCCGGACCGTAAAACGGGTACGCATCGCCGTGCGCGTAGCGCGCGAATAGAATATCGATGGAGCGCGCCAATCCCGGCGCGGCCGCGGGCGAGATGCTGACGTTCGCATATTGAGCCCACACCGCAAATGCGCGCGCCAGTTCGCCGCGGATCTCGCTTTCCTCCAGGTCGGTAGTCACCGAGTCGAGGAAATAGCCGAGAGTAACGTGTCCGCTGGCGTCCGGCGCCCAACCGCCATCCGCCGCAACATACTGCGGTGAAGGGCCGAGGGCGGTTGCCGCCCCGGCACAGCCGGCGATAGCGTCACCGTCCTGCAATTCGGCCGATGCGGGCAGGATGTAAGCCACCGCATCAAGCGCCGCAAGCGCCGTGAGTGAACTGTAGGCGCCGGAAAGCAGAAGTTGGCCGGGGAGCAGATGGCTGTTCGCAATGGAGGTGAAACCCAGGTCCTGAGCCGCGGCGGCATCCGCTGCGGCATCCGTATCGGGTTGAAACATGACGAGATACGTCCCTTGGGCCAGTTTTGAGACCAATGGGCTGATCTTGTCGGAGGGATCCATCGGCCCGGCCCACAGCACGTCCATACCGCGCAGGTCCAAGCGGACTGCCGACACCATCAGGGCGTTTACCGGAACATAAGCAAGGACCAGGGCGCGGTGCGCCTGAAGTTCGGCGATGACGTCCGGCCCGGGATAGGAGCCGAACAGAATCAGATAGTGCTGAGGCGCCGCCCCAGGAGATTCCAGGCGCCAGGTCCCTGGCCGGGAGGCGTCGGGTACGATTGTTCGCGTTTTCAGGCGAATGCTTCCTTGCCCGCCAGCAAAATGGGCGAACAGCAGAACCAGCGTGATTCTCAGATATCTCATTTCAGATTGGCAGCTCTGAATACCTCTTCGTCAAAAACTGAGACTTTGGCCGAACCAATCCGACCTAATCGATATCCATAAAGTGAGGAAATACCTTTATATAGGGCTCTTTCTCGCCTTCTCCCCCGCCCACGCGGCGGACGGTTCCCCCCGCGCGGTATATAACATCGCGACCGTTGCCGGAAGCGCTTCGCTGGGCGATGGCGGGCCGGCCATCGACGCCCAGATCGGCACAATCCAAGGCGTGGCGACGGATGGCGCGGGCAACGTTTACCTGTCCGACACCACGCACAACCTGGTGCGCAGGATCGGCACCACCGGCCTCATCACCACCGTGGCGGGAACGGGCACAGAGGGATTCAGCGGCGATGGCGGGCCGGCCACCGGCGCACAGCTCCACTTTCCTTACGGCCTCGCCGTCGATGTCAACGGCAATCTCTACATCGCCGATCTGGGAAACAATCGCGTGCGCCGCGTGAGCCCGGATGGAACCATCCAGACTTTCGCCGGCAGCGCCGGGGAAGGATCGAGCGGCGATGGCGGACCGGCCATCAGCGCACAGATGCTCTCGCCCCGCAACCTGGCAATCGATTCCAGCGGGAATGTGTACATTTCCGAATTCGGCGCCCACCGCGTCCGCAAAGTCACCCCCGACGGTGCGATCTCCACCGCCGCCGGAACCGGAATCGCCGGCTTTGCCGGCGACTACGGACCGGCCACCGCGGCGCAACTGGCATTTCCTACCGGCCTGGCATGTGACAACAGTGGCAACATCTACATCGCCGACTCGGAGAACCGTCGCATTCGCCAGGTGCTTCCCAACGGCGCCATCGTCACCTACCTCGGGGGCGCGGAGATCACACTGGCAAGTCCGATCGCGGTGGCGGTCGACGCCGCCGGGGACCTGCTGGTAGGCGATTCGACGCCCGAAGTCCACGAATATAGTGTCAAGGGAAACTGGACGGTCGTGGCCGGCACGAGCAGCCCCGGTTTCGCGGGCGATGACGGACCGGCCACCGAGGCGGAACTCGTCAATCCGCTGGATCTCGCCATTGACCCGGCGGGCGATCTTTACATCGCCGATCAGCACCGGGTACGCCAAGTCAATCCCGCCGGAATCATCCGTACCGCGGCAGGCGCCGATTATCTTTACGGAATCGGCGATGGCGGAGCCGCTACGGCCGCCGAATTGTATCTGCCCTCGGCAGTCGCGCTGGATAGCGGCGGTAATCTCTACATCGCCGACGCCGGAACCAATCGCGTGCGGCAGGTGTCTCCCGCGGGCACGATCGCGACTGTCGCCGGAACCGGAAACGCGGCGCCCGGAGGCGAGGCATTGCCCGCCGTCACCACACCGCTGATGACACCCACAGCCGTCGCTCTGGACGCATCCGGGAACCTGCTCATTGTGGAAAGCGGAGCCAATCGCATACGCGCCGTGGGCCCGGATGGACTCGTGCGCACGATTGCCGGCACAGGAGTCACCGGCCTCGGAGCCGATTCGCTGCCCGCCACGCAAGCCCAGCTCACAGTGCCGCAAGGCCTGTGCCTCGACCGTTCCGGCAACCTGTACATTGCCGACACCGGCAATTCGCGGATCCTGCGGGCGCCGCCGGGAGGCCTGATCTCCACCGCCGCGGGCAACGGTGCGGCCGGCTTCGCCGGCGATGGCGGTCCGGCCTCCATTGCGCAATTGAATCAGCCGGCGGCTTGTGCCGTGGATTCCGCCGGCAATTTATACATTGCCGACACCTACAACCATCGCATCCGCAAGGTGGATTCGACCGGCAATATCATCACCGTGGCCGGCACGGGAGTCGCCGGCACCGGCGGGGACGAAGGTGCGGCGACCGCAGCCGGCCTGAACGCACCACGCGGGATCGCCGTGGACGACAACGGCAACCTCTACATCTCCGACACCGGCAACAACACCATTCGCCAGGTCACTCCGGATGGCGCCATCCACACCATCGCGGGTACCGGCGCCGAAGGCTTCGCGGTGGATGACGGTCCGGCGCTTTCGGCATGGCTCGACAGCCCCGGCGGAATCCTGCTGGATGGTTCGGGCGATCTCTATTTCGCCGACACCAACAACAATCGCATCCGCCGATTGATTCCGGCGGGTACGATCGCGCCGCCTGCGATCACGCCGCCCACACCGCTGAACGTGGTAAATGCAGCCAGCCTGAGTTCCGGCGCCGTGTCTCCCGGTGAAGTGGTCACAATTTTTGGCTCCGGGATGGGACCTGAGAGCGGCGTGGCCGTACTGATCGATCCGCCGAACGTGCTGGGGTCCCAAGTCGACGGGGTCGAGGTACTTTTCGACAACGTGGCGGCGCCCCTGTTCTACGCGCAGGCCGGCCAGATCAACGCCCAGGTGCCCTACAGCGTGGCGGGAAATGCATCGACCAACATTCAGGTGATGTACCAGGGTGCGGTGGTGAGTTCGGCTTCCGCCGCCGTGGCATCTTCCGCGCCCGGCGTGTTTCCCACGGCGGTCAACCAGGATGGCACGATCAATTCGGCCGCCAACCCGATTGCGAGCGGGGCCTACCTGACGATCTATGCTACCGGGGAAGGCCTCACCAATGGCGCCAATCTGACCGGCGCTCCCGCCGCCGCGCCGTATCCGCAGCCGCAACTGCCCGTCAGTGTGACGGTCAGCGGGATTACCGCGCAGGTGGTGTGGGCCGGCAGCGCGCCCGGGCTGGTAGGACTGCTGCAGGTGGATCTCATCGTGCCGGGTCCGTATCTACCATCCGGCGCCACGCCGCTGGAGCTTTCCGTCGGCTTGAATTCCGCCCCGCTCATCCCCATCTGGGTGCAGTAACTCACGCTCCCGCCGCTTCCTCCACAGGCATGCTATTCTCCCATTGACCATGGGTGAAACATTTCGCTTGCTCTTCCGCCTGCTCTCCCAACCCGTGGCGGCGATGAGCGCCATTCTCGACCGCGGCAGTCTGCTCTGGGCAAGCCTCTGCGTGCTGGCGGTGACGTTCGGCTTAGGCTCCGCCGCCGGAACCGTGCAGCTTCCGTTTTACGGTCCGCTGCTGGTGCTGGCGGTATTCTACGTGCCGGGAATCCTGCTGCTATGCACCATCCTGGGACGCTGGGGCGGATTCTTCGTGTCATTCCAGCGCGATTATTCGCCCATGCTGGTGTGCGCCGCGATGGCATGGTCGGCAGCGAACGTCCCGCTGGCGATCGCCGGATGGTTCGTTCCGCAGTTGGTGTTTCTCGCGTTCGCCGCCCTGGCCTATCTCTACTTCGCCTTTCTGATGTTCCTCGCGATCCGGACAGTCTTCGGCGCGGGAAACGGCGCTTCCATCGCGGTGGTTTCGTTTTCCTGGATTCCGCTGGCAGCAGCGGTATTCCTCTGGATTCCGCTGCGATTCCTCATGGGCTGGATCGCATCGCCGTTCTTCATTTTCTATGCCTGGTATTTTCTCGGCGGCGAGTTTTCCGGGCTCGGCGCGGTGATGCGCAATCGCCAGCACTTCCGGCGCACGCTCGAGGCCGCGGCGGTGAATCCGCACGATGGTGAGGCGCAATATCAGCTGGGGCTGATTTTTCAGCAGCGGCGCAATTACACCGAGGCCATCCAGCGATTTCAGAACGCCGTCCGCATCGACCCCACCGAGACCGACGCGCATTTTCAACTGGGACGAATCTTGCGCGACCAGGGGCGCACAGACGATGCGCTGAAGGAATTCCAGGTCGTGCTCCAGCAGGACCCGAAGCACAACCTCAGCGAGATCCTGCGCGAACTGGGAGCTGCCTATCTGGCGGCAGGCCGCCTCGAGGACGCCCGCAAGCAACTCGAACTTTATACCGGGCGCCGCGAGTACGACCCCGAAGGTCTTTATTATTATGGCGAGGTGCTCGAAGGGCTGGGCCGGACGGCGGAAGCGCGTGGAGTTTACGCGCGGGCGGTCGAGGCCGCGCGCACGGCTCCGCGCTATCGCCGGCGCTTCATCGCGCGCTGGAGCCGGCTGGCGCAGAAGCAGGAGCGCAAGCTGGCGAGAAGCACTTAGCGCCCGGCGCAGCCGAATCCCTTCTGTCTTCCGCTCCCGGCTTCTGGCCTCCGAGTTACGTGCTATTCCTATAAGGATCGTGCTCTCTCCCAAGAAATCGGTCCTTTTTCTCTGCGCCGCGCTACCCTTACTCGCCGCGTCAATCGACTACGCCGCCGAAGGTAAACTCTGGTGGGCGCACGTCCAGTTCCTCGCCGACGACAAGCTGAAAGGCCGCAATATCGGGACGCCCGAATTCCAGATGGCGGTGGACTATGTTTCGGGCCAGTTCCGCAAGCTGGGGCTCAAACCGGCCGGAACGGACGGATATCTCCAGCCAGTCGAGTTCGAAACACGCACGCTGGTGCCGGAAGAATCGAAGCTCACCCTGGTGCGCGACGGCAAGGAGGAAGCGCTGGCTCTCGGCGCCGACGCCAACCTGAGCGCGCGCGCCGATCTGGCGGCCAACCTGAAAGCGCCAATGGTTTTCGTAGGCTACGGCCTGGTGATTCCCGAAGCGCATTGGAACGAGCTTTCGGGGCTCGACCTCAACGGCAAAATCGCCGTTTACGTGAACGCGCCCGGGCCGGCGGAAGCTTCCGGGAACGTGAAATCGCACCTCGGTTCGGCGGCCGAGCGGTGGCGAGTGCTGCATGAAGCGGGCGCGGTGGGAATCGCCACGCTCGCGGTTGGCGGACGCGGCGGCGGGCGCGGCCCGGCGCAACCGCAACCCTCCGTCAGCCTGGCCGATCCGGAACTTTCGGAAACCACCGGCATGCAAGTCGCGCTCACGGTCACGCCGTCCGGCGCCGGCAAGCTGTTTGAAGGATCGGGTCACACCTTCGCCGAAATCCAGGCGCTGGTACGGGATAACAAGCCCCTGCCGCACTTCCCGCTCACCGGCACGCTGATTTCGCAAGCCAGGCTGGAACATGGCAAGCTGGCATCCACCAACGTGGCCGGCATGGTTCCCGGCAGCGGAAAGCTGAAAAACGAATATGTCATTCTGTCGGCACATCTCGATCACGTGGGCGTGGGCCGCCCGGTGAACGGCGACAGCATCTACAACGGCGCCATGGATGACGCTTCGGGCATCGCCACCATTATCGAAGTGGCCCGCCTCCTCAAGGAGAGCCGCTACAAACTTCGGCGTTCGGTGATTTTCCTCGCCGTGACGGCGGAAGAAAAAGGCGAGCTAGGATCGCGCTATTTTGCCGCGCACCCCACCGTGCCATTCCGGCAGATCGTGGCCGATATCAATCTCGACATGTTTCTGCCGCTTTACCCGCTGAAAGTGATCGAGGTGCAGGGCCTGATGGAATCGACGCTCGGCGACACTGTCAAGGCCGCCGCCGCGATGGATGGCGTCGAGGTGCAGGTGGATCAGGAGCCTGCCGAGAATCGCTTCATCCGCAGCGATCAGTACAGCTTCATCCGCCGCGGCGTGCCCTCGCTGGCTTTCAAATTCGGATACCAACCCGGTTCGCCGGAGGAAACGACGCGCAAGAATTGGGTACGCGACCGCTACCACAAGCCCTCCGACGACCTCTCCCAGCCCGTGGACACCGCCGCGGCCGCCAGGTTCAACCGCATCATTCTGCGGCTGATGGAAGCCGTGGCCAACGATGCCCCGCGTCCGCAATGGCGCCCGGACAGCTTCTTCAAGCGATTCGCCACCGCGCCCTAGGAAGCCGGCGCGGTCTTTTCGAACCTTTCGCCTTCCCTCTCCGTCTAACCTCCTGAAGCGAGGGACTAACTTTGGAAACACTGACCGGTGATATTCGGCACGCATGGCGCGTGCTCCGCCACAGTCCGGGGTTCGCCCTTACCGCGGTCGCGGTGCTGGCACTCGGAATCGGCGCCAGCACGGCCATCTTTTCCGTAATCAACGCTGTCCTGCTCGAACCGCTGCCCTTCCCCGAACCCGACCGCATCGTCATCCTGCAGAACTCCACGCCGCAGGGCGATTTCGGCGCCGCGTCGGTGCCGAAATACAACGTCTGGCACAGGCAGACGCAGGTGCTCGACGATATCGCCGCGTATGACACCGGCGGCCCTGGAATCAACCTCACGGGCGACCATCCCGAGCAGATCAAAGGCGTCCACGTTTCGCGCGAATTCTTCCCGCTGTTCGGCATCCGCACCATCCTGGGCCGCACTTTCACGGCCGACGAAGACCGGCCCGGAGGCGGCAAACTGGCAGTGCTTTCCGAAGGATTGTGGCAGCGCCGCTACGGGTCCGACCCCGCCATCGCCGGCAAATCCATCGAGCTCGGCGGCGAACCATACACCGTGATCGGCGTCGTGGCGCACTCCTTCGCCATTGCGCCGCCGCCCGATCTTTACCTGCCGTTCCAGGCCGATCCCAACAGCACCAACCAGGGCCACTACTTCCAGAGCGCCGCGCGCCTCAAGCCCGGCATTTCCTTGAGCGCCGCCAAAGCCGCGCTCAATTTAGCGGGCGGCGAATTCCGCCGGCTCTTCCCGAACGTCATCGGGCCCAAGGACAGCTTCACCGTCGCGTTGATGCGCGATGAAATGGTGAGCGACGTGAAGACCGCGCTCTATGTGCTGCTCGCCGCCGTGGGATGCCTGCTGCTCATCGCCTGCGCCAATGTCGCGAGCCTGCTGCTGGCACGCGCCACCGGACGCTCGCGGGAAATCGCCATCCGCACGGCAATCGGCGCGGGGCGCGGCCGCATCGTGCGCCAGCTGCTCACGGAAAGCTTGCTGCTCTCCCTCGCGGGCGGTGTGCTCGGACTTGCCATTGGCGTGGCCGGCGTCCAGCTGCTCCTGGCCGTCAATCCCGGCAATATCCCACGGCTCGGACCGGGCGGCGGCGGTGTGACTCTCGATACCCGCGTTCTGCTGTTCACCATGATCCTCTCGATTCTCACCGGGGTTATCTTCGGGCTGGCGCCTGCCCTGCACGCCTCGCGAGTGGATCTCAATTCCACTCTGAAAGAAGGCAGCTCCCGCTCCGGGACCGGTCTGCGGCAAAGCAAAGCGCGCGGCGTGCTGGTGGTGGCGGAACTCGCGCTGGCCGTTGTGCTGCTTGTGGGCGCCGGCCTGCTGATTCGCACTTTCGCGGCATTGCACAGCGTGGCTCCGGGATTCGACACGCACAACGTTCTCACCATGGAGACCGCTCTCACCGGAGAAAAATACAATCGGACCGCCGGAATATCGCTCATGGCCGACCAGGTCATCGAGCGCGTCCAGTCCATCCCGGGCGTGGAAGCGGTGGCCGCCAGTTCTTACCTCCCGCTCGATAGCGGACTGGGGCTGGGCTTCGTGATCGAAGGACGGCCGCTCACCAACGGGACCGAGCACGGCGGCGCCTCGTGGAATTACGTCACGGCCCGCTTTTTCGATTGTTTCCAAGTTCCGCTCGTCCGCGGGCGCGTCTTCAACCAGCGCGACGATGCCGCGGCTACCCCGGTGGTGATCGTCAACGAGTCCATGGTGCGCCACTTTTTCAAAGACCAGGACGCCATCGGCCAGCGGCTCATCATCGGCGGCGGGATGGGGCCGAATTTCGCGCAACCGCCGCGGCAGATTATCGGCATCGTGCGCGACGCGCGCGACAACGGCCTGAATAACGATCCCCAGCCCGCGATGTTCGTGCCGCTGGCACAAGTGGGCGATGCCTACATGGCACTCAACAACACCTTCATGCCGCTCAACTGGGTAGTGCGCACGCACGTGGCGCCATTCTCGCTGCTCGGCCAGGTTCAGAAGGCGTTTCAAACCGCCGCCGGCCTTCCCGTGTTCCACGTCCGCAGCATGGACCAGATCGTGTCCGGCTCTACCGCCCGCGACCGGTTCGACACGCTGCTGCTGGGAATCTTTGCGTTCTTCGCGATCCTGCTGGCGTCGATCGGGCTTTACGGATTGATGGCCTACTCGGTGGAGCAACGCCGGCTGGAGTTCGGCATCCGGCTCGCGCTGGGCGCGAGTTTCGCGCAGTTACGCAACCTGGTGGTGGGGCAGGCGATGGTGCTCGCCGCAACCGGAATCCTCATCGGGTTGGCCGGTGCGTACGGGCTCACGCGATTTCTCAAGCCTCTGCTGTTCCAGGTGAAAACTACCGACACCGCGAGTTTCGTCGGGGTGCCGGTGCTGCTGGCGCTGGTAGCGCTCCTGGCCTGTTACTTGCCGTCGCGCCGCGCCACCCGCGTCGACCCGGTCGAAGCCTTGCGCTGTCAGTGAACTCGGCTTTGACACCGGACGCCATCGACGGCGCTTCCCCCGCTGGGAGGGATCACTCCGTCCTGCGCAGCGCTTCCTGCGCCAGTTTCAGATCGTGGATTTCGAACCCGCTGCCGATCCAACGGACAATCCTGCCGCTGCTATCCCGCTCCGGACGATGAAAGCCGCGGTGCCATCTCCACGTTCCATCGGACTCGCGCCGTACGCGATATTCGAACATCCGCTCGCTGCCGCTCGCAGTCGCCTCTTTCCACATCTCCGCGATCCGCGGCAAATCTTCGGGGTGAAGAGCTTGCGACCAGATCCGCGGATCCAGAGCGCCCTTGGGCAGGCCCGTATATTCGTAGAAGTAGTCGTTGATGAAATGGACATCGCCCAGGCTGCGCGCAATCCACACAAACTGGGGAATCGCGTTGGCCAGCGAACGCCATTTCTCTTCGCTCCTTTGCAGCGCCGCTTCGGCGGTTTTGCGCTCCGTAATGTTTCGGAAAAAGATGAAAACTCCCCCGCCCGGCACAGGGTTGATTCGTCCCTGGAACCAGCTCGAAAGCGGCGTGAAATACAGCTCGGTGGTCTCCCCTTGGCGGTTCTCCATCGAGCGCCGTAACGCCTGCTCGGTAGGCGTCCCGAGAAGCTGCGGGAAGATGTCCCAAAGACATTTCCCCAGCAAGTCGCCGGGAGCCTGGCGCAGCAGATATTCCGCGGTGCGATTGTTATAAGTAAATCGCCATTCCGTGTCCAATATGGCAAGACCTTCTTCGACCTTCTCGAGAAGATCGAGAGCAGCCAGACCGGCCGGAAATCCCATCCGCGCCGGTGAATTCGCGCCGGCGCCGTTGCGCGCGGTCCGCAGCTCGGCTTCGAGCTCCGCGATCCGCCCCCGTAAAGTTCCCAGTTCCCGGTCTATTTTTCTTGAGAACTTTTCACCCTCTGCCATACACCGTGAGCACACCTGAACCGGCGAACTCAGCCGGTTCGAAAGAATAGTTACAGCCAAGAGGATACGACAAATCGGCTGGAGATGAAAGGTGGGAATCCGCACAGGGGCGCGCGGATTCGGCATACGATTCGCGCGATACCACGCCAACCCGGGGAGGCGGTCGCGCCTGCTGTGCCGGGATATGGGCGCCGCAATCCGCCACCCCAGATAAAGCGCTCCCTTCGCGACGGCGCTGCCGCGAAATCGGATAAAATAGTTGTGAATCCGATTACCCGATGCTATCTAGTGCCCATCAACCCATGGCCGATTTGAATCGCGCGCTGGCTTCAGCCGACCACGCCGACGCGTTCGTCAGCCTTCTGTGCGCTGCCCACGCCGGCTGTCTGCGAGCGCAGACCCTGGTGGGGTGGGCATACCAGACCGGCCGGGGAGTCGCGGTGGATTACCATCAGGCTTCCGATTGGTACCGGAAGGCGGCCGGCCGCGGCGATAGTTGTGCCATCGCCAACCTTGGCCTGATGAGTCTCCTCGGCCAGGGCGCGCCGCCCGACGACATCGAAGCCTACGTCTGGCTACAGTCCGCCGTGGGCCTGGGGCATACCGGTCTCCAGCCCGTGCTCGCCTGGCTCGAGCGGCGCATTGGCGGGGCCGCGGGCACCCCGTCTCCTGCGCCCCCGGTTTCGGCGCCGATTCCCTCAGCCCGCCCGTGCAACCGGCCGGTTTGCGATCCCTCCCGCTGCGAAGCGGTCTAATCTCATGCGCAGAACTCCTCTTGAACAATCGCTGAAAGTCATCGGACGCGGAACGTTGAACTGGCTGGCCGACCGTCCCATCGTGGTGTCCTTCGAAGTCACCGACTCCTGCACGTGCAACTGCCGGCATTGCGACCACGGCGGCTCGCGCGACGATTCCCGCAATCTCAAAGCCGCCGACTATCGCCGTTACATGCAGGCGCTGCGGCCTTGCGTGGTGCAGGTATCCGGGGGCGAACCGCTGCTGCGCCCCGACCTCGTCGAAATCGTACGGACCATCAAGAACGGTACGCGCATGCCATACACCATCCTGGTGTCCAGCTGGTCGCTGATGACCGCCGAGTTATACCAGGAATTGCGCCAGGCAGGCGTGGACCAATTCTCGGTCAGCCTGGATTTCCCCGACCAGCGCCACGACGATTTTCGGTCTTACCCCGGTCTTTATAGCCACCTCGAGGATCTCGTCCCGCGCATGGCGCAACTCGGCTATGACGATATCGTGCTCAATTCGTGCATCACCAGCGAGAACTTACACGAGATCGGCGCGATCGCCGATAAGGCGCGGGAATGGGGTGTAAATTTGTGTTACAGTGCTTATTCCGCCCGCCGAACCGGCTGCCGCGACTTACTCCCCGTATCGAAAGAACAGATCGGCTCGCTCAATGAACACCTGGATCGCGTGGAAGCGCGGCGGGACGGCACCAACTGGATCGTCAATAGCCGGAGCACGCTCGACGCTACCCGCCGCTACTTCGAAACCCCGGGGATTCCCGGTTGTAAGGCGGGTCACCGGTTCCTCGTCGTGACCGCGGACGGCGCGCTCCAGCCCTGCTCGATGCAGTTCCATCGCTACCCGCTCGAGGAGCGTGGCCGGATGATCCGCGAGTTCACCCGGCACAATACCTGCGATCAATGCTACGTCTCGATCCGCTCCTATCTGGACAAAAGTTTTCCCCTGCTTTTGTGGGAGAACGTGCGCGGATTCTTCTCGGTGAAGGCCTGAGAAGTAAGTACTTCGGGTCCATATCCCGAGTTAAGTTGCCGGAGTTAACTCAAGTCCTGCTTGTTTGCGCACCGCTTCCGGTGAAGAATCGTATCGGAACGGGGGCACAAATGGAATATCGCCGGTTTCCGCTGTCCTGTGAATGTGGCGGAGGGCCGAAACAGATTTCGGGTATCGGCTTCTCCGTCAATCGCGAAATCGTGATCCACTGGCGATGCGCGCGGTGCCATAAGCGAGTCTGCACCGTGAGGCCGCTCCTGGAAGCTTGGAGCGAATGTTTCGGAGGGCGTCCCCTGCTCACTGCCGATACCCCTGACGACCGCCGGTTCCTGCACAGCATCGGCGTCAAGTTCGCCGACGAGTAGGCTCGGCTGGGTTCATCGCCACCCATAATTCCTGCATCCCCCGGCAGCCCGCATGCGTACTTCCTTGCAGCACCATGCGGTGGAAGAAAAGGCTCGCGCTCTTGCTGGCGGTTTGCGCCGGCGGCCTCCACGGTCAGGAAAAACCCCCATACACTTTCGGCACGACGGTGGTGAGCACCACGGGGTTCGAGGGCCGCATCTACCTTCTCAAAGCACATACCGGAAAACTGCCCCATTTCGATCACATGGAGCCCACCGGCACCATTTACACCAACACCCTGAATGTCTGGCCGCAGCGATTCACGGAGGCCTTCCCCGGCATCACCGACCGGATTGAATGGTTCGCCATCGATTACCACGGCCACTTCTGGATCGAGCACGAGGGCGAGTACCGCTTCAGCCTGCTCTCGGACGACGGCTCGCGCTTGTACGTCGACCATCAGGAACTTGTGGATAACGACGGCATCCACAGCGCCACCGCCCTCAGTGCCCGGGCGGTTTTGACGCGCGGCATGCACGCCATTCAAGTTTCTTATTTCCAGGGGCCGCGATTCACCGTCGCCCTCGTCCTGGCGGTCGCCGGCCCCGCGGCGGAATGGCGCATCTTTAATACCGACGACTTCATTCCGCCGGTCAATTCGGCCGATTGGGTCACCGGCCGGATCCGCGATATCCATCATTCGGTGCCCTTCGGCGGTGACGACTCGCCCGAGGAGACTCCCAGGAAGCGGCGGCGATAGTGCCATACTGTCTGGAATGGCCGACCGTATCATCCGCCGGGATTTCCTGAATCGCACCCTGCTCGGCGCGGGAGCCGCTCTCCTGCGAATGCCCGCGCCCGCGTTCGGCGCCGACACCTACACCGGTTTTGCCGGCGTGGGCGATTATGCCCGCTCGAACGGCGACCCGTGGCCGGTGGTCGCGGTGGGCCACCGCATGCGCGACGGCGCCTTTGCGAACCTCACGCAGCAGGCCATCGACACTGGCGAACAGTTCGACCTGATCGTGTTAGGCGCGGGACTGACCGGCCTCGGCGCCGCATACTATTTCCGCAAAGCGCGCGGCGACTCCGGCCGCTGCCTCATTCTCGAGAATCACGCCATGTTCGGCGGCCACTGCAAGCAGAATGAGTTCCTGGTGAACGGCCGCCGTCTCTTCGGTCCCCAAGCCTCCAACGATTTCGGCGTGCCGCGCGAGGGGTCGGGCAGCCAGATGGACGACCTTTTCCGCGAGCTCAACATCCCGCGTGCCTTCGAATGGAGTGAACCCAGCGCCAGGCTCGAGGGCCTGCGAATTCCGCGCGACAACTACTCCCACATGGACGGCATCAACGACACCCAGGTGGACGTCGGCTATTTCTTCCGCGGCAAATGGGCGCACAACATCTTCGCGAATCAACTCGAAGGCGCTCCGTTTTCCGACGCCCTGAAGCGCGACCTCATCCGGTGGCGGACCACCACCGGCGGCTCGGAACCAGTCCAGCGGCACCTCGATTCCGTCACGTACCAGCAGTACATCGAAGGCGAACTCGGCCTCGATCCCGAGGTAACCAAATTCGCCGAGCCGGTGATCGGCCTGATCTGCGGCGCCAGCCCCGATGCCGTGTGCGCCCGCGCCGGCCATAACCTGGTGCGGCCCATGAACTCCCCGCCGGGCATCTCGTTCCCCGGAGGAAACACCACCTTCGCCCGCCACCTGGTGAAGTCGCTCATTCCCGCCGCCATCCCGGGCGAACTGAATTTCCGCGACGTGCTGACTCGCCCGGTGGATTTCCGTGCGCTCGACGTCAAGGAATCGCCTGCCAGAATCCGTCTCGACGCCACCGTCGTCCGCCTCGAGCATTCCGGGAGCGGGGTGGCGGCGATCTATGAATCGGGCGGAAAGTTGTACCGCGTCCGGGCGAAGGCCGCCGTCGCCGCTTCCGCGGGCTGGTCAAACCGGCATGTTCTGGCCGGCCTGCCTGCCGAAATCCGCTCCGCCTACGACGAATTCGTCTACGCTCCGGCCCTCAGCGTCAACGTCGCGCTCACGAATTGGAGCTTCCTCTATAAGCTGCGCGCTCCCGCCGTGCGCTATTTCGATGGCCAGTTCGGCTGGTCGTGCAATATCCGCCAGACCATGGCGGCTGGCGGCCGTTCCACCCGCCCGCTCGACCCCGGCGAGCCGGAGGTGCTGACCTTCTATACCGGCATTTACGATCCCGGCCATCCGGCCAAGGATCAGGGCGACGCCGGGCGCAAAAAACTGCTCTCTACCAGCTATGCCGAATATGAACGCGCCATTCGGCAACAAATGACGACACTCTTCGCCGATGCCGGTTTCGACGCGCGGCACGATATCGCCGGAATCGTGCTCAATCGCTGGGGCCACGCCCGGGTCATACAGCCGCCGGGATTTTACTACGGCCGGGACGGCAAGCCTTCGCCGCGCCAGGCCGTGGAACGCGGCTTTGGCAAAATCGCCATCGCGCATTCCGAATTGAACGGCCACCAGAACGCGACCGGCGCCCTGGCACAGGGCAAGCGCGCCGCCGAGCAGGTCCTCGCGATGGGATAGTACCAGCGCGAAAAGGTCTTGTACGTAGAGCTCTACATAGGTATACTGAGACCGATGGCCGACGCGCCGCGTCTCTCTCATACCACCGCCATGATCCTTCAGGCTGTCGCCGCCGGTCATATTTACGGGTACACCGTGATGGACCGGACCGGCCTCCCGAGCGGCACGGTCTACCCGGCTTTGCGCCGCCTGGAGCAGGACCGCCTGATCCAATCCAAATGGGAGCCGCCATCCGCAGCCACCGCTCTGCGCCCTCCGCGCAAGTATTACCGCCTTACGCGTGTTGGTGAAACCGCGCTGGCGGCTTCCCGCAAACGCTATCCGCTACTCGCCAGTCTCACTCCGGCCGGAGATGTCCGCGATTCATGAAACGCAAATCGCTCGCTCATGCCGTGCTCCGTGCCGCTTCCCTGCTGGCGCCGGCCGCCCGCCGCGCCGGGTGGCTGAAGGAGTGGCGCTCGGAGCTTTGGTATATCCCCCCGGATGCCGCGGCGAGGTTCTCCCTCGGCGCTTTTCGCGACGCGCTCTGGGTCCGGCGCAATCAGCCCCGCCGGCACCTGGAATCGCCGCTCAGTTGCCTCGCATTCCTGGCCGGCGCGGCATCGATCGCGCTCCTGCTCTCGATCTGCCTGCCCGCTCCTGAACTTCCGGAGCCGGCGGGACGCCTGCGTGCGCTTGATCTCCCCTTCGGCACCTTCATGCTGTCGCTGCTGTTTCTGGCCGGTATGTGGGCCGCTATGCGACCGGCGCGGTATCGTCCGCGCCACGGCCGCGCGCGCCGCGCGATTTTTCTGATGCTGAAACTCCTCCTCATACAGCCGGTTCTGCTGGCGAGCTTTCTGATCATGCTGCTCACCGGGCCGATGCCTATCGTGCCGCAACTGTTGATTTTCGGCACCTGGGGATTCGGCCTGCGCTGGATCCTGCTCGATCAGCAGCGCCGCTGTCCGGTATGCCTGCGCCTCCTCACCGAACCCGTCCGTATCGGCAGCGCATCGGAAACATTCCTCGAGTGGTATGGCGCCGAATCGGCTTGCTCGCGCGGGCATGGCTTGCTCCAGGCGCCCGAAATTTCCGCCACTTATGCCGGCTCCCGCCAGTGGCTCGCCCTCGACGCCTCCTGGCGCGATCTGTTTCCCGAAGCCGCCGAGCGCCAATGAACGGCAGACTGCAATTTGGCGTCCTCTATCACCAGTTCCTCTTCCGCCTGATGGACGTGGAACTGCTGTCCGCTTCGGCCGCCGGCGATGCCAGCGGCTTGCTCGGACAATTGGGAGCGCTTCTCATCTCTCCCAGCCTGATCTTCGCGCTGGGAGCCTTCACTGTGGGACAAGCCGTGCGCAACCAGGACCCCATGGCGTTCCCCGCCGCGTCGGTGGAACTGTTTCTAATCTCGACCACCATGCTGGTAGTCGGAATCTTCGCGCTGTTGAGTTGGGACTCTACGTTTCCCGACCGGCGGGACGTATTGGTCCTGGCGCCGCTCCCGGTTCGCGGGCGTACCTTATTCGCCGCCAAGGTCGCCGCGTCGGCATCGGCGCTCGGCCTTGTGGTCGCCGCCTGGAACAGTTTCTCCGCCACTGCCTGGTCGCTGATGCTGGCCCCCGCGGACTCGGGAACCGCCGGTACACTCCGCTATCTGGCGGCCGTATGGGTGACCGTGGCTGCCGCCGGAACGTTTATCTATTGCCTGGTGCTGGGAATCCAGGGCGCCGCGGCGCAGTTGCCCCGCCGATGGTACCTGCGGATCTCTCCGGCTTTGCAAATCGCCTCCTTCGTCCTGTTTCTCGCAGTCTTCTGCTTCCAACCCTCCCCACGGCCGGAGAACCAGAGCACATTTCAATGGCTGCCTGCCTACTGGTTCCTCGGATGCCTGCAATCTCTGGGCGGAGGCGGAATGCGAGCGGTAACGGTGCCTTTTGCGTGGCGTGCGGCGGTAGCTCCAGCCGTCGCCATCCTGGCGGCCGGCAGCGCGTTTCTCCTCTCGTATCTGCGAACCATCCGGAAGATCGTCGAAGAGCCGGACGTGACTCCAGGTGCCCGCGGCGGAATCTGGCTGCCCCCGCTCGGCCATTCCGCGCGGACCGCGCTCGCGCAGTTTACCATCCGGACCCTGGCCCGCAGCCGGGGGCAGCGCACTGTCCTCGGCTTCTACCTGGGCGGCGGCCTGGCAATCGTCGCCGTTTATCTCGAAGGCGTGATGGAGATGACGCACTTCAAGTGGGCGGATATCCTGCGCCTTGTGGGCACTCCTCTGATGGCGGCCAGCGCGGTGATGCTGGGCGCGGCGTGGCTCGGCACCCGCACCGTATTCGCCATGCCGGTCGATCTGCGCGCCAACTGGATCTTCCGCCTGACACCCTTGCCGCCGGCCGCGGACTCGCTCGCCGCAGCCCGCCGCGCATTACTCACGCTCGCCGTGCTTCCGATTCTCGCGGCATCGGCAGTGATCCTGTTCGCCTTTTGGCCCTGGCGGCCGGCGGCTGAACATCTCATCGTGCTCGCGCTTGGTGGTAGCATCCTCACCGATCTCTCGCTTCGCGATTTTCACAAAATCCCGTTCGCGTGTTCCTACCTGCCTGGAAAATCGAAGGTCCACATGGTGTTCTGGTTCGGCGTCATTCCGGCCATGATGATGCTGCATAAGTTGGCCGAATTCGAACGTGACGCTATGGCGAGCGCCCTCCATTACGGCATCATGATCGCGCTCCTCGCTGCGGCCGCGATTACCGCGCGCCTGAACAGCACCCACGCCGTCGCCGGGCCCGGAGCCGAAATCCACTTCGAAGAAATCCCCTCCGATGAGCCAGTCAGGCTCAATCTGAATCGCTAATCCGGGCGGGCGATAGAATCGTCTGGGCTCTGATGCGGCGCTTTTCTCGCTGGTGCCGCCGAAATCGGGCGGGACCACAAAAGGTGGAAGCGCCCGCATCACCATGCAGTAGAGCGCAACGGTTTAGTGGAGATCTAGTCCTGGCTACCGCCGGCTTTTCCCGTGCAACTCCTCGGCCCCGGCACAGATCAACTGTTCGCGATTTGTGTCCCGCCCTCAACCTGTAGTACACTCGATATTTACTCCTTGTGGTTCCGGCACATTCCGTGTGTTCGGGCTCCCAAAATTGAGGTTTGCAATGCACGCGATTCTAGAAACTGGCGGAAAACAATACCGGGTGGCATCCGGCGACGTAATCCGCGTGGAGAAGTTGACCGGCGATGTCGGCTCGGAAATCGAGTTGCCGGCAAAGGCCGCCATCAAGGACGGCGGCGAAGTAGTCGCCGGCGGCACCGTGAAAGCTACCATCCTGGGCGCCGGCCGCGGCGACAAGGTTCTGGTTTTCAAGTTCAAGCGCAAAAAGCAATACAAGAAGACCATCGGGCATCGCCAGTCCTACACCGATGTCAAGGTCGGCGAGATCCTGGTTTAAGGTGACATATGGCACATAAAAAAGGACAAGGCACTTCCCGCAACGGCCGCGATTCCAATGCGCAGCGGTTGGGCGTGAAGGTTTTCGGCGGTCAATTGGTTCCCGGCGGTTCCATCATCGTGAGGCAGCGCGGCACGCGGCTGAAGCCCGGAGCCAATGTGGGCTGGGGCAAGGACGATACGCTGTTCGCCAAGGTGACCGGCACGGTCGAATTCAGGGACCGCGGCCGCATGGGCACTTTTGTCAGCGTCAAGGAAGTTGCGTAAGCGCATTTCGCGAGATTCCACGAGTTCCGGCCGCCGGTTTCCAGCGACACCGGCGGCATTTCTCTGTTTGAGCACCCCGTGTTTATCGATGAAGTTCGCATCAAAGTAAAGGCCGGCGACGGCGGTAATGGCTGCATGGCCTTTCGCCGCGAAAAGTACGTCCCGCGGGGCGGTCCCAGCGGCGGCGATGGCGGCCGCGGCGGCGACGTCACCCTGGTTGCCGATCCCCACGCCAACACCCTGCTCAAGTACCGCTACAACCCCGAACACAAAGCCGAACGCGGACGCCACGGCGAAGGCAGCAACTGCACCGGAGCCGACGGCCACTCCATCGAACTCGAAGTGCCGGTTGGCACGGTGGTCTACGACGACGAGACCGGCGAGCGCCTGTTCGATTTCACGGACCCCGCCCAACGCTTCGTCGTCGCCCGCGGCGGCCGCGGCGGCAAGGGCAATGCCCGCTACGCCACCGCCACGCACCAGGCCCCGACCGAGCATCAGCCCGGTTTTCCGGGCGAAGAGAAGCGCCTCCGCTTCGAACTCAAACTCCTCGCCGATGTCGGGCTGGTCGGCTTTCCCAATGCCGGCAAATCGACGTTGATCTCGCGCATTTCCGCGGCCCGGCCCAAAATCGCCGATTACCCGTTCACCACGCTCGAGCCCAATCTCGGAGTGGTGCAAGGCGCCGATTACCGCAGCTTTGTGGTGGCCGATATCCCCGGCCTGATCGCCGGCGCCCACCTCGGCCACGGCCTCGGCATCCAATTTCTGCGCCACATCGAGCGCACCCGGCTCCTGGTACATCTCGTGGACGTCTCGGACGCCAGCGGACGCAATCCGGAGGACGATTTCGCCACCGTGATGGAAGAACTGGCCAGCTTTAGCGAGGACCTCCTCGCCAAGCCCATGTTCGTTGTAGCCAGCAAGATGGACGCCGCCCAGGATCCCGAACGTGTGGAAGGAATCCGCCGCGTCGCCGAAGACCGCGGCCTCCCGTTTTTCGAAATCTCCAGCGTCACGGGACTGGGAATCGAGAAACTGAAGTTTGCCATGGCGGAAAAGGTTTTCGACTCACAAGCAACTCCTGGCAATTAGCCGCCACGCTCGCCGCATAATCGACGCCGACGTCGACAGTGACGACGCTCCAGTCGCCGTCGAGTTCCGCGCCGGCACCGTAGAGCCCGATCCCGCGAGCTTTCAATTTGGCCTCAATCCGCGTCCATCGCCGAAAGAACTCCACTTCCCTGCCCGCCGCCGGCACATCGGCCAGCGCGGCGGCTTCCCCCGGCGGAAAGAATCGCTCCGCGATTGCCATGCACTCCGGCAAGGGCCGGAATCGCTCGACGTCCACGCCGATTTCGGCCTCGCGGCTCACCGCCATCAGCGCCAGTTCCTCCGAATGCGAGAGATTGAACCGCAAGTCGCGGTCGGCAGCGAGATACGGCTTGCCATGTTCGCCCTCCGCGAACTCGAGCGGCGCGGCGGTGTAAGTGCCGAGAATCGCCCGCAGCGCCGCGTGCGACCGCAGATACCGGCGCCGCAGCGTATCGTTCACGAACCGCGCGGCGCGTTCCGCCTCCGCAGGCGTCGGCGGCAGCCAATCCACTTCGGCGCGAAGATCCACCACCCAGACGTCGGCATTCGCCATACCCACATCATTATCCGCAATTAGCGAGGCAGCCAAATTCCGGCTGCCGCCGGTTTCAACTCGGCGCCGTGATATCTTGTCCCAGAGGAGGGGTCCGTTGAAACTGCTCGCAATCCTTCTGTTCGGTGCGTTCTTTCCGGTCCCGCAAAATGCTCCCGAAGTCCACATCTACACAGCCGCCTGGTTTCCTCCCAACCTCACCCTCACGGCCGATACAGCCCTGGTCGAACTCGGCGCCACTGTTCGCGATGCCCACGGCCATCCCGTGCCCGGTCTGAAGGCTGACGACTTCGAGGTGCTGGACGACAAACAACCCCGCGAAATCACCGTTTTCGCCGAACTTCACTCGGGCCGTCCGGTAGTCGCGGGCACGGCAACCCAGCCGGACGCACCCGCTCCGCCACCGGAGCCGCATGCCATCGCGCTCTTTTTCGACGATGCCCACGCATCGCCGCTCGGTGTCCACAAATCCGCGGAAGCTGCCCGGAAACTGATCGCGGGCCATCTATCCCCCGGCGATCGTGTGGGCATCTTCACTGCCTCCGGCGCCATCTCGGTCGATTTCACTGCCGACCGGGACGCTCTGCTCGCCGCTCTCAGAAAGCTCGTGCAGCGGCCGATCCCGACCGCCCACGCCGAGGGATATCCGCCCATGACGCCCTTCCAGGCCTATGTCGTTCTCCACCATATGGATCCCGATCTCGAGCGCGCCTACATGCGACAGATGTTTGCAATGATATGCCCGGAAGGGATGAGCCCGGGCTGCGGCGCCTCCGCAATCAACTCCATCACGACTACCGCACAAATCGTCTGGGAGCAATCGGAGCCGCAATACGTGAGCACTCTGGACGCCATGGGCATCGTCCTGCGCCATCTCGCCACCGCTGCCGGCAAGCGCGTCTTCCTGATGATGACGCCAGGCTTTCCGACCGGAACCGGCCCTATGCAGAAACGCACCGCCGCCCTCATCGACGCCGCCTTACGCGCCGGCATCCGCATCGGCGCCGCGAACTCCGAAGCGGTCGAGCATATTAGTTCTCTTCGCCAGCTCATCAACGAGGAATTTCTTACCGCGGCGACGAAATCCACCGGCGGGCAGTATTTCCACGAAACCAACGACACCGCGAGCACCCTGCTGGCTGCCGCCGCCGACCCCGAAGTTTCCTACCTGCTTGGATTCCGGCCGGAAGGAACGCCCAACGGCCAATACCACACGCTGAAAACCGTCATAAAAGGAAGCCGGGGATATACCGTCGAGGCGCGCGCCGGGTATTTCGACGAGAAAGGCCCGCAGGAGACCGTGCAGCAGCGCATCGACCGCATCGCCATGTCCGACACCATCGCGCGCCCATTTCCCGCGACGATTCAGGCGCGTCAAGAACCGGGCGGTGTGCAGGTGACCATCGCAGTGGACGCGAAGGCGCTGAAATTTCCCGAAAAGGAGACCCGCCGCGTGCAGGAATTGACGATGCTCACCGTGCTCCAGGACGCGCAGGGGAATTTCGTCGCGGGGAAACAATCGGTGCTCGATCTGGCGTTTACTCCCGCCACGCTCGCCGAGAAATTGCAGCAGGGCATTCAGGCGGCAACGTCGCTGCCGGTCACGCGCCCGGGCTCCTACCGGGTGCGCGAAGTCATTCGCGAGCTGGCCCAGGATCGCATTTGGGCGGGCTCCGCGGCGCTCGAAATTAAGTAACCGCCGGCCGTCATTTTCGATTTAGCCCGTTGTTACCGGTCACCGTGAAACCCCACAACGTGCTTATACTCCTCGAGCGCATTGAACAGAATTGGACACAGCGCCGCCCAACGGCAGTGCGACTCCAATCGCCCCCCGAGCGAGTGCTTGCCAGGCGCCACGTGCGGAAAATTGCGGCAAGCTTCGGGACGCGCCGCGTAGATCGTGCAGCGGTTGTCCTTCAGAAAAACGCAGCAGTTACGATCGTTACGCAGGGTGCGCGCCCGCGGCGATTCCCGGTCCGGAACCGTGTAATGCTGGACTACCGCCGCTTCGTCAATTTTCAAAAATGCCGCGATCCGCGCCACTTCCGCCGCCCGCACGCTGACAATCGAATACCGGCAGCAGTTGGCGCATTGCGTGCAATCAATCTGCTCCTGCACCTTGGCGGCGATCACATGAAAAGCTTCCGCGGGCTGGTGGTGCGCCGCCAGGTAGCGCCGGAATTGCAGATTCTCGGCGCTCTTGGTCATTCCCTGCCGCGCGACCTCCGCCAGGTCGGTGATCACGCCCCCAGCTTAGCTCCTTACCCCGCCACGCGCACTACGATTTTTCCCATAGGCCCTTCCGCCAACCGTCCGAACGCGGCGACGACTTCTTCGAATGGAAAAACCCGGTCGATCACCGGCCGCTTGCCGGCTTCCGTCATGCGCCGCACGATCTCTTTCCAGACCGTCTGCGCCGCGGCCGATGTGTAATCGGACACCGCTACCCCGCCAATCCGATTGCGCCGGAAAAACAGCGTGCCCGTGTTGAACTCCGGCACCGGTCCGGCGCTCCGCCCCACCACGCTGATCTTGCCGCCGTACCCGAGCAAGGAGATCAGTTGCGGAAAAAGCGCGCCGCCCACATTGTCTACCGCGATATCGACCTTGCGCGGCGCGATGGCCGCCGATACCTTCGCGCGCAAGTCGCGGTCTCCCGGGTCGAACACGCTGTCCGCCCCCAGCGCCTTCAGTTTCTCGCCCTTGGCCGCGCTCCGCGAGAGCCCGACCACCGTCAGGCCCATCGACTTACCCAACAGCACCGATGCCACTCCCACACCGCCTGACGCGCCCGTGACGAGCAGCACCGAGCCCGCCGGTGGCGGCGCTTCCGGCTCCCGCCACTGCGTCAGCGCCTGCCACGCAGTAAGGAATACCAGCGGGGCGCTCGCCATCTCCTCCGTGCTCCAACCGTGTGGAACAGGCGCGAGGCTCGCGGCCGGCGCCACCACATATTCCGCCAGCGCGCCGCGCACCTCGACGCCAACCTCGCAGCGCAGAATTCCCACCGATTCGCCTTTTTGCGGCCAGCCGACGTCCGGACCGGCCGCCACTACTTCGCCCACCGCGTCCCGGCCAAGTATGTGCGGCAGCTTGGGCTTCGCCGGATACATTCCGCGTGCCAGGAATGCATCGGCTGGATTCAAGGCGGCGAAACGCACTTTCAGCAGGACCTCGCCCGGGCCCGGGACCGGCTCGGCCACCTCGACCAGACGTAACTTTTCTACTCCCTCAAACCCATCCATCAACCATGCGCGCATAGCTTCATTGTCATCCAATCGAACCCCGTGAGGCGCCGCGCGAATTGGCCGCCGCCACTCCTCGCAACGTGCCGGCGGCGCCCGGCGCTCCCGCCTCTGAGTGTTCGCGGCCGCGCGATAATGCCAGGAGAATGCTCCTGGACCTCATCGCCGCCCTGGCGCTCGCCATCTGGTTCTACCTCCTGTTCCTCCGCGGCGGGTTCTGGCGTGAATTCACCCGCCCTGGGAGTTCGCCCGCCAAACCTGGCGCATCGGCACCTCGCATTGTCGCCGTAGTCCCTGCGCGCGATGAAGCCGAGGTGGTCGCGCGCTCCATGGCATCGCTCGCTTCGCAGCGCGCGCCTGGCTATTATCACGTCATCCTGGTGGATGACCATTCCAGCGACGGCACCGCCGCGATCGCCGCCGCGGTCGCGCCGGGTGAACTGCTCACCACGGTCGCCGCCGCGCCATTGCCTGCCGGCTGGAAAGGTAAGCTGTGGGCCGTCGCGGAAGGCGTACGCCACTCAGCGCCGCTCCAACCGGATTACCTGCTTCTCACCGATGCCGATATCGTGCATGCTCCGGACACCGCCGCGAATCTGGCGGCGCGGGCCGAAGCGGAACACTACGACCTCGTATCCTATATGGCCACGCTGGCCTGCCAGACGCGCGCCGAACGCGCGCTCGTCCCGGCTTTCGTCTTTTTTTTCTTTCTGCTCTACCCACCGGCTTGGATTCGCAACCCGCGCCGTTCCACTGCCGGGGCTGCCGGTGGATGTATGCTGATCCGCCGCGAGATGCTCGAACAAATCGGTGGCGTCGCGGCCATCCGCAACGCACTCATTGACGATTGCGCGCTGGCTCGCGCCGTCAAGCAGGCCGGCGGAAGAATTTGGCTCGGCCTTGACGAAAACACCATCAGCATTCGTCCCTACCGCACCTTCAGCGAGGTGGGACGCATGATCTCGCGCAGCGCCTTCGCGCAATTGAACCACTCGGCGCTCTTATTATCGGGAACGCTGGCGGGACTGTTGCTGACGTACCTGGCTCCTCCCTTGCTCACCATGTTCGCTCCCCAACCGGCCGCCGGAATGGCAGCGCTCGCCTGGCTCCTGATGTCCATCGCCTATCTGCCGGCGCTGCGGTTCTACCGGGTGGGCTGGTTTGCCGCGCCGTTTCTGCCGCTCGTGTCATTTTTTTACGGCGCCGCAACGCTATATTCCGCTATTTCCTACTGGCGCGGCGCGGGGGGTGAGTGGAAAGGGCGGCTTCAGGACAGCTGACGAGGCCCGGCAAAAGCGTACCATACGAATCCGCCCGTCAACCAAAGCTAACTGAAGTTAATACTAGGCTTATAACTTAAGCGGGCACATTTTGGCACCATCGGATCCGGACTTTCGTGCTCCAATGCAGGTATGGTGTTTGCCGTCGGGCTGCGTGGGGTCGCGACCAGGCAGGAGAAAGGTAGCCCGCGTGCATAGCAAACCTGGGATCGTTGTTGAGGCTTATATGGGCAACCCTCAAGTGTCAGCGCCGATTACACCCGCCGTTGCCGGTCAGAATACCGTCAGAGGGAGCGGCAGCGCCCGGGATCAGTTCGTTGAGAACCCAGTACGCCGAACCCGATCGGCACGCGGTGCACTGTTCGGGGTTCTGCTGGGAGCGGGGCTCTGGGCCCTTATCCTGGTTCTCGCTCGCGTCATCAAGCTCGCCCTATAGCTGGCATTAGCGCACGCTGATGCCCGAGATAGCCCTCATCGGCAGACACACGTCCAACACTCGCTCGATCCACCGGACCGCTTTCCGCCATCTCATGATTTTGTTTGGCATCGGATTCCGCTCCTCTCGCAGGATGCCGCACCCGGGACTCTCGGTCCGTTGCGGCGGTTAGAATCCCTAAGAAGGCGAGACCGGCAATAACCGGTTCAGGGAAGAGGATCGCCCGCAGACGGAGGCTCCACTGAATCGCTATCCACCGGCACTTCGCGTAACTTACTAATCAGCGTAGGCCGCGCTAACCGAATTGTAAAGTAAAAAAAAGTAAGCTTACACGGCTTTGGCGACGACCAGTGTGATGTCGTCGGCCTGCGGCGCTCCAGCGGCGAATTCGGCCAGTGATTTCGTCACCGCCTGGACGATTTCCGTAGCGGGTTCGGTATGGTGCTCCTTGAGCACCTGGATGAAGCGCTCTTCGTCGTACTCGTTGTGATCGATGTCGTTGGCTTCCGTTACGCCGTCGCTGTAGAGCACCAGCATGTCGCCTTTTTCCAGCCTGGTGCGCATCTCGCTATAGGGCGCCATGGGCAGAATGCCCAGAACGCACCCGCCGCCTTCCAGCATCTGCGCCTCGCCCGAAGCGCGCACCAGGATCGGCGGATTGTGTCCCGCGTTGGCGAAAGTCACGTCCCCGGTCTTGGGGTCGAACACGCAAAAGAAGAAGGTGATGAAGCGATTGCTGGGGCATTTCGCGCAAGTGGCCTTGTTCAGCCGGGTCATGAACGATCCCAGATTGCCGGGATCTTCCGCCAGCACTTGCATGCGCGCGTGCAGAGCCATCATCATGAGCGATGCCGGCATGCCCTTCCCTGAAACGTCGCCCAGGGCCAGACCCACGCGGCCGTCCGAGTAGGGGAAAAAGTCGTAATAATCGCCGCCTACCGTCCGGCAGGGGGCGTTATAGCCGGCGAGGTCGGTCCCGGCAACCGTGGGCGCTTTACTGGGAAGCACGCCGCCCTGAATTTCCGCGGCTTGCGCCAGGTCGCGCTGCATGATGCGCTCGGTCTGCTCGATTTCCGCCAGGCGCGCGTTTTCGATGCGGATGGCCGCCACGTTGGCCATCACCGTCAGCAGGCTCAAGTCGTCCTTGGTGAATTCGCGCAGCACGAAAGGCGAATCCACGTAGATCAACCCGATAATCCGCTCCTTGGTTTGCAGCGGCACCGCCATCATGGTGTGGACCTTCTGCTCCACGATGCTCATGCGGCCTTTGAACGCGTCATCCATCATGGCGTCGCGCACCAGGATCGAATTCTTCTCGTTGATCACCCGGTCGCGCACGCCGGTCGAAATACGGAATCCGTCGCCCTTGTGCGCTTTGGGCACAAGCTTATCGCCTTCCAGGATGAGCAGCACGCCACGCTGCGCGTTCACTGCCTGGATGGCGAGATCCAGAATCACGGGGAAAAGCTCGGCGAGCGGGCGATTTTCGGACAACTCCTGCCCCGCTCGGATCAGCGCCTGCATGGGCGCCGACGCCTTCGGCCCACCGGTCTGGATCGCCATCGTCTGGTTGGATAGCGCGCCTTCCAGGCTGGTGACCACGGTCGAGGTGCTGGGCGAACTGGAATCGCCGCCTTCGAAGACTACGACGCCCTTGGCCGGATCGGCCGATTCCGGCTCGAAGACGACCACCAGGTGGCCGGCGGTGATCCGGTCGCCGGGTTTAAGAATCAGGCGAGCTTTCAGCGGGATGTTATTGACGAATGTGCCGTTTTTGCTGCCCAAATCGCGCACGCTCCAATTATCGCCTTCGGACTCGAAAGCGAAATGTTGGCGCGAAAGGCCGGCGTCTTCCGGAAAGCAGAGTTCGGCGGCGCTCGATCGGCCGATCGAGAGGCGCTCACCGGTGAGCGGTACCGTCTTCATCTGACCGTCGGGACACTGGATCAGGAGTTCGGATGGCATGTGGAGTTTTCATTATATGTCAGGAGGATTACCGCGCCGCCCTCAATTCGCCCGGGGGCGTCACTCCGACCGGCGCTTTGCCTGATCCGAGCTTCAGTCCCGCCGGATCCTGGCCAAACGTCAGCTGCACATCGAGCAAACCCGTGAAGCCGCTCTTATCGATGATGATCCGGTCCGATCTGCCCTGTAAGAGTTGGACCAGCCGGGGCACCGAGATCGCCTCGCCCGCCCCGCCGTCAATTCGGCCGGGGCCGTTCGACCCGATCCACGACTACCACTTCGACCGGCGCTTTCGCTGACTGGAGCTTCAGTCCGATCTCCTGTATGGCGGTGAACAGCGCGGGATCTTCGCCAGCCGGATCCTGGCCAAACGTCAACTGCACATCGAGCAAACCCGTGAAGCCGCTCTTATCGATGATGATCCGGTCCGATCTGCCCTGTAAGAGTTGGACCAGCCGGGGCACCGAGATCGCCTCGCCCGTCAGTACGGTCGTGTTCGGTCCGGCAACCATGCGCAGCGCTCCGCGCGGCAATGGGCTGAGAGGCGAACCTTCCGTGGCGAAGGTGATAAAGGTCTGGCGCGGGTCGGGCGGAGTCTGATCTGCCGGCAACACTGGCCCGTTTTTCGTCGTCACCAGGTTATATACCGGCAAATCAATGGTTTCCCGGTGAAATTTCAAGTGGAATCTATCTTCCAGCAGAGATCGCATCATGGCCCGGGTCTGCTCGCCGCCACCCACGGGAGCGCCGTCCGGCGGTTTGGCTTCGATATCGTAACGATCGGTCCGCGCCCAGATGGGCAGGCCGACGACCTGGGCGTCCAAAAGCGAGTGGCCGGCCGGGGAATAAGCATACTGGACCAGTCCGCTGAGATTGATATTGGTGGCTCGAAAGCGGCCTCCGCGTGGACCCATGCCGCCGCCGATATCTCCAGATTGATTGAGCTTGATCGAGACCACCTCGAAAGACTGCGCCCCTGCCAAGAGGGCGATGGTAATCCCGAGGATCAGGGGCCGGATCATATTGTCTGGTTAGACGCCGACGGGGCGATTTCGTTGACTTCAACGCAGCAGATTCAGGGTGTGGACGGTGGCCTCGGGGGCGTCTTCCCAGCGGAGACGGACCTCGCGCCAAGCCTCCCGCCGGATCAGGTTGGAACCAACCCAAATTCCCGCAAGTGCCGTGAAAACAAGCGCGTAGAGCGCCGCGTGAGCGAGAGAGGCGAGCATGATAGCGTTGACCATCTCGAGCGCCGTGAGCAATCCCAGGAGCCGGACCGCCTGCATCCACATCGGCTGCTTGCCCGGCAGATACGAGCAGGTAAAGGGGACCTTTTCCCAGGAAGCGAAGACCACTTCGTAACACGCCAGCCCGAACATCGCAAACAAAGCCGATTCCGCCGCCGCCGCACGCCAACCGGTCAGGTGCGCTGCCAGGGGGAACGGAATCGCCACGAATGCGAGGGCCCCGAAAAACAGGGCAAAGCGATCCATGGCGCGGCGCCATGGATCGCGTCCGGCGCCTTCGGTGAGGCGGAACACCCAATTCGCCATCCATTCAACTGGAATCGAGAAAAGATGCCGTAAGCCAATCAACATAAATACAAAAACGATCACTTGCACCTGCAAGAATGAGGCCTCCGCGCTGACCATTCGGGCGGCCACGAAAGCGATTCCGAGGCCGAACCCGCCGTACGCCATCAGCACCATGCGATGCGGACCGTTGGCCGAGATCCCCTTCGCCAGGAAGACCATGACCGCCTGTTCCCGGGGATCGGGCACCAGCCAGTCGAAGACCGCTTCCAGCCAGCGGCGCCGCCCCCGCGGGACGGCGATCCCCTCCACCATCAGCTTCCGATGATGCCGGTAGCTTGCAGCGTAGGCGGATAACGCCGCGATGAGCGCCGTTGCCAACCCCCAGTATGCGCGACTCGACAGGTCCGGGTCGGAGTCGCAGATGCCGACGAACCAGGCAAGCGGAAGCCAGTTCGCACGGACGACGGCGTGAGCGAACGGCGGACCAATGGAGAAACTCAGCACCAGCGCGGCGAGCATGGACGCGGCAAGCAGACCTTGCAGGACTGTGGCGAAGCGGGAGAGAAATCCGCGCAGGGCCACCAGCCAAAAGAACATGAAGTAGCAGGACACCGCCAGCGCCGCTGCCAGCGGCGCGACGCGGGAGTGGGCCAGGGATGGGAATCCCAGTGCCGGAACCAGATTGAGCACCAGGATGGCGGCGGTCGCGGCAATCAGGATGGCGCCCAGTTTCGCTTCGAAGATCTGCCGCGCGCGCAGCGGCAGCCAGCCGATGGCGCGGTAGTCGGCGAGACCGGGAAAGAGCGATTGCCACTTGACGACCGTCAGGAGTCCGACGGCCGACATCATCATGACGATGAGCCAGAGTTCATCGCCGCGGAGTGCCCAACGATAGGGCTCGGGCGAAGTGAGTGCCGAAAGTCGCGCGTACTTGTCCTTGAGCGGCCCGGTGAAAAACGGAAACCAGGTGAGGAACATTGAACTCGACCCGATCACCGCCAGGGCGGTCTGGGAGGGCGAGGTAACGAGGTCGCTATCCAAGAACCGCAGCAGGAAATGGCGCAGGAGTTCGAAAGGCGGCGAGTGGGTTTCCGCCAGCCACCGGCGCATCATTCCTCCCGCAGCGCCACCACCGGGTCGATGCGCATCGATTCCAGCGCCGGCAGGTAGCATGCGATCAGCGCGAGGCATCCCAGCAGCAGCGGCGCGCCGAAAAGCACCATCGGGTCCGACGTGCTGACGGTGGTTACGGTGCTGACACTCGAGTTCATGAACGCCAGGGCGCGTGAGCCCACCCAGGCGAAAAACATTCCGACGGCGGTCCCGGTAGCCACCAATAGCGCGCCTTCCTTCATCACCAAGCGGAGCACGCTGGCCCGCCGCGCCCCGAGCGCTACGCGGATGCCGATTTCGCGCGTGCGCTGGGCAACCGAGTAGGCCGTCATCCCCGCCAGGCCCACCGCCGAGAGCAACAGGCCAAAAATAGCGATGGCCCGATAGGTCCACGAGGCCGAGCGAAGCGGCGCCATGAATTGATTGATGTGATCGTCCATGGTCTGCACGTTGAATGGCCGGATATCGGCGTCGAGAGCGGCAATTTCGCGGCGCACCGCCTCTATTTCGCCGGCGCCCGGCGCTGCACGGACCACGAGGGTCAGGCCCTGTGCCGGCGGCGCGGCGTAGTCCGTCTGACGCAGCGGGAAGTAGACTACTGGATGGCGTTTTTGCGCGATCAGATCCTCGCTTACGTCGCCCACCACGCCAACCACCTGGAACAGCCGCCCGCGGCTTTCGGCGGCGCCCCGCCGGTAATCAAACGAGCCCGGGAGAATGCCGTCCGCCGCCACCCCGTCATCGCCGATCTCGATTTGCCGGCCGAGCAGGTTTCCGCGCGCGAATTCGCGGACGAATTCCTGGCTTACGACGACCGCCAAGGTCGCGCTCACCTCGTCTTCCTCGCCGAAAGCGCGCCCCATCAGAAGGGGGATGCCGGTGGTCGAGAAATAATCCTTGCCGACCACGTGGCGGCGGGCGTTCAGCATCTCGCGCGAGCCTCCGCCGGGCGCCGTGACTTGCATGGCCGGGCTGCCGATCGATACCGGGACGGTCTCCGTCAGGCAAGCGGCAGTTACGCCGGGCAGGCGCTGAACGCGATCGAGCAGGCGATCGAAAAACAGCGCCGCGCGCGCAGGCGTTGCGCCGTCGCGCACGGGATCGAGGGAGAGCAGCGCGAGATTCCGCGGGTCGAACCCGGATTGCATCCCGAGAGTGGTCTGAATTCCGGCCGAAAGCAAGCCGACGATCACCAGCAGCGTGAGCGAGCCGGCGAATTGCGAGACCATCAGGACATTTCGCATAGTCGAGCGGCGCGCGGTACGGATGTCGGAGGCGAGATCGACCTTCGCCGCCTGCACCGCCGGCACGAGACCGAAAAGCAGCGCGATGAACCCCGTGAACGCAACCGTCCAGGCCAGAACGTGCCAATCGGGGTGGAGATCGAAGCTGACGGGCACGAGCAGGGGCATTTTCACGCTCGCCAGCTGGTGCATGAGCCAGGTAGCGACCAGGATTGCCGGAATCGCCGCCGCCAGCGTCACCAGCATGCTTTCGGTGAGCAGTTGCCGCACGATGCGGGCGCGGCTTGCGCCCAGGGCCAGCCGCAGCGCGATCTCTTTGCGGCGCCGGGCGGCGCGCGCGAGCATCATATTAGCCACGTTGGCGCACGCGATGAGCATGACCAAACCCGACATGATGATGTCGAACGAGGTGAAGAAGGGCAGATCCTGCCGGCGCAAGGGCAGGAGCTTGCCGCCATCGAGCAGGGTGACGCGCCGGCCGGGGCGGTTGCGATCGGGATCGCCATTTTCCTGTTCGATCTGGCGCGCGGTAGCGTCGAGGGCGGTTTCGGCGGACGGCAAGGTGACGCCAGGCTTCAAGCGCCCGACCACCCGGAAGATTTTGCGGTCGTGGTCGTCGAGCGTGTTGCCGGCAAGCTCCGGCGCGATGTGTTCGCCTGCCGAGAGCGGCAGCCAGAGATCGGCGGCAAACAGAACAGGTGAGGCGCCGAGGAAATCTTTGGGCGCGATGGCTGCGATCACGGCCGGCTGCCCGTTCACGCGGATACCGCGGCCGACAGCGCCGGGATCGGCCGCGAGCCGATTCTGCCAGAAGCGGTAGCTCACGACCACAGGGACGATGTTGGCGGGCCGGTCATCCGGCGGGAAACTGCCGCGCATCGGCTGTACGCCGAGGGTCGGGAAATAGGAAGCGGTGACGAGTTGTCCCCACTCGCGCTCCCTGCGGCCGGCGAGCGTGACGGCAAACGGCACCGCCGCGATGTAGGCCATGGACGACGAGAACAGGTCTGAGCGCGCGCGATAGCGGCGGTAATCGGGAAAGGATACCGGCGTCTCCATGGCCACGAGAGCGCGCGGAGCGGCGGCGCCGGGAAGACTCCGCAGCGCCATACCGTTCATCTCGCTGAACGCGCAGGTGACGATGGCGATGCCGAGGGCGAGAGAAATCAGCGCCACCGAGGTGAACCCCGGCGATGCCACAAGACGGCGGAAAGAATACCGCACGTCTTTGAGGCATTCCCTTGCGTACTCGATGGGTACGTGCAGCGCGATATCGAGCAGCAGGCGCGCCAGCCCGAACATGCCGTAACGGCGCCAGACCGGCTCGATGGCCTCTTTGCCGGTCTGAACCAGGTCGGGCCCGTATACATTCTGAAATTCCTGCGGAAAGGCGCTCGCCAGGCCGCGATAGACACGCAGTCCGGCCGCGACCGCAGCGGGCGGCGCGCCCGCCGGCGAATCCGCACTCATAGCCTCCACAATACGGCCGGCCACTTCCTCGCCGTCATCTACCTGCGCCAACTGCGCGAATACGCCTTCGAGGGAGGGCTGGTGCATCAACTCGCGCAGGTGCTCGATGGAATCGTATGCCGCGACTTCGCCATTGCGCAGGATCACCACATCGGAGCAGACCTTCTCGACTACTTCCAGCACGTGCGAGCTGTAGAGCACGATTTTTCCGCGCGCGGCGAGGGAGCGGAGCAGCGTGCGCAGCATGAGCGCCGATGTGACGTCGAGCCCGGAGAACGGCTCGTCGAGGACGAGGATTTCGGGATCGTCGAGGAGCGCGGCGGAAAGCAGAATTTTTTGCCGCATGCCTTTGGAGTAGGAGGAGAGCGGCGCGTGCTGGTCTTCCCGGAGTCCGAAGGCGCGCAGGAATTCGTCCATTTTCCGGTCGAGCACCGGACGGCGCATGCCGCGCAGACGGCCGGTAAGCTGCAGATATTCGCGGCCGGTGAGGTGCGGATAAAGATGCGCCTCTTCGGGGACGTAGCCGAGGCGGCGCTGGAAGGCGGTGAAATCGTCGTGCACGCTGCGGCCCTGATAGAAGATGCGCCCCTCGCTGGGCTCGAGCAGGCCGGTGAGCATTTTGACGGTGGTGCTCTTCCCGGCCCCGTTCGGTCCGAGCAGCCCGAGAATCTCGCCTGGCCGGATGGTGAAGCTGACGCCACGCACGGCTGCGGCGTGCCCGTAATACTTGGTGAGTGAGCGGACCTCGAGCATTTCAGGCCTCCATCGGTTTGACGCCGCGCTTGGAGCGGATGACCGAGACGAGGTCTTCGAGGCGCCGGCATTCGGCGTGGAGCACGCGGCGGCCGAGTTTGGTGAGGCGGTAATAGCGGCGGCGGGCATCTTCCCGCGCGGGCGCCGGGCGATCGCCGGATTCCTCGATAAGGTCTTCGTCCATGAGGCGGCGGAGGGTGCCGTAGAGGGTGGCGGGCCAGAGCTTCACCTTGCCATCGGTACGGGTGAGGACCTCCTGCATGATGCCGTAGCCGTGCCGCTCGTCGTCGACGAGCGATAGCAGGACGTGAAACCAGTGCGCCTTGAGGGGCAGGTAGGCTCCGGGTTCGGGAGGTTTTTTCATAACTCAGTATCGATCAATATATATACCAGCCGGTACGGAGTCAAGGGGCCTGGCGCGGCAGGCGCGTTGACCGGAACCGGGTCAAGATCGGCTACCGGAGGGCCCTGGTCGCCATGGCGGGGCCGGCCGCGGCGGGCGTAGCCGGATGGCGCTGCCCTGCCCCCGAACGCCTCCCGTTTCCCCAAACTTGCGTAGAATAGAGCAAGCTGTTACGGAGGAGAACCCATGCGAATCTTGCCGATTGCGATGACGGCGGCGCTTCTGCTGCCGCTGGCCCGGGCGACTGATCCGCCGGAGGTGAAGGAAGGTTTGTGGTCGGTGCATATGCAATTCACCGACAATCCGGGAAACAAGAAGACCGAAGGCAGTTATTCGCTGTGTCGCGACCACGCCTATGACCAGAGAGCCCGCGCCCGTGCCAAACAGATTCCCGGATGTACCGTCACCAGCGAGAATTCCGCCGGTGGAAAGTATACCGTGGAGATGCGCTGCGTGAAAATGGGCAGCACCATCGAGGGCAAATCCGTAACCACCATTTTGAGCGACACCACGGTTCACAGCGAGAGCCATTCGACGACCAACCCGCCGCTGGCCGGAGTGAGCGAGCAGACGGTGGTGATGGATCAGAAATATACCGGAAGCTGTCCCGCGGGAGCGAAACCAGGCGACCGCATCAATTCCGACGGCTCGATCATGCACCTCGGGGGAAGGTAGCCGGATCCCGGTAGAGCGTTCGCCTCGAGAGCCCCCTACGCGCGGACGCGCAGGTTCGTAATCCCCGTCCCCCGGGCCGGCGGACCTACGGTGGCGCAGTAAACCCCGAGCCATCGTCGCGCTGTCACGGCCCTGCATCCGGAATCGCGGCACGTTAGGGACGCATTGCTTGAAAACCAGGAAAAGCTGCCGCCCGCACCTACAAGCTCAACGGCACTTCCGCGCCTGTCCCGGCGCCCGCAAAACGAACGCGATCCCCTGCGATTCGAGGAGGTCGAGCGCGTATCCGGCTCACCAGCCAATCCATACCGCGCGGATCGCTTCGGATGGCCCACACGATTTCGCTCATGGAATCCACCAGCTCGCGGGCCAACCGATCGCTTAGGATTTCCCCGCTGGCAAGCCGTCAGGGAACCGCTTGCTGACCGCCCCGCCGCTCACCACGATGCGCGCACACCCGCAATGGAAACACTGAAGGGAAAAGTCGCCGAGCAGGTGGCGATGGATGACGCCGTGCTGCCGGCCAGGGGCGAGCAGGAGATTGTGTTGTCGGCGCCGGTTTCCGCGGTGATCCGCAGAGTTACGATGGTGCCCAAAGGAATATTGGCCGCGGCCAGGTTTACATTGACCGCGCCCGTCGAGTTGATGATCACATCGGGATTCAAATAAGAACCGGCAGCCTCCGGCGGCACGGCAACTCCATTGACTTGCGTGATGCTCAACGAGGGCGTGGCCAGCGTGGAATTCGCGGGAGGGAGAAACAGAGGCCCGAGAATCGCGCCGCCGGTAGCGGTTCCCGTGAAGGCGCTGTTGTTGGTGCTGAAGCGGACGATGCCATTGGTGACCACAACGCCATTCACATTGCTGGCGCCGGAATTGGCGCTCAGGGATCCATTGCCGAGGATCGCCGGAGCTACGAGGTGAATCGCGCCTCCCGCGCCGGCCCCGCCGGGGCATCCGGCGGTAGCACCACTGGCAGTGCCGCCGGTTCCACCATTGGCGTTGATGGTTCCGGTCACGTTGATTTGCGTCGCGGACACGATTCGAATCGCGCCGCCGCCGGCGCCTCCGGTGCCACCCACATTCGCCGAGGTCGTAGTGGTGTCCCAGCCTCCGCCGCCCCCCGACCCGCCATATAGCGGTACCAGTAGAAACGAAGAATAAGTAGGCCCCGCGCCGATCTCGAAGCTCCCGTTCAAATATCCCGAGGTAATGAACGAGGCGTTGCCGCCGTAACAGCTGTAATATGCGGCCAACTCATGTTCGGGCACGGGACCGCCGCCGGGACCCGCTCCAGCCTGCGCTCCGACACCGGCTTTCGAACCCAGCCCGCCCGTATAACCGCCCGGACCCGGTTCGGGCAATACGCGGTTGGCGGCTACCTGGGAAGGCTGGGCCGTGTTCAGCGCCACCGGGCTGGCGCCGGAGAGATCCAGAATTCCGGCAATCGTCACATCGCCTGTCGCCAGCCAGGTGACCGCGGCATTGCGGAGCTTGCTGGCTCGCAGCTTGATGGTGACCCCGGCGGGGATGTTGATGGTGGTGAAGTTGAATACGTTGTCGCCCGAGGCGTCCAGGCCCAGGGCAACGGGGTCGAAATCGCCCGACACGGTCGGGCTGTATGCTCCGTCAGCGCCGGTCGAACCGGACGTGAACTGCTGGGCGGACGCCAGGAAAGCGGCGCAGCCCATCGAGAGCACCAATCGCAGGAACTGCCGGAAGAATCGCATCCTCTTTTTCTCCTTACTTCATCGCGGAACCGAGAGCGAGACTTTCGCTCCCGCTTTTACGGGCGGGAACGCCACGAGGTCAGTCCCGCTACGCATCCCAATCCAAACCGAGTCGAACCTCTCAGGAACAGGTGGAAACGCAAATGCACCATCGGTGGCGGAAATGGCTTTCATCCCCGTAAGGCCGGTCCGCAGGTATTCCGGTCCAATGACCTCCCGTCTGCTGCCGTCAGGCCGTTGCCACTCGAGCCGCAGGCTGGAAGCACCCACGGCGAGGTAGTAGATTACTTCAATGGAATGCCAGCCGCGGTCGAGCGGGACCGCGGCGTAAGCTTCCGCCGGGTCGCCGGCCGCAAAACCGGTGTCTGCCAGCGGCTTTCCATCGATGCGAATGGCCGCTCCGCTGCGGGCTGTGAGCCAGAACTTATATTCGCCGATGGTGTCCGCCCACAGCTCGCCAGAGAATCGGATGGCATAGTCCGGGCTAAGGTGGGCGCCGAATGGATCGTCACCGAAAAGCGCGTTCGGGTTGGGCTGATTCAAGGCGGTGACAAAGCCGGTGCGCACCGGCTGAAGGCCAGCGAGCGCGGGAAGCGCGGTCAGCGGCGCGGCGAAATGAAAGAACTCGCTCTTCAATCCGCCGGCGGAGAGCGTCAATTCGATGCCGGCAGTCCCTTGCGCCACGGCGCCGGTGATAGCCGCTCCGGTGTCCCCGGCTACTGAAATGTGAATCATCGGCGACACACGCTCCGCCCCACCGGCCGCGGATACATTTACCTGGAACGTCAGTTCGTCGATGCCTTCCGGAACCGTGAAGAGAGTCTCGTAGGGCGGCTCGCCGACGCTGGCGACGATCGCCTGGTTCACATAAAAGTCCACGCTTTCGCCGGCGGCGACGTTTCGCGCCTGCAAGCGAATGGTTTCTCCCGCGATAACGGTGGTTCGTCGCTCGAAAGGCAACAGTTCGGGCGGCGCGGACGAGAGCGGGGCGCCCGGCGTCCGGGTGCCCGGGCGCGGCGTGGTCCGCGCGGCTGATGCGTCGGCCGAAATCATGGCAGTGGGCGTGGCGGTGCAGCCGGAGCTGGTGTTGCACACCGAGATGCCAAGGCTTGCGGCCGCCGAGATGCCGGCATTCGCCGGATTGAAAGCTGCGTTGAGGACCGACGCATAATAGCTGACGTCGTTCTGTCCCGGCGGCAGCGGCGGGTTCGCCGCGGTATTGATTTCGGCGTTCAGCACCGAGACCTCCGCGCTCGCCTCGCTCGCGCCGGGCGGAAATGGCGGGTTCGTGGTCGTATTGAGAGCGTCGTTGAGAACCGAAGCCTCGAAGCTGGCGCTGTTCTGTCCCGGGGGAAGCTGCGGATTGATGGATGCGGTATTGAGGACCGAGGTGTAAGAACTGGCCGAATTGTTGATCGGGCCAATGGTAAAGAGAGAAGCAGGGACGATCTGGCTGGGGCCGACCGCGTTGGTCGCGGTCAAAGCGTACTGGCCCTGGGTAGTGCCGAGCACAATCGCGAGCGAGGCCGAAGTGCCTGCGTTGGAGACAACCGTCAGGCTCGCAGCGCCGTTAATATTGACTGGATCGAGGCTGCGCAGGGCAAATGCCGCTCCGGCCAGATCCTCTCCGATAACAGCGAGATTAACGGTCGCGCCCGGCGTGCCAACATTCGGGCTGACGCTGCCAATCGAGGGGACGGGAGATACTGCGACGGTGTTGGACCAGGTCGCGGTCACGCCGCCAACCGTCACGGAGACCATTCCGCCGGTCGACGTAGGCGGCACCATGACGACGAGTTTCGTGGCGCTGGCGGAAATCACGGTGGCGGCGACGCCGCCGATCATGACGATGTCGCCCGACGCGACGCTGCTGAAATTCTGCCCCAGGATGGTCATCATGGTTCCACCAATGGCATTGGAAGGCACGACGTTCAGGATGGATAGCTGGTTTGCAGGAAGGGAGCTTCGGCTGACGTTGGTGATGTTACCGGTAAGGTCGTAAGTGTACTCGATGAGGGTGCCGGTGGAATCGAGGACGCGATAAACTTCGTTGGCGTCGTCGTAGAAATAGCGATAGGAGGTGGGGGATTGGGCGAAGAGAGTTGCACACAGTCCCAGACAGGCGACGCCGCGAACCACGCGAAGCAGCAAATCGCTTGCGCTAGCGGATCGAAATTGGCTCACACTTCTCAAATGGCGGCTCCATCGAAATCAGAATCCACAGACAAGTTGGATAACGGCGTTTTTCTTTTCGCTTCTCGACCACTGTTCGAACTGCGTGGTGTATGCCGGCTGTTTCTTTTTGCTGGCCTTGTGGGTCGGTCCCGAGGGTGTGATCCCGCTAGGGAGCGGATCTTCGCTTGGGGGCAACCCCGATCCGGCAACGCAGGTACAATTCCCAAGCGGGATTCGAACGTGGAGCCAATCCCCAATGGTGGGCGGCTCTCCCACGGTTTTCTCGGGAACATTGGGCACGAATTGGTTTGAATCGGGCGGAGTGGAATCAATTGGAAGAGTAGTGTCCCATCCGCTTCCCCCGTTTGCGGGTTGTCCATAATCGTAGATGGAAGTATGGTTCTGGCTTCCGTTGAGATCGTAGTTGACCGGTATCGATAAGTATTGGGACGATTGGCCCGCCGGGTCCAAGCCCGTGGGGTCGGTTCGGGCCAGAGGATTGTTGAGGGCGTAACGGTAGAGATTGGCATCTCCGGCCCCGAAACCTGACGGGTCCTCGCTCAGAAACCGCCGGGTGAGAGTGTCATAGTAGCGCCGGCGGAAATAGAGTACGTTACCGCTCACCGGTACGCGTCCGGTAAACGCAAATGGGTACGCAGCCGGGGTTGCGCCGGTGGTTTGGCCGTAAGGCTCATAGTCCAGCTTCGAACTCAAGGAGCCTCCGCCATCGGCCACCGCGGCGGTGCTTCCGAGCGAGTCGCCCAGACCAAACCTTGCATTGTTGTTGGCGTCAATGGTTGCGAAGTGGGAATCAATCGACCTTCCCGAAAGAACGGCCGAGGGGAGCCCGGCGTTGTCGGTCAGGGAAGCCACGTTCGTGAGGTCGTCCACCACGAACTGCGCCGAGGGCACTCCCGCGGATTCGACCTCAGTCAAATTGCCAGCGAAATCATACCGAAAGGAGGTTACGCCGCCTTGCGCATTCTGAATGGATGCCAGGCGATTGCGGGAATCCCACTCATAGGTGAGTGTGCCCGACGCGCCGGTCTCGGTGATCCGATTGCCGTTAGCGTCGCTCGTGTAAGTGGTCTGACCGTTGCTGAGCAGTTCGTTCGCCTGGTCTACGGTCCCGGAAGCGGCCTGGGTGATGAGCGGTTGGCCGATATCGTTAGTTCCACCCTCAATGTTACCGCCGGCATCGTAACTGTACGTTTGGGTATTCAGAACAGCCGCGGCCTTCGAATGAGTCAGCGACAGGAGGCGGCCCAAAGGATCGAATGTGTACTTGGTGCTCAGCCCATTCGTGCGCGATACCGACGAGGGCAGCCGCCGCCCATCGTAGGTATAAGTGACGCCCGCGCCCGCCATGGCAGCGCCGAGCATATCTCCGGCGGAGTCATACGAGTATGTGACGGTATTCTGGCCGGCGACCTGGCGCGTGAGTACGCGGCGGAGGGCGTCGCGGGTATAAACCAGCGATCCCGCCGGCTCGCTCTGCGATATCAGGCTTCCATTCGCATCGTAACCGAATGTGAACATGCCTCCCGCCGAGTCATTCACCGACAACAACCGGCTGTACGGATCGTACGACCTTGTCACTACCGATCCATCTTGATACGTCTCGCGCACAAGTCGATCGAGGGAATCGTATTGATATGTGCTGACCTGTCCCCTGCGATCTGTATATTGGGACAAGTTTCCGTTCAGATCGTACTGAAAAGCCTCTGCCGTTCCGAGCGGCGAGGTACGGCTTTTGAGCCGGCTCAGGGAATCGTACGTAAACTGCGTCGTATTTCCGCGGGCGTCGGTAAGAGTGAGGAGATTGCTTACGGGATCATAGCCGAACTGGGTAGTGGCGCCGCGCGGATCGCGAATCGAAACCACGCGGTCGAGCGGGTCAAAGGCGACCTTGGTGAGCCGCAGAAGGGGATCGGTGGAGGACGTGGGCCTGGAAACGGCGTCGAAGTCCGTGGTGCTGACGTTTCCGAGCGCATCCGTCACCGATACCGGGTTGGCAGAGGTGTCGTAGGCGAACGACGTGTGGTTGCCCAAAGCGTCCGTCGCCTGGACAACCAATCCACTGGAAGTGTAGGCAAAGTTGGTGGCGTTTCCGTTTGGATCGGTGTAGGTAACCAGGTCGCCGGCGGCATCGTAGGCGAACGCCGACTTGCCGCCGAGAGGGTCGGTTATCGAAGTGATCTGATTGAACACCGGCTCGTACGTGAAGCTGGTCACGTTGCCGAGGGCGTCGGCTGCGGTCAGCATGTTACCGCCGGCATCGTAGGTGTAACTGACACTTCCCCGCCCCGGAGGGCCACAAACGTCGCATTGTGCCGGGCCGGAGATCTGCATCACGAGATTGGTCCCCGGCGCCAGTGTGAAACTCTTCGTCTGACCGAGCGGGTCGGTTACGTCGGTCAACAATCCCTGGATATTGAAGCGGTAAGTGGTCTGATTACCGAGCGCGTCCGTCACTACCGTGGCGATCACGGGACTGGTCGCCACCAGCGAATTGGCGACCGTATAAGCGAACTGCAAGACGCCGCCATCGGGCGCGACCTGCTGGGCGACTCGTCCGTTGGCGTCGAAAGTGTCTTGAAACATGGTGATCCCGCGCGGATCGACCATGCTGGTCATGCGGTTCTGAGAGTCGTATTGATACTTGGTGACGCCGCCGTTGGCGTCTGTCATGGTTGCCAGCGTGCCGGAAGCGTTATATGTGTAGGTGACCTTGCGGCCGATCGGATCGGTTACCGAAACGACGTGGGCGCTGGAATCATAGGTCAGATTGAACGACCTGCCGACGGCATCGGTGATTTGCGCGATGCGCGGAGGGTTGATCTGCGCGGGGGTCAAAGTAATGGCGTTGCCGTTCCGGTCCGTGATGGAGGTAAGGAGATAGAGGCCTCTGAAGTCGGTGAACTGAAAGGTGGTTCCCTCCCGGAAGCGCAGATTGGTGGCCGAGGCAGTAGTTGTCATCACCGCGCCTTGAAGCCAGGGAGTCGAGGAGTTGATGAGCGTCCCATTGGTTTGCCGGCTGAAGAGGTACTGATTGCCGTCTGGGCGGATCAGATTGATGGCTTGAGTGGTGTTGGGCGATGCGGCACTCAGGTCCCAGGCGTATCCGAGTTCGTCGCCCAGGCCGAAGGAACCATTGTTGCTCGAAAGGGTTCGATAGACGCGTTGGATGGCGATGCCGCCGAGCGATCCTTGAATCGAGAGGTCGGTCGTGGACACGACCTGAAGTCCCGAAGAAAGATCCACGGGATCGCCGAAAATGGCGGAAAGGAACGCGCAGGTAAGGCACGGATTCGTCTGATTCTTAGGCGGCGGCATCTGCCCGTGCCAGTCGAAATGCACCAGCCCGTATGAATGGCCGGGATGCATCGGGTCGGCATCGGGGACGATTTGCGTGCCGTCGGCCGAGACGGCTCCCGTACCGTAGGGCACCATCGTGCCATGGGTCGGGTCGAGGGTCATCAGGGGCATGTCCTCGCCCGGCGGCTCGTTGGTGACGTTCGGAAACGACACGGCTACCGGTTGATTGGCCACGGTATTCGCGGGCTGAAACGCCACGATGAACACACGGACCATCGTCGGCACATTTGGCTTGAGGTCCGGAAGGCGATCGACCGGGACCTGCACGGCGGCCAGTGGGAACGGATTGGGCTGGGTTCCATCCGCCATGGTGAACGTCGTGCCGGCGTAGACCGTCAGGCTCAGACCGGGGATAGTGGTGAAAGCGTAACTCTGATTGGCGGCGGCGTTCTGCTGGACCATGAAGGTTTCGACGTTATCGATGCGCGGCAGATGCACGAGCACCGGCGAGACGGTCACCTGGCCGCTGGCCAGCGTAAAAACCAGATTGACTCCCGCGTACTTGCCGGGCGGATTGGTAGCGGTGGTGCCGTCGAAGCCGATTAGTTGCGGTCCGGTGCAGGACAGGGGCAGATTGGTGATGGCGAAGTTCCCCGCCGCGTCGCTGACCGCCGAAAAGCCCGTGCAACCGGTGGAGTTGCCATTGCCGTCGAGCCCCAGGGTCCTGATGGTGACTCCGGCGAGTGGGGTTTGCGGAGGATCGGCCACTACGGTGCGGCCTGACAGCGATGTGGTAGGTGCGGCAATCGCGAGCGACACAGGCGCAGCTTGCGAGACCGGAATTCCGCCGACCATGGCGGATGCCGCGAGCGAGAGCGTGGCCGTTCCCGTGGGCTGATTGGCAGGCGCGGTCAGGGTGAGAACCGACGTCTGCCCGGGCGCGATGGATGCGGGCGCAAAGGCGGACGTGACTCCCGCGGGGAGGCCGGTGACATTGAGCTGCGCGAGTTGATTGAATCCGTCGCTGGTGCTCAGTTGGAGGGCATACGCCACGGTTTGGCCTTGAATCAGCGTGACGGATGCCGGGGAGGCCGTGAGGGTGAAAGTGTTCGCCGCTGTCACCGTGAAAGAAGAACCCGTAAATGCGCTGGCGGGGCCGTTGGAGACCGTGATGATGCCCGATGCCGCGCCGCTGGCGATTATGAAGGACAGAGTAGTGGGCGTCATGCTGGAAAGAGGCAGCGAAATCGTGCCACCGCCCTGTTGAGGCAGGAAAACCTGCGGAGCTACGCCGAAATTGCCGCCAGTGACGGTCACGACGGTACCGGCCGGCCCGGATTTCGGGTTGAAATCGGTAACGGCCGGCGGCCCGGTAACCAGATCGGCCGCGCATCCCAGATTGAGGGCGGCGTTAATTACCGTCTGCACGTCGGCGACGGTTGCCGAGACGCCGTTCACCAGTAAGTTGGCGGGCGGCGCGACGCCGAGAGCTTCATTGACCATCGACTGCACGTCGACAATGCCGGTAACACCCTGGTTATCGATGTCGCACCGGGACGCAGTTGGCGCGGCCCAAGCCGCCATTCGAGCGGTGAGCATTGCCAGAGATAGGAATATCAGGCGGTGCGTGCGGCGCATGCGATGAGATTTGCCCCCCCATCTGTAAATAGCGAGTGAATCCTGATCGCGATGCCCTCGGATGGCGCGTGAAACCGTACCAAAACTCACAATTTGCTTCCGAGTGATTATATTCCTTGACACGCATATGCGTTTATACGTATATTCAAAGGGTGGAAACGGTGTTCGGAGCGAAACCGGCACCCAGGCAAGGAAAGTACAAGAGAGGACGGCGCGGACTCAAAACCGCGCGACGATAAAAGGAGAAACAAAATGAAAATCAAATTGACCAGCGTATATGTGGACGACCAGGAAAAAGCCCTGCACTTCTATACCGACGTGCTGGGATTCGCCAAAAAAGGCGATTTCAGCCAGGGGCCCTACCGGTGGCTGACCGTGGCGTCGGCCGAGGAACCAAACGGCACCGAACTGCAACTGGCGCTCAACGACAACCCCGCGGCCAAGGCGTATCAGCAAGCCAGGTTTCAGCAGGGCCAGCCGGCGGCCAACTTTTTCACCGACGATATCAAAAGCGAATACGAGGGGATCAAGGGCCGCGGCGGCGAGTTCACCATGGCCCCCACCGACGTCACCGGCGCAACCATTGCGATGGTCAAGGATACCTGCGGGAATCTCATTCAAATCACGCAACTGGCGCGCTGGTCACACTGATCACGAGTACCACTCCCTGGCGGTCTCGGCCACTCAATGTGGAGAACCGGGACCGCGGGGGACAAACAGGAGGGAATTTTGTCCCAGGAATATATAACCATCCGCGGCGCCCGGGAGAACAACCTGAAAAACGTTTCCCTGCGCATTCCGAAGCGCAAAATCACGCTCTTCACGGGCGTATCCGGGTCGGGCAAGTCGTCGATTGTTTTCGACACGATAGCCGCCGAAGCGCGCCGCCAGTTGAATGAGACCTTCAGTACGTTCGTGCGCAATTTCCTGCCGCGGTACGCGCAACCGGACGCGGACGCCATCGAAAATCTAAGCATGGCCATCGTGGTCGACCAGAAACATCTGGGCGGCGGCTCCAAATCCACGGTGGGGACCATCACCGATATATTCTCGGTGTTGCGCCTGATGTTCTCGCGCATCGGGCAGCCGTTCGCCGGCTATCCCAATGCGTTTTCGTTCAACGATCCGCAAGGCATGTGCCCGGAGTGCAACGGACTGGGGCGCAAGATCGGGGTCGATCTGGAGAAGTTTCTGGACACCTCCAAATCCCTCAGGAGCGGGGCGATCTTGTTCCCGGAGTATGCCGTGGATAGTTGGGGATGGAATATTCTGACGCAATCGGGATTGTTCGATCTCAACAAGAAACTGGACGACTACAGCCACGAAGAGATGGAATTGCTGCTTCACGGAAAACCTTATAAGGTCAAGGTAAAGATGGGCGGCAAAGCGATCAATATCTCCATGGAAGGCATTGTCGACCGGTTCGCGCACAAGTACATCACGCGAGACCTGAAAGCTATGTCCGCGCGCACACAAAAGTCGGTGGCGCCTTACATGACTTATGGGCCGTGTACCCTTTGTAAAGGCGCGCGGCTCAATCCGGCGGCGCTGGCTTGCAGGATCAACGGTTATAACATCGCTCAAATGGCGGCGATGGAAGTGGATGAACTGATCGAAGTAATCCGAAAGATCCAGGATCCCGTGGCCGCGCCAATGGTCGACTCGCTCGTCGATCGACTCCGCCACATGATCAATATCGGCCTGGAATACCTGAGCTTGAGCCGCGAAACCGATACGCTTTCGGGCGGAGAATCGCAGCGTATCAAGATGGTCAAACACCTGAGCAGCAGCCTCGTGGACGTACTGTACGTCTTCGACGAACCCAGTATCGGAATGCACCCGCGCGACGTCCACCGCTTGAATGAGCTTCTGCAAAAGCTGCGCGACAAAGGCAACACAGTGATTGTGGTGGAACACGACCCCGACGTCATCAAAGTGGCGGACCACGTGGTGGATCTCGGGCCGCACGCCGGAACCCGCGGAGGGACAGTGGTTTTCGAAGGCAGTTACACCGATCTGTTGAAAGCCGATACCCTGACGGGCCGGCACCTGAAAGAAGCGCTTCCGATTAAATCCGGGTTCCGCGCCGCGAAAGGCAAACTGCCCATTACAAAAGCGAAGGCCAATAATCTCCAGAACGTCAGCGTCGTCATACCGAAGGGCGTCCTGACTGTGGTGACCGGGGTGGCCGGGTCCGGCAAAAGCTCGCTCATCCATCAGAGTTTTCTGCGGCAGCATCCGGACGCCATCGTGATCGATCAAACCCCGGTGGGGGTTTCGAGCCGGTCGAACCCGGCAACCTATACGGGAATCCTGGACGAAGTCCGCAAGCTTTTTGCCAAGGTCAACAAGGTGAACCCGGCGCTGTTCAGTTTCAACTCGAAAGGCGCGTGCGAGAATTGCCAGGGGTTGGGCGTCATTTACACGGAATTGGCATACCTGGACGAGGTCAAATCGCCGTGCGAAATCTGCGGCGGCAAGCGCTTTAAAGATGAAGTGCTGGCTTACCGGTTCCACGGTAAATCGATCTCCGACGTTTTGAACATGCCGGTTCGCGAAGCGCTGGAATTCTTCGAGGCCAAACATGTAGGAAACGAGGTAATGCGCAAATTGCAAGCCTTGAGCGACGTCGGGCTCGACTACCTGACACTGGGGCAGCCTCTGAGTACCTTATCGGGCGGCGAATGCCAGCGCCTCAAGCTCGCCGGCGAACTGCACAAGAAAGGCAGCGTGTACGTGATGGACGAGCCCACCACCGGGCTGCATATGTCGGATATCGGCCATCTGCTGGCGATTATCAACCGGCTGGTGGATGCCGGGAATACCGTGATCGTGATCGAGCACAACCTGGCGATTGTGAAGAATGCCGATTGGATCGTCGATATGGGTCCGGAGGGCGGCAACAAGGGCGGGCGGGTGATGTTCGAGGGAACGCCGCGGCAATTGCTGGAATGCCAGCAATCGCTGACCAGCGGGTATTTGCGGAATTAGGGCACAAGTTACTCGTCTGCCGAGGGCCCATACAATGCCGGCACGGGAACGTCATGCAGACGCAGGTAAACCGTGAGTTGCGCGCGATGATGAATGGAATGATTCAAAACCGAGCTTCGCAGCACCGCGAGCCGCGGTAACTGGAACACCACCAGGCCGTTCGACAGGAGCGTCCATGGCGCCGTCCACGCAGCGTCTTCAGTCGTTGCCATTGCCGCCTTGGCAGCGGCAAGGTTGCGGTCGAACGCTGCCAAAATTTCAGCCCGCGATCCTAATTGGAGCGGCGGCAGCGCCGCGCCCGCGGGCCGCATGTCGAACGATTCCGATGCGAGCACGCGCGAGGCGAACCCGGCCAGTTCGACCAGATGCACCCCCAGGCGGCCCATGGCGGCAGACCGCGGGTGCGGGCGCCAGTCCAGCTTGTCCTCCGGAATGCGCTCGATGGCTTTGCGCGTCCCGGCCATTTCGTGCGTGAATTCGGGCAGGAGTTGGGAACTGATGGGCGGCATGGCGAATCCTCAGGCCGGCTTTCTCGCGGTGGCCAGCCAATGCGGCATCGGCGGCGGTACGGGGCGGCAGGCGAAATCGACGAAACCCGCTTCTTCCATCCACGATCGCAGGTCCGCATCCGAAAAGACCCAGCCGTTTTGCGTAGTCAACGCCATGTTCACCGCGAACAGCGCGGAAAAGCGGGGCTCGGTGCGGGTGGCGTCGGTCATCATGTCGAGCACCTGCACCAGGCCACCCGGCTGGAGGGCGTCGTACGCCTTGCGCATCAGCTTGCGAATGTTCTCCGGCGATTCCTGGTGCAGCATGCCGAAGAAGTTCACCACGTCCACGTCCGCTGGGAACGGCGTGTCGTGATAACTTCCGGGGAGCGTCTCCACGCGCGACGACATGCCCTGCCGGGCGATCAGTTCCGCGGCGATGGCCGCTACCGGCGGCAGGTCGAGCACCTTGCAATGGATTTCGGGGTGCGCTTGCGCGATCAGCACAGACCATGTGCCGGGCCCGCCCCCAACGTCGAGCAGGCGCCGGCGGCCTTTCAAATCGAGCATGGGAACGATGGCGCGGCCGATGCCCAGCGTGCGGCCGTGCATGGAGAGCACAAACGTGCGGGTGCGCTGCGCGTCTTCGCCGAGGTGCAGTTCGGGCCGTTCCACGGGTTTACCGCTGCGGGCGAAATCGGCCAGCCGTCCCCAGGCGGGGTAGACATCGCGGTTGTAGCGGATGGCGGACGACAGATCGCCCGGACCGCCCGGAACCAGAAACATCGCCGATGCGGGCGTATTGGAATACAGGCCCTGCGGCGATTTATCCAACAACGAGAGGGTGACGCAGCCATCCAGCAGGATGCGCGCGGCGCGGCCATCCAGCTTCAATTCATCCGCCAGTTGCGGCGCGGTTTTCGCTCCCGCCGACAAGGCTCCGAATATGCCGAGGTCGGAAGCCGTGAACAGAATGGCCGACCCGTAGAAAGCGCTGCTCAATTCGACAATTTGATTGGGATCCGGTCTCATATTTCCTTTGTCAGGTGGTTCAGGATCAGGTTGCAAATCGCGCCGGCGGGAAGCGAGTCTGCGTCCAGCAGCCCGATTTCGGACGTAACGCACAACGGCCCTTCGGCGCGCGAGGCCGGCGGGCGCCCGTGCGAACCCTTCACCAGCGACGCGTCCAGCGGAATCACATCCATCAGGTAACGGAAGCCGAGCAGCTTTTTCGCCAGTTTGAGCCCCACGGTCACCTTCGGCGCGGGAAGACGCGGATCGAGGAACAGTTCCACGGGATCATAGCCGGGCTTCCGGTGGATATCCACCGTGCGGGCAAAATCGGGGGCGCGCCGGTCGTCCAGCCAGTAGTAATAAGTAAACCATGCGCCGCGGGCGGCAATGGCAATCAACTCTCCCGAGCGCGGATGGCCGAGCCGCTGCTCTTTCTTGCCGGCCTCGTCCAGCACGGCATCCACACCGGGCAGCGACTCGACCAGGCTGCGAACGCGGCCGGCTTGCGCGGGGTCGTTCAAGTAGATATGCGCGATCTGGTGGTCCGCCACGGCGAACGCCGCGCTGGCGCCGGCATCGAGCAACTCCCTGCCGAGTTCCTCGCGCACCCGCAGCAGTCCCTTTTCGCGCAGCAGGCGATTGATGTGGATGGGCAAAGAGACCGGCTCGATGCCGTATTCCGAAATCAGCAGGACACGCGCGCCGCGGGCTTCATAATGGCCCCGAAGTTTCTCGAATTGGCTGTCGATCTCGCCGAGATCGCGCGCCAGGCGCGGATCGCCGGGCCCGAGGCGCTGAAGGTTGTAGTCGAGGTGCGGCAGGTAAATCAGCGTAAGGGTTGGGTCGTGCTTTTCGTCTACATAGAGCGCCGCATTAGCGATCCATTGGCTCGATTCGATGGAGGCAGCCGGGCCCCAGAAGTGGAACAGCGGAAACTGCCCGAAGCGCGCCTGCAATTCGCCCCGCAGCCCCCCGGGCTCGGAGTAAACATCCGGAATTTTCCGGCCGTCGGCTGGGTACATCGGGCGCGGAGTCACGGAGTAATCGGCGGTGGAGTACATGTTGTACCAGCCGAAGAGATTGGCGCAGGTGAATTTAGAATCGCGCGCGCGCGCCATGTCCCAGACTTTGGGCGCTTCCACCAGCTTGTTCGATTGCCGCCAGAATCGTACCTCGCATTCATCGCGGAAATACCAGCCGTTGGCCACGATGCCGTGCCGGTCGGGATAGACCCCCGTAAAGTAAGTGGCCTGCGCGCTGCAGGTCACCGCCGGAATCACGGGTTCGATGGCCGCCATCCTCCCGCGGCGCTGGAATTCGGCGAGCGCCGGCGTGCTCGCGCCAATCAGCGAAGGCGTGAGCCCGACCACGTTTATGACGACGGTTTTGCGCACAATTCGTCCAGGACCCAGGCGTACTCGCGGCTGATGGAATCGCCCAAACCAAAACGCAGGTTCGCGGGCAGCACGCTCCAGGTATAGGTCTCGATTTCAAAATGGGTAGCTGCCGGATTCGCCTGAAAAGTGCGGCGGATAGCCTCGCGGGTGGAACCGAGGCCGCCGAAATCGGGCGCGAACAGCGGCACGTGGAAATGGATGCGCCACTCGATGGCTTCGCGGTCGAGCGGCCGCGCGAGGGCTTCGGGAAGATCGCGGTAGCGCCGCAAACTGCCGTCGCGCCGCTGCTCCACCACCTGATGCAGATAGACGGCATCGTTCATTTCCCGCAGGCGAGCCAACGACCCGGCGCCGGGCGCGCCGGCCTCGAGCGGCACGGCGAGCGCGGAACTGACCTGCACGCGTCCCAGTTTCACGCCCGCCGCGGCGAATGCGCCCAGCGTGGTGGCCGGATCTTCGAACTGCACCGCGAAATGGCAGGTATCGTAGCAGACGCGCACGTGCTCGCGGAGCAGCGAACACGCCTCCTCGAGCGGGCAACCCAAGCCTTCCGCCAGCACCGGCGCGCCCCAATCCGGCAGACGCTCTGTAAAGAAGGCCACCGTCTCGCCGGTGGTCTCCAGCAGACCGTCCGGCTCGGGCTCGATATCCAGGTGAATCATCCGGCCGCTCTCGCGGCGCGCGAGAACCAGTTGCCGGCATACTTCCGCAACGTTGCGGACGATCGCCCGGACATCGTTGTCCCTGCCGTCGATCCACGGCTTATAGGACAGCGGGACGGTGGAGACGCCGCCATCGCTACCCTCCGGAAGGAGTGCCGAAAGGATGGCGATCAGGTCGAGCGTGTAGTTGAGGCGCTCCGGCGTTCGCCAATCGGGCGCGAAGACCTGCGCCTTCACCGGCTCTCCCGAAAAATGGCCGTACGGATAGCCGTTGATCAATGCCACGTAGAGGCCGTTGGCGGTCAGAAAATCGCGGAACTCGCGCAGGCAATCGCCGGAGAGGAGTTGGCGCGCTTCCGCCGCCGACAGCCGGAGTCCGAGGCCGAAAGGCGCGTCCGGCGCGAAGCGCGACTTCAACGCCGGAGCGTATTGCGCCAGGTTGGCCCTTACTTCGGGCCAGCCGTTGGCGGGATGAATGTTGGTGCAGTACGTCAGCTGATGCTTGCCGCCATCCCAATACATGACAAAGTCAGGCCACCAGCGCCGATTGCTCTTCGGGCACCGGCGACTGGAAATGGGGCGACTGGGAGAGGAAAGATATGGGGTTTTCGAACACGATGCGGCGGATGGTCTGCGGTGTGTGTCCGCGGCGGCGCATTTCCATCATGAATTGCGGAACCGCCAGCGGCACGCTGGGACCCCAATCGCAGGCCGAGTTCACGCACACGCGATCCGGCCCATAGCGCTCGACTATATCGACCGCGCGCGCGAGCGAGACTTTGGTGTTGGGATACAGAGTGAGGCCCGTATAGAAGCCTTCGCTCAGAATCATGCCGGCCGTGTGCTCTTCGGCGTGGTCGATGAGAACCCGGGAGGGCTGGAGGCGCGGAAACCGGAGCAGGCTCTCGATGGTCACCTTCGTGCCCTTGTGTTTATCTTCCAGGTGGGGTGTATGAATCAGGATGAGCTGCTGGTGCTCCAGCGCGAGCTCCGTATGGTCGAGGAAGGTATCCACCTCGTTGCGCGTCACGCGGTTCATTCCGATCTCGCCGATGCCCAGCACGTTGGGGCGATCCAGGAATTTCGGAATGCGGCGCACCACTTCGCGGGCGAGTGTCCGGTCTTCGCCTTCCTTCGGGTTCAGGCAGAGCCAGGTATAGTGGCGGATGCCGTATTGGGCGGCGCGCGCGGGTTCGAATTCGGTGAGCTGGCGGAAGTAATCCTCGAAGCTGTCGGCCGACTTCCGGTCCCAGCCGGCCCAGAAAGCCGGTTCGGTCAGGCACGCGCAGCCGGCCATGGCCATGTGCTGGTAGTCGTCGGTGGTGCGCGAAATCATGTGGGCGTGGGTCTCGATATATTGCATCAGAATGCCTCCCCCTCCGGCTTGTACGCGCCAAAAGCACCCTTGCGGTCCAGCCGTTCGCGAAGCTCCGTGGTCCGGTCGCTCAACAGCATTTGAACGCGCTCGATGCGGCCCGGTTCCTCGCTGAGAAGTTCGCGCAGGCCCTGGCGGAAAGCGCGCATGCGGAAATCGTCTGCCTGCCGGTCCTCGTTCGAGCGATCCAGACGATCCAGAAAGGCTGCAATGTCCAGCAGCCGGGTGCGGTTCTCGATGAAGTATTCATCCACGAGCTGCCGCGTGTTCATAGGACACTTGACACTCATTGATTCCTCGCTTCCACGGGATTGCAGCGCGAATCGCGCACGGCCTCATGGAGAAGCCGCGCGCTCTCCAGCAGCAATTCGTTCGACATTTCGTTGACTTCCACGGCCTCGCCAATGCGCTTTAGCAGCATTACCGTCAGCGGGCCGCCCAAATGTTCCCGGAATTCCTTCAAGCCGCTCAACAGCGATCGCGGATTGTCGCGGTCCGGGAGCAGGCTCCCTTCCGGCAGCGACAGATCGAAACCGAGCGCGGTGAGCAGCCCGATGGTCCGCCGCCAGCCGGTTTCGTCGAGCAGGCCGGCCAAATAGGAATAGGTAGTGTCGAGAGCGATCCCGATGGCTACCGCTTCCCCGTGGCGCAATTCGTAGTTCGTCAGTTGTTCCAGCTTGTGTGCCGCCCAATGGCCGAAATCGAGCGGGCGAGACGAGCCCGTCTCAAACGGATCGCCGCTCGATTGAATGTGGCGCACGTGCATGCCGGCGCAATGGGCGATCAGCCGTTGCATGGGCCGCATGTCGCGCGCCGCCAGCGCCGCAGCCTCGTTCTCCAGAAAATCGAAGAAGGTGGCATCCTTGATCAACGCCACTTTCACAGCCTCCGCGGTGCCGGCGCGCCAATCGCGAGCGTGGAGCGTGGTCAGAAATTCGAAATCGTTGATGACGGCGTGCGGCGGGGCGAACGCTCCCAGGAAGTTCTTCCGGCCAAAGGCGTTGATACCGTTCTTGACCCCTACTCCCGAATCGTTCTGCGAGAGCACGGTGGTTGGCAGGCGGATGAGGCGAACGCCGCGATGCGCCGTGGCCGCCGCATAACCGGCCATGTCCAGAACCGCGCCGCCTCCCACCGCCATCAGGTAGGAGTGGCGGCAGATCGCAAACTCAAAGATGGCGGCGTGGAGCGCGTCCACATATTGGTGCGTATTCTTGACGCGCTCCCCCCCGGGCACGACGATGGGCGGGGCAGCGAGCTGCAGTTCCTGGTCCCGGCAATGCTCTTCGATCCGCCCCGCGAGCGAAGGATGGGCTTCTGCCACGCCGCTATCGATCACGCACAACATCCGGTACGTGCGGTCGGCCAGGGATGCCAGCAGCGGATTTCCGGCGCGGAACAAGTCCGACGTGAAATGGACATCGTACCCGAAAGGGACCGAAATGCGCTGGCGAATGGATTCCATAATCACTCGACCGGAAACAACCGTGCCAGATGCGAGGCGACAACCACCAGTGCCACCATTCCGAGAGCATACCAGAGGCCCTGCCACGCCGCCGCGATCGAGGCGTCGAGGAAGACGAGCGAAATTACCCCGGCTCTCACCGCTGCGCGAATCCGCGAACCGTCGGGATTCGCGCAAGCCCGGTAAAATGCCGGTCCCACCCGCCACGCGAGAAGCGCAAGCAGGACGCACACCGAAGCGATGCGCATGCCCGAGGAGGCGCCCATAACGAGCGCGCCCAACGATGCCGCCAGCAACAAGCCGGCGGAAAAACCGGCCCGCAAGCGGCTTCCGCCGTGCACTTCGCCCGCGCTCAACAGCGTGACTCCCGCGATGTACGCCAAAGGAATGGCCGCCACGTACCAGCGTGCAGCCAGGGCACCTCCGTTCGCCGAAACTCCCAACAGCAGGTCGAGCCCGCGGCAGCTTCCCATGGCTAGCGGTCCGGCCAGAGGAATGTGCTTGAAAACTGCATCGTACGCTAAGGCCAGCGATGCCAGCGCCCCGGCGATCGCGCCGCTCACCGGCGCCGCGCGGAAGCCGCACGCCACTCCAGCGAGCAGCAGCGCCATTCCCAGAAATGCCGCGCTGCGCGCGCCGGCCCTGCCGCTAGGGATGGGTCGCTCGGGCCGCTCGGCGGCATCCAGGCGGCGATCGAAAAAGTCGTTCATGGTGACGCCGCCGGCATAGAGGGCCATCCCCGCAGCCAGGAGCCAGGGCAATTTTTCCAGCCCGGCGAGTCCCGCCACGGCGAATCCGGCCAGAACGTCGCCCAGCGCCGTGACGGTATTGGCGGGACGCATCATTTCAAAATGCGCGCGCAGGCTGACGCCAGCCGATGCCGCATTGGCGCTAGTTCCGGTGGATTGCATGGCTCAACGCCGCGTGGTTCGATCCTGGCCCGCTCTCCGGCTGTAGTCCGGACCCGGGAGCCAGCCCGAACGCCACGTCGAAATCCACTTCCAGCAGCATGTAGGAGCATCCCGGGCATATCAGCCACCCGGGAACGGGGAATCGATGCGCCGCGCGCAGTTGGTACACCTCGGCTTCGAGTTGCAAATACAGTTCGGAGGAAATTCCGTCCTTCGGACCGTAGACGGTTCCTTCCACCGGCCACAGCGGCGAATAGAGAGGCATGATGCCGCGGGAAAGCAGGAACTCGGCGCCTTCGCGGATGCTGGCGAGCATCGCGTCTTCGCTCATGCCGGGCGCGGGAGGACGCATTTCCAGACCCGCGACAAAAGCCGACGCGACGTTGCCGTGGCCGAAAACCTCCACGGCATCCACCAGCCCTTGAATCCAGCGGTCGCGGCCGATGTACTTGGCTTTCCCGGGGCAGGCTGCCTCGAACGTAGCCGCGTCCCAGGTCTCCAGGTTGTAGCAGCAGCTATCCGCGCCCGCGTCACGGTACCGCCGGGAACCGGCGAGATCCACCGCGCCCGAGCCGGCCGTCACGCGCAGTCTGTCGCCCACGCACTTGCGGGCGATCTCAATCACTGGCAGAAACCGTTCTGCCTCGTCTTCCACCGATAACGCCGATCCGCCGACAATATATACGTGGCGTGCCTCGCCAGTGCCGGCGGCATAAGTCATCACCTCTTTGAAGCGGTCGAGCGCCTTGGCGGCCGGCCGGACGACTCCCGGGATTTGGCCCAGGGCCTGCGTGCGCGGGCTGAAGCGTCCGTACCCGCAGAACGAGCAGCCCGATTTCGTCAGGAAGTACTCGCATCCCGGCGTCAGGTTCACCACCAGCATGTCACCGAGTTGCTCCACCCCGGCATCCATGTAGCTGGCGCCATCGGTGGTGCGGAACGATTGCCAGGAATGCGCGCGCACGAACTCCACAGCGCACAATTGCCTGCCCCCGTCCCAAAGCGCGAAGCCCGAACCGTCGCGGCGCACTTCGAAAGCGCCGGCATCGTGTACCCGCACCCGGGCCACCGCCTTTCCCAACTGAAACAGGTAGGGCACCGGGAGGAACTTTCCGGAGCCGCCGGTTTCGACCTTGCGATACGGCCAATATCCCGGAGCGGCGCCTTCCGCCACGGCTTCGCTGAGTTCCGGTGTGTACTTCACTCCGCGGAACAACAGTTCGGATTTCCAGACGATGGGATCGGGAAGCGGTGTGCGGAGCATGGTTAAATCTTTCAGTCGCGAACTTAGATGGTGACGCAGACAGGGGCTTTTCTCTGGAGAGCTTCTCCCGGTCCACCCCTGCTCGATTCGCACGATTATAGCGAATGGCTGTGGGGAAGCACAACCGCGGTGCCTGGTGTGCCTTGTCTAAATCCCTGAAGTGACCGTAAGATACCCGCCGCGGCGCGCATGACGAAGGGCAGGCAATCCTGGCCGATGCCGCAGGTTTTTGGGGGCGTCATTTTCGAGTCGGATGCACGACTCCCATACTCGCGATGAAGTCTTAGGCCTCCACGGCAACGCCAGAACATCGGAACGGATGGGCGCGCTGGAAACCAGCGTATTTTCGGAGTACTGGCTCCTCCTCGGAACATGATAATCGTGTGCAAATGGTTTCCCGGTTCCTGGTTCTCATGGCCGCCATCTTCGCGCTGGCGGCATCCCTGGCGGCGCAATCTCCCAGCATTACGGTCAATTCGGTATCCATTGATGTCAACCCCTCCGGGACCGATAGCTATTCGTTGCAAGGCACCTTCAGCGGGCTCGCCACCAGCGATTCGTCCTACGTCAATTTCGCGGTGGGCAACTTCATCGCCAACTTCCCGATCAGCGCTTTTACCGTCCAGCCGGGGGGCAACATCTGGACCTACCAGGATGCTACCGGCCAGGCGCCGGGATGGCTTTCCAGTCTGACCCTCAACTGGACCGCCCAGACGTTTTCCGCCCAGGCGAAAGGGATCGTGCTGGCCGGCCTCACCAATCCGTTCGCAGTGCAACTCGGCGCCGCCAATACCGGCCTCTGTACCATGGTGCGCGTCCAGCAATCGAGCCCCGGCAATTATCAGCTCAATTCCAGCGACCCCGCCGGTATGACGTGTGAGCTCTCCAACGCTCCCACCGCGACTCCCAAAGTGGTCATGGCCGGTACCGCTACTAACGTGACCGTCGAACTCAGCCCGCAACAATTCACCGCCAACGACACCCTTGCCGATGTCCAGCTTTTCCAGGCCGACGACAACGCGCAGCCGCAAGGCGCGGCACTCTGCACCCTCAAACCGGCGTCCAATGGAGACGATTCCTGCGTGATCTCCATCAATCAGGCCTCCGCCGGCACAATCCCGATGGTCATCCAGGCGACCGCCGGCGGGGCCACCGTTCTCTCTCCCGGATTTGCCGTGCAGGTCGCCGAACCGGCCACTACGGCCGATATGCAGCAGATCTCGTCGGTCGAAAACGTGGCTTTGCAGGCGTGGCAGAATATCGCGCAGTACGGCGACACCGCGTGGGCGCGAACGCAAACCCTGATGGCGCTGCGAAAACTCCTCTCACCGCCTGTCGAACTGACCGCGCAGCCGTTCGGTCTGGCGGCCGACGGATTGTCGATTTACGTGCGGACCAATTCCGGTGTTCCCGTAAACGTGCCCCTCGTCGATGCCGCCGAGCAATTCCAGAACGTAACTACCCAGGCTCCGGGTCCGGTTCCCGCCCTAGCCATGGATCGCGCTGACGCCGCACAAGCGCAAGCCGCCCAACCCCCGCCCGGCGGCGCACCCCGTGCCGGCGCGGGCGATGAACCCGAGGAGGCTCCCGTCTGCCCCAGCAATGCCCGCGACATCGTCTGGAGCGATCAGGTTTTGGTTTGGGCGCCGAGCACGCTCTGGGGATTCACCGCTCAAAACGATGTCGCCAATGTACTGGGCGGTTCGCAATGCCCTTACTTCACCGGAAAAATCGAGCAACTCGATGGCGCCGCCGCCACCGTGGCTTCCTTGAAGACCTTCACCAAATACGGCACGATCATCATGGAGACGCAGGGCGGCAGGGACGACCAGGGCTATTATTTCCTCAGCGGTGACACCTGCCCGTCCTGCTCCGCGAGCCAGCTTGGCGCGATGGCCGGCAATTCCGGATTCGCCTGTATCGGCGCCGCCTGCTATGTGGCCGTCTATCCCAACAACACCAACCTTCAGCCGCTCACCACCAGCTCCATTCTCTATGCCGGCTTCAGTTACAGCATGCAGGGCAAAACCGGATTCAAAACCGCCTTCGTTCCGCCCGGCGCCACGAACGCTTACTTCGGGTATTACTATTCCAAAACCGCCGGCGATGAAGACCGCTTCGGCGTGCCTCTCATGGTGCTTTTAGTGAATCAGTACAAAGATGCCGGAGAGAGCTATCTCAAAGTCAGGAATATCGCCCCCAGCAAGTCGTTCAGCGTGTGCAGCGGCTCTAAAATCGTGCTTGCGAACTGCGTCTCGAAAACCCAGGAGGCGCTTAAAAAGAATCCGTATTTTCAGTTCAGCGGCGATGAGAACGTGGGATATATGGGCAACCCCACGCTGGAAACCACCGAACTCAACCCTCCCCAGGCCGGATCGCAAGGCCTCGCGGCTTTCATGGAAGGCGGTGGGAGCTGCGGCCCGAATGGCGGAACTTACCTGAGCGTGGCCTTTAAGAATTCGGTAAAAGCCGGCCATCTTTACCCGCTCACGGGCAATGCCAACGGCGAAGACAGTTTTACCGAAGAGGCTTCCGACCCCGCGCCCGCCGATGCCCAGGGCACACTCGTTTCCGATGCCGCTTACGCCAAATATACAGCCGACGCCACGTTGGGCGGCACGATGGATAACATCAGCGCCATGTTTTCGCCTGGACCCAATGCCAAGGCAATCGCCAAGGCGTGCCTCACCGTCGGAGGAAACAGCGGGCTCTTTGTCGACTCCTATCTCGACACCACTTACAACGGATCGAACCCAGGCGCTACCAGCATGGTGGCGACTAACCTGGCGCCGCCGGTAAAAGTGACCGGCACTTACAACGCGCCCCTGACGGACCCGAACGGCTACACGGCTCTGGGCGCCAATGCCAGCATTAAAGTGACGGCTAACGGAAACAACAATTTCACCATCACCCTGACGGTAGGCGGAGTCGCGCCCGGCGCCAACCAGGGACCGTACGACGGAACTGCCGACATCAGCGTGGAGGCTGTCAATCCCGGCGAGGAGGGGCAGGCTCAAGTGCAAATCACCGGCGCGTACTCGGCCGCCACTACTGCGGCGCTGGCGCAATGCGCCAGCCAACCGGTTTGCAGTTTTCCCGATGGCTCCGTCTATATCAGCGGCCCGAATGTGAATGACTCCATTGAGTTGCTCGACCAGGGAGCTCTCCCCTTCGCCGTAACCGCCGACAGCAGCACTGGCCCAGTCGACATCTACGTGGGTATGAATGCCAATGGCGAGTCCAGCACGCCGCAAAGCTTTACCATCATCCTCAACATTACGCTGATCAATCCGCAGTAGTCGTATAATCGTGCCAGGAGGAGACGCACGTGAGACCGGCTCTATCGGTTTTCCTGCTGGCGATGCTTCTCGCTCCCGCGTTCGCGCAGACCGATCGCGTGGAACTGGTATCGGAGAAACCCGGCCATGCCGAAGCGCGGGTCTTCGGCGTAGTCTTGCACGCCGAGGAAGCTCGGTTCAACCGCGAAACCGGCGAGCTGCTGATGCGCGGGCGCGTCCACGCCACTTTGCCCGCGCGCGAAGACCACACCGTGGTGCGATATGGCGCCGGCGTGGTGCTCACCAGCCAGCCGATCGGGCTCTCGGCGGATCGCGTAACGGTCAGGAACGGCTTGCTTCAGGCATCCGGCAACATCGTGCTGCTGCCGGTGGATGAGGACTTACCCAAGGTCCAGTTGCGCGGTGACGAGCTTTCCATGTTCCTGAAAATCGGCGACGCCACGTTGCGCGGGAACGTGCGTACCAGCGGATTTCCCGTGGAATCGCCGGTCGGGAGGCCAATGACCCACATCTTTCCCCCCGACATCATCAAATGAGCCGCGGCCGCGAGGCCGCTCCTCTCACCCGTTTGATTTGGCCGGCCCTTCCCCTATCACTTTATCGAGCGCGGCGTTGAATTTCCCCATCTCTTCGTACGTTCCCACCGTCACCCGCACCCAGTCCGGCCATTCCTGCCATACGCGCCCGATCTGCACCTTGTGCTGCGCCATCGCCATCCCCACCTGCTGCCCCGTCATGCCCTTCACCTGCATCATGAAGAAATTGGTCAGGGATGGAACATACTTGACGCCGGCTTTTTCCAGGTGCTCAAATGCCAAGTCGCGATTTTTCTTATTAATCCCCTGCCTCTCCTTGATCAGCGCCGCACCCAGCTTCAGACTCGCCGCGGCGCATGCCGTCGCCGTCACTGGCATAAATCCCGAGCCGCCGAATTCGCGCACCTTGGCCACCAGGTCCGGACGCCCGTACGCCGCGCCGGCGCGAAGTCCGGCCATCCCGTAAATCTTCGAGAACGTCCTCAGAATCACCACGTCTTTGCCGTCTCTCACGAAATCCATCGACGAGTTTTCCATGCCTGAAAAATGCACATACGCCTCGTCGACGATCAACACCGCGTCCTTCGGTTTATTGGCCAGGATATATTCCAAATCCCTCCTCGGCGTGAGCGTGCCGGTTGGATTATTGGGATTGCAGACATAGAACGCGCCGGCATTCGGGCCGGCCTTGATCATGGCCTCCACGTCGTGCGAACTGTCGGGACGGAGTGGCACTTTGATCGTCTTGGCGCCGATCCAGCGCCCCGCGCCGCTACCGTACCCCGGTCCGCCCATCACCCAACTGCGTGTCGGCGAGGTGAATGCCGCCGAGCTGTTGGCCAGCGGAATGCTCGATCCGGGAAAAGCCACCACGTGATCCTGCGGAACGTTCTCGGTCGATGCCAGCAGCGAATTGAACTCCAGATTCTCGCCCTGCGGAGAATAGCGCCATCCCAGGGGCGCCACCTTCATCAGCGCTTCGAGACCCTCCTTGCACGGCCCCATCGGGTTCTCGTTGGACGTGATCCGCACCACGTCGGGATCGAAAGTCCGCATGCCGCCGCCCATCCCGAATCCACGGCGTCCGTTGCCGTCCGCCGCGGCGCGCTGTTGCTCGGCCTGCTGCGCCAGGGCGAATTCGTTGAAAAGTGGAATGGCGGCAGCCGCCCCCATCGAAATCCGGGCGATGTGCCGGCGCGAAAATCCTCGTTCCATCAGCGATGCCGTAAGTTTGGATGTAAGTGCCATCGGTCGAGTTCTCCTGGTAAGTAATCCCTGGCGGTCAAATTTTGGTTGCGAGAAGGCGGCGGGAAACTGGCGACGCCAAACCAGAGGGAATGCCCACTCGGAACCCCCAAAAGCGAACAGGTCGCGCACCCGGCGGCCCGCGGACAGCACGCAATGCTGGTTAGCGGGATAATATCCTCAACTTCGTCTCATGTCAAGAGAAAAAGCCTTATGGGATCGCGGTATCGCGTTATTCGCCGAAGGGCAATACAGCCGGGCGCTCGAGTGCCTTCATGCCCTGGAACCGAGCCTGAAAGACGATCCGCGCCTGCTGTCGAACTTAGGCGTGGTCTATCGCGATAGCGGCAATCTCACCCGTGCCGAACAGTACTTTCGCCGCGTTTGTGCCGCCCAGCCGTCGGATCCCGCCGCCCACTTCAATCTTGCCGTCACCCTCCTGCGCGCCGGCAAGCTCCGCGAAGGCTTTGCGGAATACGAATGGCGCTGGCAGGTGCTGCAGTTCGTTCCGCAGCGCCGCGATTTCCCGCGGCCCCTGTGGCGCGGCGAGCCGATCGCTGGCCGCCGTATTCTGCTGTGGGGCGAACAGGGCGCGGGCGATGGCATTCAGTTCGTTCGCTACGCCCCGCTGGTGCGAAATGCCGGAGGCGAGCCGGTCCTCGAAGTTCTGCCCCACCTGGAACGGCTCGTCTCCTGGATGGCCGGCCCTTATTCCGTCGTAAATGCGCTCACTGCCGGCGTCGAATTCGATCTCCACTGCCCCCTGATGAGCTTGCCCGAACGATTTCGCACCGGGCTCAATTCCATCCCGCCGCCGGCCCGTTTCTCGATCCCCCCCGGTCTCCGCGAGAAATGGTCGGCGCGCCTGCGCACCGGCCGGACCGAAGTGGGATTGGTCTGGGCCGCCAATCCGGGTTACGGAAACAATGCCGCGCGCTCCATCTCCCCGGCTCTGTTGGCGCCCATCACAAGACTCCCCGGAGTCCAATGCTGGGGCTTGCAAGTCGGGCCGGCGGCCGCCGAAACTCCCGGCGGTATCGCAAACCTCGCCAACGATCTGATCGATTTCGCCGAAACTGGGGCGGCAATCGGCGAACTCGACTTAGTCATCACCGTCGATACAGCCGTTGCCCACTTAGCCGGATCTCTCGGCAAACCTGTCTGGGTGTTACTCAGTTATGCCTCCGACTGGCGCTGGCTGCTCGATCGCCACGATTCACCCTGGTATCCGGGCATGCGCCTGTTCCGGCAAAAGCATCCCGGGGAGTGGCGCGAACCGCTCGAGCAGGTGGCCGCCGAATTGGCAACTCTCCGCTGATCGGTGGCTTGCGCCGTTATTTCATCCGCGCGCCGGCCAAAACCTGGCGCACCGCTTCGACAATGGTACCCGGCGCATCGTACAACAGATCGCTCGCGCCGTTGCCTCCCACCATCTGTTTTCCACGAGTAGACAGCCGCGCGAGCTGGCTCTGAGCGTTCGACCAGGCCTCGCGGAATTCCGCAGGCTCGGCCAGGTTATCCGCACCGAGAACGACCAGCGGAATCGCGCCCAGACTCCCGCCAGCCCGCGCCTCGGCGGAACTCTGACGCCAGGCGGCGATATCCTGCAGCAGCGCGCTCATCGCCTTCGAGGAGTGCGTCAAATGCCAGATGGTCCTCCACTCTGCGTCCGTCAGCCCCCTGGGCGGTGCGGGCGCGGGCGGAGGGTGACCCAGGCGGAAATATCCCACCATGTTGAACAACTGCGCCATGGTGTCCTGTCCGTGATAGACCACTTCGGGCACCCGGTCTGCCCGCTTGCCGTTGTTGGATCGCCGGTCCAGGAAAATCGCAGGATCAGCCCAGTTCGCCAGCACCAACCCGGCTACCTCGGAGGGAAACAAGCTCGCGTAAACACGAACATCCAGGGCGGCTGACGATTCGCCTGCCAACAGGTACGGCGGCGCGAGTCCGCCGGCGTGCAGCAGAGCATGCAAGTCGCGAGCCTGCGAAGCGCTGTCGCGCGGGTAGGGACCAAGATCGCTCCAGCCGGAGCCGGCGCGGTCGTACCAGCACACCGTGGTAACCGCAGCCAACGCGCGTTGGACCGGCATCCAACTGTAGCCGGGGCGCGGTCCACCGTTGGCCCACATCGTCCTGGGGTCGTAAACCCCACGGCTGATAGACCAGTTGGCGCCGCTTTCCAGGATCACCGCGGGCTGCCCGGCGCCCGCGCAATCGATGTTGAGCATCCGGCCGCCGATGTCGACTGACCGCCCGACCTGCGGATAGCGTTGGCGATCCCGTGCCCGCTGCGTCTGCTCGTACAACAACCCCGAAAGCACGGCGAAAATGACAACTCCCGCTCCGCCAATTGCCACTGCCAGCACTGCGGTCTTCCATTTGCCTGCCACTATGGGCTTAGTATACCTATGTAGTATGCTACTGGAAAGAAAAACTTCTACTTCCCCGGCGAGTTCCCGCCATGGAAGCGCCCGAAGGTGCGAGCCGCCATCACCGCCATCGCCAGCGCGCCCGCTCCGGCAACGGCAACCGAAAGTGGACTGTGAATGTCGAACTTACCCGCCGGGAACAACAGCGCATAGGCGGCAGCGAGGTTGAAAGCGCCCCAAAGCACGTTCACGGTCGAGGAAGACAGGCCTCGCCCGGAGGCTTCGCAAAGGGACTCTGCAAGGGCTGCCCCATCACGCCGCTCACGAAGTGCGGGACGGCATTGGCCAGAAAGGCGCCGCCGAAAAAGTACGCGACAAAGCAATACCAGGGCATATCTTCCACCGTCATACCACCTTTCCGCAACCCGCTTCAACGCTCCTCCTCCAATCGGTAACTTCAGCGAACCCTGGTTGCGATCAGCGCGGGATCGACCGTCAACGGTGAGCTTTGTCTTTTTCGCCTGACTCCGGGTCTCTGATCCCGGCGGTCACTCGCCCAATCGACGCCGGAGCATCACCCGCCCTTACTCCACCACAAATGAATCGAGGTCGATGAACTTGCCCTTCGACTGCGGGTCCGCCTTGCCGGTAACGCGCACCACCGCCACGTGCCGGCCCGGCGCGAAACAGCAGAAGCGCGTGCGCTTCTGCCATTGCGTATCTGCCGAGTAAAGATCCACCTCGCCTTGATCCACTCCGTCCACAACCACCGACGCGATGCCGCGATTGGACGCCTTGGTGTAGACGTATGTCAGCGCCCTGCCCTCGAAAGCAATCTCCACGTCCGAGTTGACGATGTCGGTATAGCTCACGGTGTGCTGGTCGGGCTCCCTGAAACCGCGGGACTTGGTCCAATCGCCCCGGTAGACCAGCGCGGGATCGAAATCGTCGTAAGTCCCGGCCTGCACCACCACCATGGGCTGTTGTTTCGCCGGGCGGCAATCGGGATCGAGGCGCGCCAGGTACTCGTTGCCGTGCTCGTAGACCGGGTCGCTGCACCGTTGGAGCGCGTCCTCGAGAGACGCGGGTTTAATCTCGATACCCGAGCCGGGTTTGGGCGAAATGAAAAAACCCACGTGCCAGCTTTGCATCAGATGCACCACGTCGAGCGCGGTTCGCGCCTGGCGAAGCGCCAGCAGCGTGTTGATCTGATGCCAGTGGTTTTCGTAGAAGTCCTCGTGGAAGCCGGCAATGGAGCTGTCGGCGGTAAAGAGCGCCGTCGCGTGCGGCTGCGCGCGATTGAAATAATCGATCACCGCGCGGATGGGCGTCACGCTGTCGCGAAACCGTTGGCGTTCGGCGCGCGAGAATGGAAGCCGCAGGCAGAAATCGCGGTGGTAATAGCTGGCGGAAGGCAGGAAGCGGATGTTCAGCAAGGTTGTTCCCACCGTGAATGCCACCATCGCCCGATAAAGCTGGCGCTTGTCCGCCGCCCATGCCAGAACTGCCGCGAAGGGTATCGAAAGCAGCGGCAGCGCGGCGTAAAGATATCGGGCGTTGGGCTGGCTCCACATAATGATGGCCGCCGCTCCGAGGGCGACCGCCGCCGCGGCGCCGGCTTCCCGCCGCCGGCGCGCCACCAGCAGGCCCGCCACGCCGAGCGGCGCCAGTACCAGGTATTGGAAGCCGAACGATCCGTCCCTTCCTTCATACGTCAGGTGGCTGTGGAAGGTAAGGTCGTATAGCGTGCTCCAGGTGAGCGGCCGCTTGAAACGTTCGTCCACAATTCCGGCATCGCGCGGAATCAGCGGCGTCGGAATCTTGTCGTAAAGGAACGGGAACAGAGGATTGCCGGTCTTGACATAAGCGATCGCGTAGGGCGGCGCGGCCATGGCGATAAAGAGCATGGCTGCCAGCGCGCAGGCGGCGGTGCGGGAACCAAGCGCCTTCCAATGCATCGCCACTTCCATCGCCAGGAAGACGATGGCGATGGCGACGAACGGGAGCGCCCCGAATTTCACCGACAGGGCGGTTCCGGCGAAAGCCGCGGTGAGATAAAGGTAGCGTTTCTCGCCCGTAGCCGAGAAGCGCGCGAGAGCCGCCACCATCCCCACGATCATCGCCGCCAGCATGTTTTCGATGAACAGCGAGCCGGTGACTAATTGCACCATCGGGGTGGAGACGAACAGCGCGAGCACTCCGAACGCCGCCGCCGCACAGACCCATCGCCGGATGGCGAAGTAGAGCACCGCCACGACGATCAGCAGGAGCGCATAGTCGAGCAGGTGCGCCGCGTACTCCCCGCCCAGCAGAGATACGATGGCATAGGAGAAATCGGCGCCCATCGGCATTACCGCCCACAGGACACGGGCCGGCTGGTATGTCATCTGGTGGTGCGCGGCGATGTCCAGGGCCACTGCGAGATGCATGGCCAGGCCGTCGGCGCTGGTTTCCGGCATCAGCGCCACGAACCAATGGGCCAGCAGGACGAAGGCCAGCAACGCGAACGAGATCCGTTCGGGATAGCGGCGTAATTCGGCGCCGCGCAGAACTTGCCAGCAGCGTTCCAGGCGCCGCCACGCGCCGCGCCAGTCGAGAAGCACGGGGATGGCCAGCAGCGCCGCCCAGACCGCGGGATAGTTCAGCGGCAAACGGGCGATCAACGTCATCAGAAGAATCCACAGCGCCGCGCCCAGAAGCGTGGAGAAGAGCTGCGATTCCACCGAATCGCCGTGTTTGCGGCCGAGCAGCCGCGAACCCAGCGCGCAGGACGAAACCAGGTACAACACCACCGACAGGAGCGCCAGCGGGCCGATGGCGAAGACCGTGCCAACCACGGTGAGCGTGGCAATGGCCGACGGAAAAGTCCACGGAACCATGGCCAAAAGAGGAAACGCGATTCCGAGGAACATCCCGATATACCGCAGGAAGCGTTTGACGCCGATGTCTTCCCAAATATCCTGGGCGTAGAGGTTGCTGTTGAGCAGTCCGTGAAGCTCGAGGGCGAGTCCGCCAAGGAAGACGGCGAAAATCGCCAGGGCGGAGGCGGCCGCCCCTCTGCGTCCGCGGCTCTTGACGCCGCTAGCACCGGGCAAGCGGGTGGCGAACTCCGGGCCATTGGCCTCGATTTTCAGAACTTCCGGCGCGATCGCGGCCGGGATTCCGTAGACGCCCGGCGCCTCCAGGAGCTTCTCCGCCGCACCGGCAACCAGTTTATCCGCCATGCGGGCAATGTCCGCGGGCCGGCTGTCGGGATTGGCGGTAAGGATCCCGGTCAGCCCGGCGTTTTGGCAAAGTGCCGAATTGATCCCGGTCTTGATGGCTGCGCCGATGCCCAGACGGGCGGCGTGACGGAGGACTTCGACTCCCGGAAGCGCCCCGATGCGCCCAAAGAGATCGCCAAAATCGGGGCCGCTGCCGTCGTCGACCACGATCACCGGCGCGAACTGCTGATCGAGCAGTTGGCGAATGAAGTCGGTGAGACCGTTCTCAGGCCGGTAGGTAGGAACAACCACGGCGAGGCGTTTGGGTTGGGCATCCGGCATCGCAGAAGAAATTCAACTAAAACACGTGCGTGCCGGCGATTGCAAGTGAAGCCTTTCGGTGCGATTCAGACCACGCCGCCGCGCATCCGGGCGCGATCTGTCCGTTTCCACACCCCAAGTCTTCACCACAGCTCCTACAATTACCACAGACGGAGGAGCCTCCATGGCCGAAGTACAAGAACAAACATCTGAACCTTTCTCGACAAGTGATTCCACCGGCAATCGCCAGCGGCTGCTCGTGCTGAACCCGGCCGCCAATCGCAATCTACCCAAAGAAGGAGGGGCGGCGACCAACCTGGCCGCCGTTTTCGGCCGCTTCGCGGAGATCGAGCAACTGATGGGCGAGCAGCTCATTGCGCTCGAAGGCATGGTTCAGCAACAGGGCGAACAGTTGACGGAGGTGTCGGCGCAACTACCCGACATCAAGGAGCGCATCAACTGGATGATCGCCACCTATTATGAGAGTGAACAGACGTCGCAGAGCTTCCGCGAGCGGTTGGCCCGGCAGGAAGCCGGCCTTTCTACTCTCGCCGAGGCTGTCCACGGCCTGTGCGATACGCAAGCGCAATGGAAACAGACGCTGGAGCAATTCCTGTTGGTTCTCGGCCGCGCCCAGAGCGTCCCCGTGCCCAAGCCTCCCATCTTGCCGGACTAGCGCGGCACGGCAGGCAATCTGGCGGCGCGCCGCGGCCCCAAGGCAAAGCCCTAACTTCGCCGCTGGTTCAATCTTGTAACGCCTTCATCCAACGCTGTGCGGGAGGCTTGAAAGGGTATTCCCGCCGGTTCCGAAAACCACCCCGGGTCTGATATACAACCTCTTCCAGCCTTTCAGTCCGAGGTTCATGTAAAACTCTGCCGGGTCGCAGATTTTGTAACAGGCTGTCGCGGCACGGTGATCTCCGCCGCCGGGGGACTTTTTGACCCGCGCCGCGGAGTTTCGCCAGATCGAAGCGTTCGCGCCCAAGGGTTGGCGGCGGAGAAACTTCGAGATGGGGCTTTCGACCGGCGTGATTCGCGGGAATTCGGGCCACGCGAGTATTGTGGCCTGGCACTTCTGGTAGGCTCAGCCGGGGAGCAGGGTTCCCCGCCCTAAGATATTGGCGGGATCGAGGCGGAGCTTGACGGCGCGCATTTTCTCAATCTCTGCGGCGCCATATTGCAGCCCCAGTAAGTGGCGCTTGCGTTTGCCGAGACCGTGCTCGGCCGATACCGTGCCGCCGAGGGCGACCGCCTGGCGCGCGAAATCGCTAAGGAGGCTGGTGGCGCGATCAGGATCGGCCGGATCGGAAAAAATGTTGACGTGGACGTGGGCGTCGCCGATATGGCCGAAGATGACGTAGCGGCCGGAAAATTCGCGCTCCAGATTTTCGCGGTAATAGGCCAGCATTTCGCGATTGCGCGCGATGGGAACCGCATAGTCGGTGTTCATCTTGAGCGCGCCGGCGCGGCGGACGGTGTCGTTCACCAATTCCGGAAGGGCGTGGCGGAACTGACGAAAGCGCTCGCGATCCGGCGCGGAGAGCGCGAACCAGGATTCTTCTTCGAAGGCCCCGGCGGATTGAATGCGGTCGAGCCAGCGGTCGACTTCGGGATCGTCTTCGGAAGCGAGGGCCTGATCGAAGAGAATGGCGGCTTGGGCGGCTGCGGGGATGTCGGGGAAACGCGCGCGGAGAAGGTCGAGCGATTGGCGATCGAGATATTCGAGCATGCGCGCCTCGGTGGATCGCCACGCGTCGATGGCATCGAGCGCGGCATCGTCATAGGCGAAGAAAATGACGCCGGCGAGCACGGCGGAGGGTGCGGGAAGCAGTTTCGCGCGTGCCTCGGTGATTACGCCAAGAGTGCCTTCCGAGCCAATGAAGAGGTCGACCCAATCCATTCCGGGACGAAGCAGATATCCGGCAGTGTTCTTGGTGACCTTGGGGAGCGGAATCGTGCCGGGATCGAAGTCGATGGATTCGCCGCGGGCGACGTGGAGGATGCGGCCATCGGCGAGCACGACGTGGAGAGCTTCGATCCAGCGGCGTGTGGCGCCGAATTTGAAACTGCGTGAGCCGCTGGCGTTGGTAGCGATCGTGCCCCCCAGGAAGGCGGAGTTCTCGGTGGGGTCGGGGGGATAGAACTGCCCGGTGCGCTGCGCGGCGGCTTGCAGATCGCGCAACGGGACGCCGGCGCCGGCGATGGCATAGCCCGGGTGAACCGCGAGGCGATTCAGCTTCTCGACGGAAAGCACCCATCCGCCTTGCGGAACGCCTCCGCCTGTAACACCCGTACCGCCGGCGGCGATGGTTACCGGAACGCCCGCGGCGGCGGCTTCGCGCAAAGCCCCGGCGACTTCCTCTTCGCCGGGGGGAACGATCAGGCGGGCGGCGCTGCCGCGGAGTCCGGAGGCGTCTTCCAGATAACGGGCAGCTATACTTCCAGAATCACCGGCATGATGAGGGGGCGCTGCGACGTCTCCTTCACGATGTAGCGTTTCAGATCCGCGCGGATCTTCTCCTTGATCACGCCCCAATCGGTTTTCTCCTCCTGATTTGAAGTTTCGAGCGTTCTGGCCACCAACTGGCGGGCAGCATCGACGAACTCGATGCCATCTCCGGCATTGAAGCCGCGGCTGACAATTTCGGGAAGGCCCTCGATTCGGCCGGTGACGCGGTCGATAGCGATGATGGGCAGCACGATACCATCTTCGGAGAGATGGCGGCGGTCACGGATGACGACTTCCTGCACCACGTCGTCCACCGAACCGGAATCGATGCAGACGCGGCCCACCGGCACGCGGCCGGCTTTGCGCGCGCCGTGATGATCAATCTCCAGAATCTCGCCCGACTCCATGATGAAGGTTTCTTCCAGGCCGGCGAAGCGAAGATGTTCGGCGAGCCGGGCGTGCTTGCAAAGCTGGCGGAATTCGCCGTGGATGGGCATGAAATAGCGCGGCCGCACGAGGTTAAGCACTAATTTCATCTCCTCGACGCTGGCGTGGCCGGAGACATGCAGCGGCGGGTTCATGGTGCCATATAAAATGTCGGCGCCGCGGCGGGCCATGTGGTCGATCATGCGGAAGATGGCCTTCTCGTTGCCGGGAATGATGCGCGAGCTGAGCACCACGGTATCGCCTTTATCGAGGGAGACGTGCTTGTGGTTATCGACCGCGACGCGGGAGAGAGCGGACATCGGCTCGCCCTGCGTGCCGGAAACCAGGATGGCAACTTTCTCGCGCGCGACGCCCATGGCGTCCTGCGGGCGCAGCAGGATGCCGTCGGGAATATCGAGCAGGCCGAGCGAGTGGGCGATTTCGGTGACCGATACCATGCTGCGTCCGATGACGGCCACGCGGCGGCCGCATTCCTGGGCGAGGTCGAGCACGAGCTGAATGCGGTGAATGGAAGAGCTGAAGCACGAGACGATCACGCGGCCTTCCGCGCGATTGAAAATCTCTTCCATGCGGGGCTGGACCGCGCGCTCGGATTCGGTGTAGCCGGGACGATCGGCATTGGTGGAATCGGAAAGCAGCAGCAGGACGCCGCGCTTGCCGTATTCGGCCAGGGTATGGAGGTCGAAAAGCTCATTGTCGGTGGGAGTGGGGTCGACCTTGAAATCGCCGGTGTGGATGATTACTCCGATGGGGGTAGTGATGGCCAAGGCCACGGCGCTGACGATGGAGTGGGTGACATTGATGAACTCGACTTTGAACGGGCCGATCTCAACGATTTGTTTCGGCTTGACGATGTGGAGTTGGGGATCTTCATCGAGCTCGTATTCCTCCATCCGGCGTTCCACCAAAGCCAGGGTGAAGGCGGTGCCGTAGACGGCAACGTTTATATCCCCGAGGAAGTAAGGGACCGCCCCAATATGGTCCTCGTGTCCATGCGTCAGGACCAAGGCGCGGATGTGTTCCTGGTTTTCCTTGAGGAAACTGATGTCGGGCATGACGAGGTCTACGCCCAAGAGCTCAGCGTCCGGAAACATCATTCCGGAATCAACCACAATGATGTCGTCGGCGTAGCGGATGGCGGTCATATTCATGCCAAATTCGCCCAAACCGCCTAGGGGGATTACCTGCAGCTTGTGATCTGTCATTAAAACTGTCTCAAATATATGATGGTATCCGGTTCAAGGGGCGGGAACACATGTTGGACCCAAAAAAGAAATGCTCACCCCGAAGGATGAGCATTTCGCGTCCCCCTGTTCTACCAGGGGTGATGTTCGATGGGAGAATCAGTTTCGACGGAATCGCAACCGTCAAAAACTTTGGTAGTTGGATCTTATTTCCTCTCGGCTCTCCAGTCAAGTGAAAATCCGGGCCAAAATTTTCGGTCGTAACCCACTCGCAGCGGGTCACTTGCGGGAAGGTTGCGTTTTCGGCGGGCGCGGCGAAGGCGCCAAAAGGCTCGATTTGCACCTGAGGATTTCGGTCTAAGGCAAACAAAAGCAGAACTTTATGTAGCGAGATCAGGGCCGTTCGAGATGCAGGGTGATCATGGCGTCGGCCTCTTCGCCGTGCCGGGAATGGCGGCGCAGGGCGCGGAGCCCGCCTAGCGCAAGACCGGAAACCACCGCAAAGGCCAACAGTATCCCAATGAGAATGAAGGCATTTATCACGAGGTCGCCGATGTTGTCCTTGCGCGTCGGCACGTATTCATCCACGGTGATCTGGGCCTGATAGCGGACACCGGAGAGCAGGCGTTCGGCATAATCGGGGTCGGCCGGTTCCAGTACTACAGCAACCATTGGTCCACTGCGCTTGGCTACGGCGCCGTTCAGTTTCTGAAACTCGGTGACCCGCTGCATGGCGATCTGGGGGGTCGGATAGTTGAAAATCAGCATCGGGGAATCGCCTTTGGCATTGTGGAAAACCCCCATTTGGGCTTCGGCACCGAAATGGAAGGCGGCCAACGACGGGGAAATCCCCGGAGCGAACTTCTGCAGGCTGTCCGGCCCCATGATGTAGCGTTCGCTGTTGGGAACCAAGCCATCGGACGGCAGATAGCTGGGCAGCACCGGGAGGACGGTCGCATCGACGTTTTTGAGCGAACCAGTCAGGGCGTCCAATTCCTCCTTGGATGGCTTATAACCGGCGAATGAAAGGAGGTAGTTGCCATGGACCAAAAGCAGGCTGTCAGGCGTCTCCGCGGCCTGCTTTGCCGCCGTGGAGGGGGTCGCGCTAGCCGGGCGCTGCCACTCGAAAGCGGCCATGGAACCGGTGGTGTCGGTGAGTTGCCACACGGCGGCGGTGAACTTCCGGGAGCCGTTCTGGTAGGTGGCGGTTTCCGAACTCTTGAGGCCATATTCCTTCCAGATAGGCTGGTCGGATAGGGCGGTTTTGGACGTCTGGCCGCGCTGGAAGGGGCCGACGGCATCGGGCAAAATGGCGGCAGCCGCGAGGGTAGGCAAGAGGATAGCGGAAAGAAGGAACTTCATCTCTTCATTAGACACCGGGAGGGAGGGTTTGGGTTCCGAACCCAGCCGAAACATAATAGGGTTCAAGGGCGTCTGATGGCCATGCGGCGAATTCTGGCGTTAGGCTTCTGGCTGGCGAGCGCACCCGCGTGGGCGGCCGGCCAGAATGACCCATGCGCGGCGTCCAGTTCCACTTCCGATGTGCAGTTCGATCTGGCGCTAAAAGATCATGGATCGATTTTCCGGCAGGGCGAAATTGTTCCGCTGACGCTCTCATTCAGTTCGAGCGTCAAGGGCCGATACACGGCGATGATCGCCACCTACGATCGCAGCGGGCGGCTGAGCGAGGAGCGCTATTGCGTGGCCCCAGACGCGCCGGACCCGCTGGAATCGTATTTCAAGACTCGCGGCACGATTGGCGGCGGTCTGCGCGGGATGAAGGTGCTGGACGAAACGCCGCTCACGGCGGAGGCGGAGTTGAACGAGTGGCGCAGCTTGCCGCCGGGGCATTATCGCCTATACGCGGTGAGCCGTCGCGTCTCGCGCCCGCGCGATCCGCAGGAAGATACAGCTTCGCCGAACGTGACAGAAACCTTGCGATCCAATGCTGTCGAAATCGAAGTGACAGCGGCCGATCCGGCGTGGCAGGCGGAGCAACTGCAAACCGCCATTCAAACGCTGACCGGCACTCCGGCGCCGGAAGAAGGGCGCCACGCGGCGCGCGTGCTCCGTTTTCTAAACACGGAGGACTCGGCTCGCGAAATGGCGAAGCTGTTTTGGGGATTAAATCAGCAGCAGCCGTTGGGATGGGAGTTCATGTTCGGGCTGTATGGGTCGCCCTACCGGCAGACTGTAATCGATGCCATGCGGAGTGAGCTCGGAGCGCCCGGCCACGCGATCACGAGCGAGTTTCTGGATACGCTGGCGAACTTGCAGGTGAACGCGGAGCCGCAGTGGCAGAACCCGCCCACGCCGAATGCGCAAAATCTGCAAGAGATGCAGGCATTCTGGTCGGGCAGGCGGAGGCACGAGCAGGAATCGATGAAGTCCGCGATCGCGGCGGTGCTCGAAAACCTTCCGCGCAAGACGGATCGTGCGCGCGCGCTGACGCTCGACGGATTGTTGAAGGCGAGCGATGGAAATCCGGGGATGGCTGAGGCCGTGCGGCCGGCGTTGATCGCGGCGTGGTGGGATCTGCCGGCCGAGACGCAGGCGGAGCTGATTCAATATCGCTGGCCGGGGGTCGCCGGAGGCGACATGCTTCCAATTCTGCGCAAGATGATTTCCGGCCCGCCGCCGGTGCGGAATGTGGCCCTGCGGCGCCTTTACGAACTCGACCCGGAAGGCGGCCGGGAGGCGATTCGCAGCAGTTTGGAAAACGGCAGCGCGGGATTGTCGCTGGAAACCGTGAAGCTGCTCCCTGCCGGCGACCTGGCGCGCGCCGCGCGGCGGGCGGCGGAACGGATCAGCGCGGGCACAGCTATCCAACTGGACTACGAATTGGTGGACCGGTATGCCGGCAAGAGCGTGCTTCCGGCAGTGCGGGCGGCTTTTGAAATACATGCCGGATCCTGGGCCTGCGCTCCCCAATCGGCCATGCTGCGGTATTTCCTGCGGGTGGCGCCGGAATATGGAACACAGCAGGCCGGCGCGGCGATGACCAAAAGAGACAGGACCGGATGTTACCGGACACTGCTGGAGGATTTGGGCGACGAACTCCCGCAGGCGCAGAAAGTGGCGGCCGGGGCGCTCGACGATTCCGATTGGGAAGTAGCGCAGACGGCAGCGGTGGCATTGGACCGATGGGGTTCGAAGGACGCCGAGGCGGTATTGTGGGACCGGCTAAAGCGCTTCCACGCGGATTGGGAGGGACGGCAAGACGAACTGCGGTTTGCGCCGGATGGGAAGAGCGCCGGCTCGCACGGCCTGGCGATAGAACAAGCGCTGATGACGGCGATCGCCACGGGCACAAACTGGATCTGCCCGCCGGAAAAGCTGCGGCGATTGAGCACGCTGGTTTGGACCAGGACTCACCAGCAGCAGATCGAAGGGTGGACGCAACAGTGGAACCAGGCGCCGGCGGTTGTCTATCCGTCCTGGATTCCCGATTACGATGCCTCATTCTCGTTGCTGCAATACGAATCGCTGACGATGGAGCAGTTGATCGCCAAGGTGGCTCAGTTACCGCCGGCGACCGAAGTGGAATGGAAGTTTTGGCCGGGACAGCAGGCAACTTTGGAAGTGCAGGATGCGGTTTATGAACGTGTCCGAGCGGCGGCGGCGGAGAACGGGATTGTAATCCATCGGAGTAAAGCGCCTTAATCGCGTTCCTTAAGCGGTTTCGGGTCAATATTCGGGTTTGGTACTCTCATTGCAGCATAGACGGAAGGCTGTCCCTGGATATGTTAGGCCGCCACTCCGGGGAACCCAAACTGAGATGCGAAACTACCCGGAAACAACGGCAGATGGCGAACGAACCAGCACCGGCATAGACGGACTGGACGATGTTTTATCGGGGGGCCTTCCGGCCTCACACATGTTCCTCGTGGAGGGCGAGCCCGGCAGCGGCAAAACCACGCTAGGCCTTCAGTTTCTGCTGGAAGGGGCCGCCAACGGCGAGAAGGTACTGTATATTACTTTGTCGGAAACCGAAAAGGAAATCCGGCAGGTAGCCCGGTCGCACGGCTGGAAGATGGATAACCTTTCGATTGTAGAGTTCACTCCCAAGGAAGACAGCCTGCGGCCGGAAGATCAGTACTCGGCATTTCATCCAGCCGAAATCGAGTTACAGGATACGACGCAGAGCATTTTGCAGGAAGTGGCCCGCGTACAGCCGCAGCGGGTAGTGTTCGATTCGCTTTCCGAGATCCGCCTTCTGTCACGCGACCAACTGCGGTACAGAAGGCAAATTCTGGCATTAAAGCACTTTTTTTCCACTCGTAGCTGCACCGTGATGCTGCTCGACGACCTGACGGGCGAAGCCGACGACCAGCAACTGCGAACGCTGGCGCACGGGGTGTTGAAGATGGAGATGAAGCCCCTCGAGTACGGCCTGACGCGCCGCCGGCTGCGGGTGGTGAAGTTGCGGGGATCGGCCTTCCGCGAGGGATATCACGATTACCGGATTGTGACCGGCGGCGTGCGGGTGTTTCCACGCCTGGTCTCGGCGGAGCACAGGGACGATTTCGAGGCCCGCTTCGTCTCCTGCGGGATGGATGGGATGGACGCCCTTTGGGGCGGCGGCCTGGATCGCGGCACCAGCACTTTGATTTTAGGTCCGGCGGGAGTGGGCAAGAGTTCGCTTGCCATGGCCTATGCTTCCGCGGCGGTCCGCGAGGGATCGGCTCACGTCTTCCTTTTCGACGAAGGCGTGGGCCCGGCAATCCGGCGCGCGACCGGCCTGGGATTGAATGCGCAAGCTTTGTGCGACGCGGGAAAACTGAGCGTGGAACAAATCGATCCGGCCGAGTTATCGCCCGGGGAGTTCACGCACCGGGTACGTCAAAAAGTGGAGGACGGTAGCGCGAAGCTGGTCATTATCGACAGCCTGAACGGGCTGTTGGCGGCGATGCCGGGAGAGGACTTCCTGGTCCTCCACATGCACGAATTGTTGAGTTATCTAAGCCGGAAAGGGGTTACTTCGATTCTGGTCCTGGCACAGACGGGGATCATGGGTTCGGGAATGGCGTCACCGGTTGATCTCAGCTACCTGGCCGACAACATTTTGATGCTGCGCTATTTCGAAGCCGGCGGCGAGGTGCGCAAGGCGGTCTCGGTGGTCAAGCGGCGGGGCGGGAAACACGAATCCACAATTCGCGAGCTGGATTTCCGGGAATCCAGGATCCGGCTTGGCAATCCCTTATCGGAATTTCGAGGGGTGCTGACGGGAGTCCCCACATATCTCGGCGAGACCGATCGACTCCAGGAGGCTCCGAATGGAACCTTCAAGCGCTGAGCGGGTACTGATCCACGCGCCATACGGCCGCGACGGAGAAATTATCGGCAGGGTTCTGGAATCGGCGGGGGTCGCGTCGCAAGTCTGCAATGGCTTCGGCGAACTTTGCGGCGAACTCTCTTGCGACACAGGGGCGGTGATGATCGCCGACGAGGGGTTGTCCCCGGCGAACATCAAGGCGCTGGCTGGAATCATGGATCGCCAGGAGCCGTGGTCGGACCTGCCTCTGATTGTGCTGACGGGAAGCGGGGAACCGACGGAGTGGAGCCGTTATCGCGCGAAAATGTTCAAGCCGCTGGGCAACGTGACGCTGCTCGAGCGCCCGCTGCGCACCGAGACGGCAGTGAGTGCCGTGGATGCCGCGCTTCGCGCGCGCCGGCGCCAGTACGAAACGCGCGCGCTGCTGAAATCCCTGCGGGAAACGAATACGCAACTGATGGCAACCAATCGCGAACTGGAGGAGTTCTCGTATATCGCGAGCCACGATCTGCAAGAGCCCTTACGCACGGTGAACATCTATGTGGATCTCATTCTGCGGAGCGTTCGCGCGAAGCCGGGCGACGAGGTCAGCCAGTTCACAGGTTTCGTACACAAAGGCATTCGACGAATGGAAGCGATTCTGCGCGATCTGCTGGCTTTCTCCCGCCTGATCCACGAACCGCGGCCGGCCCAGCAGGCGGCCAACCTGCGGGAGTCGTTACAGGATGCACTGGCCATGCTGGATGCGCGGATTCGAGAGTCTAAAGCCGCGGTCACTTGCGACGGGCTGCCGGAAATCCTTGGAAGCCAGGCGCAATTCTCCCAGGTATTCGAGAACCTGATCGCCAACGCGATCAAGTATCGCAAACCGGATCCGCTGCGGGTCCGGATCTGGTCGCGGCGCGAGGGAGAACGTTGGGTGATCGCCGTGCAAGATAACGGCATTGGATTCGAACAGGAGCATGCCACGAAGATCTTCGGGCTTTTCAAGCGCCTGCATCGCGATGAATATCCCGGAACGGGAGTGGGCCTGGCCATCTGCAAACGCATCGTGGAACGGCACGGGGGAGAGATCTGGGCGGAAAGCCGTCCCGGTATGGGGGCGACTTTCTATTTCGCGGTGCCGGCCATGGGGCAGATGCTGGTGAAAGCGTCGTAAGGCGGAGTTCACGGGGCCGGTCAAGAGACACGGCGCAGCGCCGCAACCGGAATGTTCCCCGCGGAGACAGCCGGAAAAAGCGTCCCGAACCGGGTTGCGGCCGTCATGGTTCTCAGCTACCAATTGTGGACGGCTCGATTGGGAGCCGACCTGGGGATTCCGGGACGAACCATCCATTTTCGACGGAGTTGAGAGTCGGCTTGGGAGAGACTTGAAAGGTATCGTGCGCGAAGATGGCGCGCCTACCGTGGCGGGAGTCATGCGTGCAAACTTCCGCCATCCTCCCAGGACCGAATCCTGGCTTCGGGGTGGCGGCAGTGAGGTCGACCGCGCCGAGAGTGTGCTGCTGAATCTGGTTATGCTGTGATTGCTCGCAGGGTTGGCGCCGGTGCTCTCGGCGGCGGGCATTTAGGGGATGGTTGCCTTCGCCTGGCATTGGAAATCCCCGCCGCCATCGACGGATCCAGGTTGCGGTCGAGCCTTGTGTTCGGGGTGAGAGCGTGATCCATCCGTGCTGGCAATCGCCGCGTTACTGGTAACTGCCGTCGCCTCGGGTCGCACCCACGGAAGCGTTGCGCTGCGGGCCGGGTTGCGTTTCCCACCCGGAATTTCAGGAAAGCAGCAGCTCCAGGTCTTCCTTCTTCAGATCGCGGATCAGGCTGTTATCTTCGCTCAGGATGGCGTCGGCCAAGTCGCGCTTGGTCTTTTGCAACTGGAGCACTTTCTCTTCGACGGTGTCGCGGGCGATGAGCCGGTAGGCGAATACCGGGCGCGTCTGGCCGATGCGGTGGGCGCGGTCGACAGCCTGCGCTTCCACCGCCGGATTCCACCAGGGATCGAGCAGGAAGACGTACTCGGCGGCAGTGAGATTAAGGCCGAGGCCCCCGGCTTTCAAGCTGATCAGAAAGAGACCGCAACCGGCGTCGTTCTGAAAGGTTTCGACGTGCGCCTGCCGGTTGGTGGTGGCGCCATCGAGGTATTCGTAGCGGACCTTGTCCTGGTCGAGGCGGCGGCGCACGATGGAGAGCAGGCTGGTGAATTGTGAAAAGACCAGCGCTTTATGGCCTTCTTCGCGGATTTCGGCGAGTTGCGCCATGAGAACGTCGAGCTTGGCGCTGGACTCGTCCACGCGTTTAGGATCGAGCAGGCCGGGATGGCAAGCGGCCTGGCGGAGACGCAGGAGCGCCTCCAGAACGTGCATTTTCCACCGGCCGAGACCTTCGGCGCGGGCGCCGTCGAGAAGCGACGCACGGTAGTGGCGGCGCAATTCCTCGTAGTGCTTGCGCTGGGGGCCTTCGAGCTCGCAGAAGATGGTCTGCTCGGTTTTTTCGGGGAGTTCGCGGGCCACCTGCTGCTTGGTGCGGCGCAGAATGAAGGGGCGCAGCGCGTGGGCGAGCAACTGACGGGCTTCCGGGCTGGGATTGTGTGCCATGCCGCCGGCCATTTCGAGGGCGCGAGCTTCGCCCAGCATACCCGGATTCAGAAACTCGAACAGGCTCCAGAGCTCGCCGAGGTGATTTTCGACGGGCGTACCACTGAGAGCGAGGCGATGGGCTCCGCGCAGCAGGCGAACGGCTTTGGCGGAGGCGGTGGAAGCGTTCTTTACGGCTTGCGCTTCGTCGAGGACGACGTAATCGAAGACGATTTTGGAAAGTTTGGCGGCGTCGCGGAGCATGGTGCCGTAGGTGGTGAGTACCAGGTCGTGCCGCGGGATCTCCTGGGTATCGCGCGCAATGCCATGGTATTCGAGCACGCGGAGGCCTGGCGTAAAGCGCGCCGATTCTTCCCGCCAGTTGAACATCACGGACTTGGGAACTACCACCAGCGAAGGGCCTTTGCCTTCCGCCCGGCGCTTTTCGAGCGTGGCTAACACCTGGGCGGTTTTGCCGACGCCCATATCGTCGGCCAGGCAGCCGCCGAATCCGAATTCGCGCAGGAAGTGCATCCAGCCGAGCCCATCGAGCTGATACTGGCGGAGCTGCCCGCTGAATCCTTCCGGCTGCGGAGCGTTTTCGACGCCGTGAAAACTGCGGACGCGCTCGCGAATGCGCGCGAAGGTTTGGTCGAAATTTACGTCGGGCTGGGCGGCAAGCAGCGCATCCAGCAGCGCGGCCTGGTTCTGGCGGAATTTCAGGTGGTCGTCATGCTTTTCGCCCATTCCGGCCAGCGGCGCGAAGCGCTGGAGCCATTGCTCAGGGAGAAGTCCGAAAGTGCCGTCGCCGAGCACGACCATCGAGTCGCCGCGGCGGACGGCGGCGAGTAATTCAGGTAGCGATGCCGTGGTGTCGCCGTATTGCACTTCGCCGTGGAGTTCGAACCAATCGATGCCGGATTTGACGGAGACGCGGGTGGCGCCGGGGCTGCGGAAGAGCTTGCCTTCGGCCTCGACGTGCCAGCCGGAAGCGATCAGTTCGCGGGCGACGCGGGGCAGCAGCTTGGGAGCAATCAGCCAAAAACCGGGGCGGTAAGGGTCGGTGCGGAGTCCGAGGCCGGCCAGCTTGTCGCGGGCGGCACTTTCCGCCGCATGGTCGCGCAAAAGGTAGACGCGCTCGTCGGGGCGCCAGATGCCGTGACCCTGCGACATGCCATCCATCCATCCCGTCCCGTAATCGAGCATGAACTGGGCGGCGTAGCGAGGGCCGTAGGCGGCGTTGTCCTTACGGATGCGGAAGCCGAACCGGGGTGGCGCCTGGCGCTGCTCGAAACGCAAGGGCTCGTCGATTTCCATGGGTGGGAGAGCGGGAAATTGCAGCAGCTTCGCGAGGACGGCGTCACGATCGCGATCGGGGAACGGAATCTGCTTCACCTCGCGTAACTGCGACACCCAGCCGAAACTTTCGCCGGGTTCGAAGCGGGCAACCACTCCGCGGGCGAGGAGCAATCCGTCGGCGAGGAGCAGGAGCGGCTCGTCGAGCTTCATGCGTTCGTCGCCGCGGCGCAGGAAGCCGGAGATAGTCCACTGGTCGCGCTCGTCCTGGCGGAGTGCGAGGGACGGAATCCAAGGGTCGCCGGCATCCCAGTCCGCCGGGAGGAACTGGCTGGTGACGAGTTCGCGGTAGAACAGGCGGCCGGACGAGGCCATGAGGGGAATGAGCTTGAGGGACAGCGGAAGATTGAGGACTTTGCGATGAGCGGAGAAGTATGAGGAGTTCGAATAAGCATAGTAATCCTCTCCGCCAAGCAAGCTGGCGGCAATCTCTACGTCAGCGGGATCGGATAGCTGAGGCACCTGCGCGGCCGAAAGGTGAATTTCTTTCGGATCGGCCCACTTACCGTCTTTCTTGCGGGTACGATAAAAAAGTTCGATGGCCAGCTTGCACCTGGCGATCGACGAATTCACGTCGATGACGTACATCATCTGGGACGGCTTAGGACGGTTCCGGGTGCGCTCGGCCGCTTCCGCTTTGAGGCGGCGCTCGACATCGCCGAGATGTTCCTGCCACGCCGGCATGGGCGGCGGGGCGGGCTGATAACGCGCCTGGGAGGGAGGCGTGCCCACGCCGTAATCGGTGTCCTCTTTTTGCAGGTACAGGACCTGTTTGACGGCGGCCAGGGACCCGCGCCGGTCGGCTTCGAGGATGGCCGTCCACACGTGCTTGCAAGGACCGTAATCCTCGAAGGCGATGCAATCGCACCATACCTCGAGGCCGAGCTCGGTCTTCTTGATGCGGACGTCGTAGAGGTCGCCACCCTGTACCTGCCCGTAGAAGTGGTCGGGGCCGGTACTGGTGGCGTAGACCCGGCGGCTGGCGTAAATTTTTTCGCCTCGGGACCGCACCTGACTGTGAAAGAATTGGGCGGTCATCTGAATCAGGGACATGGATAGGGGAAAGTCTATTGTAGCGGGCTGCGGGGAGGAGTACCCGGAGGCCGCCGGCACCTGGCAAATACCATTTGGATTGAATATGTTGGGCGGGGCATGTGAACTTCACGCGGTGCATTTGCGTACGCTTTGCTGAACGTTTAGTCTGGTTCTAGGGGAGATGTCCAACAAAGCCCAAGGAGTGTCCGGCTGGACCACAGCGCGGGAAGCCTTCTGGCTAGCCATGGAAGCGTTGCGAACGCACAAGCTGCGTTCGTTCCTGACGTTATTGGGGGTGGTGATCGCCACGACCACGCTGATCGTGGTGATGGCTGTCGTGAACGGCATGAATCTATACATCGCCGACCACATTGCCAACCTGGGAACGAACACTTTTGTGCTGCACCAGTTTCAATGGGCGCAGGGATTCGATGAATTTCTGAAAGCGCGCCGGCGGAATCAGCCGATCCGCGTGGAAGATTACGATTATCTGCAAGACACGTTGACGGGTTACCAGCAGATCGGAGCGATGACAAACCTGACGCCGGCTCCCTCGGTACACCGCGCGAACCACGTGATCGACGAGGTCAATATCAACGCCGTGACGCCGAGCTACGCGGATATCGGGCGGGAAAAGATCCAATCCGGACGGTACCTCAACGAGACCGATTACCGGCACGGCTCGCGCGTTGCCGTGATCGGGCAGGACCTGGTGGAGAAGCTCTTTCCCAACGTGGATCCGCTGGATAAAGAGCTGACCATCGGCGGGATTCCGTTCCGCGTGATCGGCACGACGGAGAAACTGGGAAGCGCTTTCGGACAGAGCGAAGACAATTTCGCGATTATTCCGCTCTCGACCTATCGCGACATCTGGGCGCCCCGCCCCGAACTGGCGGTCTATATCAAGGCACCGGATGCCCAGCATATGCCAGAGCTGGAGGACGAAGTTCGGGCGCTGATGCGGGCGCGGCGGCACGTGCCTTACCATGAGGCCGACACTTTCGGCATCAATGCCTCGGATTCGCTGATGAGCGTGTGGAGAAATCTTACGGGATCGATTTTCGCGGTGACGATCGGGCTGGTGGCGGTGTTCATGGTGGTTGGCGGGGTAGTGATCATGAACATCATGCTGGCCAGCGTGACGGAGCGGACGCACGAAATCGGTATTCGCAAATCGGTGGGGGCGCGGCAGCGCGACATTTTGTGGCAATTCGTGATTGAATCGGGCGTGATGTCGGGGGTTGGCGGGCTGGCGGGGGTACTGATCGCGACGGCGATTGCGAGCATCGTAAATCAGTTTTTCACGGCCTCGGTTTCGGCCGGAGCGATGACGGTGGGAATCGCGCTCTCGGTCTCGGTGGGTCTTTTCTTCGGGATCTATCCGGCGCGGAAAGCCGCCGGACTGGATCCGATCGAAGCGTTGCGGATGGAGAACTGACATGGTGGCGCGGCACCAGTTTCGCGAGAACTTACTGCTGGCATTCGATACCTTACGGACGCACAAATTCCGTTCGTTCCTGACGGTGTTGGGGGTGGTGATCGGGACGACAACGGTGATCGCGGTCACCTCGCTGGTTACGGGGCTGGACAACCAACTGGTGCAGGTGGCAGAACAGTTCGGCACGCGCACGCTCTGGGTCTACAAACTGCAGATGGGCGCGCCTCACGCCATGACGAACGAAGAGCGGCTGCGCAAACCGCTGAGCTTTGACGACGCCATGGCTATCAAGGAGCAAGTTCCGGACGCCGAAAAAGTATCGGTGGAACTGTTCTCGCAGATGACCGAGATGGGGCTGCCGCCGGTGACGGCGCGATATAAGGGCCAGGACATGGACAACGCGCTGTTTGTCGGCGTGACGGCGGACCACCTCGGACTGATGAACGCCACGCTTCGCGAAGGCCGTTTCTTCACCGACCCGGAAGACCAGCACCGGCGCGACGTGGCGGTAATCGGCGACGGTGTGCGGGAACGCTTTTTTCCCCACAGCGACCCGATCGGAAAGAGCATCCTGGTAGACGGCCACACGCTGGAAGTGCTGGGCACGCTTACCAAGTTCAAGTCGTTTCTGGGCAACGACCAGAACGACAATGCGATTATGACGCCGTACTACACATTTAAGAAGATTTATCCCGAGGCTAAGGACAACTTCATCTGCGTACTGGCGGCGCCGGGCAGGATGGACCAGGCCAAGGACGAACTTACCGAACTGCTGAGGCGGCGGCGGCACGTCAAGCCTAAGGACCCGGACAACTTCGGCATTTCCAGCGCGGAATCGATCATCAGCGAGTTTCGTTCGGTGATCAGCACGGTGGCGCTGGTGATGGTGGTAGTGTCGTCGATCGGGCTGCTGGTGGGCGGCATCGGGGTGATGAACATCATGCTGATGTCGGTGACGGAGCGGACGCGGGAGATCGGAGTGCGCAAGGCGTTGGGCGCGCGGCGCAGCGACATCACGTGGCAATTCCTGCTGGAAGCGATGACGGTGACGGCTTCGGGAGGGTTGATCGGTATCGCCGGAGGGTGGCTGATCAGCGTGACCATCCGGTCGCTGGTGCCGAATTTCCCGTCGACGGTGCCGCTGTGGGCGGTGGTGGCGGGGTTCGCGGTGGCTACCAGCGTCGGGCTGTTCTTCGGGCTTTGGCCGGCGCTGAAGGCGGCGCGGCTGGATCCGATCGCGGCTCTGCGGTACGAGTAAAACCAGGTTCTTCGGACCCGGCATCCATCGCAGGGCGTGGAGCGCGTGACGGCCCTGGAGCTGTTGAAAGTGCGAGCGACTTGCGGCAAGACGCGTAAGGCTGCGCCGCGGCAGCCCGGCGCGGAACCAGGCGAGCCATCATTGCGCCGGCACACCGATGGCTGGTCATGGCGCAAGGTCTTGCGAAATTCAGAAAAACGACCGAACGCCGCTCAACTTAAGCGGTCGACGATCAGGTTTCTCCTTTCGAATCAGCAAAACGTACCTTCGTGACCGCTTATATAAGCGCCGCGGTTCAGACTTTCGGCTTGGGCGGAGGCAATTCGCGTGCGACTACCGTGTCGGCGAAGCCCATGCGGTTGTGAGCGCCGTCGCAAAAGGGCTTATTGGCCGAATGGCCGCAGCGGCAGAGAGAAATCACGGTGCGGCCGGCGAGCCCGAAAGAGGCCCCGGTGGGATCGAAGATCTCGAACTCGCCTTCGATGCGGATGGGGCCGTTATTCTGCGGAGAAATCCTGGTTGGCATTTCTGGATCGTACCACGCTACTGCTTTTTCTTGACCGGCGGCGTGGTCTCGACGGGGTTTCCGTAAGTGATGGTCGAGCGGCCGACGAAGCGCTTATAGTCCTGATACTTCACGGTCATGCGGATGTGCACATTCTCGCCATCGGGAAAGTGCAGGGTGTCATCGGCGTGGGTGTAAGTGGGGAACCAGTATTTGCCGTCGATTTGTTCGCGGTAGGTCTCAAACTTGGGGAATTCGTTGCCCTTTTTCACGATACCGACGCCTTTGCCGTAGGTTTTGACAATCTGCAAGTCGCGGTCGTCCACCCAGATTTCACCTTCGAAATAACGCTTGCCCTTCTCCATCTTCCGGGGCTTCACGGAGAACGTATAGCAGCCGATCTCGTCGAGCTTCTCGCGTCCGAGATAATCGATGTTGTACTGGCCGATATCGGCGGTAGTGAGGACGAATGGCTGGACGTCGCGCAGGTCCTGGGTATCTTCCGGCGTCATAATGATGTGCTGGAGGTTGGGCACGGGTGCTCTGACGACGTGCTCGGTGCGCTTGCCGCTGGGATCGAAAATGATGTCGTCGACCTCGTACCACATGCCCGTGGGCGGGGGATCCACTTCCTCCAGTTTGACGGTTTGGGTGTAGGTGTAATCGTCGCGCGCCTGTTTGAATTCGGCCTCCTTGGCGGCAAATCTCTGAATGATATCCGCTACGTTGACGTTGTCCTTACCCGCGGCGTTCTGAGCATTCGCGGGGTTGTTCTGAGCATTCGCCGGACAGATGGGCAGGCACAAAACGGTCATCGCGGCTGCATACATTACTTTACGCATCATTCCCTCATCATTCTCAGACGGACTCACCTGGCGACGAGTTTCTTGGCGATGGTGAGCAATTGCATGTTGCTGGTGCCCTCGTAAATCCGCCCAATCTTCGCATCCCGGTACAACTTTTCGACCGGATAATCCTTGGTAACGCCGACTCCGCCGTGAACTTCGATGGCTTTCGACGCGGTTTTTTCGGCAATCTCCGAACTGTAATACTTGGCCATGGCGGCTTCGGTGAGAAACGGCAGGCCGGCATCGCGCAAACGTGCCGCGTTGTACACGAGCAGCCGCGCCGCCTCGACATGAACGGCCATTTTGGCGAGTTCAAACTGCACACCCTGGAAGTCCGCGATCGGCTTGCCGAACTGCTTGCGCTCGCGCGCGTACGCTATGGCATGTTCCAGCGCGCCGCGCGCCAGTCCGATCATTTGCGCGCCGATGGCAATGCGGCCCTCGTTCAACGTTTCGATGGCGATTTTATACCCCTTGCCGACCTCACCCATGACGTTCTCGCGCGGCACGCGGCAGTTGTCGAGGATCAGCTCGCAGGTGGAAGACGAGCGGAGGCCGAGTTTGTCCTCTTTCTTACCCACCTGAAAGCCGGGGAACTCGCGCTCCACCAGGAAAGCGGTTACGCCTTTGTATCCGGCAGCGGGGTCGGCATTGGCGAACAAGAGAAAGAGTCCGGCTTCGGCGGCGTTGGTGATCCAGAGCTTGCGGCCGTTGAGCAGAAAGTGGCCGCCGCGATCTTCGGCGCGGGTGCCCATGGAGAAAGCATCGGAGCCCGACCCGGCTTCGGAGAGCGCGTAAGACGCCACGGTATTTTCGGCGAGGCGCGGCAGGTATTTGGCCTTTTGCTCGGCGCTTGCCCAGCGCAGAAGGGCATTGTTGCAGATGGTGTTTTGGACATCCACGATGACCCCGGCGGAGGGATCGACGGCGGAGAGTTCCTCCACCGCGAGAATGGCTTGAAAAAAGCTGCCGCCCTGTCCGCCGTACTCCTCGGGGATTTCGATGCCCATCAGTCCCATTTCGAAGAATTGCCGGATGAGATCCTTGCGGAAGATGCCGGCTTCGTCCATTTCGCGGACGTAGGGGCGGATTTGCTCGCGGGCGAACTTGCGGACGGTGGATTGGAAGAATTTTTCGTCCTCGGTGAGCGACGTCAACGGGAGGGGAGCAGTCTCAACGGCATCGGGCAACGCGGACATGCTACCAGTTTACTCCCGGCATAAAAAAGGATGACCCGGTCCGGTTTAGGCGTAAAATCGGGCTGTGAAGGAGGTTGCGAGCCATGACCGGCGATTTCCAACATCGCAATCACCCCCGGGGCGCTCTGTTTAACGCGATCGAGAGGACGTTTCTGACCACCGGCGCGCTGACGGCGGCACTAGTATTTCTTTTGATTTTATTTTTCGGAATCTATTTAAAGCTAGGATAGACCGAGGCTCAAAAGCCCGCGGCAGGCCAGATTGCGTTACCTAACGACGGGCGTAATAGCCGGTCTTGGCTTGCACGGTGATGCCCGGGTTCTTGGGGCGGATCGAGATTTTATGAAAGGTATCGTCGTCGGAGGTGTTGCTGGAGTGGTATCCCAGTTCGTAGGCCGACCGTAATTGCTCGCCAATCGCCTTGAAGTCTTCCGCCAGGCCCTCGTCGCCGGCGTCGAAATCGGCGCCCCCGGTCTCCTTCGCTATGCGTGCCATTACGCTCGTCCCGTACTTATTGCGGGAGGTGAGACGCTGATTGCGCACCTTGGTGTAGCGCACGCAGAACAAAAGGACATTGTGGGTCTGAGCGGCTTCTATGACGTCGAGCATGTGGTGGGCACTGGAATTGTCTTCGCCATCGCTGAAAACGACGAGCGCTCTGCGGCGGGCATCGGTGTTCGCAAGCATCTGAACAGTGGCGTAGTAGATGGCGTCGTAGAAAGCGGTGCCGCCGGAGCGGATTTCCTTCGGGCCCAGTTCGGGGTACTCGGAAACGTCGCGGAGGCGATCGTAACCCATGAGCGCGGCGGCCAGGTCGCGATCGGGCGTGGAATAATCGGCCACCAGGCGAAGGTGATCGCCGAAGGAGACGAGGAATGCGCGGTCCTTGGGCGCGAGCGCGGCATGGAGGAATGTGCGGAGGTCCTTTTCGTGCGTCTTGAGAAACGAGGATTGGCTGGGGCTGGCGTCGACCACCATCCCAAGAGTCAACGGGACGTCTTCGCTGCGCGCGAAGAAGGCGATATTCTGCGGCACACCGTCCTCGACGACGTCGAAGTCATCCCTGGTGAGGCCGGTGACAAACCGGCCACGGCTATCGCGAACCGAAAAGCTGACGTTGACCAGATGGACACTGGCGCGGAAATCGGGCTGAGCGAGGCAGAGCGGCGAAGCGAGGCACACGGCCATCCACAGCTTCATATTTGTATTACGGCACACTTTGGTGCGGGGAGGCAGAAAGGTTTGGCGAGTCAACTGCATCTGGCGAGGTGTGCGAATGGCGCGGCGGGCAGGACTGGTGCTGGTGGTAGTTGGTTTGGCACTGGCGTTATACGCAATCTACGACGGGTATGCCGGCAGAATTTACCAGGCGTGGCGCGGGCCGGAGGTGGATCGCGAACTGGAGAGCGTGCCCGAAGCGCCGTCAACCTCGATTGCACCACGTCCGCACCTGCCGACATATAAAAAGGGCAGCGCCATCGGCCGCCTGGAAATTCCGCGGCTGGGACTTTCGACCGTAGTGCTCGAGGGGAGCGATGCCGGGACGTTGCGGCTGGGAGTCGGACGGGTAGCGAATTCGGGAGTGCCCGGATACCCCGGGAATGTCGTGCTGGCGGGCCATCGCGACACGTTTTTCCGGCCGCTGCGGGAGATCCGGGCGGGCGACAGGATTTCGCTGCGCACGAAGGAAGGGACCTTTTCGTACACAGTGGACTGGACGAGGGTGGTGAAGCCGACGGACGTCGGGGTTATTATGCCGACTGCTTCGCCCTCCCTGACGCTGGTTACATGCTACCCGTTCTACTATATCGGAGCGGCGCCAGAGCGCTTCATTGTGCGGGCGGTGCCACCCTTGGCGGTGAGTTCGATCCAGACGCCGTCTTCGGGAAAGCCGAGCCCGTTCGACCCACCTCGGAAGCCGGTCATGCAACCGACACGGGTGGCCGCGTCCCGGTCGGCGGCCGCCGAGCCGGCGGCAAACCGCGCACCGGCTGAGGTGGCCGAACCCGGGCCGCCGGACCAGCCGGGCTTGCTGAAGCGCGCGTGGCACAAGATCGGCAGCGTTTTCTCATCGCATCGCGATACACTCGAATAATGGGCCAATTCGAGCAGGTCTTTGAGCAATTCAAGGTAGCTGGAAAGGACCTCGGGGACAAGATTCGCGAGCTTATCCATGAGGGCAATGTGCGGCGGATCATCATCAAGGATGAGCACGGGCACACATTCCTGGAGATCCCCCTGACCGTGGCGACGATCGGGGTGGTGGCGGCGCCGGTACTGGCGGCGGTGGGTGCCATCGCGGCTCTGGTTTCCAAGTGTGAAGTAGTGGTGGAGCGGACGAAAGCGGAATAGGGCGCGAGGCAGAGCGGATTACTCGCGCGGCATGCTTAGGTCCGTCTCTTCCTGTGCGCGATGGCGGACGTCGATGCCTTTGACGAGGAAGACGACGTCTTCGGCGATGTTGGTGGCGTGGTCGCCGATGCGTTCCAGATTGCGCGCTACAAAGATAAGGTCTACGGCCGCGGGCACTACGCCGGGATCGCGTTGCATGGTAGACAAAAGCTCGGCATAGACCTGATCGCGGAGCCTGTCCACTTCGTCGTCCGACAGCAGGACGTTGCGGGCCATTTCGACATCGCCGTTGACGAAGGCGTCGAGGCAGCGGAGCAGCATGGACTGCACGAGAGACGCCATTTTGGGGATGTCGATCATGGGTTTGACGAGGGGATGGTGCATGAGCGAAAGCGACCGCTCGGCAATGTGCTGGGCAAGATCGCCGATGCGCTCGAGATCGGTATTGATTTTGAGCGCGGAGGTCAGAAAGCGAAGATCGCGCGCCACCGGCTGGTTGAGAGCCAGCAGGCGAGTGGCGAGCCCGTCGATCTCCATTTCCATTTTGTTGATCTGCGGCTCGTCGCGGATGACCTGTTCGGCCAGTTCCTTGTTCTGCTCTACCAGAGAGCGGACGCTGCGATGAATGGCGGACTCCACCAGCCCGCCCATTTCCAGCAGTTTGTGATTCAGCTCTTCAAGCTCGATGGTGAAGTGACGCACCGAAACTCCCTCTCATTCCGGACCGTTGATTTGAGTCTACCCGAATCTTCCCGTAATGTAATCTTCCGTCTCTTTTTTGGCCGGATTGCGGAAGATGACATCGGTCTTGCTATATTCGACCAGCCGCCCCATCAGGAAGAATCCGGTGAAATCGGCGACGCGTGCGGCTTGCTGCATATTGTGAGTGACGATCACCATGGTGCACTGATCTTTGAGAGTGAACATGAGCTCTTCGATCTTGGCGGTGGCGATGGGGTCGAGCGCCGAGCAAGGTTCGTCGAGCAGGAGCACCTCGGGATCGACGGCGAGAGCGCGCGCGATGCACAAGCGCTGCTGCTGGCCGCCGGAAAGCGCATAGGCCGATTCGTGGAGCTTATCCTTCACCTCGCTCCACAGGGCGGCGCGCTGGAGACTGCGCTCCACGCGGTCGCGCATCTCGCTGCGCCGGGCCATGCCGTTAATTTTCAGGCCGTAGGCAATGTTGTCGTAGATGGATTTGGGGAACGGATTGGGGCGTTGGAATACCATGCCGACGCGGCGGCGCAGGCTGGTTACATCGACGCCGCGGATATCCTCGTTATCGAGGAGGATCTGCCCTTCCATGCGGGAGTTCTTGATGGTGTCGTTGATGCGGTTGAGATTGCGGAGGAAGGTGGATTTGCCGCAGCCGGAGGGCCCGATCAGCGCGGTGACCCTATGCTCGTGCATATCGAGCGAAATGTCGTGGAGGGCGTGGAAGGCGCCGTAGTAGAAATTGACGTTGCTCGCCCGGAGTTTAGGGGTGGCAGCAGGTGTCGGCGTAGGCACAGGAGGCCCCTTTCGATCCGGAGCGGTCTTCGGTTGCGAAGCAAAATCGGGTACGGTGCTCATAGGATTCTCGGTATCACCCACGGGGGACGGAAACTCCCCTGGCCAGGATCATGCGGGCCAGAACATTGGCGGTCAGGACCATGACAATCAGCACCAGGCCGGCAGCCCAGGCCAACTGATGCCATTCGTCGTAAGGGCCGGTGGCGAGCTTATAGATCATCACCGGCAAAGATGCGGTCGGATCCTTCAAACCGCCCCAATATTGGTTGAGGCCGGCGGTAAACAGCAGCGGAGCGGTTTCGCCCGCGACGCGCGCGACGCCGAGGATCATGCCAGTCATAATACCCTTGCTGCCGGCGGGAACGGCGACGGTGGCGATCATTTTCCATTTGCTGGCGCCGAGAGCCAGGGCACCCTCGCGAAGCGACAACGGCACCTCACGGAGGAACTGCTCGGTTTGCCGGGTGACGATGGGGATGAGCATGACGCTCAGGGCGATGGAGCCGGCGAGCGCGGAATTTCCGTGCATGGGAACCACGAGCAGAGCCCAAGCCAGGATGCCGACGATGATGGAGGGCACGCCATTCAACAAATCGGCGATGTAACGGACTAAGGATGCAAACTTCTTATCCTCATATTCGGAAAGATAGACCCCGGCGAGAAAACCGATGGGAATTCCGATGAGGGCGGAGACTCCGACGATTTGGGCGCTGCCCACGATGGCATTGGCCATACCACCACCGGTTTCCCCGATGGGCGCGGGCAACCTGGTGAAGAAATTCCAACTCAGGGAACTGGCTCCGTGGACAATCAGCGCGCCCAGAATCACGAACAGGACCGCCACGGTGGTGACGGTGCAGACGCCGGTCAGCGTGAGCATGACCACATTGACGAACTTGCGGCGGGCCAACATCAGCGTTTGGATCCCTTCTTGGTGGTGGCGACGATCATCAGGCGGGCAAAGCCATTGATGACGATGGTGAGCCCAAACAGCACCAGGCCGAGTTCAATCAAAGCTGCCGGATAGACGGTTCCGCCGGCCTCGCTGAATTCGTTGGCAATGGCCGCGGCAATCGAAGATCCGGGCCAGAACAGTCCGGCATGCACGGCGGGCAAGTTGCCGACCACCATGGTCACCGCCATGGTTTCTCCCAGAGCGCGCGCCAAGCCGAGGAAGATGGAACCCAGGATTCCTAATTTGGCATAAGGGACTACGATTTGCCAGGTGGTTTCCCAGCGCGTGGCGCCCAAGGCGAGGGCCGCTTCGCGCTGTTCCCGCGGTACCGCGAGAAGCGCCTCGCGGGAGACGGAGATGATGAATGGAACGGTCATGATGGCCAGCACCAGACCGGCCGTCAGATATCCGACACCCATGACGGGGCCCTGGAAGAACGGAAGGAAGCCCAGAACGGCTTTCAGGGCGGGTTCGACATATTCGCGCATCAGCGGCACGAGGGTGAAAATAGCGAGCAAGCCATAAATCACGCTGGGAATCGCAGCGAGCAGTTCGATTACGAAGGTGAGCGAGTTGGAGAGTTTGACGGGCGCCAATTCCGCCAGGAAGATGGCCGCGCCCATGCCCAGCGGAATGGACAACACCATGGCGACGAGGCTGGTGATCACGGTGCCGTAAAGAAACGGAAGCGCGCCAAACTCTTCGGTAACCGGATTCCATTCGGACGAGGCGAGGAAATGCCAACCGAACTTGGCGCGCGCGGCGGCAGAACGCGAGAACAACTCGTAGACCAGCAGCACTACGATCGCGATCAGGACGCAGGCAAAAAACAACGCAGTCAGACGGGCGATCTGGTCGCCCATCTGACTGCTGGTTTTGCGAACCGGCTTGACTACAACAGCCGTTTGGGTTGCCATCTGAGGCAGGTCACAGCGGACCTAGTGGGCTCCCTTCTCCAGCATGGCCAACTGCTTCTGCTCTTTATCCACCACCGGTTTGGGCAGCGGCGCGAAATCAAGCGTCGGCGCGATTTTCTGTCCTTCGGTCAACATCCATCCGAGAAACGCATGGATGGCCTTGGCCTTATTGGCATTGGGAATATCGGCGGGAATGAGCATCCAGGTGAAGCTGGAAATCGGATAGGCATTCTTGCCGGCAGCGTTGGTGATGGAAACACGGAAGTCATCGGGCATTTTCACACCGGCAGCCGCATCGGAAACCGACTCCATGGAAGCTTTGATGTAGGCACCGGATGCATTTTTCACCCAGCCGTAGGGAATCTTATTCTGAATGGCGTAGATGAGTTCCACGTAACCGATGGACCCGGGCGTCTGCTTCACCAGTTCGGTGACACCGGCGTTCTGGTTGCTCCCGAGGCCGGTTGGCCAGCTCACCGCCTTGTTGGCACCGACTTTGCTCTTCCACTCGGGGCTCACCTTGGAGAGAAAATCGGTAAAGATGAAGGTGGTGCCGCTGCTATCGGTGCGGTGGACGACGATGATGTCATCTCCAGGCAGTTTTACGCCGGGATTCTCCGACGTCAGAGCCTTGTCGTTCCACTTCTTGATGGTCCCCATGTAGATCCCGGCGAGCACCGGTCCGCTGAACTTCAGCTCCTGCGTCACACCGGGAATGTTGTACGTCGGGACCACGGCGCCCAGAACGGTCGGGAAATGGTAGATTTTGCGTTTGGCATCAGCCAGTTCCTTGTCGGTCATCGGCATATCCGAGGCGCCGAAATCCACGGTTCGTTCGGTAATGCTTTTCACGCCGGCACCCGAGCCGCTGGGGGTGTAGTTGATCTGGACATCGGGATGCGCTTTGTTATAATCGGCGAACCATCGTTCATAGATAGCGTCCGGGAAACTCGCTCCGCAGGCATTGATTTTGACTTCGGCAATGGCTAGCGACACAGCCGCCGCCGCCAGTACCCCGCACGTTAGCAGTTCTTTTTTCATTTGTTTACCTCATTTTCCCATCGCAATGTTACAAACCCGTTAACGATCCGCTAAATTCCGTGTGTTGTGCTACTTCAAACCCGTCATGGTGGGTGCCGAGCCGGGCAAAGTGTAGCGAATATCGACGTACACGGTATTGTCGTGAGCGTTCTTGGGGGCGCCGGAAGCTACGTTGACATACCACGGATCGCGGTTCAGCCATTCGTACTGCGTGATCATGCTGAGCGCGCCATACTTGGCGTCTTTCCAGAGAACATGCTGGTAGCCGATCGTGAATTCCTGGATCAGGCGGTTCTGGCTGCCGCCACGGAAGCCGTACCCAACGAGGCTGCCGTTGGTATCCAAGGCAACGTCGCGGCCGGCATAGATGGCTCCGTAGTAGGTAAACAGCAGGAAATTCTTGCTCAACTGGGCTTCGAAGCCATCGACTGTACCGCCGGCGTGAATGGGACTGAGGCTGCCGTCGGAGCGGATCACTACGTCGGGGACCTGGCCGAAGATGTAGCGGCCACCGCCGTCACTCCAGTAGGCATTCTCGATCACGCGGAAATTCTTGACGACTTCCAGGTTGCTATTGATCGAGCCACCGCCGCCGGCCTTGGTAAAGTGCATGTTGGTAGTGGGGACCCAATCTTTAAAGTTGCGTTCGATGCCAACGACTTCGACATGCGCGCGCGAGCTGGGATCGAAAGCGATCTTGGCGATGAAATCCGGTGTCAGGTTGGGGGTACTGAGATAACCGCCGGAAGTGTTATCCAATTGAGTGCCGATCAAACCGGCCAAGGCGGAGGGCGCAGTGATGGTGGAAGCGCCGGCATTGCCACCGGCATATTGGTTGGGATTCTCGGCCGCGAATCCGATGGCGACCTTATCGCTGGGATGATAAATGAAGCGGACACCGGTCTGACGGGTCCAGGTCAAGCCCGCGACGTAATTCACGTCCATGACCTGGCTGTAGAAGATGTCACCCGGCAAAGGCGAAATGCCCTTGCGGTTGGGGGTCAACATGCTCCAACTCTGGCCGGCCAGAAACTCGAACTGGTCTTTGCGAACATCCACCCAGTACAGGCGGATGCGGGGAACGAAGGCGCCGTTGGTGACTCCGATACCGTTGTCAGCGCTTTTACCGAGGAAGTCAAACTCGTTGTAGCCGATGACGTGGGCTCCCTTGATGTTGGCATCGATGCGGAAGCCGATGCGACTGTTCTGAATGCTGAAGCGATATTCCGAAAGGTGCCCGCCGGGGTTGGCATTGTTGAACGGGATGCTACCGAAGTTGCTGCCGATGCCGGAGCCGGCATCCACATTGCGCCAAACCGCCGTGGCGTCCATGAAGCCTACAGGCATGATGGTGACGTCGCCGAGGTGGAGTTGCAGCGGCGAACTCGGCTCACCGGCGGGGACCTGGGGATCGAGCACTCTGGGCGCCGGAGGAGGCGGAGGCGGTGGGACCATGGGCGTAGAAGACGCCACCTCACCGTTGTTCGGGAGCATGTGAACGCCATTGGAGGGAGCGGGTGCGGGCTGCGCCGGCGCCGCCGCGGCAGCATTGGCGTCCGCAGCGGGCGCGGAGCCGGTCGAAGAGGCGATCTTATCGAGAACCTTTTTCTGGTCGGCCAAAGTTTTGCTCAACTGTTCGATCTGCTTCTGCTGCTCCGCGAGCTGCGCCTTAAGCCTGGCGACATCGTCGCTCTGGCTGGATTGGTTGTCCTGGGCGTAGCCGACCGTAAGAAAGCTCATTGCCAGCATGGACAACATGAATGCTACTCTTCGTGTACGCGTCATTTCCTTCCTTCCTGGTTGTGGTAAGTCGTAAGAATGTGAGCGCTGAGACACACTTGTCTCAGGCAACTGGTGAAGTGTGAATGTCGGGCCAAGGGTTGAGCTTAACGGAGGGTTGTTACGGTACGATGAACGGACCGTTAAGACTCGCTTTACCTGGGAGTATATTCCGATAGTGCAATGGTGAAGCGCGAACCTTGTCCCAAGGTGCTTTCCACCGTAATGGTACCGTTCATCTGCTCGATGGCGTGTTTCACTATGGAAAGCCCCAGGCCCGTGCCGCCGACCTGACGGGAGCGCGCTTTGTCGACGCGGTAGAAGCGTTCGAAAATGCGGGTGAGGTCGAGGGCGGGAATGCCGACACCGGTATCCCAAATGGAGACTTCCACACGGCCATCCGGGCGCCGCGCGACATCCACGCCGACCTCACCGTTCTCGCGATTGAACTTCACCGCATTATCGAGCAGGTTCAGGACTGCCTGTTCGAAGCGGATGCCGTATCCGAGAATGACGACGTCGGGAATCTGGCCCACATGGAGCACCAGACCGCGGAGGCGAGCCGCCGGTTCCACGGCCCGTACGGCGCTGGCGATGGCGTCGGCCACCGGAATGGGGCCGGGCTCGGGTTCGGGGCGTCCGGCTTCCAGGTCGGAAAGCGTCAACAGGTCGGCGGCGATATTGTTCAGGCGGATGCCATTGGCTTGAATGATCTCAACGAATTTCCGGCGGTTCTTCTTATCGTCCAGGCCGCCGTCGAGCAAAGTTTCCGCGTATCCGCGAATGGTAGCCAGCGGAGTGCGGAATTCATGCGAGACGTTGGCGATGAAATCGCGCTTGATGCGTTCGAGATGTTCTTCGGGCGAAACATCGTGAAGAATGGCGATGGCGCCTCGGGAGGTGCTGTTGGCCAGGACCGCGGCATTCACGTCGAACGACCGGCCGTGGAGTTGAATGCGCTGACGAATGGGCTCTCCGCTATCGACGACCTGCTTGAGAACCCGGAAGAGGTCGGGCTCGCGGACCATGCGGATCAGGGGGACCGCCTGCACGGCGCCGTGGTCACCGACGGCTTTCTGGAAGGAGTGATTGCAGAAGGTGACATTTAGTTGCGCGTCTACGGCGAGGACGGCCTCGGTCATACTGGCGAGAACGGCTTCGCGGCGGGTTAGTTCCATACTGAGGCGGTTGACCAATTCGCCGATTTTGGGGGTCATGCGCGCGACGGAACGAGTGAGCTCGCCGAGTTCGTCGTCGTCGTGAATGAGAGGAGGGCGCGTGCCCTCCTGGTCGAGCATGGTATCGACGAAGGCGGTAAGGGCGTTCATGCGGCGCGCGAGAGATTCGGCCAAGACCCACGCGACGGCGGCGGCCGCGAAAGCGAGGGCGACGGAGAGAAGGCGGATGCGCACGTCCGCGACGAAAACGAAAATGAGGATGACGAGAGGAGCCGCCAGCAACGTGGCAGCGGTAACGGCCCGGCGCGCGATCGAATCCCTCATCGCCAGTCCGCGCCGCAAATCAGGCTGAGGCCGCCTTTCGACCGAGCACTGCCTCGGCCTCAGCGACGGCCGGATAGAGAGCCAGAATGGAAGCAACACCGGTAACGCGCAGGACCGTTTGCAAGCGGTCCGATACACCGACCAAGGCATAGCGGCGGCCGTGCTGTTGGCAGGAGACATGGAGGCCCATCAGAGCGCCCATGGCGGCGGAGTCCATATAAGGCACATCGGTGAGGTCGACAATGATGACGGGCGGATGAATGGTCCGCATGGCGTTCTGAAACTCGAACATTGTGGAGATGGTGAAAGGGCCGGAGAGTTTGAGAACGCGTTCTCCTTCGAGAGCCCCGTCGCTCCACGCCATGGTCAGATCAGGCATATTCAGGCAGTCTACTACGTTCCCGCGGCAGGCGGGTGACAGCCGTGTTACAGGAGAAAGGCACGCCCCCCGGCGGGCGCCGGCCCTGCGTGGGCCTCCGCGCTATACTAAAATTTCCCGTGCAAGATTTCATCCGGATTCGTGGTGCGCGAGTCCATAACCTGAAGAACATTTCGCTTTCCCTTCCCCATAATCAGCTCACGGTTGTGACGGGCGTTTCGGGTTCGGGGAAGTCGTCGCTGGCGTTCGACACGGTTTACGCGGAGGGCCAGCGGCGGTATGTGGAGTCGCTTTCGGCATATGCCCGGCAATTTCTGGAGCGCATGGAAAAGCCGGAGGTGGACGAGATCGACGGCATCGCGCCGGCGGTGGCGATCCGGCAGAAGAACACGACGCGGAATCCGCGGTCCACGGTGGCTACGTCGACGGAATGCTACGACTTCCTGCGGCTGTTGTTCGCGCGAGTGGGGCAGACGTTTTGCCCCAACTGCGGAACGCGAGTCCGCAAGGATACGGTGGACGAAGTGGCGGCGCGATTGCTGGAATTGCCGGCGGGATCGCGGTGGTATGCGCTGTTTCCGTGCGGCGAGCACGCCACTCCGCAGGCATTGCGCGATCACCTTTTCGAACTCCGCAAGAAGGGCTTCAATCGCCTGTTTCAGGGCGGCAAAGTCTTCGAGTTCTCGACGCCGGAGTCGCTGCTCGAGATCGATTTTTCGAAGCCGGTCTTCCTGCTGGCGGACCGGCTGACGATCGGTCCAGACCTGCACCAGCGATTGGTCGATACGATTGAAACCTGCTACCGGGAAGCCGGCGAAGCGATATTCGAAAGCCCAGCGGGCGACCGGCAGCTGCGCTTCAACGAGAAATTCCAATGCAAGACGTGCGGCCGCGAGTTCGCGGCGCCGGAACCGATTCTGTTCAGCTTCAATTCGCCGTTCGGGGCCTGCCCCCGGTGCCAGGGATTCGGAAATACAATCGACTTCGACATGGATCGCGTGATTCCGGACCGGACGCTGTCGCTGGCGGAGGGAGCGGTGGATCCCTGGACGAAGCCGAAATACCGGTCGTGGCTGGCGAATTTTCAGAAGCACGCCAAAGGCTCCGTGCGGATGAAGACGCCGTTCTGCGAGCTGACAGAAGAGGAGCGAGAGACGGTGGAGGGTTTCATCCGGCGCTTCTTCGATTACCTGGAAAGCAAGAAATACAAGCTGCACGTGCGGGTATTCATGAGCCGGTATCGCGGCTATGCGCTGTGCCCGGAATGCAAGGGCGCGCGCCTGCGCAAGGAAGCGCTCTACGTGCGCGTGGGCGGCAAGAATCTGGCCGAGATCGTGCGCATGAACATCGCGGAAGCGCACGAATTCTTCGGCGCGTTGACACTCACGCCGGAAGAGACCGCGATCGCAGACAAGATCCTGGTGGAGATCCGGCAGCGGCTGAAGTTTCTCAACGACGTAGGGCTCGATTACCTGACGCTCGACCGGCTATCGGCGACTTTATCGGGCGGCGAGGCGCAGCGGATTCAACTGGCGACGAGTCTGGGCTCGCGGCTGGTGGGCGCGTGTTACGTGCTCGACGAGCCATCGATCGGGCTACACACGCGCGACACGGGACGGTTGATCCGGATTCTCGAGGAGTTGCGGGGGCTGGGGAACACGATCGTGGTCGTGGAGCACGACGCCGACGTGATGCGTGCCGCCGACTACATTGTCGACCTGGGGCCGGGGGCGGGCGAACACGGAGGGCACATTGTTTTCGAGGGGTCGATGCAGGCGCTGATGGCGCAGAACGGCGGCTCGCTGACGGCGCGGTATCTCTCGGGGGAACTGCGGGTGGCCGCGGCACGTGAGCGGCGGGCGGTGGACCGACGGCGCATGCTGCGCATCATCGGGGCGCACTCCCACAACCTAAAGAACATCGACGTAGAGATTCCGCTCGGGATGATGGTGGCGATTACGGGAGTTTCCGGATCGGGCAAATCTACGCTGGTACACGATGTGCTGTACCGGTCTTTGGAGGCCTTACACAAGGCGCGCGACGGCCAACCGGAGGCGCCCGCGGACACCGGGGACGCCGAATCGATTGCGGCACCGCGAATGACATGCCGAAAGATCGAAGGCGCGGAGCGGATCTCGAGCACAGTGATGATCGACCAATCGCCGATCGGGCGGACGCCGCGATCGAACCCGGTGACATACATCAAGGCATTCGACCTGGTGCGGAGCCTGTTCGCATCGACACGAGAGGCGGAAAAACGCGGATACACCGCAGGGCACTTTTCGTTCAATGTGCCGGGCGGGCGGTGCGAGACGTGCCAGGGGGATGGCACGGTGACGGTGGAGATGCAGTTTCTGGCCGATGTGGAGCTCATCTGCGAGGAATGCAAGGGCACAAGATACAAGAGCGGCGTGCTCGAGATCCGCTACAACGGGCTGAACATTCACCAAGTGCTGCAGCTTACGGTACGGGAGGCGATGGCTTTTTTCCATGCGGCGCCGCGGCTGGTCCAGAAGTTAAAGGTGCTGGACGACGTCGGGCTGGGGTATTTGCGACTCGGCCAATCGGCGACGACGCTTTCGGGCGGTGAGGCACAGCGGGTGAAGCTGGCGGCGCACCTGGCGCTTTCGAGTTGCGCGGGCACGCTCTTTATCTTCGACGAACCGACCACCGGACTGCACTTCGACGACATCGCCAAACTGCTGGCGGCGTTTCAGCGGCTGATCGAGAATGGCGGGAGCCTTTTGATCATCGAGCACAATCTGGACGTGATCCGAGCAGCGGACTGGGTGATCGACCTGGGTCCGGAGGGCGGCTGGCGGGGAGGCAGGGTGGTGGCGGCGGGCACGCCCGAGATGGTGGCCCAAGTGCGGGAATCATACACCGGCCATTACCTGAAAGGCATGCTGGAGAGTAACCTGGCTGGCAGCACACGCCGAGGATCGGTTACTATCGAAGGACCTCAATGACTGGCCTGAAGTTTTACCTGAAACCCAATTGAACGAGTTGCCGCAACGCGAAGAGTTGGCTTCGCGCACAAGGAGCGGACTTCGAAGAAGTGGACCTCAATCGGGGATTGACCGAGGAGCAACTGGACCGGCTGATCGGCAAGCGCGATTACCGCGAATTTCTCAATTCGCGGAATGAGCTGTACCGCGAGCGCGGGATGAAGGACAACCCACCGAGCCGAGCGGAAGCACTGAAACTGATGGCCGAGCACCCGAACCTGATAAAGAGGCCGATCCTGGTGAAAGGCGGCGGGATCGTGCTGGGGTTTCAGGAAGATCAGATGCGCGAACTGTTATAGGAAATTGCTTTCCTCGATCGCCCCCCTTAACGATCACAGATCGTCCAAAACTATTTTTAGCTTACTTTCAAATACTTAGAAAACGAAGGCCAGGTGGGACGAACTGGCCGGCTGCTATTCTCAGGCCGTCAAAAGATTCACGGCCCGGCGGAGACGCGGGGCCGTTTTTCATTTATGGGGAACCGGGGATGGCGCAGAAGGGTGGTTCGCGAAAGACAACTCCCAGGACTTGCAGGGACTGCGAGAACTGGCCGACGGTCAGCAAGAAAGTCCGTGTCACGGAACTGGTGGAGGACGCGATCGCGCAGTTCGACGCCAAGATCAAAAAGGCTGGTTTTGAGCCAACAGTAGCGGAATACCTGAAGCTGCTGCAGCTCGGGCAGGAACTCGGCCAGGAAGACGAGACGAGGGAGATCAAAGTGACATGGGTGGGTCCGAACGAGACGTCAGAATCCGGCAAATAGTCTACGATCCGCTCGAATCACAGAAGAATTTTCACGATTGCAAGGCAAGATACAAAGGGTACTCGGGACCCATCGGGAGCGGCAAGAGTCAAGCGCTGTGCCAGGAAGCGATCCGGCTGACCTACCTGAACCCTCACCGTACGGGGTTGTTGGGGGCACCAACATACCCGATGCTTCGGGACGCAACCCAAGCTACGTTGTTCGAGATTCTGGGCGCAAACGACATTCCGTACGAGCACAACAAGGCGGAGAACACCCTGGTGATGAAGGACACCGGGTCACGGATTCTGTTTCGGCCGGTGGACGATTTCGAGCGACTGCGCGGTACAAACCTAGCCTGGTTCGGCTTAGACGAGCTGACTTACACGCAGGAAGAGGCCTGGCTGCGGCTGGAGGGCAGGCTACGAGATCCGCAAGCGGAACGACAGTGCGGATTCGCGGCTTGGACGCCGAAGGGGTACGACTGGGTATACCGGAAGTTCATCGCCAGACCGGCGCCAGACTACCAAGCGATTTTGGCAACGGCCGGGGAAAACCGGTACCTATTGAGCCGCGACCCCGATTTTTATGCACGGCTGCGGCACAGTTACGACGAGAACTTTTACCAGCAGGAGGTCCTGGGCGAGTATCTCAACCAGAACGGAAGCCTTGTCTACCACGCTTTCGAACGGAAGGCGAACATCGCCGATGTCAAGCTGGACCCCCGGCTGCCGCTCCTATGGGCACTGGATTTCAACGTCGATCCGATGAGCTCGGTGGTTGCACAGATCCACGATGGGCGGATCGAGGTATTGGACGAAATTATTCTCCGCCACGCGACCACACGACAGGCGTGCCAGGCATTTATGGAGCGGTTTCCTAAGCACCACGCGGGGGTCAGAATCTACGGAGACGCGTCGGGGTTTGCGCAGCAAACGTCGGGGCTATCGGACTACGACATGTTGGAGGAGGAATTCGCAAGCGCATCACAAGTTGAGTTGAAGATATCAGTTCCACGGTGTAACCCGAGCGTGCGCGAGCGGATCAACTTAGTGAACTCAAAGCTACGGTCCGCCAGCGGAGAGATATCACTTGTGATCGACCCAAAGTGCAGGGAACTGACCATGGACTTTGAGCAGGTCTGTTATAAGGGCGACACAGGGCAGATTGACAAGGACCGGGACCGGATGAGGACTCACGCGTCGGACGCGCTGGGCTACCTAGCATGGCAAGAATGCCGGCCCTTGCCACAGATCGGCGAGCAGATGCGGAGACTTCCGGGAATCTAGGCAACTGACCGCGTGAAAATCTTTCGTAGTGGCCATCCGCTGCAAGGCCTGCAAGGACCGAGCTCCGAGATGCCAGGAGAACGATCATGCGGCCGCAGCACCGGGCGCCTGACAGAGTGAGACTTTTCGTACTGGTTTTAGTGGAGTAAGCCCCAGCCGGGCAATTCTTCGAGACGAGTGGAAGCCGCTCTTGCGGCCGCGGCACTAGGAAATGGATTCTAACATGGACACAATTAATCGGGAGCACCCCGAATATGTCGCGCGGAAGGGAATCTGGCGGCAGTATAAGGACCTATACGCGGGCGGCGAGCAACTCCGGTCGAACGCGTCTCTCTACCTGGTGAGGCGACACAAAGAGCCGGGCGATATCTACCTGGAGCGACTGGCGCGAGTATTTTACGAAAACTATGTCGGCTCGATTATCGACTGGTATGCGGCGACGCTGATGCGATGCGAGCCGGGGTTGTTGCTCGGCGGTAGCAACCCGGCGGCACAGACGTTCTACGGCGCGTTTTCAGACGATTGCGATCTGAGAGGGACGAACCTGAACGAGTTCTTCCGGCAAAGGCTGGTGGAAACGCTGGTTTGCGGCAGCAGTTACGTGGTGGTGGATTTTCCGAAGGTGGACGGCGAAGCGCGAACGCGTGCCGAGGAAGATGCCCGCGGGCACTCACGCGCGTACCTGACGGATTACAGTCCGGACGAGGTGATCAATTGGAATCACGACCGGCTGGGCGGGCTGGACTGGATCGTACTGCGGACCTGCTGTCTGCAGCAGCCAACCGTGACGGATGCCAAGTGGGAGAAGGAGACGCGATGGATTTACTACGACCGCCAAGATTACCGCATTTACCGGAGGGCCGGGGAATCGAGCCCAATCGAACTAGTGGATGAGGGCCGGCACGGGTTGGCGCCGCTGGGACGTGTTCCGGTGTTCGAGATGAAGGTTTCGGACGGTCTCTGGCTGATGAATAAGTCGGCCTCGCTCCAACTGGAGCATTTCAATAAGTCGAACGCACTTTCATGGGCGCTTACGATGGGGCTCTTTGCGTCGCCGGTGGTGTACTCGGACCGGGAATGGAAGCAGGTAGTGGGGGAATCCTATTACATCCAACTCGGGAAAGACGACCGATTCGGGTGGACGGAGCCAGAGGGCAAAGTTTACCAGATTGCGGCGGACAACCTACAGAGGCTGCGAGACGAGATCTATCGTGTCTGCTACCTGATGATTCAGGCCGGGGAGGCGGGTACAGGGGTGCGGCAATCGGCGGTGAGCAAACAGCTGGACTTCGCCACAACGGAGGAAGTGCTGCGGGCTTATGGAGCCATGGTTAAGAACGCGATGAAACAGACGCTATGGGCAATCGCGGCAGCGCGCCAGGACGGGATCCAGATCGACGTCACGGGGATGGATGAGTTCGACATTAACGACCTCGGGACGGAGTTGGACGATGCCCAGAAGCTGCTCGGACTTGGGATCGAGTCCAAGACGCTGAAGAAGGAGGTGTTCAAGAGGCTGGCGCTGAAGTATTTGAGCGATGCGCGGCAGGATATCAAGAGTCGGGTCACGCAAGAGATCGGCATCGGGGAGTAAGCGCTCCCCAAGGAGAGATATGGAAGGAATCGACATACAAGCGATTGTGCGCCAGGCGGTTCAGGAGTTCACAAACACCGAGAAAGTCCGCAACGAGCCGGCGTATAAAGCGGAGTTACTAGAAGAGCGCAAGCGCCGGGAGCAACTGGAGCGCCGGATGAACGAACTGGCCGCGGAGAACCAGCGGAACCGAAAGGCGGCGGAAGAGGCGGAGCGGAGTGCGGCGGTGCGGGCAGAACTTCAACGGCTGGGAGTGGCAAAGATCGACCTGGCATTTAAGGCGGTGCAGGACGTCATTCAGCGCGCCGATGACGGGCGGCTGGTGGCACGAGGCGAGAGCGGCGAGGTTCCGGTGCGGGAGTACCTGACGAGCTTCGTCAACGAGAATCCGGAGTTTCTGCCGGCGCGGATTTCCGGAGGGACGGGTATGGCGGTCACGCACAAGGCTCCGAATGGCGGGCGCGAGGCCGTGAGCTTGGAGCAGATCCGACCAGGAATGAGCGCGGAAGAGATGCAGCGAGTACGAGAGGAAATCGTGCGCGTGGCATCGCAGACCCTTCGAGGACTGTAGCAGTTGAAGAGGAGCCGTAAGCTGGCAACCCAGCCCGGCAAGAAGAGAACAAAGGAGACAAGATGGCAGCAATTACTTCAGCAAATGTCGCCAATGCGATTGTAAAACTGGTGGCGGCGGACGCATTGCCGGTGCTCGTGGGCAACCTCATTATGGGGAACCTCGTGAATCGCGATTACGAGCCGGCGCTAGCGCATGCGGGCGATACGATTAACGTGCCGATTCCGCCTGTAATGCAGGCGAACAACATTCTCGAAGGCGGGACGGTACAAACGCAAAATCCGAACCTGGGGAATGCGCAGATCGTGCTGAACACGCACGCCGAGGCGACATTTCAGATTCCAGACGTGACGAAGGTGCTGGCGGTACCGGACCTGCTCAAGATCTACATGCAGCCCGCGGTGGCGGCGATCGCGCAGAAGGTGGAGAGCGATCTGCTGAATCTTTACGCGGGATTCAGCGCCAACGCGCCGGTCGGCTCGCCGGGCACTCCCATCACGGAGACCGTGATCGACGCGGCAGAAACGGCACTGTTCCTGGCAAAAGTTCCCCCGGCCGCCGAGAAATACATGGTAGTGGACGCGGCTACTTACTCGGCGTGGCGGCAGATTCCGCGGTTCAGCGAGTTCCAGACGGCGGGCGACGCCGGGCTGAAGGCGCTGATCGACGGCACGGTTGGAAAGATCAAGGACTTCTTCGTATTTCGCTCGCAGTTCGTGCAGTACACGGGGAGCAGTCCGGTGACGACCCACAACCTGGCGTTCACACGGGACGCGATGGGGCTGGTGATACGGCGGCTACCGCAACCGTTGCCCGGCACGGGCGCAATCGCGGAGTATGCCGAACTGGGGAACTTCGGGATGCGGGTGGTGATGAGTTATCAACCCGACACGCTGGCGCAGCAATTCACAGTCGACATTCTGTACGGATGCGGGATCCTGCGGAACACATCGGGCGTGCAGGTGAACACGTAAGGCGCTTTAGGGAGCTGCGGGGCCGGACTCCGCAGCTTCCGCGGTTCCGGGAAAAGATGCACCGCTTGCTTGCGGTCGTGACTCAGCAAAGGGACAAAAGGAGATTGGAATGGATGTGAAGACGTACTACCAAAAGGTTCGGGAAACGGAAGGAACCATTACGACGCCTTACGCGGTGATCATCAGCCTGCCAACGGACGATGGGGGCAAGAAAGGAGTGCTAATCGAAGTCTCGCGACACCTGGCGGCAAAAATGATAGTCGAGGGATCGGCAGAGATCGCCCCCGAACAACAGGCGACGGCGTTTCGACAGGCCCAGGCTGCAGCATCGAAAGCGGCTAACGATGCGGCTACGGCCGCGAGGTTGGAAGTCACGATGGTGCCATCGGACGAGCTAAAAAGACTCACGGACGACATGCAGAAATTGAAAGCCGGGACCAAGAGTTTGAAGGACTAGGCACCCGATATGCCTCTGTTTACAGACGGGCCAATCTCAGGGTTAGAAGACCTGACGGCACAAGACACACAGTTGACGAACGTGGCATCGGTTGAGGGGATCGATACTACACAGAAACTGGCGCTTGCCCAGGAAGATCTGGCGGTAGAGATCAAGATACTGTTGAGTGGTTCACGGCGGGCGGAGGACAACTTTTGGCTGACGGCGCAACCGAGGCTGGAGAACGTGCTGGTGACACCGCCACTGAAACTGTGGCACACGTTCCGAGCGCTGGAGATGGTTTATGAAGACGCTTATTCAAGCCAACTGAACGATCGCTACGCGGCAAAGCGGAACCAATTCCACCAGCGCGCGGCTTGGGCTTACGAACGGCTTCTGGCGCTGGGGCTTGGACTCGCCTGGTCACCGGTTCCGCGGGCGCAGCAGCCACAGGTTGCGAGCGCCGCGGGCAGCCTCGCGGACAGCACTTACTATGTGTCAATGACCTGGGTCAACGGAAAAGGGGAAGAGGGAGCGCCATCGGTGCCAACGACGGTCACGACGACGTCAAGCACGATCTCGGTGCAGCCGGGCCTGGCGCCGACCGGCGCGACCGGATGGAACGTTTATGTGGGCAGCGATCCAGAGGGATTATGGCGGCAGAATGGATCGCCTATCGGGGTGGAGCAGAGTTGGCTGCAGCCGAACACGATCGTCAGCGGAGGCATTGGGCCAGGCAGGGGGCAAGAGCCCAACTGTCTCATGCCGATGCCTCGGATCATTCTGAGAGGTTAGATGACTAACACAACAGGCAGCCTGATTACGGGGCAGGTAATCCAGCTCCTGACAGGCGCGAACGGCGTGAATTCGTTCCTCACGGCGGCGACACAGGATAACGGCCAGCCGATGGTTCCACTGAACAGCAATCAAGTACGGGCACAGAATATCGCGCCCGAGATCGCCGATCGCAGCGATACGATGCAGTTTCCCGCAATTAACGTTTACTGCGACAAGATTGTCAACAATTTAACGGAAAAGTTCCGCAGTTTCTCGGGAAACGCGCAGACAACGGTGGAGTTACGGCACTCGCAGGATCGTCTGGACGGGTTGCAGGATGCGGTAGAAAGCTATGCCGACGCAGTTATGCAAGTGCTGAATGCAAACCGGGGCGATTGGGGAAACGGCCTATTCTACAGCGGCGAGTACCAAGTGGCTTTCGGGGCCCTGAAGCACGGCGGGAAGAATTTCCAGCAAATAGCGAAAATCACCTTCGAGATTGGAGTAAGCAGAAGCTAATATGGCCTCGTATATTTCCTCTAATGCGAACCGGTTCTACACGGCGCTGGAAAGCGCGTACGGACAGGTACCGGCGATAACGGCAGCGAACCGCATTCCGGCATTGAAGCTGATGGTGCGGCAGCAACTGGAGGTGACGGATCGCAAAGATAAGACCGGAAGCCGGACGTTTACCGGCGTTCCAGCCGGCGGACGCCGGCAAACCAGCTTTGAACTGCGGACGCTGCTGACGAACTGGACGCAGGGAACGGCGAACCCGAGCTACGGTCCACTGTTCCAGGCAGCACTGGGCGGCACACCGGCGTATTTCGCCGGAGGAACAGCCGTCAGCACGACGGGAAACGGCCGATTGGGGTTTGCAGCGCCGCACGGGCTGTCAACTGGGCAGGCTGTAAGCAGCAGCGGGGAAATACGATTCGTGGCGGCGATCGTGGATGCAGAAACGGTGCAGTTAAATGTGCCCTTCACGGCTCCACCAGCACCAGGAGCGGCGGTGGGCGCTGCCCTCACATACGCACCGGCGACGGAATTGCCCAGCGTGGGGATCTTCGATTATTGGGATCCTGCGACAGCGGTCCAGAGGCTGCTCTGCGGCGGCGCCGTGGACCAAATGGAGATCGATCTCAACGGCGATTATCACGAATTCCGGTTCAGCGGACAAGCGCAGGATGTAATAGACAGTGTGAGCCTGGGAAATGTGGCGGGGGGAGCGGCACAGCTACAGAGTTTTCCCGCGGAACCGGCGGTTGGCGTGTTCGACTACACAATTGTGCCCGGCAATCTTGGAGAAGCGTGGCTCGGTACGTCACCGACGCAATTCTTCACGATCACGTCGGCGTCGGTGGTGCTCAAGAACGGCCTGGACACGCGCTTTCAGGAGTTCGGTTCGAGCCTGCCGCAGGCAATTTCGCCGGGCAGCAGGACGGTGACAGCCGCATTCGAACTCTACAGCCAAAACGATCCGAATTCGGAGGCGCTGTATCAGGCAGCGCGGCAGCAATCACCGATCAGCGTGATGTTTCAGCTGGGAGAATCGGAGGGGCAGTTAGTGGGTGTGTACTTACCGAGCGTGATTCCCGTTGTGCCGGAATTCGACGACAGTAAGAACCGATTGCAGTGGAGATTTCGGGCGTCGCGGGCGCAGGGGACCGTGAACAACGAGATTGCGGTCGCTTTCGGATGACGATCTGGCTTCGGCACCCGGGCAATACAGCGGGCAAAGGCGTTTTCTCGCGATATTCGGAAAACCTGTTCGATGGCACAAAAGTGCGGGAGCGCGCCGAAGCCGGGGCACCGCCGGCGGCTTTCAGCCAGGAGGTGATTACCGAAGAAGGCCAGCCAAAGATACCATCCTCGGAGAGCCCGACCTTCAGGGAATTGGAACATCCAGAGACGGCGGGGCGCGGAGGGAAATGTACGAATGATTTACGAGAGTGTGGCGACGGTGGCGTCGCGGATTGCCATCGGAGTCCAGTTCACGATAGCCAAGATGTCGTTCGGCAGACGCGCCGAGCTGATGCGGCAGGTGCGGGAACTGGCGGGCAAGGTTGAATTCCTCGAGGCGGGAAAAGCTCCGGGAGAACAGATGGAGGCCGCGATGCTTCGAATGGAGATCGATCGCCTCTACGTGAAGTGGGGTCTGGTAGCGATTTCGGGGCTGGAACTGGACGGCTTGGAGGCCACCCCGGAGTCGCTGGCGGAGTCGGGACCGGAGGATCTGTATCGTGAAGCTTTGGAGCTCGTTCGGTCGCAAACAGGATTAAGCGGAGACGAACGAAAAAACTAATTGTCGCCTTCCATTTCGAATTCTCGAACCAGGCCGGTTGGGAGTGCGGCACTTGCCGGAAATCCGGCCTGGAACGACGGCGCCGGTGTGGGTGGCTTGCCAAGCGGGAAGCGACGGGACGGGTAGTGTGGGGGCGCAGGAACATCGGTCTCGATCAATGCCCCAAGCCATACATTACGGCCGAGAGCCGGGCATTGTTGGAAGAGTACCTGAGGTGGAAACGGCTGCGTGTGTGCTCTGAGGAATTGAGCGCGCGGCAGGTGGAGGCATTTCTGCTTCTGGAGAAAGAACTCGCGGCGGAACTGGTATGCCGAAGACGCGAGCGGTGACAAGATGGCAAGCTTTCCCAAACTTAAAACAGGCGCGGTGGCGCAGTATCCGGCGAGTAAGTCGCTTCGGTTCCAGAACCAGACGGTGCGATTTCTCGACGGCACGGAGCAGCGGTATCGGGATGCAGCGTCGCCGCTGCATCAATGGACCATCCGATTGAGCGAGTTGGACGAGGGGGAGATGGCGGCGTTTGAGCAGTTCTTCGAAGACAACGAGGGCCGGCTGGGCAGCTTCGAGTTCATCGATCCGTGGGACGGGACACAATACCAGAACTGCAGCCTCAAGAGCGACGATTTGGCTTTACGATGCGTGGCTGAAATGCGCACCAAGATGTCATTGACAATCGTGGAGAACCGGGCCTAACGATGCTTGTCTATCCTCAGCTCGCAAGCGGGGCTTTGGCTCAGTTCCCGCTTCAGCGGCGGCGGCAGGCGCGAACGATCGTCAATACGGCAGCAGACGGGACGGTGATCAAGCTGGCCGATGCGGGAGCCGGCACGGTGGAGTGGCAACTGAAGTATGCGGGGCTGAGCGACGCAGAACTCGCGGCGCTGCTGGCGTTCTTTACGGCAGCTGAAGGGTCGCTGAATAGCTTCACGTTTGTCGATCCGGCGGCCAATTTACTGGCATGGAGTGACGACTTGAGCAATGCCGTCTGGAACGCCGCACCGTTACTGGTTCTGGCGGGAGGATCTCAAGATCCAACGGGTGGAACGAATGCGTGGCAAGTAACGAACCCGGGAGCAGCACCCCAAGCTTTGACGCAGACCCTGACAGCCCCCGGGGGTTATCTATACTGCCTCAGCGTTTATGCAAGAGCCGATAGCGCCGGAACGCTCACACTGCTGATCGGGAACAACCGGTACGACCAAACTCTCGGGACCGACTGGCAACGAATCGCATGTACGGGAACCGGCGACCCAACCGCATCCTCGATGACGTTCGGAGTCGACGTCGGGACCGGTGCGAATGTTGCCATCTACGGGATGCAGGTCGAGCCGCAGGATTGTCCGTCGATTTACAAACCGAGTACCACGGGCGGCTGCTATGAGAACGCGCGGTTCCGCGACGACACACTGACGTTCACCTCAACGGACGTAAACCGGCATTCGGCGACAGTCAACATATTCTATGCAAACAATCTCTGATCTTAAGGAGCAGAGTGTCACCGACACGCCGTTAATCGTCTTCAACTGCGTGCTTTCGAACGGGCAGACGGAGTCCTGGTGCACGCACAGAATCACGGCCGGCGGTACTACCTACGCCGCGCGAGTGATCCAACATAGCGCGTTCGATATTCAGACGGCATCCGATCAGGGCATCGACGGCAGTCCCCAACTTTCGATTCTCCTTGCCAATGCCGACTCGCACTTTTCAGAAATCGAGCGGTCGGTAGGCTGGAAGGGCGCGAAGCTGACGGCCGGGGTATTGTTTTACGATCTGCCGAACAATGCCGCCCTCACCGACATCTCCGTGGTGTTTCAGGGCATCTGCAATCCCCCTGACAGGAGCGACGAATCGACATTCCGACTGACGGCGCTCAATCGCATGAGTTTGCAAAGGGTTTTTCTCCCGGAAGTGCAGATCGAGCGGCGGTGCCCCTGGCAGTTTCCGGCGACAGCGGCGCAGCAGGCAGAAGCTGTAGATGGCGGGAGCAACGGAAAATACTCACTCTACTACCGGTGCGGCTATTCGGCGGGACTTCCGGGAGGAATGGGAAATCTGAACGGAACAGTTCCCTACACCAGTTGCGGTTACACGCGCAGCGATTGCCAAGCGCGGGGCATGTTTACGCGCTTCGGAGGGCTCGAGTTCATCCCGCCCGCGATTCGTGTGCGGAGCTATGGCAAGGGGTGGTCGACCTCGGCTGTCTCCACTAACCAGGCGCTCTACAACGATTTCGTGCCGATGCTTTATGGGACTGTCTGGCAACAGCCGATTGTTACGTTCGCGCGGAATGACGGCAATCTCACCAGGATGGAAGTGCTGCTGGGTATCGGACCAATCCTGGGCGTGCTGACAGTTCTGGTGAACGACGTACAGATAGCGGTCGGGGTGAGCGGGACGAACATGACCGGCACGGGCTGGTATAACGTGGAAAGTTTGGGCACACGGGATGGCATGTTAGACCCGAACTTCACAGACTCGACGGGGGCGCCGGCCGGAGATCCGTACGGCAGCATGGCGTATCTCTCCGTAGTCGTTCCCAATCAACTGAATAATGGGACATCACTTCCCGATGTAGAGGTTTTAGTACAAGGACTTTTGGTGCCCGTTTATGCGGCAGACGGGACCTACATTAGCGATCAATTCTCCAGCAATCCGGCCTGGATCCTGCTGGATGTTTTGCGCCGAGCCGGATGGTCGGAGACGGAGATCGACCTCACCAGTTTCGCCGCCGCAGCGGCGTACTGCGACGAGCCGATCGCAGCGAGCGACATCAACGGGAATGCGATTACCTTGCCGAGGTTCCAATGCAATTTGCTTCTACAGAACAGACGTAGCGCGGGCGACGTGGTCCGAGGAGTTCGCAACTGCTCACGGATGTATCTGACGTACGGTGCGGGTGGGGTGTTGCAGGCGAAGATCGAGAACACAATCGCCCTGGAAAGTCCCGAGCTACCGGCCTGGTCGAACAGCACCGAGCAACTCAATGGCGGATGGCCGAGTTACGAGTTCGGAGATGGCAGCGACGGGCCTTCAGGAATCGCGAGGAAGGCGAACGGGGCATCCAGCGTGATCGTGACATCGCGGAGTATCGCCAACACCCCGAACTCGATGTCAGTCGAATTTCAGGATTCACTGAACGGTTACCAACAGGACAGCTACGAGATGGTGGACCCGGACGATATCGCACTGACCGGGCAAACGACGTCGGCGGTGCTGATGGCGCTCGGGCTGCCACAGTTCGACCAAGCCTCGCGAATTCTGAAGTTCAATCTCGACAAATCGATTCAGGGAAACACGTACGTTGAGTTCCAAACCAGCATCAAGACTTTGGGTGTTTCTCCCGGCGACTTAATTACCGTTACTTACTTAAAAGAGGGCTTTCTCCGACAGCCCTTCCGCGTGCTGAGACTCTCGCCAGCCACCAATTATCGAACTACGACGATCACGGCGCAACTCCACGATGACGCCTGGTATGCCGACACAAACGGTCAGCCAACCTCGGCATCAGGACAAGCTGCCGGGAGCAACTCGGGGGTCGGGCTTCCGAACCCATTGCCGGGCAGCATCGTAGACAGCAACGGAATGGTTGAATTTGGAATCGTCGAAACAGCAACGACTAACAGCGATGGATCGGTTCAAGCGAATGTGACGGTGAGTTTCATTGCTCCGGCGACGGTCACCAGGAGCGGTCCCGGAACTCCCTTGGTCAACCTGTCTCCGACAGTCCAATCCGGCGGCTCGCTGCGGGGCGGCGAAACGCTCTACTACGCGGTATCAGCGGTGGATGCGAACGGAAACGAAAGCGCACCGTCGTTCATCGTGACTGCAATTATCCCCGCGGATGGCAGCAGCGTGACACTCCGCGGTCTGAGCTTTCAGGCGGCGACAACAGCTTTCAACGTCTATCGCGGCACTTCTCCGGCGGACCTGATGCGAATCGCGACCGCACAGGCAATCGCGACGAGTTTTACAGACGGGGGCCGCGCGACCCAGCTCGTTCCGCCGCCCGACCCGAATTTCGACCATGCAAATTTCTACTGGCGATCGGAACTACAACCGGAGGTGGCCGTAACGACGCACGCTCCGACCATGCTCGGTAACACTACGCTCCAGATGCCCATTAACGGGTACGCAGGAATGACGGTCCGGATCACGCGCGGGACGGGGGCCGGACAAGAGCGGAGCGTGACGGCTAACGACGCGACTACTCTGACCGTGCCGAAATGGGACCTGGAGCCTGACGCTACCAGCTTCTTCACGGTATCGGAAGCGGCCTGGCACTTCGCCGCCTTGGGGGAGAGCAGCCCGATCCAATTTGCCATTCCCAACCGAACTGGCGAGGTCGTGCAGATTACGGGCCGCTCGGCAAATGTCAACAATCTCGAGTGCTCACCGCAGCTGTCGATTGTGACACGTTGGACGACCGGTGGATCGGGCGCCGCCGACACGCAGGTTCCGCCGCAGCCGTTTTTCCTGCTGGGCCCGGAGGTTTCAGGGGGTGGAATGGTGTTGAGCGGTGTGTCCTTCACCGACCTCACTAACACCAGCGGGATTTCGGCGGGGACTCTGACCCTGTATTACTGGAACGAGCTACAGTCTGTGCCGGCGATGCTGCTGACCGATGGCATTGGAGCCACGGATGCGGTACTGACAGTGACGACGGATGGTGCGGCGCCGATCGGGACCATGCTACAGATCGACGGTGAAATCCTGAATGTGACGGCGGTGACTAACAACGGGAGTCAATATACGGTAACTCGCGGGGTTAATGGGAGCAGCGCGGTGGCACACACTGCGGGTACCGCGGTCTATCAGCTTGCCAGCCAGACGACGATTGTTCCGTTTCCGCCGGGCTTCTTCGGCAGTCCGTATAGCGGAACCTGGAGCTATTCGATAGCGCTTCCGGATGTCCGTGTGGGAAGCGCGGAATTGTTCGTGACGAATGAGTTAGGAAATAGTCCAACGACCGGTGTCTGCCTGACTCATAATCAGGACAATGGCATGCGAACGCTCTCCGGCGGACAATATACCATCCAGGTGGAAGGCTTTCTGGCCGTCGACCAAAACGTGGCGCCGGCAATTGTGGTAGAGACGGCACGTTCGGTGCGAGACGTCTTCGCCATTTTGGGAACAGCGGCTGACGCGGAAGTCCAAGTTCAGGTAAACGTGAACGGAACGGCCTATTGCGAGTTGTCGCTTCCGGCGGGGCAACTCTCGTCCAATAGCGTACCCGGCAGTGCGCTGCCATTTCTGCCCGCGATGGCTCAAATTACCGCGGCGGTGTTGTCGGTGGGCCAGATCAATACCGGCGCGAACCTGACGGTAGTGATTCGACTGTGATGGAGCAACTTACCAAACTGCAACCCGATCGGGATTTGCAGTGCTACTTTCAGGAACCGTCGGCGATCGCGGCACTCAGCCAGACGAGCCCGAACGGATTCACGGTATCTGGATGCTGGAGGGATCCGTTCGATTGGGCGGTAGTTGAATGGAATCGCGACAATGTATTCGAACATCCGGCGATTCGGAATTTGCCGGATGGAAACCTGAGCGGCTTACAGCTCAGCTACCAGGAAACCCGCACTAACTGCATCGCCATGGATTCCACACTTTACCCGACGGTGGAGTGGCCATTCTTGCGCATTTGGGCAGATAACGGCGGTATCGAGACTTTATATGACGTGCCGCTGTACGCACCGAACCTGGGATACTCAACGCCAGCCGCCGGCAATTTCACGCCGGCGACCGTGAGCTTTCAATTGAGCGGCCTGGTAACCAAGGACGACTACATCGTCCTGGCGTGGTTGGATCAACAGTTTAACTATCAACTAACCGGCAATGACAGCCCGGAGACGGCGGTGGCCGCTCTGGCGGCGGCAATCAACCAATCTGGCGATGCCACGGTGACCGCGTCTTCGAACGGGACGCAAATCACGCTGAGCTACGCGGCCTCTCTGGGCGCCAATGCAAATCGAATCGGGGTTTACGCCACCGTATGCGGCGCAAGTACAGAAATATGGACGCCCAATTGGGCGAACTTCAGCGGCGGTACATCTCCGCAGCAATGGCAAGTGAACCTGAATTTCGGGGCACTGCAGGGATATATCGACCCGGGCCGCTCGACGCTGGTTCCGGTGCCGACCACGAACGTGCGCAAGATGCGCTGGACCTGGGCGGCGAGCCTGCAGAGCGGGGACTTCCAGCGGAGCGAGTTTTCGGTCATAGTGGCCAACTGGACCGTTACGGGAGCGAATCTGCAATACCAGGTGGCGGGTCCAGGCAGCCTGCGCATTGAGGATGACTCCAGCACGATCACTTATTCAGGGGGCCCATGGAACAGCGAGACCGGAAACTACTCGGGCGGATCCATCCGCTGGGTGGATAGCCCGGGGTGTTCGCTTCAGACCTGCTACAGCGTCGATGCTCAACACACGCTATACCTCGGCACACGTTATCTAGCTACAGCAGGACAGGTTTCGGTAGGGGTGGACGGAGGCGCGCCAATGGCGATCAACCTGGCTCTACCAGCCGAGGATGTGCTGGTGCGGATTCCTCTTGGCACCTTCACCGGAGGGGTTCCGCATACGGTAGTGATCACTAATACGGGAGCTTCAGGAAGTTATTTCTATTTCGATTTCCTGGAGGCAGCAGTTCCCACCTATAGCCTTCCAGAATTCCCGCAATCGGCGGGATTGACCCTCGCAACGGACTGGGACACGAACCACTCGCTCGCCCTGGGACCCGAACGAACGGCTTGGCTGATTCAGAAGCTGGGATTTTCCGGCAGGGCGAACCACTACGCCGGGGCCTTGTGGTTCTATGAACTTTCGCGACCCGGGATGCAGTTCGCGTCGGCAACAATCACGTTCGCCGGCACTCCGGAGTTCGGGCAAATTACGAGCATCAATCTGGCTGATACGGTGATCCAACACGTCAATCTCATTAGCGATACGGCCGAAAGTGTCGCGCTGTGTTTCGCGCTGCTGATCAATGCCGGTTCGAACAGCGTGTGGGCGCAGGCAAATGGCGTCGTTCTGACGATCACAGGGCGAGGTATGGGGACGGCCGGCAACGGCTACACCATTTCGGCAACTACGAACAACTCGCCGGCGAATGTCACGCCTTTCTCGGCACAGGCTAGCGCTCCGGCGTTGGGAGGCGGCATCGATGGCACACAGGCAGACCCTCAAGGAAGCTATTGGCGCACAGACCTGACGGCCACTCCTCCGATCAACCGGGCGGCGAGGGATTGGACCGTCGCTTACTTCACCGCGCTGAATGGTTACGGTATCAAGCCGAGCGCGGCATTCAGCATGGAACTGCAGAACGGCGACGACAGCGTCGCCACAGGAATCGCGCAAAGATATCCGAATGGCGATGCGGTCTGGCTGACCACTCCGTCGCTGCAGACTAACTTCGGGCCGGCCAGCACGGCGTTTTGGCAACAAGTCTACACAGAAATGGCCGGCTTGATGCAGCAGGCCGGAGTTTTGCCCTACTTGCAGTTCGGCGAAGTTCAATGGTGGTACTTCCCTGGCCCGAGCGCGACGGTGGCGACGGAGCCTGGAATGCCGTTCTACGATGCATATACGACCGCCACATTCCAGGCTACTTTCGGCCGGCCGATGGCGCTCATCGCGAATCAATATTCCGATCCGACGCAAGTCTCACAGGAGTGTTCGTTCCTGGCAGGAATGATCGGGGCATTTACCAAGGCGGTCCGAGAATTCGTGGGGACGACGTTCCCGGGCGCACGATTCGAGGTGCTATATCCTCCGGACGTGAACGATACGGCACTGAATCAAGCGGTCAATCTGCCAACGACCGACTGGACTCCAGCCAACCTGGCTTGCTTCAAGACAGAGAACTTCACGTATACCGCGGAGCGTAATCTGGACCTGGCAAGACAATCGATTCAATTGCCCGGGGAACTCGGTTTTCCACCTTCCAAGAGCAGCCATCTCGTGGGCATTTCGGATTACACAACGCCTTGGCAAAAGGAGCAGCAAATCGCCTGCGGCGCGAAACTGGAGTCGGTGGTGCTATTCGCCTTGGATCAGTTTTGCCTGATCGGGTATAAATTGCCGCTAGCGCGCAGCAGTCGATGGGCTCGCTTCCTGGGCAGGTAGGCGGTTCGGAATGGCGGCGCACTGTTCGAGAGCTACATAGCCAGCGGCCACTACTACCAAGAACATCGTCAGTGGCTCGGAATCCCCGAAATTTACCTCCGCACCGCCTTCAACCATCATTGCCAGAACCATAGCGATTGCCCCGTGTAAGAGGAATTTGACATCGTTAGGGCCCTCCGGCGACGATCGCAGACCCCGCCAAAAATCGGAGAGAACCTTGGCTAGCAGCCAGAGGAACACGAGGAGCGCAGGTATCCCGCGCTCAGCACCGTATTGCAGATAAACGTCGTGAAGGTGCTGATAGAATCCCTCCGGACGCGATGCCCAAACGTCAGGTGGGACGTATTCCTGAAAGTGGTACTTCGGGCCTTCCGGTCCGAGGCCGAACAGGGGATGTTTCTCGATCATTTCCACCCCGGCGTTCCAGGCGATAATCCGAAAACGGTTCGAATCCACCTGCTGGGCATGAAACAGAGAAGTGAAGCGCTCGCGCATGACCGGGGGCGACACTAAGAAAAGCGCGACTACCAGCACCGGCGCCACCGCAACCAGCCATTTCTTCCAAAACCACACCAGGTAGAGAGCCGCCACCAAAGTGGCGATCCAGACGGCGCGAGTTTGACCGAGATACAGGACCACCGCTATTAATATCCCGCAAACACACCAAACCCAGCGTTTCGGCACGACCGCTCCGAACAGCAGGAGAGCCGCGAGCATAACCAGCGCGAACATCTCCTGCGCCGAAAAGGTATTCCAATGACTGCTGAAGCCGGTAATGCGCTCGGCAACGTAATAGGTATACGCGTCCACTCCCGACTGGTGCGCTGCCTTCATCTTGCCGGCAAATTGAACGAATCCACGAAGAGCGCTGATGCTCGCGAGGCCAACCCAGGTCAGGAAGAGCCAGCGAAGAATCGCGAACGTGCGCAGAGTGGAGAACACCAGTAGCAGAATGCAAAACACCCAGAACTTTCGGATTTGCGGATAGCCATCCATCAACGGATCCGGAGACAGGAGCCATGCAACGATGGTCAGCGCCATGAAGATGCCAAGAGGCAGTTTGATGGGCGGCAGGCGAAGCTTTTCCCCCGAAAACAGTAGGGCAGCCAGTGCGGCCCCCATCAGGATCTGGCAAACTGCGATCGAAAAAACGATCGATGCGGCGGCCCCAAACGTCAGCCAGCGCGCGGCGCGCAACATGAACGGCTCCTGCGGATTCATAAGGAGATCTTCAGTATCGCAGAGTCAACTCGCGGGTGTCCGCGAGATCCATTCCATGATTGCCTCATCCAGCCAGAAGCGGTGGGGATGGCGCCCGAGAAATCCAAGATGCCCGCCATGGTCCGTCGGAAGGCACTCGATCCAGGGGTTCCCGCGGATCGCCGCATCGTCGAAAGTCTGCGAGGGCACAAGTGTGTCGTCTCGGGAGTAAATCAATAGCACCGGCACGCGAAGCCCGTCGAGAAAGCGCATCGCAGATTGTGTCCGGTAGTAGTTGGAGGCGTCGCCAAATCCGAAAGAGGGTGCGGTGATGCGATCGTCGATGGCCGCCACACTCCGGAGGCCCGAGAAAGCCGCGCGATTATAACGCCCGGTGGCACACAAGCGCTGCCGCATCCGCCGCACGAAGCGCCACTCGTAAATGAGGTTATCGAGCCTGCTCATGCGCCGTGAACAGGCCGCCAAATCGAGGGGCGCCGAAACCGCACAGACACCAGCCAGAAGATCCGGGCCAGACTCCCGCAGCTCTCCCGCCAACTTTACCACCACATTCCCGCCAAGCGAGAATCCAACCAAATGCAGTGGTTTCCCGTGCCTGCGTTGGCAGATTACAGACAACAGGTCGCTCGTCAGCCCGGCATGATACAGAGTCGGGCACAGCCGCTCAGTGCCGCCACAGGTGCGCATGTTGAATCGCTGGACCGCGAAACCGGCGCGCAGTGCCGCGCCGCTCAGACTTGCGATGTATCCGGCGCGGCTGGAGCCTTCCAATCCATGAACCATCACAATTTCGCCACGCGGGTCATGGCTTGGCCACTGGGACTCCACCAGCACCTGAACATCGGATTCGGTCCGAAAGTAGCGGCTCTCGATTGGAAAGCTTCTTTCGAGCGCCGGCCGCCTCCAGTAATGACTCAAGACAGTTTGCAGGTGGGGACTCCGGAAGAGCGGTTCGAATGGCGGCACGCGCCTTGCTGGTTTTCTCGCAATCATGTTAGCGTAAACATTCCAGAGTTTCGGGCTTTATTCGAGCATAAGGAGAAATATAGATGCCATTACTGTCGATGCGCCAGCTTCTGGACGAAGCGGCGAAAGGTGGATATGGGGTTGGCGCGTTCAACGTCAACAACATGGAACAAATCCAGGCGATCATGGAAGCGGCGCGAGAAACTAAGTCGCCGGTTATCATTCAGGCCAGCCGCGGGGCGCGAGCGTATTCTCAGGATCGCTTCCTGTATCACCTGATGATAGCCGCTACCGAGGTTTATCCGGAAATCCCGACGGTGCTGCACCTCGATCACGGCAACAGCGTGGAAACCTGCAAAAGCGCCATCGACATGGGCTTCACCAGCGTCATGATGGACGGCTCGCTGATGCCCGATGGCAAGACCCCCTCGACATTCGAGTACAACGTGAATGCGACGCGCCAGGTCGTCGAGATGGCGCACGCGAAGGGTATCACGGTCGAAGGCGAGATCGGTTGCCTCGGCGGTATCGAGGACGGTCACGGCGCCGGTCTGGACGGCTTGAGTCATCTGACCGACCCGGCGCAAGCCGAAGAATTTGTCAAACTCACGGGCCTCGATGCCCTGGCGATCGCCATCGGCACCAGCCACGGCGCCTATAAGTTCTCCAGCAAGCCCACCGGCGAAACCCTGAAGATGGACCGGCTGATCGAGATCCATAAGCGGCTGCCGAACGTTCACCTGGTGATGCACGGGTCTTCGAGCGTGCCCAAAGATTTGCAGGACATCATCAACCAGTATGGCGGCAAATTGAAGCCCACGTGGGGAGTGCCGGTCGAGGAAATCCAGCTCGGCATCAAGAACGGCGTTCGCAAGATCAATGTCGATACAGACAATCGTCTCGCCATCACCGGCGCAATCCGCAAAGTGTTCGCCGAAACGCCGGAAAAATTCGATCCCCGCGACTATATGAAGCCGGCGCGTGACGCCATGAAGAAAGTCGTCGCGCTCCGCATGACGCAGTTCGGTCAAGCCGGACATGCCGGCGACTACGCGCCGCTCTCGCTCCAGGAAATGGCTGCCCGTTATCAGCCGGTTCACGTGTAGAATCGCAACAACCTTCCGGCCGCGGCCCAAGTAGCGGGCCGCGGCCGCTCAAATTGCTTCCAACTCCTCTTCCAGCATCTGCTTCTGGCTGAGTTCCGAGTAGTACCCGCGGTTCGCGATCAGCTCTGCGTGAGTCCCTTCCTCCACGATCTTGCCATGATCCAGCACCACAATCCGATCTGCTTGCCGGACGGTAGATACGCGATGCGAAATCAAAATCACGGTCCGGCCGCGCATCACTCCGGCCAGATGCGTCAGAATGCGCTCCTCGGTGAGCGTGTCGACACTCGATAGCGCATCGTCGAGAATCAGAATCCGCGGATCTCGGAGGACGGCGCGGGCAATTGCCGCGCGCTGCTTCTGACCGCCGGAGAGCGTGATGCCCCGCTCGCCGACCACGGTTTCGAACCCTGCGGGAAAGCCTTCGATATCGCCCGCCAATCCAGCAATTTCGGCGGCGTGACGAATCTGCTCCGGGGTGGCTCTCTCTACTCCGAAGGCGATGTTCTCTCCAACCGTCGCGCTGAAGAGGAATGTCTCTTGTGGAACGAACCCGATATGGCGGCGCAGTTCGGCTGTGTCGAGATCGCGGAGGTCGATGCCATCGAGGAGGACGGATCCGGCGGATGGGTCCATCAGGCGAGGCACCAGGCCGGCAAGCGTGCTCTTTCCCGATCCCGTATGGCCAACCACGGCCACCGTCTCCCCGGCGCGAATGCGCAGGTTGACGCTTTCCAGCACAGGTCCGGAGCCGTAGCTCATCGTCACGCCGCGGAATTCGATCTCGCCCGAAACCCGGCCGAGGGAAACCGCCTTCTCCGGCGGGCGAATCGAAGCCACTTCGGCCAGAATGTGATTGATGCGGGCGAGCGATGCGCTGCCCCGCTGCATGAGGTTGACCACCCAGCCGAGCGCGATCATGGGCCAGATCAACATTCCCATGTAAGTGTTGAACATCACGAAATTGCCCATGGAGATGCGATGCCGCAAGACGTCCCGGCCGCCCATCCACAGCACCAGCAGGAAGGTACAGCCGATCAAAGCTTCCATAGTGGGATCGAAAACTGCCTGGATGCGAACCAGCTTGAGATTCTGCGCGATGTACCCGCGGTTCAGCTCGGCGAATCGCCCGATCTCCGCTTTCTCCTGCACGAAGGCCCGCACCATGCGCACTCCCGAGAGATTCTCCTGCACCCGGCTGGAGATGTCGGAAAACATCTCCTGGATTTTCTCGAAGCGCGTGTGGATTACCCGGCCGGAGTAGAGCATCGCCAGGCTGACGGCCGGCGCAGGCATCATCGCGTACAGCGCCAGGCGCCAATCCACCTTCAGCATCACGGTGATCGCCAAAAGGAACGTCAGGCTGGTCTCGCCCCAGTACATCAGGCCCGGGCCGAGCATCATGCGGACGGCATTGAGATCGTTGGTAGCGCGCGCCATGATGTCGCCGGTGCGGGTGCGAGCGAAATAATCGGGCGCGAGGCCCGTGAGATGGCGGAACAGGTCGTTGCGCAAATCGTATTCCACATCGCGGGAAATGCCGATCAGGATGACCCGCATGCCGAACTGAAAGACGGCTTTCAGGGCCGCGAAGACCAGCAGGTAAATCACATAGCGGAGAAAGAGGGTGGGCGACCGGCCGGACGCCGCGCCGCTCAGGGAATCCACCGCGCGGCCGATCATCAACGGCTGGCTCACCTGGGCAAGATCTTTGAAGATCAGGCAGAGAATTCCCAAAAGCAAACCCCGGCGATAGCGCCAAAGGTATTTACGAACGGTGCGCAGCGATTCCCACATGGTCAGAGCCCGAACGCCGTGGCGAAGGTTTTGCTCCACTCGATAAACGCGATTTTCTGACCCTGGCGATTTCGCCACCACGAGTCCGGCTGGAAAAACTCATCGGGCGCCGCCACGGTGCGAAATGGGGGACCGCCGGCGGAGCGCTCCGCGGCGAGAAAAATGCGACGCGCCCTGGCGCTGTGGTAATCGCTGGTCACCAGAAGGAAGCTTTTCACATTCCGCCGGCGCAATTCGCCGAGTACAGCCGCGGCTTCCTCCTTTGTCGAAAGGCTGCGGTTTGGAAAAGGGATAAACCATTCCGCCGGGAAGCCTTGGCGAACCGCGAAAGGGATCGCCAGATCGCACTCGTGCAGCCCGTAGGCACCTGCCGGACCGCTTACCAGGACGGCCGGCACATATCCGGCCCGGACAAGGTCACCGCCTTTGACGATGCGGTGCCCATACGCGTCGCCTGCCAGCACGACAGCCAATTCGGCTTTTGCCGGACCGTCGTCGTGAATCAGGGCATAGCCAAACGCCGGCAGCCAAAGCGACCGGGTGAGAAATATCAAGGCAATGAAAACCAGGGCGACTGCCAGGAAGGTTAGCCGCGAAAAGCGTACTGCCACGGACTACTTCTCGTCCGTGGAGTTCTTCTGATCGAGATTGCCTACCGTTTTGAGCCGCTGGTAGAGCCGTTCCACCTCGGCTTCGTCTTCCGGCCGCAAAATGCGATAGCGCGCGGGTTGAACCTGCTTGCGTTCGCTTCCGGGGGCCAGGACCTCACCCCAATACTGGCGGTACGGGATTCCGTCGATCAGGGCGTCTCGTGAATACCGCCTGAGGTGGCGCAACAGGCTGTTGCAGGCATCCAGGTCGCCGGGATATACCAGCACCAGGCGCGAGTCGTCGAAAAGGGTAATCCGGACGATGAGGGGGGAAATCCAACCGGTGCGGTCCAGACGGCGGATGTCCATCCAAGGGATGATTCGCTTGCCGATCGACAGGTAGCCTTCGTGAGTTTCAATGGCGGGGCGAAGTGCCATAACGAACAAAAGCACCGCGGTAAGCGCCGCCAAAACCGTGGGAACGAACACCCACGGCCAGTGGTAATCGAGGGCAACCCAAGCAAAAGACCCCGTCAAAACCACCGCACTGATTCCGAACCAGGTGTAATGTCGTGCGGGGGTATAGCGAGTCATAAACAGTCCCGTGATTTTAGCCTACTCCCGCGCGCGAACCGCGTCAATATTTCCTATAGACACGGACGGCCTTCCAGCTATAATCGAGGCCGCTCCAAACCGTAAAACCCACGCAGGGCCATAGCATTGCAGACGAGATTTCAGCCAGCACGGGAGTTCCGAAAATGACCCGGGCCATGGCCAGCACCGCAGTGCAAATCTGAACAAAAGTGGAAACCTTGCCCCAGACGCTCGGCGGGAAGCGCCGGGCGGTGGTGAATAGCAGGAATAGAGCCACTCCGAGCAGAATGAAGATGTCCCGTCCAAAGATCACGATCACCAACCACCAGGGCACGATCTGGGCCCAGGCAAGCGCCAGATACACGCCGCTGAGGAGGCACTTGTCAGCGATGGGATCGAAATAGGCACCGGCAGGCGTTTTTACGCCCATGAAGCGCGCGGCGGCTCCGTCGAGGATATCGGTCATGCCGGCCGCTCCGAATAGCCATCCGGCCAACAGATAGCGGCCATCCAGAATGTAATAGATGACCACGGGAACGAGCAGCAAACGCAGCAGTGTCAGCAGGTTGGGAAGATTCGCCCAAGCCGGTCCGCGACTCGCCATTTACATCTCGGCTGCGCCGTCAGATGGACGGCAGGTGTAAACCAGGGGAGTTACACCAAATTTGGCCCCGTAAGCGGCGGAAATCTGCTCCTGGAACGCGGATTCGGCGCCGATTCGCAAAAGCGTGACGGTGCAGCCGCCAAATCCGCCGCCGGTCATACGCGAGCCATAAACGCCATCCAACTTCATCGCACTGTCCACCAGGAAATCCAGTTCCGCGCAGCTCACCTGGTAGTCGTCCCGCAGGCTGGCGTGGGATTCCAGCATCAATTGTCCCATCAACCGCGGATCGCCCGCGGCACTGGCTTCGACGAAACGACCGACGCGCAGGTCCTCCGTCACCACGTGACGGGCGCGCCGAGCCACTATCTCGCTCAACTGCGGCGCCACGGCAGCCAATTGCTCCAGCGAAGCATCGCGCAGACTTTCCACCCCCGGGAACCGGCGGCCGAGAACTTCCACAGCAGCGGCGCATTCGGCGACACGTTCGCGATACGCGGAACTGGCCAAGGCATGCTTTACCATGGTGTTCACCGCGACGAAGGCAATTCCCTCGGGCAACGCCACCGTGCGGTGACCCAGACTGCGGCAATCGATCTCGACCGCACAGTCCCGCCGGCCAAAGACGGAAATGTACTGATCCATGACGCCGCAGGGCATGCCGACGAAGTTGCGTTCCGCCCGTTGGCACAGCAGCGCCAGTTCCAGCCGCTGGAGCGCCCGGCCGTGCAAAAGCGCCAAAGCGGAGGAAACTTCCAGGGCAGCCGAGGAACTAAGACCGGAGCCCTCGGGAACGGTGCTGGAGATGAGCAGATTCCCGGGCTGAATGGGGAAACCCGCCTGAATCAGTTCGCGCGCCACCCCGATGGGATAGTCGGACCAGTCATGCGCCGGAGAGAGGCCCGCCACATCGTCGGCCTTCCATTGGCGCATCTCCTGCCTGTGTTGGGAATAGACGCGCAGCATGCCGTCGTGGGACGGCGCGATGGCAACCGTGGTCGCTAGATCGAGCGCCACGGGAAGAACGAAGCCAAGATTGTAATCGGTATGCTCACCGATGAGATTCACACGGCCGGGCGCCCGGAAGGTGCGCATTCCATCGGCCGAACCGAAAAGTTGCCGGAAAGTCTCCTGCATGAAGAAGACCGAGTCTAGCACACGTCGCCAGAAATCGCGGCTGCCTGCGAACCGCCGCGTGGAGACAGGCGCGCGCGTTATCCTCGGTAAGGCCGGCCGTAATATCGATCCGAGTTAAAACCCGTACCGTTAGGACTGAACGGTGCCGGACCGGGTTATCCAAAAGCGAACTAGTGAGGGTCTTACCCTTCTGATATGTTGTGACTAAGGTCGCAACCAGATGGGCTAGTGCCGAATGCGCTTGGGAGCGAAAGTCTATATCGGCGCCGTGCTATTGTTAGGCGCGGCAGGAGCCATTCGTGCCAATTGGCAGTTGGTCCGCCCATGGGAGTTCCTGTGCGTGCTCACCGTAGCTGTGCTTGCCTCGGGCATGAAAGTGCGGCTGCCGGGAATCTTCGGCACTCTTTCCGTCAATTACCTATTCATCCTGCTCGGCATTACGGATATGGGCGGCGGCGAGGCAATCGCCATCGGTTGTGCCAGCGCCCTGACGCAATGCCTGTGGCATGCGCGCTTTCGCGTTCGCCCGGTGCAGGCCGCATTCAGCACCATGAATGTGGCGGTTGCCGCCACCGCCGCGTACGCCTTTTACCATCTGCCGATTGTCCAGAAACTCAACCAAGGCACTCCGCTGGCTCTTATGGCAGCCTCGCTTCTCTACTTCGGACTCAACACCGCCGGGGTCTCCGGAGTAATTTCGCTGACGGAGAACAAATCGCTCGCCGCGACCTGGAAGGACTGCTACTTCTGGTCATTTCCTTTTTATCTGGTAGCCGCGTCGCTGGTGTGGATCGTCGGCGCGGTGGATGTACGGACGCAATGGCTCAACGTGCTGGTGCTGTTTCCGGTGATTTATGTCATCTACTATTCCTACCGCATGTACATGGACAACCTGGAAGCGGAGAAGAAACAGGTCGAACTGGCGAACGAGCTCAAGCAGCGCACGATCGACGCCTTGGAAGCGGCGCGCGAGGCGAACGTTCTGAAGACGCGATTTCTTGCCAGCGTGTCGCACGAACTAAGGACTCCGCTGAATGGCATCGTCGGTTTCGCGGAGCTGCTTTATGACGGAGTCGTGGGACCGATAAACGATATGCAGCGCGAGTGCCTCGGCGACATGCTGAGTTGTTCGAATCAACTCAGGATGCTCATTGGCCAGGTGCTGGATCTGGCGAAAGTGGAGTCGGGCAAAATGACCTTCCACTACGAACCGTTGTCTCTGAAGGCCTTGATTCGCGAAGTGATCGACACCCTACAGACGATCGCCAAATCCAAGCAAATCGAGGTATCGTTCGAGCCCGACGATAAGGCCGATGCCGTCACTGCCGATGCCGGCCGATTGAAGCAGATCTTATACAATTACCTCTCCAATGCTCTGAAGTTCACTCCGCAATCCGGACATATAGAGGTTGTGGTTGCCGCCGAAGGGGACGAGCACTACCGGATCTCCGTCAAGGACAGCGGCATCGGCATTGCCGCCGCGGATATTCCGCGTTTGTTTTCGGAATTCGGACAGCTGGGCAGAAGCGAGACCACTAAGACAGGGTCGGGGCTCGGCCTGGCAATCTCGAAGCACCTGGCGGAAGCACAGGGCGGCAGTGTGGGTGTAAACAGCGAAGTCGGACGAGGCAGCACGTTCTATGTGGTTCTACCTCGCGCACCGAAATCACCCGCCACCGCGGAAGCGGGCGGGGTGCCCGACAATTTGCCCACCGAGCCATGCCTTTCCGAAGGCCAGAGCGTATAGTCAACTCCCTTTACTCCGTGCCCTTTTGTGAGTACTGAACCCTCGGTGACACTATGGCCGACCACCTCTAGTACCAATGTGACAAAGGGGCGCTCCCTGGCGCAGGAGCATGCCTTATTTACTTTGCATTCAGCAAATTGTACCTAAGGTACTAGAATTGCTAAATCGAACGTCGATGAAAGTACCGCACCCCATCTCCACGGCCGTTTGGGGTTCATGTTCCCAAGACTCGGCTGAAGGCATTGCGATCCATATTTATGGCGAGAACTAATAGACTGTTGGGCAGCTTCGCACGACATATCGTGACGGCTGGCATGATCAGCCTCCTCGGCGCCGGCATCAGCTTCGCAGCTCATCCGAAGCTTTCCCCGGAACTGGAAGGGCTGGATGCGAATCAGCCGGTGGACGTGATTGTCACGTTCCGCCACGCTCCTACGTTCAGCGACCATGCGAAGGTCCTGATTCGCGGCGGCATCATCCGGCGCACTCTCGATGTGGTGCGCGGTGGGGCTTACAGCCTGAAGGCCGCCAAACTCGCTGAGCTGGCGGAGGATCCGGAAGTCGAGCACATCTCAATCGATCACACGGTGCGCGGGACGCTGCAATTCGCCAATCCGACAATCAATGCCAATATCGCTTTCCAGAACAACTACACCGGTACGGGAATTGGGGTCGCAGTTATCGATAGCGGCATCATGACGCATCCGGACACGTCGAACCGGATCGTGTACAACCAGAATTTCGTTCCCAACATCGGCAACGACTACTTCGACCGGTACGGGCACGGCACGCATGTGGCCGGCATCATCGGCGGAGATGCCGCCGAGTCCGCGGGGCCGACTTTCACATATACCTTCCGCGGAATCGCGCCCAATGTGACACTCATCAATCTGCGCGTGCTGGACGGAAACGGACAGGGGCAGGATAGCAGCGTGATTGCCGCTATCCAGGCCGCCATCCAATTGAAGTCGTCGTATAACATCCGGGTGATCAACCTGTCGCTCGGCCGGCCGGTAGCGGAGAGCTACACGGTAGATCCCCTGTGCCAGGCTGTCGAGCAAGCCTGGAAGGCGGGGATCGTGGTAGTGGTGGCCGCGGGCAACAGCGGCCGCGACAACTCAGCCAATACCAATGGCTACGGCACCATCAGCGCGCCGGGGAACGACCCATATGTGATCACCGTGGGCGCCATGAAGGACGAAGGCACGATTACGCGGTCCGATGACCGGATCGCGAGCTATAGTTCGAAAGGTCCCACGTTGCTCGACCACATCGTGAAACCCGACATCGTCGCTCCTGGCAATCTGATTATCTCCACGGTTCCGGCCGGCCTTGCTTTGACCAACTCCTACCCGGCAAATAAGGTAAGTGACGCCTACTATATGGTAAATGGGCCGAATCAAGCCTCGGATTACTACTTCACGCTCAGCGGCACCAGCATGGCCGCGCCCATGGTCAGCGGGACGGCGGCTTTGATGCTTGGAAAGGATCCCACTCTGACGCCGGACACCATAAAAGCCCGGCTGATGAAAACCGCAACCAAGAGTTTTCCGGCATCGAGCACGGCTACCGATCCCACCACGGGAATCGTCTACACCAGCTATTACGATGTCTTCACGATTGGCGCCGGCTATCTGGATGCATGGGCCGCGCTCAACAGCACAGACACCATGTTGGCCAATCAGAACGCTCAGTCTCCCGCGGTGCAATACAATGCCGCCACGGGCGCCGTGACGATGGTGGACGGCGCCAATGTGGTTTGGGGCAGCAACGTAGTCTGGGGGTCGAACGTGGTTTGGGGTTCGACGGTGGTGTCCGGTACGAACGTGGTGTGGGGCTCGAATGTGGTATGGGGCAGCAGCACTGTCGCCGGATTCAACGTGGTGTGGGGTTCGAACGTGGTTTGGGGCAGTGGCACACCGGCGGGCGAACTGGCCAACGTGGCGATCTACGGGGAAAAATAAGAAGTCATATTCATCCCTGGTTCACTTTGGATAGCCGCTTTCCGTCAACATAGTTTTGCTAACCCCGGTGTGGCTCGTACTGCTTTATTCAGTACGTTGACGGTACTCTGCTATCTGGGCAAGGCGACGTCCGGGATTCACAATCAAGAGCGATGACGTTGCCCCCCGAATCGGTAAAAGCGCTCGAGCAGTGGCGCGAGGCTGGCGCAGTCCGCCGCGAAAATTTTCTCGGCATGGCCGCTGTAATCGCCAGCCCCGAGATGAAGCAATTGCTCGAGGTTGTCTCCCGAATCGCCCCCACCCATGCCTCGGTTCTGATCACCGGAGAAACGGGCACGGGAAAAGAACTGGTAGCACGCGCGGTTCACCATTTTTCGGGAAGAAGCGCCAATCCCTTTGTGGATATCAACTGCGCGGCTTTACCTCTTCAGCTCCTGGAGAGCGAGCTTTTCGGTCACGAAAAGGGCGCTTTCACGGGCGCCGACGCCAAAAAACCCGGGCTGTTCGAAATGGCTGCCGGCGGGACTCTTTTTCTGGACGAGATCGGCGAATTAGATCTGGCGATGCAGGTGAAACTGCTGCGCGCCCTGGACGGTTCGGCTTACTACCGGCTAGGAGGCACGCACAAGGTCAAAGTGGATGTCCGGATTGTGGCGGCAACCAATGTCGATTTGTCCGGCGCTGTGGAAAAGGGTCTCTTTCGACGGGACCTGTATCACCGTTTGGAGCAGGTACGGCTGGACGTTCCGCCGCTGCGACGCCGGCCGGCCGATGTGCAGGCGCTGGCCACACACTTTCTCTCACTCGAAGCACCGCATCTTCGCTTCTCCGCCGCGTGCCTCGACGCCATCGAGCGGTACTCATGGCCGGGCAACGTGCGGGAGTTACGGAACAGCGTGGTGCGCGCGGCATGCATGGCGCGCGGCGAAGAGATCCAGGTGGACGATCTGCCGGGAGGAGTACGGGAGCCGGACTCCGTCCGCAATCCGGCGGCAGCGAGCATGGACGCGCTGGAACAGCAGGCAATCTATCGCGCGCTGACGGAGAGCGGCGGCAACCAGGATCGAGCCGCACAGTTGCTGGGGATCTCACGAAGGACGCTGATTCGCAGGCTGAAGTCGTACCGCGAAACGCTGGCGGAGGCAGTCAGCCTGGCATAGGCGGCGAAAGCCGGGCGGCCGATGCTGGCCGCAGCCGGCTCGAGCGTTTATGCCGGAATCGCCTGCGGGGCGTCCTGCTTGTGCTTGCACTCGTTATTGGGACATTGCCAGACAGGGCCGCTCTTCAACCACTTTTCCACCATATAAGGACTTCCACACTCGGGACATTTCTCGGCCACCGGCTTACCCCAGGCCACAAACGTGCAATCGGGATAACGATTGCAACCGTAAAAAGTCTTGCCTTTGCGCGAACGGCGCTCGATGATTTCGCCTTCGGAACATTCCGGGCACTTTACGCCGATGGTTTTCTGCTTGACGTACTTACAGGTTGGATAGTTGCTGCAGGCGGTAAATTCGCCGAAGCGGCCGGTTTTCAGCACCAGGCGATTGCCGCAGTTCGGACACGTTTCGTCGAGCGGAACATCGGGCTTCTTTTGGGTGCCTCCGATCTGCTTGGTGGTTTTGCAATCGGGGTATCCGGAACAGGCGAAAAATGTTCCGAAGCGGCCCTTTTTCAAAACCATGGGACGGCCGCAGTTCTCGCAGTACTCTTCCTCGCCCTGCTCGGCCAGATTGGCATTGTCCAGGTCGGGCAAATCGACGGTTAATTCGCGAGTGTAGGTGCAGAGGTTCTGGTTCTTCTTCGGGGAAAAAACCAGGCCTTCGGCCGTTTCGTTGAGCACCACGTCATCGTAAAACTGCTCGATGTTCTGGTAGCGCGCCTTGAGTTTTTCCAGGCGGGCGGCGACCGCTTCGCGATCGGTTTTCTTACGCTCCTTGGTGCCTTTGAGGAGGTCTTCGAGATCCTTCTGGTAACGAAGGTCGATTTTGCGCCGACGTTCCCGAAGCTTGCGATCGGTCTGGCCGGTTTCGCCGGCCAGCCGGGCGAGGTCGGTTTCGTGGCGGGCCTTGATTTTCGCGGACCGCTCATCGAGATCCTTCTTACGGCGTTCCTCGCGCCGGGCGATCTCCTTTTGGAGACCTTCGATGTCCGCGTCGGCGTTGCGCGGCGAGAAATCCGGGTAGCCGGTGCAGGCCAGGAAGCTACCGTGCCTGCCCCACTTCACCACTAAGGGCCTTCCGCACTTTTCACAGGTCAAGTCGGTTGGTTTCTCCATCCGCTTGATATCGGTCATGTGCTCTTCGGCCTGTTTCAAATCGTGAGTGAAGCGATGGTAGAACTCGTCCATGGCCTCGCGCCAGTCGAGTTTGCCCTCTTCGATCTCATCCAGCTCTTCTTCCATGCGAGCGGTGTAGCTCACATCGAAAATGTCGTCGAAGCTTTCGAGCAGCAGGTCCGTCACTACCATTCCCAGCTCGGTGGGCTGGAACCGGCCGCCTTCCTTCTTTACGTACTCGCGCTCCTGAATGGTGGAGAGAATGGACGCGTATGTGGAGGGCCGGCCGACGCCGTCGGACTCCAAACGCTTCACCAAGGTGGCTTCGTTGTAGCGTGGCGGCGGCTCGGTAAAGTGCTGTTCCGGGCGGATGGCGCGGAAGCGTAAAATCTCACCTTCCGCGACCACCGGTAAGCGGTGCTTCATCTCCTCGTCGTCTTCGTCGATCGTGTCCTTACCTTCCTCGTAGACCTTGAGGAAGCCATCGAACTTCTTCACCGAACCGGTGGCGCGGAAGAGATACTCCAGGCCGTTCTTGCCGCGGGCGGAAACATCGATGGAGGTCTGGTCGAACAGCGCCGGCACCATCTGGCTGGCCACAAAGCGATTCCAGATGAGGCGGTACAGCTTCATTTCGTCTTCCGCCAGATATTTCTCGACGATCTCCGGAGAGAAGGCCATGGACGTCGGGCGGACGGCTTCGTGGGCGTCCTGCGCGTCTTTTTTGGACTTGTAAAAATTCGGCGATTCGGGCACGAAGGGCGCGCCGTATTTTTCGTTGATGTAGTGGCGGACGTCGCGGATGGCGTCGTCGGAGATGCGGGTGGAATCGGTACGCATATAGGTGATCAGACCTACAGCGCCCTCCTTGCCGATCTCGATACCTTCGTAGAGCCGCTGGGCGAGCATCATGGTGCGCTTGACGGAGAAGCGCAGCTTGCGGGAAGACTCCTGTTGAAGGGTGGAGGTGGTGAACGGCGCCACCGGATGGCGTTTCTTCTCGCGCGTTCCTACCGATTGCACGACGTAATCGGCCCCGTCGATTTGACTTACGATTTCTTCCGCCGCGGCCTGCTCGCCAATCTCCGGCGTCGCATCGTTAGCCCTGATGAGGCGAGCAGCGAGCACCGGAGGTTTCCTGGCGGCAAGATCGACGTCAATGGTCCAGTATTCTTTCTTCTGAAAGGCGCGGATTTCGCGCTCGCGCTCGACGACGAGGCGCAGCGCCACGGTCTGCACGCGGCCGGCCGACAGTCCGCGGCGGACCTTGTCCCACAGCAGGGGAGAAATCTTGTACCCCACCAGCCGGTCGAGAACGCGGCGAGCCTGCTGCGCTTCCACCAGATTTACGTTCACCTGGCCCGGTTTCAGGAAGGCGGTATCGATGGCCTTCTTGGTGATTTCGTTAAACATCACGCGGTAGAATTTGGGACCGTTCTTGCGATCGCCAATCTCTTCCTGGAGGTGATAGCAAATGGCCTCGCCCTCGCGATCGGGGTCGGCCGCGAGGTAGACCTCTTCGACATTGCGGGAGGCCGCTTTGAGTTCGGAGATGAGTTTCTTCTTGCCTTCGATGGTTTCGTAATGCGGTTTAAAACCGTTCTCGACGTCGACCGCGAGATCGCGTTTAGGGAGATCTTTAATATGACCGAGGGAAGCCTTTACGATGAACTGCTTGCCCAGGTATTTGTTAATGGTTTTCGCCTTGGTGGGCGATTCCACGATTACCAGAGCCTTTGCCATATGAGAAAACTTTCGAATTGAGGCGTCAATTTGCGGCGCACCTTAAATGATTGCTGGATACCCAGTGACGTTACCACACTTTAACAAAGTTCTTGCCCGGAAGCTGTTTGACGAGCCCCAGCATCTCCAGTTCGAAGAGCGCGGCAATGAGCTCGGACGGCGACGTATCTTCTACTTTTTCAAGGAGATCATCCAGGTGTACGGCAATATCCACTTGCAACGTTGCAAGCAGCCTGCGGGCTACACTGCCGAGTTCGGAACCCGGCTCACCTGATACCGATGCCTGCGGAGCCATTCCGGTTGCACCGTCTTCGGCGAGGATCTTTTCACGACCTCTATCGATTAGATGCCGGCGGGATTCAGCAGGTAGCTCCGAGACCACGTCGTTCCAGTCCTGTATCAGCTTTGCGCCTTGCTTTATCAATAGGTTAGGGCCCCACGAGAGCTTGTTGGTGATATTGCCCGGAACGGCGAAGACTTCCCTGCCCTGGTCCATCGCCAACTTCGCGGTTATCGCCGACCCGCTGTATTGAGCGCCCTCCACCACCAACACTCCCAGGCTGATGCCGCTGATAATGCGGTTGCGAATCGGAAAGTTCTGCGGAAAAGCAGTCGCGCCCATGGGAAATTCGGAAACCATCAGCCCTTTCTCCGCCAAGGCTTCCGCCAGTTTGCGATTTTCCGCGGGGTAAACGATGTCCACGCCGCAACCCAAAACAGCCACCGTGTCGCCGCCGGCGGCGAGCGCTCCTTTGTGCGATGCGGTATCGACACCGCGCGCCATTCCACTCACAATAGTCAGGCCGGCATGCGAAAGATCGCCCGCAAGCCGTTCCGCCACGGCCAGTCCATAAGGCGTGGGACGCCGCGTGCCCACCACCGCGACCGCCAGCGAGTGGAGCAACTCGATGCGCCCGCGAGCAAAGAGGATAATCGGCGGGTCGAAGATCTCGCGCAGCAACGGCGGATACCGTGGATCACCCATGGCGATGAGGTTTGCGCCGGTTCGCGCCATCTTGTCGTGTTGAGCGGCGGCATCCTCGAAAGTGGTTCCGCTAGCGATGGACTGCGCCACCGCGCCGCTCACTCCGGCGGTTTCCAATTCAGTGCGGGAGGCGCGGAAAACTGCCTGCGGAGTGCGAAAGCGCTCCAGAAGTTTCAAGGATGTCCGGGTTCCCAAACCAGGAACTAATTTAAGAGCCAGCCAATAGAGTTCCTCTTCCCGGCTCAGAAAAGATGAAGACATGGGCGAGTGCTGAACCTAACGCTATCAACCGGCCCGGCTCCGGCGCAAGTTCGCCATTCGCGCCCGCCGAATCGGAAAATCAGAAGTAGGGCTGGCTGGCCGCCATTCTCGGATAAAACGATTGCGGGGCGGCAAGTAGCTTTTGGGATCTGTGGGTGGCGTCTTGGACTCAGCAGAGGTTAAACCGCCGGCGATGCAGACAGACACGCCGTCTTAAACCGCGAGAGCGGGTTGAACCGGCAACTTCTATTTTTCCCCTCAGGCGGGAGTTAGGCCTTGGCTTCTTTCTGCTTGTGATATTCGGCCCAACGTTTCTTCTGAGCCGCTGCAATCCGTTTCCGTGCTGCAGCGCTCATGGCGCGTCGTTTTCCGGGAACCGCCGTTTTGGCCGTTGTGGCGGAGGGCGTTTTACCACCGAGGTGCCGCTGAATTTCAGCGATCTTCTCCGCCAGTTGTTGTGCCTGGTGCTGATACCCGATCAATGCAGCTTCCAAAAGGGCGTGGTCGTTTGTACTCATCGGCCATAAGTTTAGCATACAGATTTCACAACTGAGCCAAAATTCGGCTTCGTAAATTGCCTTAGAACCTCTGGAACGGCGCTCCGCCGCTGCTAAAGTAGCAGTAGAAGCGGCATTTTCGGACCAACAGTCTTAGTACGCACGCCGCTGGTAAATTATCGTAAACGCGGACGGCGGAATAGAAGCAGAATCAGGATTCCTGCCCAGGAACCACAGACTAAAGGCAAGTAATCTTCTTTTAACCACCAACATAGCGCCATGCCGGCGATTCCTGCGGCGATCCAAAGCACTATCCATCGCGTTTCGAAGCCGGCTGTACGGGATTGCGGCAGGATGGGCGCGGCTTCGGGAACCCATCGCGCGGCATCGATAACCGCGGTAGCGACGGCAGCGGCGCGGATGTAGTTGGCGAGTCCGCCCGCGTCCATCAGTCTATTGGCGGCAGCGAGAAACACATCCGGCCTGACTGGCGCGGTAAGAATGGAATTCAGCGATCCTGTCTCGAACCTTCTGCTGGCATCGGCGAGGCTGCTTTCGGCATGTAAGCGGGCTGCAGCAGTCAACTGCGCGAGTACCCGCTCGACTTCCGGCCGGATATAAGCCAACTCCGGCGCCGACGGCAGGCTTACGGCACGATCGGGGTCGAGACGGGCGAAATGACGCACCACATCGAGAGCCCGTTCGACATCGCGTTGGGCGAGCGCATCGGCGGCGCCGCGGAGCAGTTCGGCGGAGCGCGCATTGTCGAAACTATGCGAAGAGCTTTCGATAACTCTTAGCAGGCCCGCCAGGTCGGCCGGCGAAAGCTCACGGAGCAGGTTGGCAATGGAATCGGCAGGCGTTGACGGGCTGCGGCCGGCGGAGGGTAATTTAGGCGCAGACAGTACGGGATTGGCCCCGGCTCTATCGGGGCCGGAGGCGCCTAAACCGCCAGCGGGCACTTCCATCACTCGATTTAAGCATGAATGTCAATAAGTTGGGCGGGCACCGGCAGGCCCCTGGTTCGCGGCCATAGTACCGGTTCTTCAAAAAACTGACAGAAGTCAACAACGGTCCAAAGCTATCCTGTGGTACGCTCTTCTGAAACCGTGGGCGCACCAGGTCCGGGGAAGGAAGCGCCGGTTCACAGGAGAGATATGCGTAGTCTTGACGCTGGCATTCGAATTTTGTCCCGATCGGCGCTGATAGCGGCGCTGGTTTGTCCCTTCGCAGCCGAGGCGCAGAGCCTGCGTTCCCGCCCGATGATCACCGGGGCCATCAATGAAAATGTGCTGCATCGGCTGGCAGGCAACACGCGGTCACAAGCCAATGCGCGGAACGATGGCGGGCGGGTGGCCGACGATCTCCTGTTGGACCATATGATTCTGCAGCTAAAGCGTCCACCGGAACAGGAAGAAGCACTCCGGCAGTTTATGGAATCGCAGCAGACGCCGGGTTCGCCCGACTACCGCCACTGGCTGACAGCCGAGGAGATCGGGGCGAATTACGGTCCCGCGGAGGCAGATGTCGAAACGGTGACGCGGTGGCTCACTTCGCATGGGTTCACGGTCCATTCGGTACACCCCACCGGAATGACCATCGATTTCTCGGGGACGGCGGGCGCCGTACGCACGGCGTTCCATACCGAGATCCACAATCTTCGCGTGAGCGGCGTATCGCACATTGCCAATATGAGCGACCCTATGATTCCGGAAGCGCTGGCTCCGGTGGTGGAAGGCGTGGTATCGCTGCATGACTTCATGCCGCATGCCTACGCCAAGATGCGCGGGAGCTATACCTTCACTTCCGGCGGCAGCACGGAATATGCAGTGGCACCCGCCGATCTGGCGGCGATCTACAACTTCACTCCGGTGTTCAACTCCGGCAACACCGGCGCCGGGCAGACAATCGCCGTGGTGGAAGATAGCGACATGTACAGCACTGCCGATTGGACTACTTTCCGCAACACATTTGGACTGCCTGCCGCCACATTGGCGACGGTGCATCCCTCGGGTTCCGGCGGCGCCTGTTCCGACCCGGGAGTAAACAGCGACGACGTGGAGACCGAACTCGACGCCGAATGGGCCGGCGCGGCGGCTCCGGGCGCGAACATCGAAGTGGCGACCTGCCGCAATACGCGGACTACGTTCGGAGGCCTGATCGCGGTATTGAACCTGACCAGCGCCGCCAGCAAACCGAACATCATCAGCGTGAGCTACGGAGAATGCGAGGCGGAAAATGGCGCCAGCGCCAACGCCGCATATAACAGCGCCTTTCAGGCGGCAACCGCGGCAGGCATCTCCATCTTCGTGGCGGCCGGCGACGAAGGCTCGGCATCCTGCGACGCGGGAGCGTCCGCGGCCACGCACGGAATCGGAGTGAGCGGCTTCGCCAGCACTCCATATAACGTAGCGGTGGGCGGGACCGATTTCGCCGACACTTACCAGGGCACCTTATCGAATTATTGGAACACGACCAATTCGACGTACTTCGGATCCGCCAAGAGCTACATTCCGGAGATTCCGTGGAACGATTCCTGCGCCGGGATACTGGTGAACAGCTACCTGGGATATTCCCCGCAGTACGGATCGACGAGTTTTTGCAGCACTTCGACCGCGTCGCGGGATGGCTTTCTGACGGTCACCGGCGGTAGCGGCGGTCCGAGCGGCTGCGCCACGGGTTCGCCAGCCAAGACGGGCGTTGTCGGCGGGACCTGCAAGGGATATCAGAAGCCTTCCTGGCAAAGCGGGATCAACGACGGAGTGCGCGATATTCCCGATGTCTCTCTGTTCGCCAGCAATGGATTCTGGGGGCATTACTACGTGATCTGCTATTCCGACGCGATCAATGGCGGAGCCAGTTGCTCCGGAGCGCCGAGCACCTGGGCGGGTGCGGGCGGGACCTCCTTCGCTTCTCCGATCATGGCCGGAATTCAGGCACTCCTGAACAAGAAAGCGGCCAACGGGTATTCCGGCAATCCGGCGCCGACATTTTATTCGCTGGCAAAGAGCAGCCCATCGGCTTTCAACCAGGTCACCCTCGGCGATAACGTGGTGAACTGCTCGGGCACGGTGGAATGTTATGGCGCCACGAAGGGCCGTTTCGGCGGCAGTTCTTCGAACGGGGCGCTCTCCACTTCCACGACTTCGTTCTCGCCGGCATACGCCGCCACGCCCGGCTACAACCTGGCGACCGGTTTGGGCAGCGTAAATGTCGCCAATCTGTTGACTTTCTGGCCGTAAGAAATCCGGTTCGCCGGCAACGCCAACCAAAGTTAACCTTCGCAATCATCCAGGGGAAACGTATACTGAGACCACCGGAAAATAAGCCGTCCAAGGCGCCAGAGACTTCAGTCCGATTATTTTCCGCGGGCCGCCTTTATGGTTCTCAGGAAATGCTTTCCCTTCGTTACCGGTCTTCTTTTGATTTCAGCGGCCCGCGCTCAGTTGCAAATCACCACCAGCAGCGTACCCGCGGCAACCCAATATCAGAGCTATAGCGCCACCTTGACGGCAAGCGGCGGCACGCCGCCTTATTCCTGGTCGGTGGTGCAATCGACCGGAGTGAGCTTGCCGGAAGGAATGAGTCTCAATTCCTCCACGGGTGTGGTGAGCGCGACGCCAGTGAACGGACAAGGCGGATATGCGGTGACCATACAGGTGACCGACAGCGCATCGCCCAGCCATAACACGGCTACCGCAACGTTGGATTTCGGAGTTTACAGCGATACCAGCCTCGCCGGCTGCCAGATTTTCCCACCCGATTCGATTTACAACCAGCGGGTGGATCAATTGCCGGTAGACAACACAGCCTCGCACCAGATCCCCTCCAGTTATCTGAATAGCCCGCTGCATCCGGATTTCGGCCATGGGTTTTATCCCGGGCCGGGCGGCATCCCATGGATGCGCGTGCCGGCGAATCAGCCGGTAACCAACGTGTACCTGGCGAATTCGGGACAAATCGACGCTGCGGGAACTTATTCCTGGCCGTTTCCAGCATGGCCCAACGCGGTGATCGAAGGCACATCGTACGGCGCCGATGGGGACGATCACCATATCCTCATTTTGCAATCCGGCGTCAATAACATTACCGGTCCGCAAACCGGACCGTGCACGTTGTACGAGACCTATCAAAGCAGCGCCGTCGCCGGTATGTTCAACGCGGCGACGAACACGTGGTCGATGACGGCGGGAATTCACTACGTTCTGAACAGCGATGAAATCGCCGCGTCGGAATCGACGCTGGACAATGGCGCGCAGGATTCTCCCGGCATTCCAATGATGCCGCTGCTGCTGCGCTGGAGCGACGTGCCGCAACTGGCGCAACATCCGCTGCGCATTACGTTTCCGTCGCCCACCAATGGCTGGGTGTGGCCGGGAACCGGTTGCTGCGGCGGAAGCGGACCGCCGCAGGGGTTGCTCTACCGTCTGAAGGCCAGCGTGAATTGGGCGGCGACCTGCCCCGCCGGCACCAATCCGCAGGCCGCCACGTTGCTCCAGACGCTGCAGCAATATGGGGCCTACATGAGCGATCACGGCAGCGCCGGCTATATTCAGGGCGTTCCGGACGTCCGCTGGAACGACGACGATCTGGCATGCATCAAGAAATTCACCGTGGGCGACCTGGAGGTTGTCAACAACTCGGTGCTCGAAGTTTCCGATATCAGCGGGCAGACGAAACCTTACGTGGTGCCAGCCACGCTGGCGGCCGGAACGGCGGGCAATGCATACAGCGCCACGCTGGCGGCGGCCGGAGGCAATCCGGCGACCCGGAGCTGGTCTGTCACTTCCGGCTCGCTGCCTCCCGGCCTGGCGCTGAACAGTTCTGCGGGCGTCGTCAGCGGCCTGATTTCCGAATCGGCGGCCGGCGCTTATAACTTCCAGGTTTCCGCGACGGACACGGGTTCCGGATATAGCTCCGCCGCGCAGGCGTTATCCATCGACGTCAGCACGTCCGTGGTAACCACCCAGGTGGCGATTACGGTAACTTCGGCGCCGGCGGGTTTGCAGGTGACCGTGGATGGCACAACCTACAATACGCCGCATACATTCAGCTGGGCTCCGGGATCAACCCATACCCTGAGCGCAGCTTCGCCTCAGGGCAGCGGAACGCGCAACGTCCTGCTGAATTGGAGCGATGGCGGAGCTCCGTCGCACGCTGTCGTAGTGCCGGCCACGGCGGCCACCTACACCGCCAATTTCCAGACGCAATATCTACTTTCATTGACGGTCAACCTTGCGGGTTACGGGACGATTGCCGCCAGCCCCACGTCAGCCGACGGCTACTACAATGCCGGAACCCAGGTCAAAATCACCGCGACGGTTGCGACCGGCCGCGTATTTTCGGGATTCAGCGGCAATCTTTCCGGTACCACCAACCCGCAGAACCTGGTGATGTCGGCACCGGCTTCGGTGACCGCCAATTTCGCGCCGCTGCCGAAATTTCGGATGAACATCGCGCATAGCCTTTTCACAAGGAGCAAGAGCGCGACCTATACGGTCACCGTCGGCAACGCATCTTCCGCAGCCATAAGCGGACCGGTGACGGTCGGCGAAGCGCAGGAGACAGGCTTCACGTTGGTCTCGATGACGGGGATGGGGTGGACTTGCGTGCCGGGAGGATACACCTGCACCCGCGGCGATGCCTTGGCCGCCGGGACGAGCTATTCTCCGATTACGGTGACGGTGGCCATCGCCGCGAATACGCCATCGCTGGTGGTGCTTTCGGCGACGGCTTCGGGCGGCGGCACGTCGTTGACCGCGAGCACGACGGCCGAAGTCTGGAACTAATCTGCCGGCAAAGCAGCGCTTCCGTTAACGGCGCGGATCGGGTTTTACGGTAAGCGGCTGAGAATATGGCTGCCCGTCGACCGTCAATTTCACCGTGTAGCTGCCGGCGGGCATCCACGGCCCCTCGTTCACCGGTGTGTCCATGTAGACGGCCGAGATCGATGGTTCGCCGCCACGCCCTCCCCGGCTGGCCGCGGGGGAGCCGTGCAGATCCCAGACGAAACGATGCATTCCGGCGCCGGGAGAGAGCGGCTGGAACGGGCGAAGCCAGTAGGTTGGCACGTTCAATTGCGGATTCACCGGCGGCGCCTTGTCATCGCTGGAGAAATGAGCCACGACCTTATTTTCGGCGTCGAGGATTTCGAGCGAAATGGGGCCGGCGGCAGCGGATTTCAAATAGTAATAAAGGATGGCGCCGTCGGGCGGATTTTTCCCCGCCGGTTCTTCGGGGGGCAATGGCGTGTCGGTATTGGTGTCGCGCGGAAACCGGTAGGTGGGACGCGGCGCGAACAGGTGCGCGCCCGCGGTGGCGAGGGCCGCCGACATCTCGCGAAGGGGCGACATGTCGTCGAGAATCCAGAATCCGCGGCCATGGGTGCCAACGACGAGATCGTCGCCGTGGATGACCAGATCGCGGATGGAAGTCGCCGGCATGTTCAACCGCAGCGGTTGCCAATCGTCGCCGTCGTTGAAAGAGACGAAGACGGCGAGCTCGCTGCCGGCGAAGAGCAGTCCTTTGCGAACGGGATCCTCCCGCACCACGTTGATCGGCCCGTCCGGCAGGCCGCGCACGATCTCCGTCCAGGTTGCGCCGTTATCGTGCGTGCGGAAGATGTGCGGCTTCAGATCGTCGAGGCGCAAGCTGTTGATCGCGGCATAGACTGTGCGATCGTCAAAGTGCGAGGCATCGAGCTGCGAGACTTTGCTCCACGGCTTGAGCGCCGGCGGCGTGACGTTCTTCCAGGTCTTGCCGCCGTCGCGGGTGAGCTGAATGAGGCCGTCGTCGGTGCCCGCCCAAAGGACGTTCACATCGAGCGGGGAAGGTCCGAGAGCGTAGACCACGCCGCGGCGCGTGGCTTGCGCTTTGGCGGCATCGGGATAGGCGGAAACGCTCGCGGGCAGATCGTAGGATTCGCGCGAGAGATCGGGGCTGATGGTTTCCCAGGTCTTGCCGCCATCGGCGGTCTTCACCACGGATTGAAATCCCACGTAGAGGACGTGCGGGTCCTTGGGAGAGAACAGCACCGGAAAAGTGCGCACGTGGCGGAAGCTTCCCTTGGGACCGAATTCTTCCACTTCGCCGGTGACGCGGTCCCAGCGGCTGATGTTGCTGCCGCCCATTCCGCCGCCGTAGACGTAGCGGGAATTCAGCGGATCGGGCGCGACGTAAGCGTACTCCGCGGCGCCGACGGGGTGCCAGTCGCGGAAGGTGATCTCGCCATCGTTGCCGCGGCTGGCGACGCCGGCCGATCCGCTTTCCTGCTGGCCACCGTAGACCCAGTAGGGCACCTGATTGTCCGTGCTCACGTGATAGAACTGCGCAGTCGGCTGGTTGTACCAGGAGCTCCAGGTGCGGCCATGATTGACACTGATCGTGGCACCCTGATCGAGCGCGAGCAAAATTATGTCAGGGTTCTTGGGATTGATCCAGATGGTGTGGTAGTCGTCCCCGCCGGGCGCGCCTTTGATGGCGGTGAAACTGGCGCCGGCGTTGTCGGAGCGGTAAGTGGAGGTATTGGCGACGTAAATGACGTCTTTGTTTTTGGGGTCGACACGGACGCAGGCGAAATCGGAGCCGCGTCCGTAGATGCGGTTCTCGTTGTTGACGCGGGTCCAGGTAGTTCCGGCATCGTCGGAGCGATAGAGCCCGCCGGCACCGCCATTGCCGCCGCGCGCACGCCCGCCGCCCCCGCCGGCTTCCACCAGCGCGTACATACGGTTTCGATCGCTGGGAGCAATGGCGATTCCAATGCGGCCAAGACCTTGCGCGAACGCCGGCAATCCGCCGGTGAGCTGCGACCAGTGATCGCCTCCGTCGGTGGATTTGAAGAGTCCGCTATTGGGGCCGGAGAACGCACCATTTTCCCACGGCCCTTGTTGCGCCTGCCAAAGCACGGCGTAGACGGTCTGCGGATTGGTGGGATCGAAGGCCAGGTCGATGGCGCCAGTCAGGTTGTCCTTATATAAGACCTTCTGGAAACTTTGCCCGCCGTCGGTGGACCGGAAAACGCCTCGCTCCTCGTTCGGACCGTAGGGATGACCCAGGACGGCGACGAAGAGGCGGTCGGGATTGCTGGGATCCACCAGGATCGCGGGGATCTGCTCGCCGTCGCGCAATCCGAGATGGAGCCAGGTTTTGCCGCCATCGGCCGATTTGTAAATGCCATCGCCGACGGAAAGATCGGGGCGCTGCAAACCCTCGCCGCTGCCGACGTAGAGAATGTTCGAGTTCGATGGCGCGACCGCGATGGTGCCAATGGAGCCGGTGGGCTCATGATCGAAAATGGGGGTCCAGGTGCGGCCGGCGTCGTCGGTTTTCCAGACGCCGCCGTTGTTCACGCCGACGAAGAAGACGTTCGGCTGATCGGGAATGCCCGCGGCTCCGACGGTGCGTCCGCCGCGGTACGGTCCGATGCCGCGCCACTCCAGCGCGGAGTAGAATTTGGGATCGAAATTCTGGGCGGAGAGGATAGGAATGAGCCCGGCGGACAAAAGAAGCAAGGGTCGCATAGATGATAAAGGATATCACCGGGCGGCCGGTTCCTATTCTTGCCGCAGTGCCTTGAGCGGGTCGATGCGGCTGGCCCGGCGGGCGGGAAGAAAGCTCGCGATAAGCGCGGCGAGGATAAGCACGGCAATCATGACAGCGAAGGTCGCGGGATCGATGGCACGCACTCCTTCCACCAGGCGGACCAACGACTTCGTCGCGAACCAGGAACCAGCCGCGCCCACAATCACGCCGGCCACAATCATAGTCAGGCTCTGGCGCAGCACCATCCACATCACCGACGGAGAAGCCGCGCCCAGCGCCATGCGCACACCGATTTCGGGCACGCGCTGGCTGGTGAGATACGCCAGCACGCCGTAAATTCCGATGCAGGCGAGCAGTAGCGCCACACTCGCGAAAATGCCGAAGAGCAGCAGCAGGAAACGCTGGCGCGCCAGCGAGGCAGTTGCCAGTCCCTCGAACGTATTGACTTCGTAGAGCACCTGGTCGCCGGTTGCGCCGCGAATCGCCCGGCGCAACGGCTCGACGAGAGTTAACGGATCGACGCGGGTTCGAACCGCGATCGACATCAGATCCGACCAGCGGTGCACCAGCTTGTCGGGCACCTGGGCGAAGGGGTAATAGAGCTGCGCGCGGAACTTCGCCTGATCGTCGGCCGCCAGCCCCCACTGGCGCACGTGCCCCACCACGCCCACCACGATGGCGGGGTCGGGCGCGATGCCGATCCAGACCGGCTTGCCGATGGGATCCTGGCCGGGGAATGCCTGTTGGGCCATTACTTCGTCGATCACCACCACGGATTGGGCGCCCTTGCGGTCCTGGCCAGTGAGGAATCGGCCGCGACGCAGAGGGATGCCGGTAACCTTCAGGTAATCGGGCGAGACGCTATTGGCCAGGACGGTTGGGTAGTCGCGGCCGTCATCCATGTTGGCCGGGACAACGGAATAATTGGTGGGATTGCTGCCCTCGCGCATCGGCACGGTATCGACCGTGGCGATGGCTTCGACACCCGGGACGGTACGGGCCTGATCCAGCAGAAACTTCCACGCCGCCCGCGTCCGGTCCGGATCGGCCAATGTGGCGGGCGAAAGCGCCGTGCGCGCCGTCAGCACGTTGTGGAGATCGACTCCGGGATCGAGCGCGGACAGTCGCAAGAGCGTGCGCGCGAGCAATCCTCCCGATACCAGCAGGACGACGGCGAGCGAGATCTCGCTTACGACAAACACGCCATGAAGACGATGCGTGCCGCCGGCGAGGTTGCGGGCGCCCGATCGCAGAGTCTGTTCCAGATGGCGCGCGGGCGCGCGAAGTGCGGGGGCGAGGCCGAACAGCAAGCCGCTCACCAGCGAGACGCCGAGGGCGAACAGCAGCACGCGCCAGTTGAGTTGAACCTCCTGCGCACGCGGCAAGCCGCCGGGCCAGAAGAGGGCGAAGGGACGCATGGCGATGGCGGCCAGGACCACCCCGAGAGCGCCGCCGGCCAGGGCGAGCACGCCGCTCTCGGTGAGGCACTGGCGCGCCAGGCGTCCGCGCCCGGCGCCCAGGGCGGCGCGCATGGCGAGTTCGCGCTGGCGCGAAATCGCCCGAGCCAGCAATAAACTCGCGATGTTGGCGCAGGCGATGAGGAGCACCAGCGTCACGGCGCCGAGCAGCAGATACAAGGTTTCCTTGGTGTCGCCAACGTCAGGCTTGAGCGACTGGGCGATAAACGTGCGCCCCTTATTGCTGTTTGGATATTCTTTCGCCAGCCTTTGGCCCACGACGGTGAGCTCGGTTTGCGCCTGCGCCAGGCTCGCTCCGGGTTTAAGCCGCCCCCAGACACCGAAAGCGTGTGCGCGGCGATTCTGGATGAAGGGCGAAGGGTCCTGGCCGACGAGTGTGAACACATCGTAGCGGTCGTCCTCCATCCGGAAGGCCGCGGGCATGATTCCCACCACGGTGTACGGCCGGCCATCGAAAAGGATTCCAGCGCCGAGTGCGTCCTTACTCGCACCAAAGTGGCTTTGCCACACGCCGTGGCTGATGAGGGCCACCGGCTGGGCTCCTGGCTTGTCCTCTTCGGGAAGGAACATGCGCCCCAACTCGACATTCACACCGAGCATCGAAAACAACTCGTGCGACGCTTCCAGGCCATACAGGAACTCGGCCGCTCCGGGCTCGCTCAGGGTGGCGCGAACCGTTGTCCATGCCGCCAGGTCCATGCTGCGAGCTTCCGTCCTGCAATCGAGAAAATTGGGGTAGGTGAAGGCCCATATGTTTCCCAGCGCGTTGCTCCAGTCGGTTCGCTCCTCGAGCCGGACTAAATGGCCGGGGTCGCGATAGGCAAACGGCTTCAGCATTACGCCGTCGATAAGCGAAAACATCAGCGTAGTGGCGCCAGTGCCAAGCGCGAGGCTCAGCAAGGCGACGGCGGCAAATCCGGGACGCTGGCGGAAGGTGCGCATGGCGTAGCGCACATCCTGGAAGAAATCTTCGAGCCACCGCGTGCCGCGGGTATCGCGGCAATCTTCCTTCACCTGTTCGGGTCCGCCGAGTTCAATCCGCGCTAAGCGGCGCGCTTCGGCGGGAGAATGGCCGCGCGCCACGAGGTCGGCGGCAAGCTCTTCAACATGGAATCTCACTTCTTTATCGAGCTGGTCTTCCATCTTGCGCAGGTGGGTCAATCGATACCACCACGTCATTCGGCGCCTCCTTCGGAGAGAGCCAGAATCAGGCTTACGGCTTCCGTGAGCTTCTGCCAACTGGCTGATTCGGCCTCGAGCTGTGCCCTGCCCTTGCGCGTCAGCCGATAGAATTTGGCCTCCCGGCCGGTCTCGGTATCCTTCCAATCCGCGATCAGAAAGCCGCGATTTTCCAGACGGTGCAGCGCCGGATAAAGCGAGCCTTGCGGCACCTGTACTACGTCGCGAGAGACCTGGTGCAAGCGCTGTGCGATGGCGTACCCATGCACGGGCCCCAGAGCCACGATTTTCAGAATCAGCAGGTCTAACGTCCCTTGCGGAAGGTCGAATTTGGCCGGCATACGCGATACCTCGATCTTCTATACGTCATACCATACAGACGTGTAGAAGCTCAAGGCGTCACGTCCACATGTTACATTTAGAAAATCCACACCCACCCATGGAAAAAGATTCCAGCGCCGGCGCCAAATTCCAGAAGCTCGTCGAGCTGATGGCCCGCCTGCGCGCACCCGGCGGATGCCCTTGGGACCGCGAGCAGACTTTCGACTCCATCAAGCCGTACACCCTGGAAGAGACTTACGAGGTGCTCGACGCCATCGACCGGCGAGAGTGGGGCGAACTGGCGGAAGAATTGGGCGATTTTGTGCTCCAGGCGGTGTTCTACGCGCAGATGGCGTCGGAGGAAAAGCTTTTCCGTATTGAAGACGCGCTCGACGCGATCAACAGTAAGCTGGTCCGCCGCCATCCGCACGTTTTCGGCGAGCAGACGGCGGAAACTGCCGGGGATGTGAAGCGCATCTGGGGACAGATCAAGGCCGAAGAGAAAAAAGATAAAGGCAAACAGGACGGACTGTTGGCGCCGGTGCCGCGCGCCCTGCCGGCGCTGGTGGAAGCGCAGCAGATCTCGTCCCGCGCCGCGGGCGCGGGGTTCGATTGGGAGAATCCCGACCAGGTGCTCGAAAAATTGCACGAAGAACTGGCGGAATTCGCCGAGGCGCGCCGTCAGGCATCGCACGACGAACTGGAGAACGAGCTGGGCGACCTGCTGTTCGTCCTGGTGAACCTGGCGCGCTTCGTGAAAGTGGATCCCGAACAGGCGCTGCGGCGAACCAACGCGAAATTCCGCAAACGGTTCGCTTACATCGAGCAAAAGCTGAGGGAGCGCGGGAAAAAACTGGAAGATTCCAACATCGCGGAAATGGAGGCGCTGTGGCAGGAAGCCAAGCAGTGATCGAAACCCGCCAGTTGTTCGACCTGGCGGATTTCGAAGAAGTACTCCAATTGCAACAGGCGGTCTGGGGCTTTCCGGATATCGACCTGCTGCCGGTGCGATTTCTGGTGGTGGTGAGCAAAGTCGGCGGCCACGTTTTCGGGGCGTACGACGGCAAGATGATGGTGGGATTCTGTTTCGCCATCCCCGGCATCAAGCCTGGGGGACTCCCGTATCTGCACAGCCACATGCTGGGAGTGCTGCCGGCATATCGCGATGCCGGCGTGGGCCGCACCCTCAAGCTGAAACAGCGGGAAGAAGCGCTGGCGCGCGGAATCGAACTCATCGAATGGACGTTCGACCCGCTCGAACTGAAGAACGCCTTCTTCAATATCGAACGGCTGGGCGCGATTGTGCGCCGCTATCACGAGAATCAATACGGCATCACATTCAGCCCGCTGCATGGCGGGCTGCCAACCGATCGCTGTTACGCGGAATGGTGGATCGCGAGCCCGCGGGTGGAGGCGATCCTGCGCGGCGAGTCAAGGCGTCCGGCAGGCGCGGGCCGTGCCATCTCCTATCCCGCCGATATCGCCCGCATTCGCTCCGAGGATCCGAAGCGCGCCCGCCAGATCCAGAAGGAAAACGGCGAGAAATTCCGCGAGGCGTTCGAACACGGGCTGGCGGTGACGCGATTCGAGCGCGGAGAACACCAAAGCAGCTATCTGCTGGAGCCATGGCAATGAAAATCGAACGCGTTACGCTGCGCCAGATCGCCATGCCGCTGGTGCATTTCTTCGAAACCAGCTTCGGCCGGACTACCGAACGGCACATGATCCTCGTCGAAGCGCAGGGCGGCGGACTCTCGGGATGGGGCGAGGTGACAGCCGGCGAAAATCCGTTCTACAACGAGGAATGGACCGGCTCGGCATGGCCGATTCTGCGCGATTATGCGATCCCGGGCGTGCTCGGGCGCGAGATTGCGAGCGCGGCGGACGTCTATCCGCTCACCGCGCACATTCGCGGCCACAACATGGCTCGCGGAGGTCTCGAAACCGCTATCTGGGACCTCGAAGCCCGGCAAAAGGGTATTCCGCTCTGGCAAGCGATCGGCGGCGGAGCGCGGCGCGAGATTCCGTGCGGCGTTTCGATTGGCATTCAGGATTCCACTCGGGAATTGCTCCAAAAAATCGAAAAAGAACTGGCCGCCGGTTATCAGCGCATCAAAATGAAGATCAAGCCGGGGCGCGACCTCGAACCCGTACGCGCGGTACGCGAGCATTTCCCGGCCATCAAGCTGATGGTGGACGCCAATTCCGCCTACACGCTCGCGGATATCGAACATCTGCGCAAGCTCGACGATTATTACCTGATGATGATCGAGCAGCCGCTCGACCATGACGACATCATCGACCACGCGCAACTCCAATCCAAGCTACAAACTCCCATTTGCCTCGACGAGTGCATCCGCACGGCGCACCAGGCGAAGCAGGCGATCCAGATGCGCGCCTGCGGCATCATCAATATCAAACTAGGGCGCGTGGCCGGATTCGCGGAGGCCAAACGCGTACACGACGCGGCGCAGGCGGCGGGCATTCCGGTGTGGTGCGGCGGCATGCTGGAAGCCGGAATCGGGCGGGCGCACAACATCGCGCTGGCCACGCTGCCGAATTTCGTGCTGCCGGGCGATGTCTCCGCCAGCAAACGGTACTGGAAACGCGACATCATCGAACCGGAAGTGGAGACCACCGCGAATGGCACCATTGCTGTTCGCGACGAGGTGGGCTTCGGCTACAAGCTCGATCCCGATTACATCCGGTCGTTGACGCTGCGCGAGGAGACCATCGGTTGACGGGCGCGCCGCTTCTTTACGCGCTGCTCTCGCTGATGATTGTTGGCTGGGCGGCAAATTACATCGCCGCCAAAATCGCCGTCCAAACTTTCCCGCCGGTGCTGCTGTATTGCATTCGGATGTCCATGGCGGGCGTGCTCATGGCGGTGGTGTACGCCTGGCACCGGCGCACCAACCCTCCGACCTGGACTCTGCGCGATCTGCCTTTGATGGTGCTGATCGGGATTTTCGGAGTTTCGCTCAATCAGTTTCTGTTCGTTTACGGGATCAGCGAGACGAGCGTGGCGCACGCCGCAATTTTCGCGAACATGAGCCCGGTCCTGGTGCTGCTGCTGGCCGGCGCCAGCGGATTGGAAGCGATGACGCCGTCTAAAGTGGCCGGCGTGGCGGTGGCTCTGGGCGGAGTGGTTCTGCTGCGCGCCATGGATGCGCGACCGCACGGCGCGGCGACATTGGCCGGCGATGGCGTCGTGTTTCTGGGCTCGCTGGCATTCTCGATTTTCACCGTGGTGGGGAAACCGACCGCGGCGAAGTTTGGCAGCATCTCGGTGATGACGGTGGCCTATGTGGGTGCCGCACTCCTGGTGTCGCCACTCACCATCTGGCGCATTTCCCAATTCCACCTGGCCGCGGCGCCGGCATCGGCGTGGCTGGCGCTCACATACATGACGGTCGGCCCGTCGGTAACCTGCTATTTAATTTATTACTACGCGCTGGCTCGCATGGAGGCGTCGCGCCTCACCTCGTTGAATTATGTCCTGCCGGTCCTGGCGACGCTCTTGGGAGTCTTGATATTAGGCGAGCAGGTCACGCTGTGGACGGCGGTTGCGGGCGTCGTGATTTTCACCGGAGTTTACATGGTGGAGCGGGCGCGGTGACCCGCTTCGTCAAACTGCTGCGCGAGAATCGCAACTACCGCTACACCTGGATGGGGCAGGTGGTGAGCGAGATCGGCGACCATTTCAACAATATCGCCGTCTTCAGCCTGGCGGTACAGACGACTCATTCGGGCCTGGTGGTGAGCGGCGTCCTGCTGGCGCGCGCCATCCCCGCGGTATTGGCCGGGCCGCTCGCCGGCGTCACTCTCGATCGCCTGAACCGCAAACAAGTCATGATCGCCAGCGATCTGATTCGCGCGGTGGTGGCGCTGCTGTTCATCTTCACCCTAACGGGGCAATCGACTGCGCTGCTGTATGGTTTGAGCGCGCTGCTGATGTTGGCGTCGCCATTCTTCACCAGCGGGCGTTCGTCCATTCTGCCCTCGATCGCGACCGACGAAGAACTGCATACCGCGAATTCGCTCACGCAGACCACGCAATGGACTACGCTTGCCGTGGGCGCGTTCCTCGGCGGCACCAGCGTGATGCAGTTCGGGTACGAGAAGGCGTTCATAGGCAATTCGCTTTCGTTCGTGTTCTCCGCACTGTGCATCTCGCGCCTGTTTCTGCCCGGCCGTGGATTCCGGCCGCCCAAGCGCAGCCTCAACGAGACGGACGTGGTGCGGCCCTGGCACGAGTATGTGGAAGGGCTGCGATACATGAAGTCCGTGCCCCTGATTCTAGGCCTCGCGATGGTCAACGTGGGGTGGGCCACGGGCGGCGGCGCGGCGCAAATTCTGTTTACACTTTTCGGCGAAGTGGTATTCAATCGCGGGCCGTACGGTCTGGGCCTGATCTGGGGATGCGCCGGAATCGGGCTGTTATGCGGCGGCGGGCTGGCGCACACTTTCGGCCGGCGCCTGAAGTTCGCGCAATACAAGCATTCCATCGTGATCTGCTATATCGTCCATGGAGGTTCGTACATCCTCTTCAGCCTGACTCCGAATTTTCATGTCGCTCTGATATTGATGGCGCTCTCGCGCGCCGGCGTAGGATTCAGCTCGGTAATGAACATGGCGCACCTTCTGCGCCACGTGCCCGATCAGTTCCGCGGCCGCGTGTTCGCCACCATGGAGACCACTACCTGGTCGGTGATGATGATCTCGATGCTGCTCGCCGGCGTGGCGTCGCAATATTGGGATCCGCGGATTATTGGCGTGATCGCCGGCGCACTCAGTTCCACCACGGCGATTTATTGGGGATGGGCGGACCTGACGGGCCGGTTGCCGGAACCGGAGCGCGAAGGCGTGGAGCCCGAGGAAATCGAGATCCACGGCGAGCCGACGGTGTAGGTCAACCAGGAAGCCCGCCAGCGCACGCGTCATTCGCAAACGGCGTCGCCGTGTTCAGAAGGGTTCTTCGTCCTTGAACTCTTCGTCTTCACCGTCCTCGAACTCTTCCCCGTCTTCATCCTCGAGCTCGTCGCCGGCTTCGCCCACATAGGAGAGCGCTTCCTCGGCCGCACCGGCGATGTCTTCATCCGTGGAATCGGTGAGATCGTAGAGAAATTCCTGCGCGTCGTGGGGGCGGATCTGCCCGGCGGCTTCGATCGCCGCGATCCGCAAGTCCTTGGGTGTGGTTTCGTCCTGCGCCAGCTTGGAAACGTGCGGCCAGGCGGCGTCCAGGCATGACGCGCCAGCGGCGCGGATGGCTTCATAATGGATTTCCGGGTTGGGGTTGCCGAGGGATTCGAGTATCTCCTTGTCAAAGCCGCGAATGTACTGCATACAGAAAACTGCGGTCAACACCAAATCGGGATCACCGCTGCCATAAGCTCTCCCGACGGCTTCCGCGTGCCATGGCTCCGGCGCGTGCACGGAAGCTTCTAAAATCCTGCGCCGCAGCAGTTTTGGCAGACTTCCATCGGCGTACAACCGGCGGAGCGCATCTTGGACGGTGTGGAATTGGCTCAGGCTTATGGGCACGCTGTCAGGGTCGTCGAACTCCCTGATTTCTTCGTCGAACTCGATGTCCGCCGCCTCCAGCGCCGGGCCGAATGACGCGGCGGCCGCGGCGCGCAGTTCTTCCGGTTCCCCGGCATTCCGCAGCACGTTCAATAATACGTCGGCCCCATCGTTGTCGATGACGGTGGAGTCACCCGCCAACTCGGCGGCGATCAGCCGGTCGGCCGCATCGGCCTTGGGATTATTCAGGAATTTCCTGAAGGTTCTTCCCGCGTCTCCAGGCCACTCCCACGGCGGGGTATCGCGTAAGATCCTCAGCTCCAAATCCATAAGCTCTTACTTTAGCGCGATCCCTCCATTTCTCGAGTTGGCCAGGGGGCAGGATCTGATACCGGCTTCTGGTCCATGGCAGCACCGCGGCAAGAATGGCGCAAACTACAGATAGTCTTTCGGCGGATCGCTCGTCGCCCGCAGGACTTCGACCGGCACGTTCACCGGCTTCGCTCCCGCTCCCGGCGCGTACATCAGTTCGCCAGCGGCGCGCAAAACCGTTGTCGATCTGGGAAGGTTGGCGAACGGCTGGTATCGCGTTTTGGGGCAGTTCCTGATTAACATGGATTTGATCGGTTCTTTTCTCCTGAAGTGAATCGAAGCAGACGGTAGCTTTTCGACGTTTGACACCACAAGATCGGATTCAATATGACTGCAACCATGGAGCCGGTAGCGTTTGTCAGCGCCAGGCGCACCCAGGTGGAAGACGATTTCTGGGGCAAGGAAGAAGCCTGCATCGCCCTTATCGACCGCTTTTCGGCCGATGCCTTGGCCGGTATCGCGGAATTCTCGCATGTCGAGATTCTGTTCCTGCTTCACAACATCGACGAGGCGAAGATCGTAACCGGAGCGCGGCGCCCGCGCAATAACCCGAACTGGCCGGCTGTCGGCATTTTTGCGCAACGCACCAAGTATCGACCCAATCGCATCGGAAGCACCATTTGCCGCGTGCTGCGGGTGGAAGGCGCAAAGCTCTACGTCACCGAACTGGATGCCGTTGATGGCACACCGGTGCTCGACATCAAGCCGGTAATGGCGGAATTCCTGCCGCGCGGGGAAGTGCGGCAGCCCGGGTGGTCGCATGAAGTGATGAGGCAGTACTGGTCGGTGAAGTAGCGGGAACTAGCAGCGTTCATAGTGCCTCGGGACTCCTCGCAGGTTAAGATTTTCCCAAACTGCGCCTTGGAGGGTTCAAGGGATGAATTGTCTGGCGGTTCTGGGAGTTCTCGTTGCGGTTTCTTCAGCCTCGGCGCAGCCTCCATCCATCACGCTCGTGGCGAATGCGGAGGGAGAAACTCCGATCATTGCCCCCAACACTTGGGTAGAAGTAAAAGGCGCCAACCTTTCGAAGTCCGGCGATACCCGCATCTGGCAAGCTGCCGATTTCGTCAACGGCCAGATGCCGGTTGCGCTAGATGGCGTAGGCGTGACGGTAAACGGCAAAAACGCTTTCATCTATTACATCAGCCCCACGCAGATCAATATACTAACCCCGCCCGACGCGATGCCGAGCTCGGTCGCGGTGCAGGTGACCCGTGGCAACACATCAAGCACGCCGACGATGGTAACAGCCGCCGCGCTGTCCCCGTCGCTATTCGTCATCAACGGCGGACCGTACGTGGTGGCGCAACACAGCTCGGACTACAGCCTGATTGGGCCGCCGAGTCTCTATCCAGGTTCTACTACTCCGGCAAAGCCGGGCGAAACCGTGGTGCTCTACGCCAACGGTTTCGGGCCGACGTCGCAGGCAGTGTTAAGCGGCGCCATTACGCAATCGGGAAATCTGTCGCCATTGCCGGTAGTCACGATCGGGGGCATGGCGGCAAGTGTTTGGTACGCGGCACTGATATCGCCCGGTCTGTTTCAGCTCAATGTAACGATCCCCGCGAATGCCCCGAACGGCGACAATCCGCTGGTGGTCGGCGTGAATGGCGTGGCCGCGTCGCCAGTCGGGCTGATCACGGTGCAAGGCGCCGGACCGGCGCCGACTTCCGTCACGTTCTATGTCGCGCCGAATGGCAATGACTCCTGGAGCGGGCGGCTTCCGACGCCCGATTCCAGCAACAGCGACGGTCCGTTCGCGACCCTCGATCATGCCCGTGCCTATCTCCAGTCCATCAGCAAATCCGGATTGACCCGGATCGACGTTCAGTTCCGGGGCGGAACCTATTATCTTCCATCCACCGAGATGTTCAGCGCCGCGGATTCGGGCTCGTCCACCTTGCAGATCGTGTACCAGAACTACCCCGGCGAAGTCCCGGTGCTCAGCGGGGGCATGCGTGTAGCCAACTGGAGTAACGTAAGCGGCAACCAGTGGAAAGCCACGCTGCCGGAATCCACGCAATACTTCGAGAATCTTTTCTACAATGACGTGCGGCGTTTGCGGCCGCGATTGGGCGGGCCGTTGGGCTCTTACTATCGATATACCGGCCCGGTATACCTGCCCGGTGCCGCCCCGCCCGCGTCACCGCCCGATCCAAACTGTACGGAGTATTTCGCGGGCAGCGGATGGGAATGCTTCGATCGTTTTCAATACAGCTCTTCCGACCCGATTTCCGGCGCGTGGCAGAACCTCGCGCCGTCGGCCGGCAACCAATGCGGGCAACCGGCCGGCAGCCCCGCGCTACAGGGCGACATCGAACTGGTCAACTTCGAACAGTATTCGGTTTCCAAGCTGCGCATCAGTTGCATCGACACCACGCATCAGATCGTCTACCTCACCGGCACGACCGCGACGGAGGTGGACCATCCCACTTCCCACGGATTCATTCCCAATCACCGCTATCTGGTCGAAAACGTCGAGGACGAACTCAGCCAGCCCGGGCAGTGGTTTCTCGACCGTTCGACGGCGCCTTGGACGCTTATTTACCTGGCCAACCCCGGCGAGGATCCCAACACCGACACCGTGGTGGTGCCGCAGCTTACGCAGGTACTGGTGGCCTCCGGTCTGCAATACGTGACGTTCCAAGGCCTGACCTTCGAGCACGATGACTACACCATGCCCGCCACGGGGTATGGCGGCGACTCGGACATTATCGCGGGAGTATCGTTCCAGAACGCGCAGCATATCACGCTCGATTCCGATACCATCGCACACACCTCGGGGACAGGACTCGAATTCATCTCTTGCGTCGATAAGAGCTCGAAAAGCTGGTGCGTCTCCAACTCCGCCAGCGCAGTGAACGCGAATAATACGGTCGAGAACAGCGCGGTTTACGATGTCGCGTCCTACGGCATCCGGATCGGCGCTTCGGGACAACCCAGCGACACTAATGCCAACGTCGCGGAGTACAATACCGTCGAGAATACCGTGGTTGAGGGGTACGGACGGGTGTACGCGAGTTCCCACGGCATCGCGCAGGGCCAGGGTCACGATAATCTATATACCCACAACGATGTGTACGACGGCTACAAAGGCGCCATCAAAATCTGCTACTGCGCCAATTCCGATCCGAATCCACCGTTCACGAACAACAATATCGTTTCTTTCAACCACGTTTACGACCTGTTTCAAGGCATCATGAACGACTCGGGGTCGATCTACTTCGGTGTGGGAACGCCTTCGCCGCCGCAGACCGGCACCGGTAACAAGATGCTCAACAACCGGGTGCACGATGTCACCGACGCATCGATCATGGACTCCGACGGGTATGGCGGCGATGGCCTGTATTTCGACGATTTCACCGGATTGAGCGACGCCGAAAACAACCTGGTGTATCGCGTTTCGGGCCACGCCGTGAGTTTTTCGGGGCCGCGGGCCGGTCCGAATCAGCAGAGCACCGTCAAAAACAATATCCTGGCGTACGCCCGCCAGTCGCTGCTCAACGCATATGACCCGTATTCGTTCACCAGCGTGCCGCCCAGCCCGTTATTCTTCGTCGCGAGCAACAACATCCTCTACTTCGACCGCAACAGCAGTTCGAATCCGCCGTTCTACGTGCAGGGCGGGTGCGTGTGGGCGGGACAGGAGCCGTTCGCGGCATATCAGGAGTGGAATAGCAATCTGTACTGGCGAACAGACGGCACATTCGCCGCCGATCCTCAGGCGTTTCATCTGGAGGAAACGCAGGATGCGATGAATAATTGCGGCGGGCAGGCGTTGTGGACGTTTCTTCCGCTCTCCGGCTGGCAGAAATTGGGAGAGGACGCGGGCAGCGTGGTCCAAAACCCCGGATTCAACAACCCATCGTATCCGGCCGACGATTATTCACTCCCGAAGGGATCGCCCGGCGCGGGGTTCGTGGTATTCGATCCGACACAGGCGGGTCGAATCAACCCGGTGATCATGCCCCCGCCGGTGCCGGCGACTTTTCCCACCAAGGCATTCAACCAGGCGACGGATTTCTAACTCGGGTCTGCCGCTAATTGACCGACCTAGGTATCTCTTCGACCGAAGCGAGAATCAGTTCGTCGAGGTTCTGCTCGAGCAGTTTCATTCGGGTGTCGACCACCTCCAAGTAGGCGTTGATCGATGTCACCAGCCCGTTGAGAGTTTCCTCCAGGTTGTTTTGCGCTTCGAGGAGAGTTTCGAGCCCGTCTCCGCAGTCAGTTTCAGCGGCGCTATCGGCGGTTTCTTCAAAAGTCATTTTTGCCCCCTAACTCTGCTGCTACTGACCTTTGCGGCAATTCTGCGACCATAGTGTCTGTGGGCACCGAAAATTCTCTCTCGGGAAAGGTCATTCTGGTGACCGGGGCGGCCAAACGGATTGGCCGCGGGATCGCGCTGCGGTTGGCTCGCGAGGGCGCCCGGGTCGCGATTCATTACCAAAACTCCGAGGAACAGGCACGGCGGACGGCCGAAGAGTGTGGAGGCGCGGAATTATTACGCGCCAACCTGGAGAGCGTGCCGGAAATCAGCGGCATGTTTGTGGAATTGGAACGCCGCATGGGGCGGTTGGATGGAATGGTGAACAATGCGGCGCGCTTCACGCGGTTCGACCCGCTCGATATCACCGAGCAGGACTGGGATTTCATCCATTCGGTGAACCTGAAAGCGGTTTTCTTCTGCTGCCAGAATGCCGCCCGCCTGATGCGCAAAACCGGCGGCGGCAGAATTGTCAATATCAGTTCACTGGGCGGCATCCGTCCCTGGGCAGAACATGCACATTACTGCGCTTCCAAAGCGGGGGTGATCATGTTGACGCGCGCCCTGGCCAACGCTTTCGCGCCCGAAATAACCGTAAATTCTGTGGCTCCCGGGGTGATTCCATTCGACGACATCGACGAACGGGGGTTGCGGCTGATTGAGCGCACGCCGGCGCGGCGCGGCGGAACTCCCGAGGAGATCGCGGACGCAGTGGTTTTCTTTTTAAAGGCTTCGGAGTTTGTGACGGGGCAGATTCTGGCGGTGGATGGGGGACTAAGCCAAAGGTAGGCTGGCGCGAACCGTGGCCCTTACCCCCAAAGAGGTGTGGAGGATTCCCACAAAATAGGTCCAAACTATCCGAATATCCCTCAGATCTTTCAGTGTATACTGTGATTTCAAGAGGGTAGCATGAAGAAATATGGCAAATTTGCTGCTTTAATCACGGTCGTAGTGGGAACTCTCGTGTGGCTGGGAGTGACCGGCGGGAAGCAATCGCAGGCCTACTACAAGACCGTAAACGAAGTGCACGATATGGGCAGCAAAGCCGTGGGACAGCGCCTACGCCTCGAAGGAAACGTCGCCGCCGGCTCGATCCAGCACGTCGGCAGTCAAACCGAATTCGTGCTGGAGTATCAAAATACACGGATGAAGGTGGTATACACGGGCACCGATCCTCTGCCCGATACGCTGAAGGACGGTGCACAGGCGCTGGCCGATGGGCGTCTCGGGACCGATCACGTTTTCCGTGCCGGAGCCGTGCAGGCCAAATGCGCTTCCAAGTACGAGTCCAAACCGGAGCTTTCGCCCGGGCAGCCTGCTCCCAATATCAATTCCGGTAAAAGCTCGATCTAACCGCTAGAGGGGTGTTATGGAGAATCTGGGTTCGTTGGCCATCCTGTTGGCCTTCTGTGTGGCCATCTACGCCGCTGCGGCGAGCGTCGTCGGCCGCATCAAACGCAAGCCGTTTCTTATAGTTAGCGCCAGCAGGGCGATTTATTCGGTGTGGCTGCTGGTGGCCCTTGCCTCGGGTATCCTGGTCTACAAACTACTCACCAGCGACTTCAGCTTCTCCTACGTCGCCGAGCACAGCAACAAGTCCATGCCGATCCTCTATAAGTTTGCGGCATGGTGGGGCGGACAGGAAGGCTCGCTGCTGTTCTGGACGTTCCTGTTATCGACCTACACCTCGGTGGTGGTCTTCACCAATCGCCGGCGCCATCGCGACATGATGCCGTGGGTGGTGGGCGTGCTCGCAACCCTCGAAACCTTTTTCCTGCTCCTGAACAACTTCATCGCCAACCCCTTCCGCATGCTGGCGGTGGACAAGCTGATCACACGCGTGCAGGACGGCCAAGGGCTCAGCCCGCTGCTGCAATATCCCGCCATGGCGATTCATCCGCCCATGCTCTACCTGGGCTACGTGGGATTCTCGGTGCCGTTCGCGTTCGCGATGGGTTCGTTGATCACCCGGCAGCCCGGCGACGCCTGGATTCACACTACCCGGCGTTGGACCCTGGTCACCTGGCTGTTCCAATCCACCGGAATCATGCTCGGGATGGCGTGGGCATACCACGTACTCGGCTGGGGCGGCTACTGGATGTGGGATGCGGTTGAAAATGCGTCGCTGCTTCCGTGGCTCGCCGGCACCGCCTTCCTGCATTCTGTAATGATGCAGGAAAAGAAGGGCATGATGAAGGTGTGGAACATGGTCCTCATCTCGTCCACGTTCTTCCTCTGCATCCTGGGCACAGCCATGACGCGCGGCGGGCTGGTGCAGTCGGTGCATGCGTTCGCCCGTTCCGACATCGGAAAGTACTTCGTTACGTTCATGGCGCTGGGCATCGCGGCGACCGTCTACCTGATTCTCGATCGTCTGGACTACCTGAAGAGCGAATCGGAACTGGAGAGCGTGGTCTCGCGCGAATCGAGCTTCCTTTTCAATAATCTGATTCTGCTGGCGAGCTGCTTCGCGGTGCTGTGGGGGACGCTGTTCCCGGTGGTATCGGAGGCGGTGAGCGGCGAGAAAATTTCGCTCGATGCCGAATGGTTCAACCGCCTGATGGTCCCGATCGGGTTGTTTCTGCTTCTGCTGACCGGTCTTGGGCCGCTGTTCGCCTGGCGCAAGACTTCGGTGGAGAGCCTGCGGCGGAATTTCCAGATTCCGGGCATTGCATCGCTGGTGCTCGTGGGCGTGCTATTCGCGCTCGGCATCCGCCACGTTTATGCGCTGATCTCCTTCGGTTTCTGCCTGTTCGTGGCGCTCACGGTGATCATGGAATTTTATAAGGGCGCGATTTCCATCGCCGGCAAGAACAGCATGAACCTGGTGCGCGCCATGATCGAGCTGACCCATCGCAACACGCGGCGCTACGGCGGCTACATGGTTCACATGGGCATCGTGCTGATGTTCATCGGATTCAGCGGCCAGGCTTTCAACCAAGCCGACACGCGCGAAGTCAATATCGGCGACACCATGAATATTGGCTCCTATCAGTTGAAGGTGGCCGACATCCAGATGGGCGACACCCCGGTATACCAGTGGCATCGCGCCACCATCGACGTTTCGAAGAATGGCGCTTTCCTGGGAACGCTCGAACCCGAGAAGCGCTTCTATATCGCCAGCAAGCAGGGGACGTCGGAAGTTGCCGTCCGCGTGCGGCCGAACGAGGATCTCTACCTGAATTTCGGCGGCATGTCCGACGACAATCAGCGCGCCATTCTCCAGGCATACATCCGGCCGCTGGTGTCGTGGGTATGGATCGGCGGGCTGGTGCTGATTTTCGGCACCCTGGTCTGCCTGGTCCCGAGCAAGGTGAAAATGCAGTACGCCCGCACGGAAGTGGTGGGCATCGCGAAATCTCATGCAACGGTTGAAAGTTAAGCCAGAAGCCAGCAGCCAGGAGCCGGAAGCCAGGAGGAATGCGCCGCCCGCGCGCGCGCGATTTTCCAAGACTGCCAGCTTGGTGTTCAGTATGTTTCTAGTGACGGCCGCGCTGGCGCAGACGCCTTCGGCTCCGCCGCCGGGCGGCGCAACGGCATCCGAAAAGCCCAATGCCGACGTGGTTCGGGTCGGCAAGCGCCTGCGTTGCAAGTGCGGCTGCGGGGACACTATCGCTACCTGCAGCATGCTGCAATGCGAGTACTCCAAGCCCGGCAAGGAGCAGATTGCCCGGATGCAGGCGCTGGGAATGACAGACGACCAGATCATCCGGTCGTTCGTGCAGAATTTCGGCGCCGATATTTTGCTTTCGCCGCCCAGCCCGTTCGGTTGGATCATCCCCTATCTGGCGATTCTGCCGGGGTTGGCGTTAGTCTGGCTGTTCATCAGGAAATACCGCAAGCCTAAGCCGCTGGTCGAAGTCGGCACCATCGAAATCGACGACCCGGCGCTGGAGAAGTACAAAGACCAGATCGAAAAAGACCTGGCCAACATGGAATGAGCCGGTGATCATAGCTATTACGTGTGTTGTCGCGATCGCCGTTATCGCGTTCATCCTGGGCGTTCGACCCAAGGATATTCCCGAGCCCGAACCTGTTTCACCGTTCCAACACCTGGATGAGCGCAAAGCCGCCATCTACGAGAATCTGCGCGATCTGCAATTCGAATATCGCCTGGGGAAACTCTCCGACGCGGACTACCAAAGCACCAAGAAAGATCTGCAAAAAGAGTTGGCGCGCGTGCTGTCGGAAGTCGACAAACTGAAGACCGCCGCGGGTGCTCCGCCGGCTCCTCCGCCCGCACCGGCCAAGGTGGTGATTCCGCCTACGGGGTTCGTTTGCCCGGCTTGCGGCGCGAAATTCCCGACCGCCCTGAAATTCTGCGGCGAGTGCGGCAAGCCGATGAGGTTGGCCCAATGAAACTGGCGCTGTTTGCCGTCCTTTCCACCTCTGCCTTCGCCGCCGTCACGGGCACCGTCGTCAATAAGACCACAGGAAAGCCGCAGCCCGGCGCGACCGTCGCGCTCAACAAGCTGGATCCGCAATTAGGCATTACCATGGTCGACCAGGCCAAATCCGGCGCCGACGGTTCGTTCACCATCAATCAGGATACCGGCGGAGGCATGCCGTACCTCATCCGCGCGGCCTTCGATGGCGTTACTTACAACCTCATGCTGCCGCCCGGATCGCCCACTACCGGCCTGAAGGTCGAAGTCTATAGCGCGTCGAAGCAGGCGGGCGAAGCGAAAGTCAGCAAGCACATGATCCTGTTCCAGCCCGGCAGCGGACAGATGACCGTCAACGAAACCTATCTGTTCGAGAACCCCGGCACGACCGCCTGGAACGATCCCGGCGCCGGCACGCTGCATTTCTTCCTGCCGGCCGCGGCCCAAGGTAAAGTGCAAGCAGAAGTTACCGGGCCGGGCAGCATGCCCATCGGAGCCCCGACCGCAAAAACCGCCAAGCCCGACATTTTCGAAATCGATTACCCCGTGAAGCCGGGCGAGACGCGCTTCGATCTGACTTATCAGGTTCCCTATACCGAAGGCGCGCCGTACGACGGCAAGATTGTAACCAAGGACCAGAACACTTATCTCATCGTCCCCAACGGAGTGAACATCGCCGGCGACGGTCTGAACGATCTGGGCCAGGAGCCGAAGACGCAGGCGCATCTCTACGGCTTTACCGGCGCCGCGTACAAGATCCAATTGACCGGCAGCGCCGCGCCCGCTCCTTCGGCCAGCGATGCCGGCGCCAGCGACGATCGCCCGCAGATCGAACAGATCCTGCCGCGAATCTACGATAAGACCATCCCCATCCTGGCCATCGCGCTTGGTATTCTGGCGCTCGGCTTCGCGCTGCTCTATCGCGCTCACGGGACCGTCCCAGCGAAGGAGAGCAATGAGCGCGGTCGCGGTTGAGGGCGTCTGGAAGTATTACGGCGACTACCCTGCCCTGCGCAATATTCAATTGGAAGCCACGGAGGGTGCGTGTCTCGCGTTGATCGGCCGCAACGGCGCCGGCAAGACCACCCTGCTGCGCGCCATCGCCGGATTCTCCCTGGCGCAGCGCGGCAAGATCAAGATCTTCGGCAAAGAGCCCCGCGAAGCCGAAACGCGCCGGCTGATGGGCTTCATCGGTCACGGCATTTCGGTCTACGACGAGCTTTCCGCGCTCGAAAACCTGACCCTTTTCGGAAAACTCTACGGCTTGCCGGACCCCGATCGATCGGCGCGTGAATGGCTGGAACGCACCGGCCTGGAGCGCGTGCGCAACGGCCTGGTTCGCGAATTCTCGCGCGGCATGCGGCAAAGGCTGGCGGTGGCCCGCGCTTTTCTGCACGAGCCTTCCGTGCTGCTGCTCGACGAGCCGTTCACGGCTCTCGACGATCGCGCAATCGCGGTGCTCCAGCGTCTTTTGCGCGAAGCTCTGGCGGCGCGCAAGACGATCGTGATGTCCACGCACCAGTTGCGGGAAGCGCTCGAACTCGCCACCCACGTCGCGCTGCTCACGCGCGGGCAACTGACGTTCCACGGGGAGCGCACCCAGGAAATGGTGGACGATCCCGGGTACGTCTATGCGCGTTACGGAGAGGGCGCATGAAATTCCTGCGCCAGGTGCTTACCGTCGCGGTGAAGGATATCCGGGCCGAACTGCGCACCAAGGAAGCCATCAACGCTTCGCTGGCATTTGCGCTCATGATCCTGCTGCTCTTCAGCTATACCTTCGACCCCGAGCAGGAAATGATGCGGCAGGTTTCCGGCGGCCTGCTCTGGATTGTGTTCGCCTTCGCCGGCACCCTGACGTTGAATCGCAGTTTTGCGCGCGAATTACCTAACGACTGCCTGGACGCGCTCATCGCGGCGCCCATTCCGGGCTCAGCGCTGTTCCTCGGCAAGTGTCTCGCGAGCTTCCTGCTGGTGCTGGCGGTCGAACTGATTTCCCTCCCGGTGTTCGGCATTTTCTACCGCGTACACTGGACGCTCCAGTTTCCCTGGCTGCTGGTGGTTCTGCTGTTGGGGACCTGGGCACTCACCATCATCGGCACCATCTTCAGCGCGCTAACCGTCAACATCCGGCTGCGCGAAGTCATGCTGCCGATGCTGACTTACCCGATCCTGATGCCTGCCCTGATGTCGGCCATGCGGCTGACCACGTCGTTGGTGAACGGGCAACCGATCCCCGAGGACGATTTTGCCTGGCTCAAAATGCTCATCGGTTTCGACGTGGTCTTCACGGCTGTCTCGCTGGCGCTGATCGAGACGGTTTTGGTGGGCTGATGCTGCACTCGCTGTTCGACGCCTCAGTCTGGACGTCGCTCGCCGCGGCAGCCGCGGCAGCCGTCTCCAGCATTCTTTTTCTCCGCTCCCGCAACTTCCTGTACGATTCGCTGGCGCTGGCGGTGACGGAAATCGGGCTGATTCTGATCGCCGCCGGAATTGTGGCGGGCGCTGTCGCCGGACGTCTGGGCGGCGGCCCGTGGTGGAGTTGGGACGCGCGGCTGACCAGCGCTCTGGTCGGATTCCTCATTTATGCGCCTTACCTGATGCTGCGCCGCGCCATCGAAGAGCCCACCCGCCGCGCCGCCTCCGCCGCGGTAGTCTCCATTTTCGCCATCTTCGACTTGCCCATTATGACGCTGGCCGTCAATTGGTGGCTCGCGCACCACGCGGCGTCCGCGCCAATCGGCGTGGAGTGGACGGTTCTGCCGGTCGCGGCGCTGGCCGCGGCTCTCTCCTGGATTCGCCTTCGCAGGGAGCAGGACCGGCGGGCGCGAGATGCGGAACGGCGGGCCGCGCAAGAGATCTGAACGACGCTCATCGTTACTGTGCCGCGACGGTGCCTTTGCCGCGCCATCCCGTGCTCCGAATGTGCGCGTGCGCCCAAGGTCCGCCGTGGGCGATACGGTCCAGAACAATTTCCTGCGCCGCCGGCCGGGCCCGTTGAATCTCGTCCTGCTTTGTATCGCCATACAACAGGACAATCACTCCCGGCACTTCGGTAATTGAACGGCGATCGACCTCGCGCTCAAGCTCGATCCCGAGCTTCGTAGCGACAGGTTACCACCACCGAGGGCGGAGCAGATGACCGACGATCTGGCGGGGGCCCCTGGTTGTTGACCAGAACGCGACTTTTCGGGCGGGTATTCATATCGGCGTTCGAGACGTAGCGCGGCCAGCGACCGACGGTGAGAAGCCGAGTTCCAAGCACCAACGGGCGATCTTGGATGAGGCCCGGCGAGTTCAACAGGTACAATGGCTACGATCTGAGCTAGAAAATCTAAAGGAGAACCGAAATGACGCCAGACAATGCCGCGATCGTCCGCCGCTTTACCGATGAAGTGATCACTCACGGAAAAATCGATTCGGCAGAACAGTATGTTTGGGAGGACGTTATCGAGCAAGTACCGCTGCCTGGGCAGGGTCCCGGACTTGACGGCCTTAAAGATATCCTTCGCGCCATGCGCGCTGGCTTTCCCGACATCGTCTTCTCCATACAGGAGCAAATTGCGGAGGGCGATAAAGTCGCCAGCCGCTTTGAATGGACCGGAACCCACAGAGGTGAGTTTCTCGGTATTCCCGCGACAGACCGGCCAGTGAAGGTCTGGGGTATTGTCATTGATCGTTTGGAGGACGGGCGCATCAAAGACACTCGCATCATTATGGACACCGTGGGCCTGATGACCCAACTCGGTGCCCTACCTTCTCCGGTGTAAGCACGGGGAAACGGGGTTGAAGAGATCGTTCCTCCCCGGGGGCGCGCAGCGCCTGGCGATTCCGCGGGAAAGCGCGCCCGCGTCTGCGGGCGGTTTTCGCATCGATTTCGGAGCTACTCCCCTCCGCGCCATGGAAGCCATCACCAATCCAAACCGCTGCCACCGTTTGTCTCGCAATAGCCCACCTTCCGTGACGGCAAGAGCGCGACACCACCGGAGCATTAACTTAAGTTGACGTTGACGCCTTGCCGCCGGTCTTACCACGATAGCGGTAGTGCTTGTCCGGCTGATGTCCGTAGTCTTATGTGCCGCTGCCGCCTGGGCACAGAATCCCGCCACTTCGGTGAGCGTGGACGCGAACGCCAATCGCCATCCGATCAATCCGAACATCTACGGAATAGCCTATGGCTCGGCGACGGACATGCAACTGCTGAACGCGCCGCTCAACCGCTGGGGCGGCAATTCGACTTCGCGCTACAACTGGCAGATCGACGCCCACTCCGCCGGCAGCGATTGGTATTTCGAGACCTACTCCGATGGCAGCGGAACGCCCAGCGGGTCGGCCGACCAGTATGTCGCCACCACCCGCGCCAACGCCGGCGCCGAGCCGCTTTTCACTATTCCCATGATCGATTACCTGGCGAACCTGGGGCCCAATCGTACCACCCTGGAGGGGTTCTCCGTCGCCAAGTACGGCGCCCAAACGGCTACCGATCCCTGGAATTCCGACGCCGGAAACGGCGTCAGCGCCGCCACAAACCAGAACATCACCGGAAACAATCCGCTCGATACCGGAGTGGCGAACAGCGCCGCCATCCAGCAGGCTTGGGTGGGACACTTCGTCGATACCTTCGGAGCGTCGACGACTACCAACGGCATCAAATACTATATCCTCGACAACGAGCCTTCCCTTTGGTATTCCACGCATCGCGACGTGCATCCGAGCCCGCCGGCGTACCAGGAGATGTACAACAAGATCGTCGCCACCGTCACTGCCATCCGTGCGGCCGATCCCGACGCGAAAATCGTCGGATTCGAAGAATGGAGCTGGTGGGCGATGTACTTCAGCGGCTTCGACCAGGCAAACGGATGGGGCGCGAGTAATTCCGATTACAACACCCATGGCCAGACCTATTACTATCCGTGGCTGCTCCAGCAGCTTTACGCCTATCAGCAGCAGACCGGAACGAAAATGCTCGACGTCCTGACGGTCCATTGCTATAACGCGGTGCCCGGAAGCAGCGACGATTCCCTGAGCGGCCAGCAGACGCGCAATCGCGAGACGCGCATCCTGTGGGACCCTGCGTTCAGCGATCCTTCCTGGTACGGCGATATCGGGATCAACGGCCGGATCCTGAACTGGATTCCCACGCTTCAGGCGATGGTCAGTCAATATTATCCCGGGCTCGAGACCGGATGTACCGAATACAACTGGGGCGACGAACCTAATCTGAACGGCGCCACCACCCAGGCGGACGTGCTCGGCATCTACGGGCGCGAAGGCCTGGACTTGGCCACCCGATGGACGGTGGCCGAAAACACCGGGACGAACCCGACCACTTACTATGTGACTTATCTCGCCAGCCAGATTTACCGGAATTATGACGGGAAAAACTCTACTTTCGGCGATACCAGCGTTTCGGCAGCCGTGGCTAATCCCGACAACCTCTCGGCATTTGCCGCCGTCCGCACGGCCGATGGCGCGCTCACCGTCATGGTGATCAACAAGCAGCAAGGGAGCACGCCGGTCACCGTGAGCCTGGCGAACTTTCCCAACTCCGGCACGGCGCAGGTTTGGCAGATCAATTCCGCTTCGCAGACGGTCATCGCGCACCTCGCCGACCTTGCGATTTCCAGTAACAACGTCGTTGCGACGGTCCCTTCGCAGAGCATTACACTGTTCGTAATCCCCCCCGGCGCCATTTCGAGCCCGCCGTCGGTTCCCACAGGCCTGGCCGCGACGGTCGGCAGCGGCACAGTGACGCTCACCTGGAATGCCGGAGGCGGCGCGACGAGCTATACAGTCGCCCGCTCGACAGTACACGGCGGACCCTATAGCCCGGCCGGCACGCCTACCACGACGACTTATACCGACTCCGGGCTGACGAACGGCACCACTTATTACTACGTGGTGTCCGCCACCAATTCCGCCGGCAGCAGCGGCAACTCAACGGAACTCGCGGCGACTCCGACCGTGCCGCCGGCGTTCACTGCAACGGCAACGGCATCCCCAAATCCCGTGACGCAGGGAACATCCACGACTGTCACCGCCAGCGTCACCGATACCGCCCAGACACTGAGCGCCGGCACGGTGCAGGTCGTGGTTTTGGACCCCGGCGGCAACACCGCGGCCTCGCAAAATTTCACCGCGCAGAATTTCGCCGCCAATCAGACGCAGACTTACAAGCTTTCGTTCACGCCCGCGGTATCCGGAACCTTCACCATCGAGGTCACCGTGTCGAGTGCCACGGGGCAGGCGTGGTACGCAAACGATTCCGCCGGCGGCATCACGGTGACCTCAGGGCTCACATTCTCGTCCTCGGCCGCCGCGACACCGTCGAGCGTAGCGCAGGGCGGCAGCACGTCCATTCAGGCCACCGTGACGGATACCGGGACGGCATCCTTGTCGAACTCCATCGTCGAGGTGCAGGTGTTCAATAGCGGCGGCACGGCGGTGTCCACAAATTACGCCAGCGGCCAGAATTTTAGTGCGGGACAGCAGCTCCAATACACGTACACCTGGAGCGTTCCCTCGTCGGAGGCAACCGGCACTTACACTGTAATGATCGGCGTGTTCAACTCCAATTGGGGCACCGACTATTACTGGAACAGCAACGGTGCGACTATTACGGTGACCACGGCGCAGACCGCGCCCGCGGCGCCCCAGGGCCTCACCGCCAGCGCCGGCAACGCGGAGGTCGCGCTCTCCTGGTCCGCCGCGGGCGGAGCCACGTCGTACAACATGTATCGCGGCACTGCCGCCGGCGCCGAAAGCGCCACGCCGATCGCCACTGGCATTGCCGGCACGGTGTACACAGACAGCGGCCTCACCAACGGAACGACATACTATTACAAAGTAGCGGCCGTAAATAGTGGGGGCACGAGCGCGAAGTCCAAGGAAGCATCTGCGCGGCCGCTTTCGCCCTGCGATGTAAATCAAACCGGCGCCGTAACCATGTCCGACGTGCAAACGACGATCGATCAGGCTCTCGGAACTACTTCGCTTTCGAACGCCATGAGCCACAGCGGCGTCACCGACGTGCTCGAAGTCCAGATCGTGATCAATGCCGCCGCGGGCAAGGGCTGCGTGGGGAATTAGGGCTATCGATTCCTACATGGCTGAGCAGCCTGCTTCAGATGATGGGCCCGCGATCCAGCCGGACAACTCTTCCGTGAGTTGCTGCTTCAGCAGCCGGGCGTCGTTGATCTGCTGGCGCGACGCAGCCTGCCCGCGATTGGCCTGGTCTGGCGGAAAGCCCAGTTCCAGGAAGATGTTCGGTCCGGGGTTTAGTAACATGGCGAATTCTGGTGTCGACGTTTATTGCCTCTCCTTCTCATTCTGGCGATGGCTCGATAACTCGTTGTGGCGATGGCCAGGGCCCCTGCGATGCGCTATTCAGGGCACGCTTCCAGTTCGCCGATGATCTTGACCGCATAGCCGGTCAACCAGATTCGTGCCGGGAAATCACCCATCAGCCCAAAACCGTTCGAGGGGACGTACCCGGGAGCCCAGGCGAATCCGCTAGGTCCGTGCAGGTATGTTTTCGTGTTGAATTCTCCATAGGCGATCGCCCATCGGTAACGAAACCTCTTGCGCTCCCATTTCTTCGAGCGTTGGTTTAGAGTCACGTCGTCATAGCAACCGAGCTCAGTCGATCTCCCGATCGCGCGGATTTTCGCAGCAAGCGACTCCCGGTCGAGAGGCATAGCTTTTCCCCCCGATTGCCAGTTAGCCAAAGCGATGCCATTCAGCCACGTCAAGCTCCTCCTCGGATTGGCCTCAGGCGAGGGCTCTTCCGTCACTACCGGGTCCGGGCACCGATCGGCATCCAGAGCCACGCCCTCATCCGACAGATAGGAGTGGCCCAAGAACCTTCCCACGATGGCGATGGTTTTCCCGTTCAGGTTCAGGCGGTCGGCCAGCGCCTCGCAAACCGTCAGGGGGATGATTTTGACGGGCTCGCCTCCGGGGCTGGCGGGCACCACCGTGAGCACAAGTGAGATAGCCCCTACCAAGGGTCGCGTCACACGGCCTCGTCTACGGCAGATGAATTATTCCCCGCTGAATCGCCGCCGTCGCCGCCTGCGTGCGATCCTGAACGCCTAACTTGCTCAAGATGCTTTTCACGTGATTCTTGACGGTATGCTCCGCAATACTCAGCGAGTACGCGATCTGCTTATTCGCCAGACCGCGCACAATCAGTTCCAGCACCTGCACTTCGCGCGCACTCAGGTCGGGACGCGGCATCTGCGCGGCCAGTGCCGCCGCGACCGCCGATGGAAGGTAGGTCTGGCCGACATGGACTGCGCGGATCGCCTTCAACAGCTCGTCGTGCAGCACGTCCTTGGTGAGGTACGCCTGCACGCCCGCGGCGAGGGCGCGGCGGATGTCTTCGTCGCCCCCGTAAGTGGTCAGCGCAATCATGTGCGCCTGCGGATACTCCGCGCGGATGGCGATGGCCGCCTCCACTCCGGTCATTCCCGGCATGCGGAGATCGAGCAGGGTAACGTCAGGCAGATATTGGCGGTACATCTCCACCGCCTGCTGGCCGTTAGAGGCTTCCGCCACTACCGTCATGTCGGCCTGCATGTTTACGATGGCGGAGACGCCGACGCGCGCCACCAGGTGGTCTTCGGCCACTAGAATTCGGATTTTCTCGCTCATGGTAGGGGTACCGTTACTTCCACTTCCGTGCCTTCTCCGGGATTGCTGGCAAGGTGCAGCTCGCCGCCGAGCCGCTCTGCCCGTTCGCGCATGCCGATCAATCCGAAATGGCCTCCGCGCGAAGAAAATACATCCGGCGTGTCGAATCCGCGGCCATTGTCACGGATTTGCAGAAAGAGTTTGCGCGCCTCGGTGTGCAGCTTGATGGCGATGCGATTGGCGCCGGCGTGCTTCACCACGTTCGTAACGGCTTCCTGGGCGATGCGCAGGAGGTGCTGCTCCATCTCCTGCGGGAGCACCATCTCCGGCCCGCTCACATCCACCTTGACGTCCACACCCGCGCCGGCGGTCCACATGCGTGTGCCCGATTCCAGGGCCGCCGCCAGATCCTGCCCCTCCAGCACCGAAGCGCGCAGATCCATTACCGACCGCCGGGCTTCCGTCAGGCTATGCCGCGCCATGCGCCGCGCCATGTCGAGGTACTTGCGCGCCGACGACTGTTCGTCGGGCATGCACATGGCTACCGCGTCGAGCTGCGAGGAGATGCCCACGAATCCCTGGGCCAGGGTGTCGTGGATCTCGCGCGCCAGCCGGGCACGTTCCTCGAGTACCAGGGAGAATCGCGAACGGATCTGGCGCAGCCGCAATTGATAGATAGCCCACGCCATGCCCAACAGGCCCGCGGCCACCAGGGCGCGAAACCAGGCGGTCTCGTAGTAGTGGGGTAACACATCGAAAGCGTAGGACGTTTCGGTGGAGGGGCCGCCGGGGAGTTCAGCCTTCACCATGAACCGGTAATTCCCGTGTTTCGGCGTGTTGTAGTTGATCTCGCGCCGGTCTCCCGCCGGCACCCAGTTTGCTTCCATGCCGTCCAGGCGATAGGAGTAGGACACCTGTTCCGGCGCACTGAGATGTATGGCGGTGTAGCGCACGCGAATGCGCTCGACGCCAGGAGAGAGATAGGCGGTGTGGGAGAGGTCAATGGCATGTCCGTCGGTGGTGATTTCCGAGATCTGCACCTGGGGCGGCAGCGGAACGGGCCTCTTCGCGTGCGGATCGTAAACCGCCAGGCCACGGCTGGTGGTGAACCATAGGCGGCCATCGGCCGTGCGGTCGCCGCCGGCGGTGGGATATCCCGGAGAGCATTGCGCGCTGCGCAGGCCATCATCCATGCCATAGTTCACGGGCTCGAGGCGCTTCCTCTTACCGCCCGCTAATTGCCACAATTGCGACTTCGCAATGCGGCAGATTCCGCGTGTCGTGGCAAGCCAAAGCGATTGGCCATCGTCCACGATGTTCGCAATGTTATCGCTCAGCAGCCCGTCTTTCTGGGTAAAGTTATAGAACTTGCCGTTGCGGAGAGCATTGAGGCCGCCGCCGAAAGTGCCCACCCACAGAATCCCGTCCGAGTCCTCATAGATTTCGCGTACATTTTCGCTCGAGAGCCCGTCCTTGATACCGAACAGCCGCCGCTCCTCGCCCTTGACGCGCCAAAGACCCCGGCCATAACTCCCGGCCCACAAAACGCCATCCCGGCCCTGACACAGCGTTACCACGGCATTGACAATCAACGGACCACCGCCGGCCACAGTGCGCGTTCCGTTAGCGGTTTGTTCCAGCAAACCGCTGGGCGTCGCCATCCAGAGCCGGCCATCGGAGGTTTCCAACGCGTCCCACACCACGCTGTGCTGCGGATCGGGCGGTTCCCGCAGGGTAAACGTGGAACCGTGCATCCGGACGAGCCCGGCGCGTGTGCCCATCAATAAATCGCCGCCGGGCGCCTCGCGGATGGAAAAAATCTCGGTATCCGGCATTCCCTCGCGGCGGGAAAACAGGCGCGGTTGACCCGGCGCGAACAACATCAGCCCGGCATCGTGAAAACCTACCCAGATGCGGCCGCTATGGTCCTGGAAAACCGTGTTCGGCTCGTCGCTGGGCAGCCCTTCGGCCTTCCCGTAAGTCGTGAACACGTCGTCTCGGAGACGCGTCAACCCGTCGTTGCCGCCCACCCAGAGGTCCGCTTCGCGATCTTCGAACAGAGCGCGCACCACCTGGTTGTCGTTACCAGTGGCCGGAACCGCGAAACGGCCGCCTTCCAGGCGGGCGATTCCGCTGTTGGTCCCGACCCATAAATTTCCGTCGCGATCTTCCACCACCGAACGCACCAGATCTTCCGGCAATCCGGATTGCGAGTCGAACCGCCGAAGTTCGCCGCTGGCGGTGCGCTCGATCAAGCCCAAAGTGCCTCCAATCCAGAGATTTCCATGGCTGTCAGAAAGTACTGTCTGGATTACGTCCTTGGCAAACCGCTCGTCGTCAACCAGCATGCCGACCTTGCCGGCGGCCACGCTTACGACTCGCAGCGATGCGTGCCCGGGAGCATCGGGGAGGTTGGAACCGGCGACCACCAGTTCGTGACGCGCATTCTCACGCACCACCCGCGCTGCCGTGATCGGCAGATCGACGCCCGATTTCAAAATGGTGAACTTTCCATCCTGGAAGCGGCAGACATCGACTCCGGAAACCATCCAGAGGGTGCCTGCATGGTCAGAATAAAGATCCCGGATGTCGTCGTCGGGAAGGCCGTCTTTGACGGTGAAGGTGCGGAAGTGGCCGTCGCGGTATAGACCTAGACCATTGGAGGTCCCGATCCAAAGAGATCCGTCGGGCGATGCCGCGAGGGCAGTGATCGAGTTGGCGGGCAAATCGCTGCCGGGCCGGCTGAAAACCGTGAACTCGAAGCCGTCGAAACGGGCCAATCCTTCATCGGTGCCGAGCCAGAGGTAGCCATCGGGGGTCTGGGTGATGGATTTGATGGTGTCTTGGGGGAGCCCGTCCTGCTGACCCCACACGTGCCGGGAGTATTGAGTCAAGGTCTTGTGTGGATCGAGGGCCCACGATCGGGGAATGAGGCACGCACAGATCGCCCAAAGCGCCAGCCGGCCATAATGCGACGCGTGTGTCGTCACTGTTAACCATCAGTATAAGTCTTCACGGGCCCGGCTAAAAAAAGCTGCACGCTTCCGGAACTTTTTCCGTCGTGGGCGAAAGTCTCTATAGGCAGCGATGTTGAGCGGCCGCGAGGTTCTGGGAGGATTGGTTTCATGAAGAAATGCCTGATCGTTTGCGGCTTATGCGCCGCGGTAAGCGTTTTTGCGCAGGGTCCGCCGCCGAGGGGCGCGGGCCGGATGGGGCCCGGCGGCCCTGGAATGGGTTTCGGCATGGGGATGGGTATGGGCCGGACGGTGACCGGCGCTCCCTATTCAGCCCAGGAAGTCACGGAAGAAACCCAGACGTTGGCCAATGGCAACGTAATTACCCGCAAGACCGAGGCGAACATTTACCGCGATAGTTCCGGGCGCGTTCGGACCGAGCGGACGGTTCCGGCCGGGCGGCCGGGGCAGGGACAATCGGGAGTGCAGGCGCAGACTGCCACCCGGACGATGATCAGCATTCACGACCCGGTGGCCGGCGTGAATACGGAACTGGATAGCGCGGCGAAAACCGCCCGTCAGATGACCCTCCCGAATTTTCGGGGCCACAATCCGAATTTCCAAGGCCGTCCGGGCAGAGGGCAAAACGGCGCTGCGAGCGATCCCAACGTAGTCACCACAGACCTGGGAATGCAAACTATCAATGGCATTCAGGCTACCGGCACCCGCGTTACCCGCACCATCCCGGCCGGGCAGATTGGAAACGCCCAACCGCTTCAGATTGTGACGGAAACGTGGCGTTCGCCGGACCTCCAGGTGCCGGTCATGACCAAGCGGGTGGACCCGCTTCACGGTAACGTGACGGTACAGTTGACGAATATCACTCGCGCCGAACCGGATCCTTCGCTGTTCCAGGTTCCAACCGATTATACGATCAGCGCGGGCCGCGGGCCGCGCGGCGCGAGCCGGACGGTCAAACAGTAGTCCGATCGCAAGATAATACCCCCATCCCATGCCGCGGCGCCTCGTGCGCCGCGGTTTTTTTTTTGGTAGGAGGGCAAGTCCTGCATCACAGCTAGGCTGCGGCAGTCTTCCAGGTGCCGCAATTCGGTGCATCCGGCTCAATCCAAGAGAAGCCGGCAGGATTCCCGGGACGACGCTGCCCGCCTGCCGCAGCGCTCTAGCATTTGGGTTGGCGATGCTGCGGTAAACGTCCGCGTGTCGAGCCGCGCGGACCTGATTTCAGGCGGTAACGCGTTTACCGGCGGGATTGCCCGCCGCGCGATTTGCCAGATATGGCGCCAGCTTTTCCATTGCCGCTTCGGCCGTCAGCCCGTACTTCGCACGTAACGCGTCGATCTTGCCGTGCTCGATGAATTGATCGGGCCAGCCGATGCGCACTACCGGAGTGGCGATCCCGAGATCGCTCAAAGTCTCCAGGACGGCGCTCCCGAAGCCGCCGCGCAGGACGTGGTCTTCAAGTGTCAGCACGACGTCCACGGTGCGGGCGAAGAATTCGAGCATCTGATGGTCGATGGGCTTGACGAAGCGGGCATTGACGACCGTTGCGCCGATGCCCTGCCCTTCCAGCTTGCGCGCGATCTCCTCGCCCATCGGCACCATGGCGCCGAGGGCGAAAATCGCCACGCGATCGTTCTCGCTGTGCTGCAACAGTTCGGCCTTGCCGATGGGAATCGCCGCTGGAACGTCTTTCACTGGCGTGCCAGGCCCGATGCCGCGGGGGTAGCGGACGGCGATGGGCCCGTCCCATTTCATGGCGGTGAACAGCATGTCCGCAAGCTCGTCTTCGTCCTTGGCCACCATGTGGACCAGGTTGGGGATACCGCGGAGATAGCTGATATCGAAGACACCGTGGTGCGTGGGCCCGTCGTCGGCCGACAGCCCCCCGCGATCCATGCAGAAGACCACCGGGAGGTTCTGCAGGCAGACATCATGCACGATGGGGTCGAAAGCGCGCTGAAGGAAGGTGGAGTAGATGGCGCAGAAGGGTTTGAATCCTTTGGCCGCCAGGCCGGCCGCAAACAGCACGGCGTGTTCCTCGGCGATGCCGACGTCGAAATATTTGTCGGGATGGTGCGGCTGGAAGCGGTCGAGCGCAGTGCCGTTAGGCATGGCCGCGGTAATGGCCACGACTTTGTCGTTGTAGCGGGCCAATTTCACCATGGTGTCGGCGAAGACCTCGGAGTACGTGCGGCGGCTGAGCGGTTTGGTTTCGCCGGTCTCGGGATCGTAGGGCCCCAGACCGTGAAATTTCTTCTGCTTCTGGAGCGCCGGCTCGAACCCTTTGCCCTTTTGGGTGAGGACGTGCAACAGAACCGGGCGATCGGCTTTTTTCAAATGCTCGAACGATTTGATGAGCGTGCCGATATCGTGGCCGTCGATCGGGCCGTAATATTTCAGGCCCAGCTCTTCGAAAATGACGCTCGGCCACAACATGCTCTTGGCAGCCTCTTCGGCCTTGCGCGCCATTTGCAGCGCGCGGCGGCCGCCAATCATTTCGACAAATTTCCCGGCGCGGTCGTGCAGGTAATCGTAGCGAGGGCTGGTAACAATGTGGTGCAGGTAATTGGCGATGGCGCCGACATTCTTGTCGATGGACCATTCGTTATCGTTGAGCACTACGATGAGCCGGCGGGTGTGGTGCGCAATGTTGTTCAGCGCTTCATAGGTTATTCCGCAGGTAAATGCCGCGTCCCCGGCGACGGCCACCACGTGCTCCTTTCCGCCGGCCTTGTCGCGCGCCACGGCCATGCCGAGAGCGGCCGAAAGCGCCGTGCCGGCGTGCCCGGCGCCGTAGCAATCGTGGGAACTTTCGGTACGGAGCATGAAGCCGTTGAGCCCGCCCGGTGTGCGGATGGTCTTGAATTGCGCGCGCCGCCCGGTAAGCATTTTGTGAATATAGGCCTGGTGGCTGACATCGAACAGGAAACTGTCCTTCGGGGTTTGGAACACGTAATGCATCGCCAGCGAAAGTTCCACAACGCCGAGGTTAGGACCCAGGTGACCGCCGTTATTGGAGAGAACGGCGATCAATTCCTCGCGTATTTCGGAGGCCAACTTTTCCAGCTCCGCGATGGAAAGCTGCTTGACGTTTTCTGGAGAATCGATGCGGTCAAGAATACGTGACATAACTATTTGGGCTCGTGGTGCACAAATCGGCCCCCTTTACCGAGGCCATTATTTGTAATTTTCGCACGACAGCCTCCCGCGCGGGAACTGCCGGCCCCGGCAGCGCGGTATCATAATGGGCGCCGGCGCCATGGAATCACCAACATCCACCTTTACGCTGCTGGAAAAAGCGCAGGCCGGCGACCGCGAGGCGTTTTCGCGCGCGTTGGAAAAATACCAGCGGCGCCTGGCTGTTTTAATCCATTTCAAACTCAGTAAGCGAACTCGCACCTTCGCAGAGGTGGACGATGTCATGCAAGAAACTCTGCTGCGAGCGTTTCGCGATATCGGGCAATTCTCCTACCAGGCGCGGGGCAGTTTCCTGTGCTGGCTGTCGGCCATCGCCGACCACGTCATTGTGGACCGGGTTCGCTACCAGGGGCGCGAGCGCCGCACGGGGGAGGAAATTCCCTTCCGCTCGGAGAGCAATCCCGCGGGGCCGGAGCCGGTGGATACCAAAACGCCAAGCCGCCTGCTGGCGCAGAAAGAAGCTGTGGAGCGGCTCCTGTCGCGCCTCGACGCCCTGCCGGAGGACTACCGCGATGCGATCCTGATGGCCAAAATCGAAGGGCTTACCACAGCCGAAATCGCCGGACGGACCGGGAAATCGCGCGAGGCGGTGGCGCTGCTGGTCTATCGCGCGGTGAAGCGATTCCGCGCTTTGAGCGAGGCGGAACGATGACGGATTCCGAGCGCGAGCAAAGACTGGCGGAAGCGTTCGCCGACCTGCTCGATCGCAAGGTGACGGAGGCGGTTCCCGCCGAACTGGCCGCCGATTGGAACGCGCTGGCGGAGATCGACCGCGCCGTAAATCCGGCGTCGCTTCCGGAAACACTTTCGGGGCACCGGATCGTGTCCGAAGTCGGGTCGGGCGGGATGGGGCGAGTCCTGCTGGCGTTCGATCAGGCGCTGGGCCGAAAAGTGGCAATCAAGACCCTGGCGCCGCGCTACGCCGATGACGCACAGTTGCAGGCTCGGTTCATGGGCGAGGCGCGGGCCCTGGCGCGCGTCAGCCATCCGCATATCGTACGCATTTACAATCTGGGACCGGCCGGCGAGCCTCCGCACTTCGTGATGGAGTACCTCGAAGGCGTGCCGCTGACGCGCGCCGCCGCGGCGCTCACCTTTCCGCAGCGCGCCGAATTGATGCGCAAAGTAGTGCTGGCGGCCGATTTTCTGCACGCGCAGGGCATCGTTCACCGCGATCTCAAGCCGGCTAACATCCTGGTGGGGCCGGATCTCGAACCGAAATTGCTGGATTTCGGGCTGGCGCTCGATGTGGAGGCGCGCGAGCGGTGGTCGAACATCGGCGAGGTGGCGGGCACTCCCGAGTATCTGTCCCCGGAGCAGACCGCGGGCAGCCATTTGGACGCCCGCAGCGACGTTTTCACGCTTGGGGCGATTCTTTACGAAGTGCTCACCGGGACGCCGGCGTTTCGCCGGGACGCGACCGGCGATCTGCTGCGGCGCATTCGCGAGTTGGACCCTCCCCTGCCGCGCCGGATCGATCCTTCGATCCCCAAAGGTCTACAAAATATCTGCCTGAAGGCGATGGAGAAATCTCCCGCGCACCGCTATGCCTCGGCGCGTGAAATGGCGGACGATCTGCGCCGCTATCTGGCGGACGAGCCGGTGCTGGCAGAACCGGCAGCTTACTCCCGCCTGATTGCGGGCCAGGTGAGCGATCACCTCCGCGACCTGAAGAGCTGGCGCCACGACCAGATTGTCTCCGAGGCCGAGTACGACGCGCTGCGCAAACGGTACGAGCGGCTGGTGGAGCGCGAAGACGCCTGGATTATGGAGGTGCGGCGGCTGACCCTGCCGCAGGTGACGCTGTACTTCGGCGCCTGGATTCTGGCCGTGGCCACGGCGCTGCTCACGTTCTTCCCGTTCCCCCAGTTGGCGGGCGCGCCGGCGGTGATTGTGGCTTGGGGCGCGGCGCTGCCCACCGCATGGATGGGCGTGCGCACCTGGCGCAGCGGATACTACCGGGTGGCGATCGCGTATCTGCTGGCCTTCTGCCTGGTAGCGCCGGTCGCGGCGCTGGTGACGCTGGAAGAAACGCACATCGCCACGGCCCTCACGCAGGGGCAGTTACGGCTCGAACTCTTTCACCGGCTGGAGTTTGCCAAGGAGGCGACGAATGCCCAGTTGTGGTGGTCGCTGCTGGCCGCGCTGCCGGTGTGCTGGTGGTTCCGGCGATTCACGCGCGCGCCGGTTTTTTCGCTGATGTTCGCGGCAATGAGCGCCCTGCTGGCATTGGCGACGCTGCTGCGCCTGGGCGTGCTCGATTGCCTCGACCGCGATTCCGGCCGCTTCTATCTCGACCTCATTCCAATCGCCATCCTCTTTATGGCGGCGGGATTTGTTTTCGAGCGCCTGCGCATGCCCGACGATTCGCGGTATTTCTATCCCTTTGCCGTCGCGTTCACGCTGGCGGCGCTCAGCGGCGCGGCAACCTATCACGAGCCGCTGGCGGACTGGCTGAAATGGCTGGCGCCGTGGACCCGCGGGCAAATTGAATATCTGTTCATCCTGAATGCCGGCATCTATCTGGCGCTCGACCGCATTTGCGACCGGTTCCCTTCCTCGCAAGTGCGCATGGTGGGAAAATCGTTCCGCTTCGTAATTCCGGGACACGTGATGACGTCCCTGCTGCTGCTCGGGCTCGCGGCAGATTCGGTGATGGAGCAGCGCGTCGACGAATGGCTGCTGCCGGCTGTGGCATGCGTGTTCGTGTTCGCCAGCATTCCCCGGCAGATGAAGAATTTCCTGGTGAGCGGCCTGGTGTTCCTGGCGATTGGTGTGTACCGCGTGCAGCAGGAGATCTTTCCCAACCGCGCGTGGTGGCCGGTTCTGCTGCTGGCCGCCGGGCTCGGGCTGATGCTGGCGGCGGCAAATTATGCGGCGCTGCGGGTGGCAATCGCGCGAGCGTGGAAGCGGCGGTAAAGCGCCGGGTCTCAGAACACCAGATGCAGCGCGAGCTGCAAAAAGCGCGGGCTGCCGATGGTGTGCTGGATCACGCCGAGGCTCCCCTGCGGCGGATTCGCCGGCGGTCCCTCGTAGTACGGGAAGAAGACCACATCGTTGTTCGGCGTGTCGAAGTCGGGATGGTTGAATATGTTGAAGGCGTCCGCTTCAAAGCGCAAATGATAGCGGTCTTTGAAAGTGAACTGCCTGGCCAGGCTCATATCGAAACGGACCTGGAACGGCCCGCGGAACATGTTCCGGCCAGTGGCGCCGAACAGCGATTCGTACATGTCGCAGCCAGTGGCATCGCACGGCGGAACACCGTTCGTGCCCGGCGCGACGAACTGCGGCTGGAAGTCGGAGGCATTCAGCACCGGCTTGCTGGGATTCACGCCGGTAGTGCCCTGAAGCTCCGCCTGCGACGCGCTGACACCAGGCTTGAGCGGGACAATGGGGTTGCCGGCGTCATCGTAGGTGCCGTAATACAGGCTGGCAACCGAACCCGAATAGTCGTAAACGCTGTATGGTTGTCCACTCTCCGCCACGGTCTGCCCGCCGACGATCCAGCCGCTGGTCAGAGCGTTGACGGCCGCGTTCGCCGAGAACTTCGGGACTGCGTAGCTGTAGTTGATCAGCAAAACGTGCGTCTGGTCGAAGTCCGCGGAAGCGTAGCTCGAATGCGGATCGAGCGGGTTGTTGCCGGTGAAGAACAGTCCCAGACCGCTCTGTTCGTCGAGTGCGTGCGACCAGGTGTAGGATGCGGTAAATTGCAGCCCGTTCGACAAGCGCTTGCGAAGCTGAATCTGCAGCGCGTTGTAGTTGGAAATGCCCTCGGCTTCGTACAGCACCGAGTTCATGTCGTAGCCAATATACGGCACGCGAAGCTCTGCGTTCCCGGCATAAAACGGCGGCGGGCAGATGGGTTCGAGATCCAGGGTGCCGTTGTTGCAGCCGGCGCCGGGGTCGGTGCCGCCGTACGAGTATATCTGGCCGTGTACGGGGTTCTGGGGTGTCGCGATTAGCGGCTGGTTAAAGGGAATGGGGACCACTTCATGCGTGCCGTGGTTGCCCGCATATCCGATATCGAGCAGCCAGGTGTTGGAGGGCTGATATTGAATATCGAAAGTCCAGCTCTGCATATAGGGGAGCTTGTTGCCGATGTCGTAGCCGCCGAAAATGATGGGACCGTACAAGTTCCCCGCCGGGAAGTCGCCCGATGTCGTCTGCGCCAGATTGGGCAGATATGCCGTGAATGCCGAAGCGGTGCCCGGAGCAGGCGGAGGGGCCGTCGTGCCGAAGGGCGCCGAGAGACTATTTCCTCGCTTGGCGGCGACTTCGCTGACGAACGGCGGGGCCAGCGTCACGCCGAACGGGCCATTGAATCCGCCGCCCGCGGGTGGGGAGAGATAGGTGAACAGTTCGCCGCGATCGTAGTAAATCCCGTAGCCGGTCCGCACGGTCAGTTTCGTCATCGGGCTCCAGGCGACGGCGATTCTGGGCGCCAGGCCGTCCTGTGTGTGTTGCAGCAGAGAATCGGATCCGCTGCCCGCGATTTCCAGTCCGGAGTTCGTAATGGTATCGCTGGCGGCATTATAAGAGTACAGACTGGGATTGAACGCTGTCAGGCGGCCGGTTTTCTCGGTAAACGGGCCGTCGTAATCCCATCGCAGGCCCATGGTGACGGTCAGATTGCTGCGGAGTTTGAAGTTGTCGTTGACGAAAGCTCCCACCGTGTCGGACCGGTAATAGCGGCTGGCGCTGCCCGTGGTGGCCGTACCGCTGCGGACTGAGCCCTCGACGAAGCTTTCGAAGTTCGTGAAGTCGATGGTGTCGTCGTTGGTGTTGTTATTGATGATGTTGAGCTGCGCGTGATCCCACTGCCCGCCGATGGCAATGGTGTGGCGGCCCTTTACCCAATTCACCGTAGATCCGAGTTCCCATTGATTCTGGAACATGCCGGCGTTGCCGAAGCTCGCGCTGGGTCCGAACTCCAGGCCGCTCTGAACGGTGGGGTCTGAAGTAGAGATGTCTATCTGCGGAAACGTGTTGGAACCGAGCAGATTCATTCCCGCGCTCGCGGGCGTGAATGGCTGGGTCGTGTTGGCGTAGGCACGCATGCGGGTAAACCCGACATGACTGTTCCAGGTGAGGGTGGGGGTGAGGATTGCGGTATTGGTAATGGTGGCGACATCGCTGCCGGCACTGAGTTGTTGCGCGAAGCCTAACAGGGAACCGACGGCGCCGAACGGGCTGGTAGTGGGGTTGTTCTGGATGTAAAACCTGCCCGAAAGACGGTCCCGGTCGCTCAGCATGTAATCGATGTCGGCGATTCCCTGATCCACATTGGCCTTGGAGTTAGGTCCCTGAACCACGGCGTCGTAACCCAGGTTGGTCGCCGTGGTCGGATTGGTAATCTGCGCGCTCGGAATCAGATACTGGCCGTTGGGGAGTTTTGCCTGCAGAAGATTGAGCGCCGCCGGATTGATCTGTGCCGCCGAGATGGTCTGGCCGAAAGCGCCCTGAATCGTGTTGATAATACCCTGCGGGCTACGGTCGTCCGTCAGCGTCAACGGCACCGTCGCGTCCTGTGTGGCGAGGGTCGCATCGGCCACGCGGACGCCCTGGTAGGAGAGAAAGTAGAAGATCTTGTCTTTGCGGATCGGGCCACCCACCGTCCCGCCAAACATATTTCGGTTGAGGTAAGGGTCTTTGGTGGTGATCGCCGGCGATGCATTGTAGAAAAACGGTGCGGCGTTCATATCGCTGTTCTGGAATTGCTCCCATAGGGACCCGTGGATCGCGTTCGTGCCGGATTTGGTCAGAACGCTGATATGCGCGCCGCTGTTGGTGCCCTGCGAAGCGTCGTACATGGCGGAATCGACGGCGATCTCCTGGATGGCGTCGGTGGGAGGCGTGGGAAGCGCCTGCCCGATCGCATCGTACACCGATGCACTGGTCTGAATGTTGCCGCCGGCGCCAAAGTTCTCGCCGGTATTCAGCACGAAGCGGTTCTCGCCAACCTGGCTGGTGGAGTTGCCATTAAAAAGATTGTTGGTGCTGACGCCGTTCAGCGAAAAGCTGTTGCTGGTATCGCGATTCCCATTGGCGAAAATCGCCTGATTGCCGAGGCCGGCATTGGCCCCGGCGCCGCCCAGAAAGTCGGCATGAACTCCCGGACTCAGGATTGCCAATTGCGTGAAGCTACCCGTTCCGAGGGGAGTATCCTGGATGGTCAACTGGTCGACGACATAACCGTTGGTGGTGTCTACCTGATTCATCAAGGGCACTGCCGTGACTTCGATGGTAGTGCTCACCTGGCCGACCTGGAGGCTGCCGTCCACCGTCGTGGTGCGATCGCCATTCACCAGCACCTCGGTATGGGTCTCCGTCTGAAATCCTTCCTTGGTGATGCTCAGCTTGTAAGTTCCCGCCGGAAGATCGGGGATGAGGTAGGAACCGTTAGCTTGCGAGTGCGCCGAGACCGTAAGATTGGTGGCCCCATTCATGGCTTTGATGACGGCGTCCGGTACTGCCCCACCGCTGGAATCCTTCACCGTGCCGGTAATCGCTCCCAGAACCTGTTGGGCGAAGGCCGGCGAATCGGCTGCCATACCGGCAGCCAGCATCAGGCACACAATTCCTTTGTGAAACCCTGTCATGCGTCTTCCCTCCTGAGATGTGGGGTGGATTCGGTCAACGTGGCGAAAACAAGACCCTGATCAACCTGTAAATGTATCAAGACGGAGATTACAGTGAGGTTCCAAACAGGAGCGTGATTGTAATGTTTCGTACAAATCTAGTGGACCGTCCAGCGCGCGCTGCCGCAAAACCTGCACTCGCGGGCGGTGGATGGCAGCGCTTCTCCGCAGGTGAGGCATCGGACACCCCGGGATGGTGCGGGCTTGCGCGAGCGGTAGACGCGATAGCCGGCAAGGGCAGCGACCGATCCTACAAAGAGTGCCACCGCGCCGGCCAGGCCGATGCTTTGATAGAGGAATATTGCGGCCATGAGGGCCGCCACAACGATGAGCCACCATCGCGGCCTGTCCATCATGCGAAGAATTATCGCACGGAGATGCAATTTGGGGCTTGGCGCGACGCTGTTCTTTGGTGGAGGGCAATATGAAACTGACATCGATGCTCGCGGCCGCGGCCGCGTTCGCTATTCTTACCGGGTGCGAGTCGCCGGCGCCGGGGCTGCTCTCGGTGGAACCGGTAGCAACAGCCAAGGACACCGCCATCGACTCCGCGCTGGTAGGAACCTGGCAGGAGCAGGGCGGTCAAGACCCGATGGCGGTCATCCGGCCTGGGGACAGCGGAGGTTATGCCATCAGGGTGCTTTCCGGCAGTACGGTCCTCGAGTTCCAGGCGATGCTTTTCCGCGTGAAGGACGACGAGTTTTTGGACCTGGCGCCCGCCGACGACAGTGATTTCCGCATTCCCGGCCATGCCGTCATGCGGCTGTGGATCGACGGACCGGCGTTGAAGTGGGCATTTCTCGATTCCGACTGGCTGAAGCAGCGGGCCTCGGCGCTCGCCGTGCACACCAGCAACGACAGGCTGCAGGTCTTCTCGCCTACGGCTGAGGTGCGTGCCTTCGTAGCTGCGAATGGGACCGACGACCGGGCCTATGGAACGGTTGCCACCTGGGAGAGGGTCCAGTAAGAGGCAACTTATGCTCCAATATGGGGATGCTGCAAGTGGTGGCGGGAATTATCGAGCGGCAAGGCCGAATTCTCATCTGCCGGCGTAAGGCGGCGCAGACCCATCCCCTGAAATGGGAGTTCCCGGGCGGGAAAGTGGAACGCAACGAGAGCTTGCCGCAGGCCCTCGAACGCGAGCTTGGCGAAGAGCTCGCCATCCACAGCGTTACGAGCGAAGAATTAACCCGGTACGAGTACACCTATCCGGGAAAGCATCCCATCCGGCTGATCTTTTTCCGGGTGACGGAGTTCGAAGGCGAACCCCGCAACGTGGTTTTCGAAGAGATGCAATGGACGCCGCGCCAGGAGCTTGGCCGGTTCGACTTTGTCGAGGGGGATGTCAAGTTCCTGGCGGGGATTTCCAGCGGCCTTTACTGAGAGCCGCGGCATCTATACTGGTGCTATGGCATCCGCGGTCAAACTAATCGATCCTTCCGACAACGAATTTCTGGCAAGCCTGGAGGCCCGCGCCAAACAAGCTAACCCGTTCCTTCGCGCCATGGCGCACCGTCCCGAAGTGCTGAAGAACTTTCCCGCTTTCTATGCGGCCATCACCGGCCCCGGTTCGGTGTCGCGGCGGATGAAGGAACTGGCGTACCTGGCGTCCTCCTACACCAACGCGTGTGCCTTTTGCATCGCGAGCCACTTGCCGGGCGGCCGCAAGGCAGGCATCGGCGACGACGAGATTCGCGCTCTTGAGGCGGGAAACGACAACCCATTCCCGCCGGAAGAACGGGCGGTCCTCGCTTACGCCCGCGAGTTGACGAAGACGGCCCATGCGGAAACCGCGCGCGAAGAATTGCGGCGGCATTACAACGACGAGCAGATTGTGGAAATCACGCTGGTGATCGGGATGGCGAACCTCACGAACCGGTTCAACAACGGTCTCGGGATTATGCCGGAGGCGTGAGATGCCAACTCTATGTCCATTCTGAGCGGCATTCATCCGGTAGCCGAAGCGCTTCGCTCCAACCATCCGCTGGATCGGATATTGATCGCGAAAGGCGCGGGCGGACCGCGGCTTCAGGAAATCATCGACATGGCGCGGCGGGCTTCCGTTGCCGTGCGATTCGAACCGAGGCCGGCACTCGACCGGCTGGCGGGCTCGGCGGCGCACCAGGGAGTGGTCGCTCTCGGCGCCGCGAAGAAGTACGCCGCGGTCGAGGACCTGTCCGCCTCCGACCTGATCGTGGTGCTCGACGGCGTGGAGGATCCGCATAATCTCGGCGCCATCGTCCGCACCGCCCATGCCGCCGGCGCGGGTGGAATCGTGATCCCGGAGCGCCGGGCGGCGAGCGTAACGGATGTCGTGGCGAAAGCCGCGGCAGGCGCGCTGGAGCATCTCCCGATCACGCGCGTCACCAATATCAACCGCACCCTCGAAGAGCTGAAGGAAAACGGGCACTGGATCTACGGCCTCGACGAACGCGGCACGGAATTTTACGATCGGGTGGAATACTCCGCTCCCACCGTGTTTGTGCTCGGCGGCGAGGGCAAGGGTCTGCACGAGCAGGTACGGAAACACTGCGACGTGCTGGTACGCATCCCCATGGCCGGGAAGATTTCATCGCTGAATGTATCGGTCGCTGCCGGCGTGGTACTGTTCGAATGGCGGAGACGACGCCCCGCGCGGTAGTGCTGTAAAATCGAGTTCTATGCGCCGCACGCTGACTCTGTTATGGATGGCGGCCGCTATTCCGGTGTGGGCCGCGCATCCGGTGCGCGCGAAGCATGGCATGGTGGTCACGGTTGAACCGCACGCGACCGAAGTGGGAGTGAAAGTTCTCGAAGCCGGCGGCAACGCCGTGGATGCCGCGGTCGCAGTTGGATTCGCACTTGCCGTGACCCATCCGGGCGCGGGCAACATCGGCGGCGGCGGCTTCATGCTCCTCCGCATGGCCGATGGCCGCACTACCTTCATTGACTTTCGCGAGCGCGCTCCACTCGCCGCCACGCGCGATATGTACGTGGGCCCCGATGGCAAAGCTACGCGCGAGAGCATGGTGGGGTATCGCGCGTCAGGCGTGCCGGGAACCGTACGCGGCATGGAATACGCCTGGCAGAAATTCGGCACGCGAAAGTGGGCGGAACTCGTAGGTCCTGCCGTGGAGCTGGCCTCGAAGGGATACGCCATCACCGATGCCGAAGCCACCTCGATGCAAAGCGCGGCGCGCGGTCTCAACCAGTATCCCGATTCCAAACGCATTTTTCTCCGCGACGGCAAGTATTACGAAATGGGCGACACGTTCGTGCAGGCCGATCTCGGCCGCGTGCTCGGGCGCATCTCGCGGCTCGGCGCCAGGGACTTTTACGAGGGTGAGACCGCCAGGCTGCTGTCGCAGGACCAGAAAGAGCACGGCGGGCTGATCACGCTGGAAGACCTCAAGCAGTATCAAGCGATCGAGCGCAAACCGCTCACGGGACAATATCGGGGATACGACATCATCACCTCGCCTCCGCCCAGTTCCGGCGGCGTGGGAATTCTGCAGATGCTCGGAGTGCTGGAAGGCACTGGCTTCGAAAAATACGGTGCGGGCTCGGCCAAGGCGGTTCATTACATGGCGGAGGCCATGCGCCGCTTCTTCGCCGACCGCTCGCAGAATCTGGGCGATCCCGACTTCGTCAAGGTACCGGTTACGGCGATGCTGAATCCCAGTTACATCTTGAAGATTCGCAGCGCGATCGATCCCGAAAGGGCCACCCCCAGCGACCAGGTCAAAGGCACGGTGTTCAATGGCCACGAATCCGAGCAGACCACCCACTACACGGTAGCCGACGGGCAGGGCAACGTGGTCGCGGTGACATACACTTTGAACGATCAGTACGGGAACAAGATCACCGCGAACGGCCTCGGCTTCCTGCTGAATAACGAGATGGGCGATTTCGCGTCGCAACCCGGCATCGCCGATAATTCCGGCCGGATTCTGGGCGAAGCCGACGCGATTGCGCCGCGCAAGACGCCGCTTTCTTCCATGACCCCTACCATCGTGCTGCACGATGGCAAGCCATTCCTCGCGCTCGGATCGCCCGGCAGCCAGACGATTATCAATACTGTGCTGGAAACGATGATCAACGTGATCGATTGGAAAATGAATGTGCAGGAGGCCGTCAACTGGCCGCGCTTCCATCACGCCTGGATGCCCGATGTGTTGCTGATGGAACCGGGCTACTCGCCCGACACCATTGCCCTGCTCGAAAAGTGGGGTTATAAGGTTCGCACCGGCATGCGGCAAGGCGATTGCGACGCGATCCTGTTTTCGGCGGGATGGCTGGAAGGCGCTGCCGATCCGCGCACCGGGGGATTGGCGGAAGGATACTGACCAAGCGATGAATCACGTATTGTCGACGCACCTGTTCGTGAACCACCGGCTCACGTCGGCGTTGCTGACCAGAATTCAAGGGCTGGGAATCCCCGCCGTGGAGATTTTTTGCGCCCGGCAGCACCTGGACTATCGGGACAAGGCGCAGATTGCCGAATTGGGCCACTGGTTTCGCGATTCCGAATTGAAGCTGCACTCGCTCCACGCTCCCATGTACAACGACGAGATCTGGGGCCGGTCCGGGCCGCATTCCGTCATCACCATAACGGAACCGGTGAAGTCCAAGCGGTTGCCCATGGTGGACGAAATCAAGCGGGCAATCGAGATCGCCGAGACCATTCCCTTCCGCTACCTGATCCAGCACATCGGGGTGGGCGGCGAGGAGTTCGACCTGAATAAATTCGACGCGGCTTTTTCGGCCCTCGAAGAGTTGAATCTGTTCGCCAGGCAACGCGGCGTCGAGATTTTACTGGAGAATATTCCGAACGAACTTTCTTCGGCGTCGCGCCTGCTGCAATTCGAGGAACTGACGCATGTCGGATTGCATTATTGCTTCGATACCGGCCACGCCAACCTGGGAAAAGGGGTGGCGGCCGAGTTCGAGTTGATGAAGAAGCGCATCCGGTCGACGCACGTCCACGATAACGACGGGAAATCCGACAGCCATATTTGGCCGCTCCTCGGAAGCGGTGGCGCGATCGACTGGAACGAGACGATGCGCCTGCTGCGCAGCGGCCAGGACCAGTTTCCGCTCCTGCTGGAATTGAAAGACCACGGCGACTCGCAGCACCCCCTGGACAATGCCATAGAAATCTTCGACCGCCTGGAAAATCTCTCATCATGATTCCGCGAATTCACATTTCCGAAGCTTCCGGCCACATCGGCGAAACCGTCGAAATAGCCGGCTGGCTTTATAATCTGCGCCGCTCCGGCAAGATCGCGTTCCCGATCGTGCGCGACGGTTCCGGCACCATGCAATGCGTGGCCGTGAAGAGCGCACTACCCGAAGAGCTGTTCGAAACCATCAAGAACCTGACGCAGGAGTCGTCGATCATCGTGACCGGCAAACTGCGTGCCGAGCAGAGAGCCGCCGGCGGCGTCGAGATGGACGTCGAGAACCTAGTGGTGCTGCAGCGCGTGCCGGAGTCCGATCCTTATCCGATCACCCCGAAAGAGCACGGCACCGATTTTCTGATGGATCACCGGCACCTCTGGCTGCGCAGCCAGCGGCAGCATGCGATTATCCGCGTGCGCCATGAAATCATCAAGGCCATCCGCGATTACTTCGATTCCCACGGATTCACCCTGGTGGATACGCCGATCTTCACGCCCGCCGCCTGCGAAGGCACCACCACCCTGTTCGAAGTGAATTACTTCGAAGACGAGAAGGCCTATCTGACGCAATCCGGCCAGTTGTACAACGAAGCCACGGCCATGGCGTTCGGCAAGGTGTACTGCTTCGGCCCCACGTTCCGCGCGGAAAAATCGAAAACCCGCCGCCATTTGACGGAATTCTGGATGGTGGAGCCGGAAATGGCTTACGCCACGCTGGAAGATGTGAAACGCGTCGCGGAAGAACTGATCGTTTCCGTGGTGGGGCGCGTACTCGAGAGCCGCCGCGAAGAATTAAAGCGGCTGGAGCGCGATGTCGGCAAACTGGAAGCCATTCAAGCCCCATTTGGCCGGATGAGTTACGACGATGCTGTGAAGATCCTGCAAGCGAAGGGCAGCGAAATTCAGTGGGGCGGCGATTTCGGCGGCACCGATGAAACTTTGCTCACCGAAGACCAGCAGCGGCCGATGATGGTGGACCGCTTCCCCACCGGGATCAAGGCATTCTATTTCGAGCCCGATCCGGAACGGCCGGAAGTGGCGCTCGGCGTCGATGTGCTGGCCCCCGAAGGCTATGGCGAGATCATCGGCGGCGGGCAGCGCATTCACGATCCGGAGTTGTTGCTCAAGCGCATCGAGGAACACCAACTGCCGAAGGAAGCGTTCAACTGGTATATCGATCTGCGCAAATACGGCACGGTACCGCACGGCGGCTTCGGCATGGGAATCGAGCGGTGCGTGGCGTGGATTTGCGGCCTGGAACATATCCGGGAGACGATTGCGTTCCCTCGGATGCTGTATAGATTAAGACCCTAGTGGGGCGGGTTTTCAGCCCGCGGTGGGTGCCCTCTGCGCACTTTCCGGCGCTCGGGCAGCCTGGAAAAACGGCTGCCGGCAGGATTGCCCGCCCCCTGTGTGAGACTTATGCCACATTCCCGCATCGCTATTATCGGAGCGCCTCTCGATCTCGGGCAGGGACGGCGCGGCGTCGATATGGGACCTTCCGCCCTGCGCGTGGCGAGCCTCAACTCGCGCTTGCAGGGGCTGGGCTATGACGTCGAGGACCTCGGAAATATCCCGGTGGAGCAGGCCGAAGCCGCGCCCGCCGTCGACCGGCACGCCAAGTTCCTCCCACAAATTGCGGCGGCGTGCGAGGAACTCGCCAATCGTGTTCACAGCGCCATGGGGCGCGGCTGCGTGCCCCTGGTGCTGGGCGGCGACCACTCCGTAGCCATCGGCACGGTGAGCGGTGTGTCGCGCCACTTTCGCGATGGCGGCAAGCGCGTCGGCTTGATCTGGCTCGACGCGCACGCCGACATGAACACGCCGGAGACCAGCCCCAGCGGCAACATCCACGGCATGCCGCTCGCGTGCCTGCTGGGAATGGGTCCCGAGCCCCTGGCCAGCCTCGCCGGGTTCCAACCCAAGATCGCGCCCGCCAACACCGTGATCGTCGGGTTGCGCGAGGTCGATCTCACGGAACGGCCGCACGTGCGCGAATCCCGGGTGCATGCCTACACCATGCGCGACATCGACGAGCGCGGTCTGCGCGCCGTCATGGAAGAAGCGATTCGGAAGGCATGCGACGGGACGGTGGGTTTCCACTGCTCGCTCGACATGGATTTCGTCGATCCCGCAGACGCCCCCGGAGTGGGCACCGCGGTGCGCGGCGGCGCTACCTATCGCGAGGCACATTTGGCAATGGAAATGATTTGTGATTCCCGGCACATGACTTCGATGGAGGTGGTGGAAGTAAATCCCGTCCTCGACGAAGCCAACCGCACCGCCGATCTGGCGGTGGAACTGATCATGTCCGGATTGGGAAAGCGAATTCTATGAAATTACGGGTTGCCGTGGTGTACGGCGGCCGCAGCGGCGAGCACGAAATCTCGATTCGCTCGGCGCGGTCGATCCTGGCCGGCATGGATTCCAGCAAGTACGAGAAAATCGAATACTTTATCGACAAGGATGGCAAGTGGCGTCCGCACGCCATCGGTCCCGAACCGGGCGCCCACCCCGAAATCGACGTGGTATTTCCAGTTCTGCACGGCACCTTCGGTGAGGACGGCACCATCCAAGGCTTGCTGGAATTGGCCGACCTGCCGTATGTAGGCGCAGGAGTCCTCGGTTCGTCCGTCTCCATGGATAAGGAGATGATGAAACGTGTCTGTGCGGAACGAATGTTGCCAATTGTAGACTACGTCATCGTCTCGCGGGAACAGCCGGACATCGCGAGAGTCGCTGCGCGCCTGCCGTTTCCCATGTTCGTGAAACCGGCGAACCTCGGCTCGTCGGTGGGAATCTCAAAGGCGCACAATGCTCAGGAACTCGAGGCAGCGGTCGCGCTGGCGGCGCAATACGACCGCAAGGTCATCGTCGAGCGCGGCATCATCGGGCGTGAACTCGAATGCGCGGTGCTCGGAAACGACGATCCCATCGCCTCGCTGCCCTGCGAGATTCTCCCCTCGCGCGAGTTCTACGATTACGACGACAAGTATCTGCTGGACCGCGCCGAAACCAAAGTTCCGGCCGACCTTCCCGCGGCAACGACCGCGGACTTACGCCGCCTGGCGGTGGAGTGCTACCGCGCCGTGGATTGCGCCGGGTTGGGGCGGGTGGATTTTCTGCTCGAAAATTCCACCGGGAAGCTCTATCTCAACGAGATCAATACCATGCCCGGATTCACCTCGATCAGCATGTACCCCAAGATGTGGGAAGCCAGCGGCATGGGATTCTCCGCGCTCCTAGACCGGTTGATCGAACTGGCCCTGGAACGCCATCGGCGCAAGAAAGCCACCAAATTCACGCGGTAGGCATTCCCTCGCTGGTAACCACCGCCTGCGCGAACACGATGTGAGGCTTATGGCTGACCGCATCGTCTTCGTGCAGCATGCAAACTCCCCCGTTCGGCTGCCAGCCTTCCCGGATTCTCTCCTTCACGCGGTCCTGCAGATCCGCCACCCTGGTGGCGGTGATAATTTCGTAATTGTTGATCGCCGGTTGATTCCTCATATCAGCCTCGGTTGCACGCCGGCGTCCGCTAGCGGCGCCGGTTTCACGCGAGTGTGCCGAAGAGTTCTGTGCTGAAGTACCGTTCCATGCGATCGGGGAAAATGGTCACAATGACCCGGCCGCGCATGTCGGAACGTTGGGCCACGAGTTGGGCGGCGCGGTAATTGAGCCCCGAACTGGGACCTATGGGAAAACCCTTGCGCATTAGCTGCCGGGCCGTCTCCAGCGCCTCATCCCCACGAACCTCGGTGGTCGCCAATCCGGGAAGCGCCGATTCCGAAAAAATCTCCGAGACCGAATCCACCACTCCGGGAATACGCGTGGAGAAACTACAGCATTCGGCATCCTCCGATCCGGTCCACTCGACCGGCTTCGCGTGTACGGGCGTAATCCGGCACCCGGCGTCGCAAAATCCTTGAGACAAACCGACCAGGGTGCCGCCCGTCCCCACTCCGCTCACAATCGAGTCCACCACGCCTCCAGGAATTTCGTTGAGGACTTCGCGCGCGGTGCCAAAGCGGTGTGCCGCCGCATTGTCGGGGTTGGAAAACTGGCGCGGCAGAAATACCGGCGCGGATTCCGCCATTCGCTCCGTCTCCCTGATGGCGCCGCGGATTCCCTCGCCCCGCGGCGTCATGCGCACGCCGCCTCCGTATGCGCGTATGATTTTCACGCGCTCGTTGCTCACGCCTTCCGGCATGACGGCGACGAATCGCAGACCCATCTGCGCGCATGCCAGCGCGAGCGCGATGCTGGTGGATCCGGAAGATGCTTCCACTACCGTGATTTCCGGCCCGAGACGGCCCTCGCGCCAGGCTTTTTCCACGATGAAGCGCGCTATCCGGTCTTTGGTGGATCCGCTGGGATTGAGAAAATCGAGCTTGCACCAGATCTCCGGCCCCCCGTCCAGAGACACCGGCACTAAAGGGGTAGGAGCCAGCATGGGAAGGTAGTAATTGGCCGACGGCAGCTGATGAGTCAAGATTCGCCTCTGCGTACCAGTATCACAGCATCGGTAAGCTTGCGGGACGCGGACCTCTGGGAAATGCCCGGTCGATGCGCGCCAGTTCCGCGGGCGAAAGTTCGAGCCCGCCGGCGCCCGCATTCTCACGGACGTGCTCCAGGCCGGTAGCTTTTGGTATGACGAATAGGCCGGGTAATCGCAGAAGAAATCTCAAAGCTACCTGGCGAGGTGTGGCCTGGTGAGCGGAAGCTATCTCCGCCAGGACTTTGCCGCCGGCGGTGCGCGGGCCGGGAAAACCATCGTGGCCGAAGGGACTGTAAGCAACGACGGAAGTGCCGTTCTTACTGCACCAATCGATCAGCCCGTGCTCGATGGCGCGCTCCTGAAGATGATATAGAACCTGATTGCAGGCAGGATGCCCGCTTCCTGCAATGGAATGGACCTCTACTAAGTCGTCTACGTCGAAGTTACTCACGCCCCACGACAGGATCTTACCGCTCCGGTGAAGTCTTTCAAAAGCCGCAACGGTCTCCGCCAGCGGATGGCGTCCGCGCCAATGGAGAAGATAACAATCCACCCGATCGGTCCGCAGGCGCGCCAGCGTTCGCTCACATGCGGCAATCGTACCTGTAGCCGAAGCATTCTCGGGCAGCACTTTAGAGACCAGAAACACATCATTGCGGCTTCCCGTAATAGCTTCGGCGATCCACTCCTCGGCGACACCCGATAAATACATCTCGGCGGTGTCGATGTGCGTCATGCCCAGCGTCAAACCTTCTCGCAGAGCCTCGACCGCTGCATCGCGCCGGTCGCGATGGTTGTACCACGTGCCCTGCCCGATTGCGGAAACCCTCAATCTTTTCGATCCGAATGGTCGATTTTCCATAGTTATTTCTACGCAGTAATGAAATTTTGACACCACCCGAAATAAAACGGGGGAAATCTTGATACCCGCAAAATCTCTCGTAAAAAACCCTTCCCTCGCGGACCCGAAACCGTGTATGATAGGCCGTTATAGTCAAAAAAGCAGTCTGGTCCCTGTCACTCATTCCGCGTCTCCCGCTACCGCAGAAAGGGACCGAACGAAATCCGTAGTGCATTTTCTGCTTCGGATCATAACTATGGTCTGACGGACGGACGTTCCGCTTGGTAAACAGTCCGTCACTGACCATTTTCGGACTATCTGTTTGTCGTTAGTCCGCGCAATTTGAATTAGAACTCCGGTAAACACCGGTAGATCCCTGCGCTCCATTGCAAACGGAATCTCTATCGTCCACGTTCACGCAGCTCCGGCAGGAAGAACGAATTAGTTTGTTTTTTTTGCGATAGCTAAGAGAGGTGGCATAAGAATGGTTCCCTCCACAAGGTCGCGAACTCACCTTGCGATCCTGACTCCCTCGCGTTTTACTAGTGCGGAAGTGTTTCGTAACATCGACCCGAACAATCGCCGCCACCGCAATCTTCTGGCAAACATGCAGAGGTTGCGTGGCAGGGTTTATGAATCCGACGGCGCCGTCCGCCGCAGCGAATTGACCGCCGATGGACGGCATAAGCTGGAAATAGACGACAGTAGCTGGCACATTCTCTCGCTGAATTCGCAGGGCGAAGTGGTCGCCTGCCTGCGATACCTCGATGAAAGTCACGCCTCGAATTTCGAGGCCCTGCGTGTGCGCCATGCGGCCGTGGCCCGCTGTCCCCTGCAGGGAGCGCGGTTCCGCTGCGCGGTAGAGCGGCAAATGGAGCGCGCGCGCAACACTTCCGTCGCGTTTGCGGAAGTGGGCGGCTGGGCCGTCAGCGAAGAGCACCGCTGGACGCCGGAGTCTTTGCGCATCGTGCTGGGCGCCTATGCGCTGGCCGAAGTTCTGGGCAGCTGCGTGGGTGTAGCCACGGCGACATTCCGGCACGGCTCCGCGGGAATCCTGCGGCGAATCGGCCTCGCGGCTCTCGAAGTGGACGGCGAGGAGATACAGCCGTACCACGACTCGCAGTATGGGTGCCTGATGCAGATTTTGCGCTTCGACTCGCGCGCCCCGAACCCGCGATACCGAGGTTGGGTGGTGAGCCTGATGGGTGAACTCTTGCACGCGCCAGTGATCTGCCGCGAGAGATCGGCATTCCGTGCCGCGTACGCCGGAGCGCGGCGGCTGGGGCAGTTCGGGTCGGTCCGAGGCCCTGCCGCGGAAGGCGCCGTGCTGGCGCTGCCGGCCCCGGTCGGTTGATCTCAGAGAAGGCGGGAAAGCCGGTCTTTCGCGCTACTCCGCGCCGTACCTGCCCGGCGACAGAATGTGGTCCGGGTCCACCGCCTGTTTCAATTGTGCAGTGAACCTCCGCAGCACGGGATCGGACTGGCTGGCCAGGTCCGGCATCGCGGCGACATTGATCCGATAGGGAAAACAGCCCAATTCCCTGCCCCGGCGCCAAAGCGCGCGGAAACATTCCATCGCCTTGTCCTTCTCCGCTGGCCGCGGATACAAAATCGGAATCACACCCATGGCACATCGTTCGTTGACCGTGGTCATGGAGATTGCCTCCGTCATTCCGAACTCGCGAAGCGTGCCGCGAATCTGGGACACCATGCGTTCGATGGTGTCCCGCTTCAGCGGGATAATGGGCGCGTACCAGAGGATGCCGACACCGTCCTTCACCGGATCCTTGGGACCGCCCGGTGGAATCGGCACATGCTTGTAGACCAGGCGCAGCTCCAGCCCGCGCGGCTCCCCGCGCACAATATGGAGGATGTCTTCCGCCTGCGTAGCCTGGCGGATCAGCTTGTCGCGGAAGGGCGGCGGCGTCCACCGGGCGAGGCTGGCGAATTTCCGCACACGCCCCGCGTTGAGAAAAATCAATTGCGAAGCGAATGGTTTGAGACTGCGAGCCACATCCCGGCGCAGCGGGCGAACCATCGATCGCCGGCAGTGCAGCACTCCGAATGCGATCCACTCGAACCGGTTTGAAAGCCCCATGCCCAGTTCGGCGGTATCCAGCGTGAGCTGGTATTGATGGAAGTTGATGAACTTGATGCCGCCCGCCTGGCCATGCAGGTCGATCAGCATTTCGCGGCAGCTCGCAGCCATTTCCGCGAAGCGCGCGCCGTCCTTCAACGTGAAGACATAAACCTCGATGTGCTGCGGACGGCGGCGTAGAGCGATGGTCATGCTGGTGACGACGCCGAAATTACCCTGGGTGAACAAGCCGTCGAAATACGGTCCGATCCCCCATTTCCAGGAGCTTTCAGCCATCGGCAGATCGAAGGACGCCAGCGACGACCGGTACAGGCTTCCGTCCGCCAGGACCGCCCGCAGCGACCTCACGGCGCCGAAATGGTCCTCTTCCGGCGTAATGCCGAACCCGCGTTCCAGCGCGTTCCCCAAAATGCTCACCGAGGGGCCGGCGCCGGTGGTGGGCACAAAAAAATCGTGGCCGCCGGCCACCAGGAACGCCTCCAGTTGCCCTTGCGTCACGCCAGGTTGCACCGTGATCAATCCCAGCTCCGGATCGAACTCGAGAATCTGGTTCATGCGCGACAGGTCTACCAGGGCGCAGTGGTTTTCCACCGGCATCGCCGTTCCATATCCCCAGTTATGGCCGGTGGAAAACGCATAGAGGCGGCTCTTCGATTCCGCGGCAATGCGCACGATCTCGCAAACCTGTTCCTCGCCGCCGGGCCGCAGTACCGCCGTTACGTCGCGCTCAATCGACAGGCAATTCGCGAGGTACGGTTCGATCGCCGTGCCGGTAAGAACATTCCCGGCGCCGATGGCTTCCTTCCACTTCCCGAGAGTGACGCCGGCGGAGGTATCGAGCATTGTGAATCGCACTCATTATCCCGCGCGCAATCGGCGAAAAATGTATCGGTACGCAGGCCATTTCGAGAGTCGCGTGCGTATCTTCACGCCCCGCAAAACAGCATCCGGTACGCACCGCACATTTTCTGCTAAAGCTTTGCGTGCTGGAGCACAAGTACCATAACCTTTGTCGCACGCCGCACAGACCGCGCGCAGTTTTTCCGGCACACTCACAACTGTTGGTGGAGGCAGTAGTAACGCCCCCGCCACGAGATTTTTCGGAGGGAAACACTTGTGCAGCGACTACTAGGCATTGCTCTGCTCATGGGGGCCGTTTCCGTAACTCTCCCGGCAGCCGGCATTTTTGGACAATTCACGCTCGATGGCACAGTGACGGTGACAGCCGCCGGACAAATTCTGTGGACGAGCAACAACAGCTCAACGCCCGACAGCATGGCTACTATCAGTTCCAGTCAGGATGTGACCGGGACCTTCGCCACCGCCAATGGTGGGGCTAGCATCGGCGGCCAGGCGGTAACCATCAACACCTTGACCGATAACAACGCGGATCAGCCCGTCGGCGTGTCGTTCACACCTTACAATTTCATCGATTTTGCCGCCGGCGACAGTCTTCCCATGCTGCTCGCGACCAATATTTCGGCCGGTTCCGGCGGACAGGCAGACTGTTCGGATGACCCCGGCTCAGCGGCTCCGGGGCAGAATTGCACTTTGCTCGGCACCACTACATTCCCCCCGGTTCCGGGCAACGGACAATCGCCTTTCACGTTCAACAACTATAGCTACCCCAATACCAGTCCACCTCCCGCCGATCTGTGCTGTACCTCCACTGCCACCTGGAACATCGCCGGTGTCACATCCGATGGAATGAGCGTCTGGTACGGACAGTTCACCGCCACGTTCGACACGTCGTACCAGCAGCAGCTTTTGAATTTCGTAAATAACGGCCAGGTGTCCGACGCGTATTCCGGCGTGATGACCGTGACCGTGCAGCAGATCCAGTCGGTACCCGAGCCCGGAACGTGGACGATGATGGCCGGCGGAGCAATTCTGATCGGGCTGGGTTCGTTCAAGCGGCGGAAGAAGGCGTGAAGCCGCCTAACGCCCTTCCGCTACGGTGACCGGTTGCACCGCGGTCTCGCCGCGAAGCCATTCCTGGAGCCCCTCCAAGTACAGGTAGATAACCGGCGTGATATAAAGCGTAAGAAACTGGCTCACCACAAGGCCGCCGACGACTGCCAGGCCCAAAGGCTGGCGGGCGTCGGCGCCTTCGCCGTATCCCAGCGCGATCGGGAGGGTGCCGAACAGCGCAGCCACCGTGGTCATCATGATCGGACGGAAGCGCAGCAAGCATCCTTGCCAGATCGACTCCCGCGCCGAACGCCCCATGTTTCGTTGGTCGATGGCGAAATCCACCATCATGATGGCATTCTTCTTCACCACCCCGAACAGCATAATGATTCCGACGAAGGCGTAGAGATCGAGCTGCTTGTGGAACAGCACCAGGGTCAACAGCGCGCCGAAAACCGCCGAGGGCAGGCCCGAAAGAATCGTGAGAGGGTGAATAAAGCTCTCGTAAAGCACTCCCAGCACGATGTAAATCACCAGCAGAGCCACGATCAGCAGCACCGTGAGGTTGCGGAACGAGTTCTGGAATTCCTTGACCGTGCCCTGGAATTTAGTGGCGATTCCCGCGGGCATTCGCAAATCGCGGACGGTGGAATCGACTTCATCGGCCGCCTGGCCGAGTGAAAATCCCGGCTTCAGATTAAACGAGATGGTCGTGGCCGGCAACTGGCCGAAATGGCTGATACTCGACGGCCGCACCTGCTTGGTAACTTTCGTCATGGTATCCAGCGGCACCAGCGAACCGGTCGAGGAACGCACGTAAAGGCGCGACAGGGCATCGGGCGTCCTCTGATATTGCTGCGCCAATTCGAGAATCACCTCGTACTGGTCGGCCGGCGCATAAATTACCGAAACCTGCCGTGTACCGAACGCGCTGTAAAGCGCATCTTGCACCTGCTCGGGAGATACACCCAGCGCCTGCGCCCGGTCGCGGTCGATATCCACCACCACCTGCGGGCTCTGCGCGTGCAGTTCCTGGTCGTCCACGTCCACGAACCCCGGAAGCTGTTGCATTTTGGCCATCAGTTGGGGCCCCCACGTGTAGATGTCGTCCAGGCGGCTGCTCTGCAAGGTGAGTTGGTACACGCTGGTGGAAAACTGCCCGCTGACGCTGATCGGCGGCGGATTCTGAAGGAAGGTGAACACTCCGGGAACGGCCATGAATTTCGGCCCCAGTTCCTGGATCACATGGTCGACGTCGAGCGCCCGCTGGCTGCGCGGTTTGAGGTTGGCGAAGACGAATCCTTCGTTGCTGACCCCCCCCGGCACGCCGCCGCCGAAAGCGCCCACGCCGTCGACGTTCGGGTCCGCCTGCATAATCGAAGACACCTGGCGCAAATGACTCGCCAGCGAGTCGAACGACATGTCCTGAGGCCCCACCATCACGCCAAAAGTGAAGCCGCTGTCCTGGCTCGGAATGAACCCGCGCGGCATGATCTTGAAGAGATAGATTGTTCCCGCCAGCATGGCTACCGCGAGGAACATCGTGACCGGATGGAAGCGAAGAGCGATGCCCAGAGTCTTCTCATACCAGCGGGCGAGCCAGTTGAATCCACCTTCCAGAACTTGGTAGAAAGCTCCATGCCGCTGCCCCTGCTCCGACTTTAAAAAGCGGCTGCCCAACATCGGTGTCAACGTCAGCGAGACGAATCCGGAAATCAGGATCGCGACCACGATCGTCACGGCGAATTCGTGCAGCAGGCGCCCGACGATCCCGGCCAGAAACAGCACCGGTATAAAGACCGCCACCAGCGAAATGGTCATCGAAAGAATCGTGAAGCCGATCTCCCGCGAGGCCGCGAAGGCCGCCTGCATGCGCGCCTTGCCCATTTCCATGTGGCGCACGATATTCTCCAGCATCACGATGGCATCGTCCACCACGAACCCCACCGAGAGCGTCAGCGCCATGAGCGACAGGTTGTTGAGGCTGTAGCCCAGCAAATACATCACGCAGAACGTCCCGATGATGGAGAACGGGACCGCCGCGCCCGGAATCAGCGTCGCCGACGCGTTGCGCAGGAACAGGAAGATCACCAACACGACGATGCCCACCGTTCCCAGCAGCGTCAATTCCACGTCGCGAATGGAATTGCGAATAGACTGCGAGGAGTCGAACACGACATCGAGATGCACGGAAGCCGGCAGCTCCTTGCGGAACTCGGCGAGGAGAGCGTTGACGTTGTCCACTACCTCCACGGTATTGGTGCCGGGTTGCCGGTTGATGCCCAGCATGACGGTCTGATGCCCGTTCATCAGCGCGATTACTTTGTTGTTTTCAACGCCGTCGTAGACGTTCCCCAACTGCTCCAGGCGGATGGGCACACCATTGCGGTAAGCCACGATGATCGGCCGGTATTGCGAAGCTTTCTCCAGACCGCCGCTGGATTCGATGGTGAACGCCTGCTTGTCGCCGTCGAGCCGTCCGGTGGGCAGGTTGGTATTGCTGCTGGCGATGGCCTTCTGCACTTCGTCGATCCCGATGTTGTGCGCCGCCAGTTGATCGGGATCCACGTCGACTCGTACCGCGTACTTCTGCTCGCCCATCACCTGCACGCGCGAAACACCGGACACCATGGAGATACGCTGCGCCAGCGTGAGATCGGCGAATTCGCTCACTTTGTACGCCGGCAGCGTGTCCGACGTCAGCGAAAGGTAGTAAATCGCCTGGTCCGCCGGGTTGGTCTTCTGATACGTCGGCGGCCGCGGCATGCTGGAAGGAAGCAGGCCCCCGGCGGCCGAAATCGCCGCCTGAATATCCTGCGCCGCGGCATCGATGTTCCGGCTCAGATCGAACTGCACGGTGACCTGCGTGGATCCCAGCGAGTTCACCGAACTCATCTGCGAAATTCCCGCGATCGTGGAGAACTGCCGTTCCAGCGGCGTCGCTACCGTCGACGCCATAGTTTCCGGGCTCGCCCCCGGCAGTTCGGCGCTCACCGTGATGGTGGGGTAATCCACGCTGGGCAGCGCCGCCACCGGAAGCGCGCGAAATGCCACCACGCCGAACAGGATGATGCTGAGGCACACCAGCACCGTCATGATGGGCCGCTGGATGAAAAGCTGCGAGATGTTCATTGCGGTCCCGGCCCTGTCCTGGCCGGCTCCGCGATGCGCACGGGCGCCCCGGGGAACAGCGCCATCTGGCCATCGGTCACCACCGTCTCACCCGGCGCGACTCCCTTTTCGATTACCGTCTTGCCGTCGCGCGTGACCCCGGTTGCCACCGGCCGGATCTCCACCGTATTGCCTGGCTTCACCACGAACACCACCTGGCCTTGCCGTCCCGCCTGGACGGCCTCCGCTGGCACCACCGTGGCGTCGCGCAGAGTGTCGAGCGTCAATGCCACGTTGACGAACTGCCCCGGCCACAGCATTCCGTCGTGGTTATCGATCCTCGCTTTCAAGTGGATGGTGCCGGTGGAGGAATCCACCGTGTTGTCGATCACGGCGAGCGCGCCTGTGGCCGTGCGGCTGCTGTCATCCTGCAAGCTCACGTTCACAGCCAGCGGATGGGCCGCATTCAGCCGGCGGATCGCGCCCAACTGGTCCTCGGGCACGCCGAAGTTCACGAAAATCGGTTCCACGCGATGGATCACCACCAGCGCGGCATCGTTTTCCTTGACTAGATTGCCGGGATGCACCAGCAGGTTTCCGGTGCGCCCCGAAATTGGCGCGGGAATCGTGCAGTAGCTCAGATCGAGCTTGGCCTTGGCGACCGCCGCGGTGTCCGCGGCCAGCGTCGCACGGGCGGTGTTTACCGTAGCTTCGCTCGCGCGCGCGGTTGCCCGGTCCACATCCAGCGTGGTCCGGGCCTGATCGGCCGCCATCTTCGAGGCCAGTTCCTCTTTACTTAATTCAGCCTGGCGCGCCGCGTCGGTTTCCGCATATTTCGCCTGCGCCTGGTCGCGTGCGAGATTGGCCTCCGCCTGCGCTACCTGCGCCTTGTCGCGGTCCACTGCCGCTTCCGCCTGCCGCAGGGCTTCTTCATACGGGCGTGGATCGATATGGAAGAGCACGTCGCCTTCCCTGACGTTCTGGCCCTCGGTGAAGCTGACCGATTGAAGTTGACCCGCAATCTGCGATTTCACCTGCACGATCGCCGATGCTTCCACGGTTCCCACCACGTGAACTTCGGTGGGAACGGATTCCTGCCCGGCCTTTGCCACCGAAACGGACATAGCGGGAGGACCAGCCGCGGCCACCGCCGGGGTCTGCTGCTTCTGGCACCCACAAAAGGTCGCCAGACACAGAAAAATGAGTATGAACAGGGTGGTACGCAAGATAACTCCGGATCCTTTAACTCTAGCAAATTGAAGGTCTGAAAAAGGTTAAACGGATGAGCGCTGGATGGGCCAGCGCTTTCCACTCGAAGCTTAATGCAGCCCACCGATCGCCGCCAACTCGCGCGCGACCAACTCTTTCGGTAGTGCCAGGTATCCCAAAGCCGCCGACTGCGCCTGCCCCGGTCCGAGCATCCACCGCAGAAACGCGGCGAGCGCCTGGCGCCTGGCGCCGTCCGCAATGTGCGCCGGGACAACCAGCCAGGTGAACGACGCGATGGGGTAAGATTCCGCACCCGGCGCGTTCACCACCGAAATTTTAAAATCTTCGCCGGCAGGCGCCGCATGGCTCACCGCCGCGGCGATGCTCTCGAGGCTTGCCGTGACGAATTCGCCCGCCTGATTCCGCACCTTCCCAAAGCTCAGGTGGTGCTCCAGGGCGTAGATGTACTCCACATATCCGATGGACCCGCCCATCTCCTTGACCAGGTTGGCGACGCCTTCGTTCCCGCTTGCCCCACGCCCCACCGGCCATTTCGGATTCAAGCCCGAGCCAACCTCGGCCTTCCATTCCGGTACGGCCTTCCAAAGAAAATCCGTGAACGCATAGCTTGTGCCGCTGCCATCGCCCCGGTAGACTACTACGATGTCAAGATCCGGGAGGTTCACGCCGCGATTCGACTGCCGCAGAACGGGATCGTTCCATTTCGTAATTTTTCCCAGATAAATCCCCGCCAGCGCTTCCGGCGTGAACGATACATCGCTCGTGACGCCGGGGAGATTCACGATGGGCACCACAGCTCCGGCCACCGATGGGAAGAACAGATACCGGCTCTCGTTCTCGGGAGAGATCTCGCGGAGCGCTTGCGGATTGTCGGAAGCCCCGAAATCGACTTTGCCCTCCAACAGCCTGCGAATGCCGGCCTCCGATCCCACCGGTTCGTACGAAATGTCCACCGCGGGATTCTCGCGCCGGTAATTGGTCAGCCATTTGGAATACACCGGGTACGGAAAAGTGGCACCCGCGCCGTGAATGGCAATCGCCGGCTGCGCAGGCAGCGCCGCGCGCGGCGGCGCCGGTGCTTCTTCCAGAGCCGCCGCAACGTGCTTGGCGATCCGTTTGGCCAGGTCTTTGGAGATATCCCCGCCGTCGTTCCCCGGCGTAGCGAGGTACGACCACACGACTTCGCCGTCCGGGTTGCGGAGTTCCACCGAAAGATACCCGCCATAAATCGGCGTGCCGTCCGAAGGCAGCCGGCCCGATCGCGGATTCAGGCTGCGATAACCCTTGACCCAGATCTCTCCGCCTCCGCCCAGGATCTCATCCGCGCCGGACTTGCCGTCAACCAGCGAGACCGACGGGAACTTACTAAGTTCCGAGATCACATACCGGCGCAACTTATCGGGCGACGTTTTAGTTGCGAAGGGTTCCACAAAAAGCCGCCGGCCGGCGGCCGGCGTCGATGCGGCCAGAGCCCAACCACACACCAACCCGGCAATCCATTTCCCACTCGCGGCGCTCATGGTCGGGAGTCTCTCCATCCTTACATTCCATCCCGCGCCGGAAAATCACATCCGCGTTACAAAGTCGTGAATTTTCGGTGTAACTGGCGCCAGTCGTTGACAGGGCGCGGGGGCTTACTCAACCATGGTAATTCTTGCGCCTTCTTCTTGCCTTCCTTATCATTTGGATGCCTTGGCCTTCCCTCGCTCAAAGCGGGGATACGTCCGCGCCCCAGGACGGCATTGTGCTCAGCGCGCCGGAAACTTTTTGGGACCGCTTCTGGATCTCCGTTCAGGGTAACTTCATCAGCCAGTACCATCCGGCGTTTGACGCCAGGTATTCCGGGCCCAATAGCTTTCCCACTCAGTCCCAGGATGCCACCTCCCGCGTCGAGACTCTCTATACCGGCTTCCGTATCACGCCCCAACTCGAGATACTCGCCGACGTCGAAAGCGCGGGCGGAGCCGGCTTGGGCAACGCACTCGGCATCGCCGGATTCACTAATGTCGATGTGGTGCGCAATCCGTCCTTGAGCCAGAACCCTTATATCGCCCGCGTGATGCTGCATTACACCATCCCACTCGGCCAACAAATCGTCGAAGCCACGCGCAATCCGCTTTCCCTTTCCGCCGCCGTTCCCTCCCGCCGCCTGGAACTGCGCGCCGGCAAGATGAGCACGGTGGATTTCTTCGACCTCAATTCCGTGGGCAGCGACAGCCACTTGCAGTTCATGAACTGGACCGTGGTCAACAACGGCGCCTTCGATTACGCCGCCGATACCCGCGGCTATACCTATGGTTTCCTCGCCGAATACTACGACCAAAGATGGGCCGCGCGCTTCGGCGAGATGCTCATGCCAACCGTCGCCAACGGCCTCAATCTTGATTGGGACCTCGCCCGCTCCCGCGGCGAGAACTACGAGGTCGAATACCACCCTACGCTCCTTCTCAAACGCGCCACGGTGGTGCGCGCGCTGGCCTTCGAGAATCACGCCAATATGGGTCTTTACCGCGAGGCTATCGATGGCTACCTGTCGGGCAGGGATTCCCTCCCAAACGTCACCTTGTACCGTAAGCAGGGGCGCGTGAAGTATGGCTTTGGTCTCAATGCCGAACAGGAATTCACCGACCTCTGGCGCGGCTTTTTCCGCCTGGGTTGGAACGACGGCCACACCGAATCGTTCGCTTATACGGAAGTCGATCGCACCGCCGCAATCGGCAGCGACTTTCGCGGCAACCCCTGGCGCCGTCCACAGGACAAGATCGGAGTGGCGTTTGTAGCCAACGCAATTTCCGGCGATCACCGCCGCTACCTGGAACTTGGCGGCTCGGGATTCATTCTCGGCGACGGCGGTCTGAACTACGGCCTGGAGAAGATTTTCGAGACTTATTACACCGCGCACATCTGGCGCGGCATCTCCATGGCATTTGACTACCAGCACGTCGCCGACCCCGGATATAATACGGCGCGCGGTCCTGCCTCGGTGGTCAGCCTTCGCATGCATATCGAAGATGCTGTCCCCTTCGATAAGCTCGGGAGATCGAGGCATTGACATATAGACACCCTTCATATAGACTCTCTTAGCATGAGGGGATGGAACCGCCTGCAGTACCTCTGGCCAGCCCGGCGCCGGCGCGAAGAGGACGAAATGCGCGCCGAAATGGAGTCGCTCGCCGCCATCGCCGGGCCGAAGGAACTGGGGAGCGTGGCCTTGGCGATGGAACAGGCTCGCGCCGTTTGGGGGTGGGCGTGGCTCACGAGCATCGCCGCGGACCTGCGCTACGCCCTGCGCACCCTGCGCCACCAGCCGGTTTTCGTCACCGTCGCAGCGCTTTCGCTGGGGCTTGCCATCGGCGCCAATAGCGCCGTTTTCAGCTTCGCCGATGCCCTGCTCCTCCGCCCACTGCCAGTCCCTCATCCGTCTGGTGTTTTCGACGTCAGCCTAACCACGCCCGACGTGCCTTTGGAGGGCATGTCGTTCCCCGATTACCGCGATCTCCGCGAGCAGACCCGCTCCTTCGCCGGCCTGGCCGCGTTCCGTATCGCCACCGTCGCCGCCTCCACCGATCCCGCCGCGGCGGCGCGCGTGCGCTACGCGGCCCTGGTGAGCGACAACTTCTTCTCGGTCCTCGAAGTCCCGCCTGCCGGCGGACGCGCGTTTCTACCCGAGGAAGCCGATAGTCCCGGCCGGCCCGTGGCCATCGTCAGCGACGACTTTCGCGATCAGTTTCCCGCCGGGCAGCGCATCGTCGGCAGCACCATGCGCATCGATGGCATGGTTTTCACGGTGGTCGGCGTGGCCCCCAAATGGTTCACCGGAACCGAGCTTTTCCGCCGCCCCAGCATCTATCTCCCGCTGGCGATGTCTCAACGGCTGGCCGCCGGCGCAAAGAATCCCCTCGAGGATCGCTCGCGCCGCGACCTGGTCGTCAAGGGCCGCCTCGCGGCAGGCATCAGCCGGGCTTCCGCGCAGGCGGAACTCGCCACCATCGCCGCCGCCCTCGAGCGCGAATATCCCGCCACCGATCGCCATCGCCACGCCTTCGTCCGCACCGAACTCGCGCGGCGCATCGAGCAGACGCCGCAACTGCTTTCGCTCATCAAGATGCTCATGGGCCTGGTTGGCCTGATCCTGATCATCGCCTGCTCCAATCTGGCCAACCTGCTGCTCGCGCGCGGCCGCGCGCGCGGCCGTGAAATCGCCATCCGGCTCTCCATCGGTGCGGCCCGGGGACGCCTGGTTCGCCAGTTGCTGACCGAAAGCTTCCTGCTGGCCATGCTCGGAGGCGCGGCGGGAGTGGTGTTTTCTTACGGCGGGGTTCTGCTACTCCAAACCCTCAGCGTGCCCAGCGACCCGCCGAACATTCTGCCCGTCGAAATGGACTGGCGCGTGGTGGAATTCAGTCTCATCGCGGCGGCTCTCAGTTGTCTGGTTTTCGGACTGGCTCCCGCCTGGCAGACGGTTCGGATGGACTTCCTCGGCGCGCTGAAATCGGGCGGTCACGGCGCTTCTGGGCCCCGCCGCACCATCGGGCGCGACATCCTCGTCGCCGGACAAGTCGCCTTGGCGATGGTGGTGCTCATCGCTGCCGGAATGTTTCTCGCCGGCTTTCAGAAAGCCTTGGCCGTGGCTCCCGAATTTCGCACCGACCATATCATCTCGTTGGACACGGCCCCGGCGATGATCCACTACACCCCGGCCCAAACGATGGCATTCTATCGCCAACTGGCCGACCGCGCGCGCGCCATGCCCGGCGTCGCGGATGTGGCGATGACCGAAGCGGTGCCGCTGTCCACCTCGCAGACGGTGATCACCGTGGTGCCCGAAGGCTATCAGTTTCCCAAAGACCGCGAAAAAACCATCGAATTCGGGGCCGCGGTCGATTCGGGATATTTCCGCGTCCTGCGTGTCCCGATCGTCCGCGGGCGCGCCTTCGATGACGCCGATACCGCCGATTCCCGCCGCGTCGCCATCGTGAACCAGGAGTTCGCCAAAACCTATTGGCCCAATCAGGACGCCATCGGCCAGCGCCTTCGCCTCGATACGCCGGACGGGCCGGAAGCCGAAGTCGTCGGAGTCGCCAAAACCGGGCACTATCTCACCGTAAACGAACCGCCCGCACCTTACGTGTATGTCCCTTACGCGCAAAACCCGCGCCCACGCATGACCCTCGTGGTGCAATCCACCGTCGACGCCGCCTCGCTCGCCGGCCCGCTCCGCGACCTGGTCCGCTCCATCGACGCCAACATGCCGGTCTTCAATCTTCGTCCCATCGCCACTCTTTATGAAAGCCGCGCCACCGATACCTGGCTGCAATTCTTCCAGATGGTGGGCACGATGGCGTTCATTGGCGTGACGCTGGCCACTGTCGGGCTGTACGGTTTGATCGCCTACACCGTGAGCCGCCGCGTTCGGGAATTCGGCATCCGCGTGGCACTGGGCGCGAGCCGCCAGGATGTCGTCTGGCTGGTGGAGCGCCGCGGTCTGATTCTCGCCCTTGCCGGTATTGCCGCGGGCGGCCTGCTGACCAAACTGGCCCTGCCGCTCCTTACGGCGGCTTTCTTCGCCGTCGGCGCCACACCCGCGCCCGTCTATGCCATCGCGCCCGCCCTTCTGCTTGCCGTCAGCGCCGCCGCCAGTTATCTGCCGGCCCGCCGCGCGGCGGGGCTGGACCCGTTATCCACCCTCCGCAACGAATAACTCCGTCCGGTGCTACAATCGAAAGCGAAGAAAAGGCGAATATGGCACGCCGGCCGGATACCGGATCGCGCGAGACGCTCAGCGTAGCCGAACTCCAGGAACTGCGCGCACGGCTCGATGGCATGAAGCCGTTCGAGATCGAGATCTTCTATAAAGCCACCCACAACGCCTGCCGCTACGCGGTCAACGGCCGGGTTCCCTGCCCCAGGGCCATTCAGGAATTCGTCCAGGCCTGGAAAGCCCTGCGCCGGACGAGATAAACCGAACACACGGTCCGCCAACTATAATACGGGCTATGAATGATGCGCTGTTCATTCATCGCATTCACTTCGCGTTCACCATCACGTACCATTACCTTTTCCCACAACTTACGATGGGCCTCGCACCCCTCATCGTGGTGCTCAAGACGCTCGCCATGCGGACCAATCTTCCGGTTTACGACGAAGCCGCCCGCTTCTGGACGAAAATCTTCGGCATCAACTTCGTGGCCGGCGTCGTCACCGGCATCCCCATGGAATTCCAGTTCGGCACCAACTGGGCGCGATTTTCGGAATTCACCGGCGGAGTGATCGCGCAGCCGCTCGCCATGGAAGCCGTCTTCTCTTTCTTTCTGGAATCGGCATTCCTCGGCCTTTTGCTGTTCGGCGAGCGCCGCATGGGCCGTCGCGGCCATTGGTGGGCAGCCTTTATGGTGTTCGCCGGTTCCTGGCTCTCGGGATTTTTTATCGTCGCCGCCGATGCCTGGATGCAGCACCCCGTGGCCTACCGCATTCTGCCCGGTGGCCGCTTCGAAGTCACCAGCTTTTGGGGCGTTCTCTCCAACCCCTGGGCGCTCATCCAATACGCCCACACCATGTCCGGCGCCCTCACCACCGGTTCGATCGTGATGGCGGCGGTGGGCGCGTTTTACCTTCTGAACCGGAGTCATTCCGATTTCGGCCGGATCTTCCTGCGCGTGGGCGTGATTGCCGGAATCGCCGCCACCGTAGCTCAGATATTTCCCACCGGCGATCTCCACGGCAAATATATGGCGCGGCATCAGCCCGCCGCCACCGCCGGCATGGAAGCGCTCTTTCAATCGACGGCAGGCGCCCCGATGGTGATCCTCGGCCAACCCGACGTCGAGCACCAGCGCATCGATAACCCGATCGTCGTCAGTAAGCTTCTCAGCTTCCTGGTTTACGGCACCACCGCCGCCGAAGTAAAAGGCCTCAACCAGATCCCGAAAGACCAATGGCCCACGAATATTCCCTTGCTGTATTTCGCTTACCACGTGATGGCCGGGCTCGGGACGCTGTTCCTCGCGATCATGGCGGTTTCCGCGTTCCTGCTCTGGCGCGATGGGCTCGAACATAGCCGCTGGATGCTCTGGATCCTGATGCTGACCACTCCATTTCCCTTCATCGCCAATACCGCCGGATGGATCGTAGCCGAAACCGGCCGGCAGCCTTGGCTGGTTTACGGGCTTCTGCGCACAGACCAGGGCTTTTCCGCCAACGTTTCCGCCGCCAACGGCCTGTTCACGCTGCTCGGGTTTATGGGACTCTACGCGGTGCTTACAATGTTCTATCTTTTCCTGATGCAGCGGCAGATCGCGGAAGGGCCGGCGCCCCATCTGAACGCGCCGGGAGCGCAAGCATGATGCAAACCGTTTGGTTCATTCTCGTCGCCTTCATGCTCACGGCTTACGTCGTGCTCGATGGCTTCGATCTGGGAGCCGGCGCGCTGCACCTGATTGCCGCGCGAACCAACGAGGAGCGGCGCTTACTCCTGCGCTCCATCGGACCGGTTTGGGACGGCAATGAAGTGTGGCTGCTCGCCGCCGGCGGCACTCTCTTTTACGCGTTTCCGCTGCTTTATGCTTCCAGTTTCAGCGGTTTCTACCTGCCTCTGTGCATGGTTCTCTGGCTCCTGGTACTGCGCGCCATCTCCATCGAGTTCCGCGCCCATCTCGATAACTCTCTCTGGCGCGATTTCTTCGACGGCCTGCTTTCCATCGCGAGCCTGCTGCTTCTGGTTCTTTTCGGGGCCGCCCTCGGAAACGTGATTCGCGGCGTCCCGCTGGGAAAGGATCATTACTTCTTCGTCCCCTTGTGGACCAATTTTTCGCCCGGGCCCGATCCGGGAGCCCTCGATTGGTATACGGCTCTCTGCGCGCTGATGGCAGTCGCGGCGGCCGGTCTCCACGGCGCGCTCTACGTCGTCATGAAGACCACCGGACCGCTGCGCACCCGCATGGCCGCCATAGCCAACCGCCTGTGGCTGGTGGTCGCCATCGGCACCGTTGCTGGACTGGCAGCCACCATGGCGGTGCGGCCGCGAGTCCTCGACAACTACCGCGCGGCGCCGGCCGGTTGGCTCATTCCCGCCGCCGTGGTCGCCGCCCTCGGCGCCATTCGCTATTGCTCCAGCCGCGGCGGCGAGCGCAACGCGTTTCTGTTCTCCTGCGCGTATCTCACCGCCATGCTCACGGGGGCGGCATTCGCCCTCTACCCCACGCTGCTGCCGTCCGGAAACGACCCCGCGCTGAGTCTCACCATCTGGAATTCGTCGGCCGGTCCCAGTTCGCTCTCCATCGGACTGATCTGGTGGAGCATCGGGATGGGGATCGCGATCGGCTACTTCATTTTGGTCTACACCATGTTTCGTGGAAAAGTGGACAGCAGCGGCGACGGACATTATTGAGAAAGCTACCGCCCTTTAGCCCTGCCCGGCTACCGCCTGAGCTTCCGGCAAGGTGAAATAGAAGGTCGAACCCGCGCCCGGCTCGGATTCCACCCAAATCCGCCCGTGATATCGTTCCACTACTCGCTTGCAAATGGCCAACCCCAGCCCCGTGCCGGGGATGTCGCGCCCGTGCAGGCGTTGGAAGACATCGAAAATCTTGCGGTGGTAGGCGGGATCGATGCCGATGCCGTTGTCGGAAACCGCATAAAGCAGTTCGCCGCCGGCGTGTTCGGCGCGGATGTAGACGCGCGGCGTGTGATGGTTCCGGTATTTGATGGCATTTGAAGCCAGGTTCTGAAAAAGCGGCGTCAGGTAAGTGCCGTCGGCCTGCAAGACCGGCAGCCTGTCGCATTCGATCACCGCACCCGATTCCTCGATGGCATCCTTGAGGTTCTCTTTCACGTGATCCACGACGGCATTGAGGTCGGCGGTCTGATCCCGTGCTTCGCGGCTGTATCCGATCTCGACATACCTCAGCAGGTCGGAGATCAAAGCGCGCATGCGCGCGGTCCCGCTCACGATGTTGCCCACGATCACGGCGGCTTCGTCGTCCGTCTCAGTCGGATATTTCCTCGCCAGAAGCTGCGCATAGCTGGTGATCATGCGGAGCGGCTCGCGAAGATCGTGGCTGGCCACAAATGCGAACTGTTGCAGGTCCGCGTTCGACCGGGCGAGCTCCGCATTCAAGCGCTCCAACCGCGCTTCGCTTTCGCGCAGACCCTCTTCCACCCGCTGCTGCTCGCTGATATCCGTGTGAGTGCCGACCCAGCGCAGAATCTTTCCTTCGGCGTCGCGCAGGGGAATCACCTTGGTGAGAAACGGCCGGAAATTTCCATCGCTTCCGCGCAATGGAAGCACCACTTCCAGTGGAGTTCCGGTGGCGATGGAGCGGCGCCACATTTCGAGGACCGCCGGCAGCATCTCGGAAGGGTAAACCGATTGCCAGCCCCAGCCGACCGCTTCCGCCCGGGAGGCGCCCGTGTAATCGTACCAGCGATCGTTGTACCAAAAGACGGAGCCGTCGTCCTGCGCCATCCAGACCAGTTGCGGGAGGGCATTGGCGAGCGTTCGGAACAGGTTTTCGCTGGCGCGCAAACCAATGGACTGCTGCTCCACCAGCTTTTCCGCGGCGCGGCGCTCGGTAACGTCGCGGAACACCAGCACGACTCCGGTGATGGTTCCATCCGCGCCGCGAACCGGCGCGCCGCTGTCGTCGAGCGGGATCTCGGCGCCGTCGCCGGCGATGAGTACGGTGTGATTGGCCAATCCCACCACGCAGCCTTCGCGCAGCACCTTGGCGACCGGACTTTCCACCGGCTCCCGGGTGGTCTCATGGAAGATACGGAACACCTCGTCGAGAGGCCTGCCCAGCAGTTGGGATTCCGGGTATCGGAGAATTTTCCGCGCAACCTCGTTCACGAACCGGATTCGTCCCTCCGCATCGGTCGACACCACAGCGTCGCCCAGGCTGGCCAGGGTGGTCTCGTACTCGCGGCGCTGCTCGCGCTCCGCGTCCTCCGCTTCGCGCCGCTGGAGCGCTTCGAGGTCGGCGCGCTGGAGCGCGCGCCGCTGGGACTGCGCCAGGAAGACGATCCCCGAACCAACCAGCATGAAAAATAAAACGCCGACGGCGAACGATTGGCGATCGGCCCGCGGCAGCCCGGCTGGGGTAGCGAGAAACCAGGCGGAAAAACCGGCCAGCAGGAATACCGTCGAGGCGCCGGCCCGCACCCCGGCATACCATGAGGCGAACAGAACTGCCGGCAGGAATGTCAAAAATGGCGCGTCCAGCGGCGAAATCACGGACGACAGGCCGGCAGTCAGAAGAAGCGCCGCGATACTGGCTGCGGCGGCCACCCCATACGCCGTGAATCTGGGATATTTCGTCTGGCGCGATCCGCCGTGTAGAACCGGGTCGAGCGCGGCCACGAAATAGAACAGCAGGATCAGCGATCCGGTCACCGCCGCCACCAGCAGTACGGTAGTGGCCTCCTGCGCCGACGCCGAGATCTTCGCGGCCGAACTTCGTTCGCCATCTTGAATGGTCACGATGAGCGCCCGAATCTCGTCCATCAACGACCTCCCGCGATCGCTTAAGACCACGTCGAGAGCGGCTGTCCCGCCTCGTGTCTGCCGTAGTTCGATGGTTTGCCCCAGTTCCGTCATCTTCTGGCCGGCGAGGATGGCTAACTGGCGCACGTTGGCGGTCTGGGCGGCGGAATCGCCTTTCACCAGCGTTTCGACCTTTACGAGGTCCCCCGGCACCGTCTCATTCGCCCGGCGGTATGGTTCCAGATAGCGGTCGTCGCCGGTGAGCAGATAACCTCTCTGAGCAGTCTCGGCATCCAGGAGATGCGTCAGCAGAGTCTCGGTGGAATCCAGCAGCTGCTGGCTGCGTGCCCCTTCGGCGTCCGCGGCGCGGTAGCGGGACCAGTCGAAGTACGCCCAACCCGCGATTGCGAGCAGGAGGAGAATGAAGATTCCCGCCCCGAGGCGCGCTCTTTTCCGCAAGATTTCAGATTCCTGTTTGGTTGGCGCCAAGCAACGTCTCCCGTCACCCGGAGTGCGCTTACCGCATGGCACTCAACGCGCGATGTTCCGGCACCGCCAGTATGCCACTCGGGGCGCCCCGGCCCTGTCAGGGCCAGACCCGGAATTTTCGAGAGGGTTGTGGGGATTTTCCCTACAGGGCGGCCTATTTTTCGACCGCTTCCGCGTTCAGAAGCCCGGTATGAACAGCGTACCGGACAAGGTCGCTACGGGTCCTGAGGCCCAGCTTTTCGAGCAGGCGGGCGCGGTACGTTTCCACGGTCTTCGCGCTGACGAAGATCTGTCCGGCAATCTGTTTGCTGCTGAACCCGCGCGCTACCAGGCGGAGCACCTGCAATTCGCGCTCACTCAGGAGCCGGGCCGGTTTGCCCTGCCCGGTGCGAGTTTGCCTGGAGGTGAGCACATCGTTCACCAGCACCACGGCCAGGCTGGGATCGATGAACATGCCGCCGCGATGCACCGCGCGAATGGCCGACAGCAGGTCGCCATCCACCGACCGCTTTAAAACGTAACCCGAAGCGCCGGCCGCGAGAGCCGAACGCAGATAGGCCGGATCGTCATACATGGTTAAAACTACCACCCGGCTCTTATTGCCGGTCTGGAGAATTTTCGGCAGCGCTTCCATCCCACCACTGCGCGGCATGGAGAGATCGATTAAAGCCACATCGGGAGCGGATTCACGGGCCTTGGCGACGGCTTGTTGCCCGTCGGCCGCCTCCGCCACCACCTCCATATCGGCCTGTGAGTCGACCAGCAATTTCAGGCCGGCGCGAAGAATGGCGTGGTCGTCGGCGATCAGCACCCGAATCTTCGGCTTGGCGGGCGGCATATCAGTTCCTCGCATGCTTTCCGATGGCCCGGAATTCCCAATTCGCGAGAGGAATCAACAATGACACCTGCGTACCCTTGCGTCCCGATGCGAAATTGGCCGTCCCGCCCAGCAGCGCCATTCGCTCGCGTATGCTGCGCAGCCCCAAGTGGCTGGTAGACCCCACCGACGCGATGCTGGCATCGAAACCCCGGCCATCGTCGATCACCGACATCGCCATGGCATCGGCGCTGTGATTAATGATGACCCGCACATTGCGGGCCCGGGCGTGGCGGGCCACGTTAGTCAGAGTCTCCTGCAGAACGCGGTAAAGCGCGATCTGAACGGCGGGCGGCAAGCGTTTGGAATCCAGCCCGTCCAGGCTCAGACGCACCTTGATGCGATGGGTGGTGGAATAGTCGGTGACGTAGCGGGTTAAAGCTGCTTCCAAGCCATAATCGTCCAGCGCGATGGGGTGCAAGCCGCGCGCCAGACGCCCCAGCTCATCCAGGGCTTGCGCCGTGACCTTGCGCATTCTTTTCCCCAGCGCCCTGCAGGTTTCGAGATCCTGCGACGCCTCGAGACTTTTCATCGCGACAAGCAGTGACGTCAACAACTGCCCCGCTTCATCGTGCAGTTCGCGCGCGATTCGCCGCCGTTCCCCTTCCTGGGCGAGCAATTCGCGTTCCAACAGAAGGCGGTGCAGGTCCGCCGCCTGCCTGATCTCCTCTTCCTGTTTTTCGCGTTGCTCGGTCAGATCCGTAATGACCATACCGAGCGCCTGGCCGCGGTACCCGCGCAGCGGACTGAGCGAAAATTGCACCGGAATCAGCACTCCGGCTGTCGATCGCAGGACAAATTCAGCCTTGGCCGGCTTCCGGCGGGCGCCCTTGAGAAATGCGGGAATCGCATCGCGGTGCGATTTTTCCACCAGCGACTGTAGCGAGGCACCGATGACCTTGAGAGCGGGCCGGCCCAACAGTTCAGCGAACCGGCGGTTGCAGTAGAGAAGGATGCCATCGGTGGAAACGGTGGCCGCTCCTTCGTTCATGGCTTCCACCAGCAGGTGGTACGCCGACTCTCTGCCCTGCAGCGTGACAATCTGCGGCTTTCCTGGCCCGAACAGCACCAGGCCATCGACATCGCCGGAAGGGATAGCGCTCAGCGACTGTTTCGCGGCATTCAGGCGGACGATGAGCTCGTCCTGCGCCGATCGCTGTCTGCTTCGAGTCTGGGCCACGCTGATCCTTGCATTTTACCTGGCGGGCTGCAAATCCAACCCGACCAGGGCTCGCTCCGCAACTGATAGATTACCGATGATCTTCTTCATCGGAGCTGGCAATTTACGGACCAACGTGGGAATAGCGATAATTTGATCGCCGCGGGCAAGTTGCGGCCTTTCCAGAAGATCGACAATTTCGATGCGGTACCGGCCTTGCAACCGCTCCTCGCAAATTTTACGCAGGTTGGCGATGGCCGCAACGGAATTGGGAGTCTGACCGGCGATGTACAGCCTCAGATCCCAGATTTCGTGTTTTTGACGCTTGGGAGCTGGCTTCTTTTTCGCGCCAGACTTCTTGGGGGTGCTCATCCCTGGACCTCTTCCGGGGCTGGAGCCAGGTCCAGGTGTCCCCTTTTCATGATCAGTTCGCGGCCTTGACGGGAATGGGCCATCCCTCTGGATTTAATTACGGAGAGAATCCGCGCCGGTCCGGATCCGTTGGCACTTACAAACTCCACGGAGATCCAGGTATCCATTAGCGACGATACCCCTTCGTAAGTATGAACCGAACCGTTGGCCGCCATCAGGTTGGTAAAAATCGAGGTGACCCCGCGCATCTTCAGGAAGTCGATCATGCGCGTGAACATGACCTGCGTACCATGCGTATTTCCAGCCGCGAAAATACTGGTGATCGGATCCAGAACCACTACTTTGGGGGCCAGTTTCGCCACCATCTTCTGCATCACCGCGAGGTGCATCTCGAGGCCGGTGCTGGTCGGGCGGGAGGCATGAAAGGTCAGCAGGCCTTTCTTCACCCAGGGATCGAGCTGGACTCCGAGCGAAGCCATGTTACGGGCGATCTGGCTGGGCGATTCTTCAAATGCGAAATAAACACAGGCGTCGCCGCGGGCGCAGGCGGCTTCCGCAAACCGCGCGGCGATGCTGCTTTTACCGGTACCCGCGGTGCCGGAGACCAAAATACTGCTGCCGCGGTAGAATCCTTTGCCGCCCAGCATTTCGTCCAGCGCCGGAATGCCGCTGGAGACTCTTTCTTTCGGGGCCTTGTGGGTCAAACCCAGCGAGGTTACCGGCATCAGCGTGATGCCGTCTTCGTCGATGAGGAATGGATACTCGTCGGTACCGTGCGGCGAACCGCGATATTTGACGACGCGGAGACGCCGCGTGGAAATCTGGTCGGTGACGCGGTGGTCGAGCAGGATGACGCAATCGGCGATATACTCTTCGAGCCCGTGGCGCGTAAGCATTTTGTCCCCGCGCTCGCCGGTGACAATGGCCGTCAGGTTATGGTCGTCCAGCCATGTGAACAGGCGCCGCAGCTCGGAACGCAGGACAGCCTGGTCCTGAAGCCCGGCAAACAGCGTCTCGATGCCGTCCATCACCACGCGTTTGGCTTTAATGGTGTCCACCGCGAGACCCAGCCGGATGAACAATCCCTGCAGGTTGTACTCGCCGGTCTCCTCGATTTCATTGCGATCGATAAAGATGTGGTCGACCAGAAGCTTTTTGCGCCGGCTGAGATCGTTGAGATCGAAACCGAGCGAAACCAGGTTCGCGGCCAACTTTTCGGCTGTCTCCTCGAACTGGATGCACACACCGGGTTCGCCGCAGTGCATTGCGCCATGAGTCAAAAAGGTCATGGTCATTAAGGTTTTTCCGCATCCAGGACTGCCAACGACAAGTGTGGTGCGGCCTTTGGGAAGACCGCCCCCGGTGATCTCGTCCAATCCATCGATTCCTGTCGGCGCTTTCGGAAACGCAGATTTCGGATTGGTTGCGGAAGACACTTTTTTCATTTTAGATGGGGTTGCCCGGAAGATTCTATCACGAGCGGGAAGCACTGTGTGGCGGCGCACATGTCGGACAATCCCGGAGCGAGCCGCCGCGGCGCCGCTAAAATGAAGCGTGGACTATTCGGAGGCCGTGTCCGCCCTTCAAATGTGCGCGGCGGGCACGGGCATGATGGCTTCCGGCGCGCCGCTGGGACATCATCAGGTGTGGGCGCGCGACAGCATGATCGCGGTGCTCGGCGCGCGCTTCATCGACGACGGACAGATTGAGCGCGCCCTGCGCGCCAGTGTGGATTTGCTTCGCCGGAATCAGGCCTTGAACGGAGAGATTCCTAACAACGTCGATTCCGCCACTCTACGCCCCAATTTCCGCGCCTACGCCGATAGCGGGTTGTGGTGGATCATCGGCAGTTCCCTGATCGCGCCCGACCCGGCAGCGGCGGCCGCGGTCCTCAAATGGTACGAATGTCAGGATGTCGATCGAAGCGGACTCCTGAGCATGCAGGAAAGCGCCGACTGGCAGGATCTTTTCTGTACGCGTGGCAAAGGATTGTACCTCAATTGCCTCTATGTGCTCGCCTTGCGCGCCGCCGGCGAATATGAGCGCGCAAAATCGGTGGCGGAGACAATCAACCGGTTCTTCTGGTACGAGGGCGATGGCAATATGCTGCGTCACGTTGCTCACACCTTCAGCACTGAAAGCAGGAAAGACCAGGATTCCCTGGGACGCAAGCGCTGGCTGCCGGTGAAGCGCGACCTCGTATCGGAACGGTACTATCTTCCCTACCTGGGCTTTCGCGCCGTCGGCGAGTGGTTCGACTCCCTGGGAAACTTGCTCGCCATCCTTTCCGGCGTAGCCGATGAATCGAAGACCGCGGCGATTCTCGATTTCATGGAGCGGCGCGGAATGGCGGACGCTCCGATGGCCAGCCTGACCCCGGTAATCGAGCCGGGGCATCCCGATTGGCGCGATTATTACGGCATGCTGAACCTTCCACACCACTATCACAACGGGGGCATCTGGCCCTTCATCGGCGGATTTTATGTGGCCGCCCTGGTGAAAGCCGGCAGGCTGGATTTTGCTGCGACCGCACTCAGCCGCCTCGCCGCCCTCAATCGTGTGGGGCAATTCAACGAGTGGCATCACGGCCAGACCCGCGCGCCCATGGGAGTGAAGTACCAGGCCTGGTCCGCCGGCATGTACGTCTTCGCCTGCGAGTGCGTGGCACACTCAGATGTGCCGGATGGGTTTTTCGGTATCGGCGGGAAGCCTTGATTCCCTTTCGAGCGACCGGCTGACAATGTCCTTGGATCCCAACCCGACGGCGAGCGCCAGCGCCAGCACGATCCCGCCAAACAAAATCCCGAACGCCAGGTGGACGATGTCGGTCCCGATCTCCAGGTGATCCAGCGCGATGGCGATGGTACACACCATCACCAGCCATTTGACGCCCACGCTCAACAGGCGCGCGTAATGCAGATTCATGTTGACGGATTCAATCAGCACCATGCGCGCCAGGTAGCGCGCAATGACTGCGCCGGCAATAAACACTACGATCGCGATGGCCACGTTCGGCAGATAATCGAAAAGCCGCATGGTCAGCTCCGAGGTTCCGGTGGCCTCCACCGCGCCGAGCCCCAGCACCAGCCCCGCCAGCACGATGGCCCATGCCACCACCCGCGTGACCAGCAGCGACGGCGTGTGCCGTGGCGAATATTCGGCCAGGCCGGTGAAGCCCCACCCCTCCAATCGTTCATCGAAATGGATGGAAGTGAAGACGCGCCGGAGAATCGCGGCCACCACCCACGCCAGCCCCAGCGAGCACAGAACGGCCACCAGCAGGGCGAGTAAACCGGGCAATAGGCCGGCCAGCCAACTCAGCGCGCCCACGGTCGATTGATTCAAGGTTTGCCTGACTTGTTCCCACATGGAATTCTCTCCTCTCCGTTAGGGATTGAAGCGGTCCGGCCAACGCCACCGCGAGACGAAATAGGCTTTCGTCTCCTCATAAACCAAGCAGAGCCGTTCCAGCCTCTGCTCCGCCGCTTCCGGCGACGCCTGTTCCAATTCGAGCGCGTAGGAGGCGACCCATCCCAGGTAAATCGGTGTCAACGCGCGCAACATCTGTTCCCGGCTGATGGTGCGCAAGCGGTGCGCCAGGGCGAAATCGTAGACCACCCGCGCCCAGATCGCATCCGCCATGCGGAATTGCGCCGCGCTATTGCGCGCCATACGGCGCAGCTCCACCAGCGTGGATGGCGGCAAAATCAAACCCCAGATCTCCTGCAAGTTCTGCGCGCCTAAATGAAACGAGTCGATCAGGCGGCTGACATCCATCGCACTCTGCGTTTCCACGTACATCGGTTGTCCGAATTCGCGAACCGGCTGCGATCCGCGGGCCCGCTGCCAGTAGGCCGCGTACCGCTCCACGTCGAGGAACACCGGGCCTAGCACGCGCGCCAGCAGCGAGCTGAGGTCCGTCCCGTCCGGAGCGCCATAATTGCGGGGGCCGAGGTGCGCCTGGCACAGCGGCATGCCGCTGGTGACCGCCTCGGCGGCCAGCGACGGCAGAACGTGCCAACGCGCATGGGGCCCGCTGCAAACCCTCTCCAAAAGCCGGCTGGAAACGCCGAAATCCGGCCCCATGGGGTTGCGAATCCGCATTCCATAGAGCGCCCGCACTAACGGATAAACGATGGCGCGGTTGATCATGCCCTCGAACGGATGGCGCGCGTAACACGGCGTTACCAGGTCGAACTGCTGTTCGAGAACCGGCTGAAGCAAGAGGGTGACCCAATCCACGGTAGTGGTGGAAAGATCGGACGCCACCAGCGCGCAGGCGCGCGAATTGAGTTTTTGCGCCGTTTCGAAAGTGGCGCGGAATCCCTCTCCCAGGCTCTGTCCCGGCGAGGAAGGATCGAAAGTAAGTTGCGAACTGGCGATGAACTGCCAGTTCGGCGGAGCCGCCGGCGCCTGGCCGTTGCCGCCGGCGAGCGGAGGATGAAGCAGGGCGACGCGTATTGGGACCGGGGTCTCCACAATGTGGGCGATCGTTTTCTCCAACACATTGCCGTCGCGCCCCACCGGCACCAACCCGATCACTGCGTCGGCCGGTTCGATCTGCTGCACCACTGGATCCGCCATGGTTTTATGCCGTCAGCGCCAGGATGCCGGCCAGGGGAATCCGCACCCACGTCGGCCGGTTATTCAGTTCGTACATCAGTTCGTAAGTGGCTTTTTCCAGCAAATACGCATCCAGCAGCCTGCGGAAGTCCTCTTCGGCCGGCGGCAGAATGTTACTTCCTTGCGTACCCTCGCGATAAGTGGCCAGAAACTCCGCGCTAACCGTGCGTTCCCAGAGCGTGGCCCACGGCTCGAGCGCTTCGAAATCCTCGGGATGGCGGGTGGTATAAGTCATCAGCGTGGCGTTCGCGGCATAGCTGAACGACCGCAACATTCCCGCCACGTCTTTCAGGGGCGAGTGCTTGGCGCGGCGCTCGCCCAGCGGACGCGCCGGTTCGCCCTCGAAATCGATGATCACGAAGTCGTTCCTGGTGCGCAGAACCTGTCCCAGATGGTAGTCGCCGTGCGTGCGGATTCGCTTTCCGTAGTCGCGATCCCCGGCGTGGAGCCCCAGGCGTTCGACGATCTGCCGGCGCTTTCCCAACGCGGCTCCGGCCATCACCAGAATTTCATCGGGCAGCGCCGAGAGATTGGCCTTCAGCAAATCGAAAGCCTCCGCGGCGTCGCCGCGCATTCGGGTTGTCTCGGAACCGATTTGATGTGCGTCCAGCGGCTCGGGCGCGAATGCCGGATCGTCCGTGGCTGCCGCCAGCGCCATGTGCAGTTCGGCGGTGCGCCTGCCCAAAACGGCGGCGGCTTCGAGAAATGCGCCCACATGATCGCGCGCCGCTTCGGGCACCTGTGGAAAAGCCGCCCGCGCGCCATTCTCGTAATACCGCTCTAGCTCTTCGGTGGTCCAGGTCCACCCGTCGCCTTCGTTGGCGACCAGCCTCTGAAGCATGGCGACGGCGTAAGGTTCCGCGGGATCCCGGCGGTACTCGATCGCGCCCATGAAAGCCGGCACGTGATCGAAATGGGCGCGCCCGGTGAGATACTTTCCAATTTCGATATCGGGATTCTTCCCCGCCTGAAGCCGCCGGAATACTTTCAGAATCAGGCGATCGCCGTAGATGATCGACGAATTACTTTGCTCCCCTGACAACCGGTGCACCGCCATCGACGGCGCCCCTTCGCTGGCTTCCCCGGCCAGTTCGCCCCTGACTCTGCCCTGCACGGTGGAAAATTCGTGAATCGTCAGGAGCGCTTTCGCGAAGGCATCGTCCTGAAGCGCATCCTGCACCGCGCCGCTCCTGGCGAACAGCGGCGCGAAGTACCGTTCGGGCGCGCCGGCATCGTAGTCCACATCCAGGATGAACAGCGCCGCCCCCGCGAACTCGGCCCAATCCGATACCTGCACCTTGCGAATCCGGCGCGACTTGCCGCCGAACCATCGCTGTTTCGGCAAATATTCCGGCAGTACCTTCGCTTCCAGATCGGGAATTAGCCCCGCCCAGCCGGTTATGGCTTCGGTTTTCACCTCCACCTCCACGGGCGCCGCCACCGGAGCGCCCGTCTGGTCCGCGGCGTGCAGTTCGAGCCAGAGAAACCCATACGGACCGAGCGTCAGACGGTACGGTTGACGCGTAATGGCGGGGAACTCCACATAGCCGAGCATTTCCACCGGGACCATGCCGGCCAGATCGGCCATTTCCAGATCCACCGGCTGCGCGAAGCGCGAGAGGTTCATCACGCAGAGAATCTGTTCGCCGTCCAAACGCCGCAGATAGGCCAGGATTTTGCGGTTCGCCGGCGCCAGAAATTCCAACGTTCCCCGGCCAAACACGCGGAACAGCTTGCGCAGCGCAATCATGTTGCGCATCCAGTTCAACTGCGAGGATGGATCGCTCTGCTGCGCCTCTACATTGAGCGCCTGGTAACCCCAAACCGGGTCCATGATCACCGGGCTGTAGAGCATAGCCGGATTGGCGCGGCTGAAACCCGCGTTGCGGTCGGAATTCCATTGCATGGGAGTGCGCACTCCGTTACGATCGCCGAGATACACGTTATCGCCCATGCCGATTTCATCGCCGTAATACACCACCGGCGTCCCTGGCAGCGAGAAAAGCAAGCTGTTCAGCAGCTCGATCCGCCGGCGATTGTTGTCCATCAGCGGCGCGAGCCGCCGGCGGATGCCTAAGTTGAGGCGTGTGCGCGGATCCGCGCTGTATGCCAGGTACATGTAATCGCGCTCGTCGCTGGTGACCATTTCGAGAGTAAGTTCGTCATGGTTGCGCAAAAACATCGCCCACTGGCAGCTGTCGGGGATATCGGGCGTCTGTTTCATGATGTCGACAATCGGCAGCCGGTCTTCCTGGCGCAGCGCCATGTAGATGCGCGGCATCACCGGGAAATGGAACGCCATGTGGCACTCGTCGCCATCGCCAAAGTAAGGCCTCACATCGCTGGGCCACTGGTTTGCCTCGGCCAGAATCGTGCGGTTGGCGTAGCCCTCATCCATCGCGCGCCGCACGGCTTTGATAATGGCGTGCGTTTCCGGCAGATTCTCGCAGTTTGTGCCGTCGCGCTCGACGAGATAGGGAATCGCGTCCAGCCGCACGCCATCCACCCCCAGATCCAGCCAGAAGCGCATGATGTTCAGCACTTCTTCGAGCACCCGCGGATTGTCGAAGTTGAGATCGGGCTGGTGCGAGAAGAAGCGGTGCCAGAAATACGCCTTCGCCACCGGATCCCAGGTCCAGTTCGACTTTTCGGTATCGGTAAAAATGATACGGGCGTCCTTGTATTTTTCGTCGCTGTCGCTCCAGACGTAATAGGCCCGTTCCGGGGAACCGGCGGGAGCCGAGCGCGCGGCTTGAAACCAGGGATGCTGGTCGGAGGTGTGATTGATCACGAGCTCGATCATCACTTGCAGTTCGCGGTCGTGCGCCGCCGCCAGAAACGCTTTGAAGTCGTCGAGCGTGCCGTAACTGGGATGGACATTCTGATAATCGGCGATGTCGTAACCGTCGTCGCGCAATGGCGAAGGAAAGAAAGGTAACAGCCAGATGCACGTGACGCCGAGATCCTGGAGGTAATCCAGTTTCTGCATCAGGCCGGGAAAATCCCCGATGCCATCGGCATTGCTGTCGGCGAACGCCTTTACGTGCAGCTCATAAATGATCGCGTCTTTGTACCACAGCGGATCGGAAGCGCTGCCGGGCCGTCGATTCGCCATATCGTATCTACGCTATGGATGCACGCGAACAGCCATCGGTGCATCGCGAGAGTGAGCTTCCGCACCTGGAACTCGCGCCGCAACCGCCGGAGACGGCTGCGGTTTTGCCATTCCGAAGCTTACTGTTTCACTTCTGCTTCGATAGCCTCGAGCTCTTTGCCGGCCTCGGCCCACTTACCCTGCGCCGCTAAATCGCGGTACCGCCGCAAATGATCGCGCACCCGCGCCAGCTTCTGGTCCGCGTTCGAAACCGCCGCCGGCGCCGCAGTGCCAGCCGCCGGGTTCGGGGAAGCCGCGGTTGCCTGCTGGATCAACTGCTGCGCCCCGCTCGAAAGCTGCGCCAGGGCTTCGTCGTAGTTATCGGCATAGATCAGCCGGCTGCCCACCGCGAGCACGATCTTCTTCAATTGCGGCATGCTACCCTGGCTGGCCTGTATATAAATGGGGTCCACATACAAAAACGTATTTCCCACGGGGTAAATCGTGATCTGCCCCCGCAGTACGTGCGAACCCTGCTGATTCCACAGAGTAAGGTCCTTCGAGATGTTCTGGTCCTGATTAATGTACGCCGCCACGTTCATCGGGCCTGGAATCAGCTCCTGTTTGGAGAGCAGCAGCACGACATTGTCCCCCAGATGATTGCCGTCGCAGCGCGCCATCATCAGGCCGATCAGGTTGTTCTTGCTGCGCGGGGTGAAGGGCAGTATCAACAGAAACTCCGGCTGGTTCTCTCCCGGCACCGTAGCCATCACATAAGTTGGCGTGACGGAAGTCGCGTTCGAATCCTGCCCGGAATGCTGCGCCAGCTCCCACACGTCCTCCTTGTTGTAGAAGGATTGCGGGTCGAGCATGTGATAGGTCCGGTAAATTTCCGCCTGAATACTCAGCAACGTCTCCGGATAGCGCGCGTGCCGCCGCAAATCGGCCGGCATTTGCGATTCCGGAAGGAACAAGTCGGGGAACAGATTCCGGTACGCCCCGATAATCGGATCGTCCGGCGCGAACACATAGAAGTGGGTTTCGCCATCGTAGGCGTCGATGGTTGCCTTCACCGCATTGCGAACGTAGTTCAGGCTTCCCATGTCGCCCACGTCGACCGAGCGCGAGTAAGGATGCGCGTCCGAGGTCGTATAACCGTCGACGATCCACACCAGTCGGCCGGCATCCGTGATGACCAGATAGGGGTCCGAATCCCACGCCAGGAAGGGCGCAAGTTCCTGCACGCGGTCGCGCACCTTGCGATGGATCATCATGCGGCTGTTCGGGGTGAAATAGCTGGTGAGCATGATGTTGGGCTCGCCCTCGTCCATCGCCGCGGCCAGCCGCATGCCGAACGAATCGATGGGGAAACCTCCCGTGCCCTGGTAGCGCGTGGTGGCGTTGCTCTCGCCGGAAGGATAGTTGAACTCCGCCTCGGCCGTGTTGACGAACACCGGCTCGTGCGTCACCTCGCCGTAATAAATCTCGGGCCGCGTCAGCTTGATACTGGGAGTTTCGATCTTCGGCGGCGCGTCCTGAATCATCAGCACCGGCAGGCCGTCCTGCGTCATCTTGGCGACTTCCGCCAGCACCAGGCCGTAGCCATGCGTATATATGAATGCCGGGTTGATCCAGTTGTTGCGCGCATCCGGCAGGTTGCTGATGTCGAGCTCGCGCGGCGCGAGCAGCACCTGCTTGTATTGCCCGTCGATCGTGTAGCGGTCCACGTCGCTGTCGTTGAAGGTGTAGTAAGTGCGCAGTGCCTGAAGCTGGGTGATGGTATCGTGGAACGCCTTGTAGTCCCAGAGCCTGACGTTGTCGAGCAGCGGTTTGTGTTTGGAGGTATCGATGCTGCCGTTGGGATCGGCGTTGAACTCGATTTCCTTCACGCGCTGCTCCAGTCCGTACGCGCTCCGCGTGGCGTGAATATGCGTATCGATAAACGGCCGCTCGAGCGAGATCTCGTTTGGACGAACGTAGAGGGCCGAAACCAGGCGGGGCGCCGCGAACGCCACCACCAGCGCCAGCGACATGCTCGCCGCGAGAATCCAGCGGCCCATCCACAGAAACGCCGAAGCGGCGAAGCACGCGGCAATCAGCAGCCACTGCATGGGCAGGCCGACGTGGAGATCCACGTAATCCACGCCCACCAGAAACGTGCCATGTTCGTTGTAGACCATCTCAAAGCGCCCCAGGAAGAAGCGCACGGCCAGCGCCAGGAGCAGGAACACCGCCGCTCCGCGAAGGAACCGCGACTCCAGACCTCCTTCCAGCCGGAAAATCGCCGGGTCGAACTCCCGCGTCGATTGCAGGTCGCCGAGTTTGTAGCGCAGTTGCCACGCGCGCGCGGCCAGCCAGTACAGCAGAATGCTCACGACCACCAGGGCCAGCACGTAACTCCGCAGCATGCCGTAAAAAGGCAGATCGAACAGATAAAAAGAGAGCGGCTTGCCGAAAATCGCGTCGTGCCAGGCGGTGGCGGCGGCCGGCAGGTTGCGCGAGCCCGCAAAACGCACCACCGTCCACGTGTCGATCGCGGACGCCGCGACGAGGTAGCCCAGCAGCAACAGCACCAGCGCCGAAAGCCGCGAATACAGCCGGTGCTCGTGCAAGCTGGTATCGGCGAACTTCAGCGCCCGCGCGTGCGCCAGCCACAGCACGGCGAACGCAATGATGGTGGCCAAAGTAACCGGCGCCACGCTGTAGTACAGCATGCTCAGCCAGGTTCGAAACTGCCCCAATTCCTTCCACCAGGCGATCTCGATCGCGTACGAGGCCATGGAACGGGCGCCGAACAGGACGACCAGCAACGCCACGATCAGCGCGATGTATCCCGCGCGCCGGGGCCGCGCACGCCCGTGTTCAATTTGGTAGACCATGCCCTCAAGCGTAGCACCGCGTCTTCACCGCCGAAGCATGCCTGTGATAGATTCCCATCGAGGGTCCTGCCCGCGGAGGTGAAACTTGAAATATCTCGCCGGTCTGGTTTTGCCGTTCCTGCTGTTCTCATCGACCGTCCAGGCGCCGGCGGACGCGCAGTCGACCGACATCCTCCAGAAGGCCCTGACGTCGCACAATCCGGATACGCGCATGCAGGCCGTCGTTGCTCTGAGCCTCGCCTCCGACCGGAATTCGCTGCTCCCGCTCCTCATCGATATGACCGGCGACAAGGATGTCCAGGTGCGAATCGCCGCAGTGGCCAGTC